>DASXIT010000016.1:0-38024 GCA_036497825.1 Candidatus Acidiferrum sp.
GTTCCAGGTGTGTCAATGATTTGTCATGCACTTGCTACCGATTGCCGGAACGATGTCGCTGCACCTGGAGCTGGAAGAAAAGATTGCGCGCTTCAAGAACGTAGAAGCCTGCGTGGTGTTCCAGTCGGGATTCACGGCGAATGCAGGAACGGTTTCGGCAGTGCTCGGCAAGGAAGATTTGATTATTTCCGATGAGCTGAACCACGCCTCGATTATTGATGGGGCGCGTTTGTCGAAGGCCACGATAAAAGTTTTCAAACATAAGGATTTGTCGGACTGTGAACGAATTTTGCAGGAGAACGCTTCGTTCCCGGGGAAGAAGCTGATCATTACCGATGGCGTGTTTTCGATGGACGGCGATATCGCACCGCTCTCCGAGTTGTGCGACCTGGCGGAGAAATATGGATGCATCATGATGATCGATGACGCGCATGCAAGCGGAGTGCTGGGCCGCGGTGGAAGAGGCACAGTCGATCACTTGCGTTGCCACGGACGAGTACACATTCAGGTGGGAACGTTGAGCAAGGCGATCGGGTCGATGGGCGGATATGTTTGCGGGTCACGGGATTTGATTGACTATTTGTATTTGCGCGCACGGCCATTTTTGTTTTCGACCTCGCATCCACCGGCAACGGCTGCGGCTTGTGCGGCGGCGTTTACCTTGCTGGATTCGCCAGAAGGGGAGAGGTTGGTGAAGAAACTCTGGGCGAATACGAAATATTTCAAACGGGAATTGAAGAAGCGCGGGTTTCAGTTCAAAACCAGCGAAACGCCGATCGTGCCGATTCATGTGGGAGACGCGGCGAAAGCGTTTGAGTTTTCGCGAAAATTGTTCGATGCGGGAGTGTTCGCCCCCGCGGTGGGATACCCGACAGTGGCGGAAGGTAAGGCGCGGATACGAACGATTGTGAGCGCGGCGCATAAGAGAGAACAGTTGTTGAAGGCGGCGAATATTTTAGGGGAAGTGGGAAAGACGCTGGGGATTGTTAGCTGAGGAAGTGGAAAGAGTAGGAGGGATTTCTCCACTGCGAGCCGACGAAGGCATCGGCTCTCCGGCCGAAATGACAATTTATTGTAATGGGCAAGCCGGTTGGCCCGGCCCTTCGAGGCTCCGGGCAAGAGCCAGCGCTACTAGGGCCTGATATACTCGCGCGATGGCTGGGAAAGAACCAACAACGAAGAAATTATTTTTAGTGGATGCGATGGCGCATATCTACCGGGCGTTTTACGCGCCGATGGTGCGGATGAATGCGCCAAGTGGATTACCGACCAAGGTCCCATTCCTGTTTGCAAATATCGTGCGGCGGTTGCTGAAGGATTATAAACCGGATTACATCGGGATTGTGTTTGACACCAGACAACCAACGTTTCGCGACAAATTATTCGAGCAGTATAAAGCGCAGCGGCAACCGATGCCGGATGAAATGAGCGTGCAATTGCCGTACGTGCGGCGATTGTGCGAAGCGATGCGGCTGCCGATTTTGGAGTTTGATGGCTTTGAAGCGGATGACGTGATTGGAACGATGGCGAAGCAGGCTGCAGAGAAGAATTTGGATGTGCTGGTGGTGTCGAACGATAAGGACATGATGCAGTTGGTGACGCTGGGAGTGAAGATCCTGAAGACCGGGACGGGCGGAGCGAAAGCGGATGTAATCATCGATGCGGCGAAAGTGGAAGAAATACTGGGAGTGCCGCCAACCAAAGTGATCGACTTGATGGCACTGCTGGGCGATACGATCGACAACATTCCGGGAGCGAAAGGAATTGGAGATAAAGGCGCGACGGAACTGATCCAGAAATATGGCACCGTGGAAGACGCGCTGGAACATGCGGCAGAAGTGCCGAATAAGAGGTATCGCGAGGCGCTCGAACAGCAAGTTGAGCAAATCATGATGAGCAAGAAGTTGGCGGCGATCAGCACGGATGTGCCCCTGCCGCTGGACTTGGATGCGTTGCAAATCCGAGAGCCAGATCCGGCGGCCCTAGGAGTGCTGTATCGCGAACTGGGATTTAATTCTCTGTTGAAGGATTTGCTGGCGGGCGGCGCGGAACCGAGTGGTCGATCGGTGGAAGGCCTCGCCCCAGAAGGCGCGAGGTTCAGTGCTGCGGCTGAAGCCAGCGGGGAGAAGAAAGACTATGCGCAACTGGGGAATGTGGAAGAATTTCGCCAGTACTTGAGTAAGGTGCCGACAAAACAGCCGCTGGCCGTGTGGTTAAACCTGGATACGGGGGAGCGCGAAGCGGAAGGATTTGGAACGCCGGTGGTTTCGGTGGAAGTTTCATCGAAGCCCGGAGAAGGGCGAGCGGTCTGGGTCGATGAAAAGGGAGAAGTGCTGAAGGCGCTGGAGCCGGTGCTGCGCGATAAGAAGCGGCGAAAGATTGTGCATGACCCAAAACTTTTTCATTTATTGGCCGGGAAAGCGGAGGGAATCGAGCACGCGACACAGTTGTATTCGTATTTGCTGAAGCCAACGACGGGAAACCACAACTTTGTGGACGTGGTGTTCCGGCAATTTAATTCGCCAATGGGCGGAGGAGCGGGGGAGCGGGCGGATAATCTGCAGAAATTGGCGCCTGCGTTGCGCGCAGAGGTCCAAGCGCAGGATTTGCTGAAAGTTTATGAAACGATTGATTTGCCACTGGCGGCGGTGATTGCGGAGATGGAACGGGTGGGCATTCGAGTGGACCCGAAGGCGCTCGACACCATGTCGCAGGCAATGGAAAAAGAAGTGCGGCGGCTGGAGAAGGACATCTGGAAGCTGGCGGATTGCGAATTTAATGTGAATTCGCCGACGCAATTGGCCGAGATACTTTTCGACAAGCTGAACTTGCAGCCGCCCGCGCGACGAGGGAAAGGGAAAGTACGGTCGACGGCGGCAGACATCCTGGAATATATGTGCGATCAGCACGAACTGCCGAAAAAGATTATCGAGTACCGGGAAATTGCGAAGCTGAAGTCGACTTATGTGGATGCGTTGCCGAAGTTGATCCATAAGGATACGGGACGGCTGCATACCAGTATGTCGCAAACGGGAACGGCGACAGGGCGGTTGAGTTCGAGCGATCCCAATTTGCAGAACATTCCGGTGCGTAGTGAGTTGGGTAGAGAGATTCGCGCGGCGTTTGTGGCGGAAAAAGGCATGGTGCTGCTGTCGGCGGATTATTCGCAGATTGAATTGCGAATCATGGCGCATTTCTCGCGGGATGCAGTGTTGGTCGAAGCGTTCCGCAACGGTGAGGATATTCATGCGCGCACGGCGCAGGAAGTATTTGGCGTTGGCCCGTTGGGACAAACGGGAGAGCACCGCCGGGCGGCCAAGGCGATCAATTTTGGGATCATCTACGGATTGTCGGCGTTTGGTTTGGCACAACAACTGGGCATTCCGCAAAAAGAGGCGGCGCAATTTATCGCGGCCTATTTTTCGCGATATCGGGGAGTGAAAGAATATCTCGACAATATATTGGTGGAGACGAGAAAGACCGGAGTGGCGAAAACCTTGTTTGGAAGGATCCGGCCGATGCCGGAGATTAATTCACCGCAAGTGCAATTGAGGAATTTCGCGGAGCGGACCGCGTTGAACTCACCATTGCAGGGAACAGCGGCGGATTTAATCAAGCTAGCGATGATATCGATCGACAAGCGACTGGCGAAGGAAAAGCTGGAATCAAGAATGATTCTGCAGGTGCACGACGAATTGTTGTTTGAAGCGCCGGAGAAGGAAAAAGAGGCGCTGGGGAAATTGGTGAAGGAAGAGATGGAAGGGGTTCACAAATTGATTGTGCCGCTGGTTGTGGAAGTAGGCGTCGGGCCGAATTGGCGGGACATGGATTAATTGTCAGCGGTCAAGAAACTACTGCACAGAAATGGCCTGTCCCCTCGGGCAGGGAGCATATAAAGCAATCTCTAATCTCGTAAATCAAATGGCGCTGATTCAAAGTGCTAGGCTGAAATGGCGGTTGAGTGCCTGGAGAGATTTCATGCGCCGAAACTATTTTGGTTCGCTGATGTTCAGTGCGTTGACGCTGGTTGCCGGATGCAGTGGTTTATCGGATGTGAAGAATAACAGTGGCAGCGGAGGTGGCACTCAAACCGCTACCGTGCAGGTTTCCCCGACGACGGCTTCGGTGGGTGTATTTGCGACGCAGGCGTTCACAGCGTCGGTTACAGGCTCTTCGAATACAAGTGTGACGTGGCAAGTAAATGGAGTGACCGGCGGCAGTCAAAGTACCGGATACATCTCGAGTTCAGGCGTTTACGTTGCACCAGGGGCGGTGCCGGCCACGTCGACCGCTACTGTAACGATCACCGCGGTGGCCAATGCAGGAGTGACAGCGACAGCGACAGTGACGATTACTGCGCCAAACCAGAAGGCACAAACGGGAGCGGTGCTGCTGGGAACATCTGGCGGAAATATCTCTGACACAAACAATGGATTTTGCTGTGCAGGAACGCTTGGGTCGCTCGTGACGCTGAATGGAACGAACTATATTCTGAGCAACAATCACGTGCTGGCAAAGAGTGACAATGGAGTGAGTGGGGATTCCATCAGCCAACCAGGGATCATTGATGTGCCCAGCCCCAATACCTGCACCACGGTCGGGACACAGACCGTTGCGCACCTTTTCCAATTTGTAAATTTGCAGACTGGACCATTGCCGATGGTTGATGCGGCGCTGGCACAAATCGTGAACGGGCAAGTCGACACGGGCGGCAACATCCTCTTGTTGGGCGCAACGGCTACCAACGGAATACCGAATGCGGGCGCGCCGCATGCGGGGATAGGTGTGCCGGCGGCCCCAGCGCAAACCGTGGCAAAAAGCGGACGAACGACAGGATTAACGTGCTCTACAGTGCTGGGGATAAACGTTTCCGCGAGCGTCGATTATTACCAGCATTGTGGCGACACGACCAAAGCATTCACGGTGAATTATACGGATTTGGTGTCCGTGACCGGAGGAAGTTTCAGTGCGAGCGGTGATTCCGGATCGTTGATCGTGACACAGAGTACGGCCGACCCAGTGGCATTGCTGTTTGCGGGCTCGGACACCGATGCGGTAGGCAATCCGGTGAGTGACGTGTTGAGCGCGTTTCCCGGTACTGGAAATACCACTCCCACGTTTGTGGGAGGAGCAGCGCACCAGGTGATTGGGTGTACGCTACCGACACAGCCACAGTCGGCCACAGCTCCACGAACGCAAGTAGCTGCGGAGAAGATGCATACAGCCTCCCTGGCGAGGGATGTCGAAGCGCCGCAGTTACTGACGAATGCCGCAATTCATGCTATCGGCTTAGGCGAAAGCTACGACCATCCGGGAGAGGGCGCCCTGCTACTATTTGTGAGCAGGGGGATTGCACTAAATACAATTCCACAAAGTGTCGACGGAGTACAGACGAGAGTGATCGAGGGCGACGGGTGGATATATCGCGGACTGTTGTCAGATGAAGAGACGCTGCAGATGATGCAAGGCATTGCGCAGCTGCAAATGGTCTACGCGTTGCGTGCTGGCGAAATGGAGCGCGCGAAGCCAGTCCACACTGCACACACGGCTGCGTTGCTGAAGAATCCGGATGTGGTGGGAGTGGGCATAACGTCAAGCGTGGATTCACCCGGAGAAGCAGCACTGTTGATTTATGTGAAACGAGGAGCGGCATCGCGGGATTCAATTCCGTTGCAGATTGATGGATTGCGAACGCGAATTCGCGAGACAGGGGCATTTGTTGCAGGTCGAGACAGCGATAGCCCAAAGGCCTCGGCGGGATGCCGAGTTCGCGCCATCCTGAATGCGGTGTCAGAAAACGGCAAATTGTAAGAGCCGGTAGGGATTTAGTGTGGAACCCAAGAGCACAGTCAAAAGTGACTGTGCCACCCTCCCAATTGGGCTAACGCTCAGGGGCTGTCAAGAGCGCATGAAACACTCCAGCGTGATGCGGAGGCTTCTATTGCAGGCTCCGCAGGCGTACAATCTGCCCAGATAATCTATTACCTCGCTCCAGGTAAGACATTTTCTATTAGGGGAGCGAATATGCGTCGCATTTTACTTCTATTGAGTGTGATCCTTCTGATTGGTTTCAGCGCAAGCTTTGCGCAACAGAATTCAAAACCGACGGCGGAAGCAGCGCCATCACAGATACCCGCGGATGCTTCGGCGAAAGTGAATCCCGTGAAGCCGACACTTGAGGGGCTAGCGGATGCAAAAAAGCTGTATGGATATCATTGCAGCATGTGTCATGGAAAAGATGGTGATGGGAAAGGCGACCTGGCGGAGCAAATGAAACTGACTCTGCACGATTGGCGCGATGCCAACAGCATTTCGAAAATGACGGATGGCGATTTGTTCTACATCATTACCAATGGACGGGGGAAAATGGTTGGTGGTGAGGGAGATCGGACGAAAGAAACACTGCGGTGGGAGTTGGTCAATTATGTCCGTCTATTTGGCAACAAAGGAACGGAACCAGCAACAAGCAAGTAAAGCATGGGCTAAATTGGATGGGCGTCCTGATGCATGGGACGCCCAATTGTTTTGAGGGGAGAGTTGTATTGTCGTAGAGTGAGCATTGGGAAAGCTATTCCGGAGGCTGATATGGCTCACGCGCCAAAGTTCTTATCGTTGGTCAACGAATCGAAGAAGAAGGTAAAGGAAACGAATGTTGGGGACGTGAAACGGCGCATGGATGCCGGCGAGAAATTCGTATTGATAGACGTAAGAGAAGAAAGTGAGTGGGCGAGAGGCCACTTGCCGGGAGCGATTCATTTAGGCCGGGGGATCATTGAACGAGACATTGAGCAGAAGATTCCTGACGCCGGGACAAAGATGATCCTATATTGCGGCGGAGGGTTTCGATCGGCGTTGAGTGCGGATAATCTGCAGAAGATGGGCTATACGAATGTGGAATCGATGGATGGCGGATGGAAGGGTTGGTTGGACGCGGGATTGCCGACACAGAAGGATTGAGGCGGGGGCGCGTAACCCAAGAGCACAGTCCCTTCATCCTTCAGGGTAAACAAGAGTGACTGTGCCACGGGATGAGGAACAACATCGAAGTGCCGAAAGCGGCGTGCGGTTATTTTGAGGCGGATTCTTTTACTTTTAGGATTTGGTCGGCTGGGACCTCTTTTAGAGTTTGCGTGATGCCGGATGGCCAACGAATTTCCACTGACTTAGCGATTGCGTCATTGCCAAGGCCAAAGTGAACCGGACCGTGACTGGAAGAAGCGTAACCGACACTGGTAGTCATGTGGTTGTACTGAGGTCCGGCGGAAGTTACAACCTTCACAATCGCGCCAATGCCATCGCGATTGCTTTTTGTGCCTTCTAGTGCCACTGCCAGCCAATGACCTGAGCCTTCCGTGCGGTTCATCCAGATTTCCGTGTCCTTTCCCAACGCCGTGACAACAATGTCCATACGACCATCGCCATCGAAATCGGCGAAGGCGCAGCCACGATGACGGGCTGGTGCGGCCGCAGCAAACCCCGCTTCGGCAGTCAGGGCTTGCCATTGGCCGCTCGCGCCAGAGCTGCGAAAGACGGTGTTGAGTTGTTCGATATCCATTCCAGGCTTGGGTATGGATTCCACATGGCCACGTGAAATGAACAGATCTTTCCAGCCATCGTTATCAAAATCGAAAAGACCGGCGCCATAGCCTGCCATATTGCGGCTAAGCTGGCGCATTCCGCTGGCATACGTTACCTCTTCGAAGCCTTTGCCGGCTTTGTTCTTATAGATTGGAAAGGTCTGATTGTTTAAAGCCACCAGGACGATGTCGGGATAGCCATCATTGTTGTAATCGCGGAAATCTAGACCCATGCCGGAGATGAATTCGCCACCTTCTACCAGGGCGACGCCTTGGGAGAACGCAACCTCCTCGAATTTTTTGCCGGTATTGTGCAGCAGGAAATTGTAGGAGGTGTCGTTGGTGATGAAGAGGTCGGAACGTCCATCGAGATCATAGTCGGCGACTCCCACTCCCATGCCTTTGCCAACCAGTTCGCGAAGGCCCCACTTTTCGGAGACATCTTCAAAAGTTCCATCACCGCGATTCAGGAAGAGTTGATTCGGCTGGCCTTCGTAGAATTTGGGGCTGCAATAATCGTAGGCATTCGAAGGTCCGCAGAGATGCTCGGTCTTGACGTCCCACTGGAGATAATTGACGACGAAAAGATCGAGTAAGCCATCGTTGTTTACATCGACCCACGCGGCAGTGGTAGCCCATAACGGGCCGTGCTTTGGGTCTCTGAAGTGATCGAGTCCCGCCTTAGCAGTGACATTGGTGAACGTACCGTCTCCATTGTTGTGATAAAGAGAATTGCCGTGGACACCGGCAACAAATATGTCTGGAAGGCCATCATTGTCATAGTCGCCGATGGCTACGCCCATGTCGTAACCCGTGCCCACCAGACCGGCTTCTTTGGTGACATCGGTGAAGGATCCATTTCCATCATTTCGAAAGAGGCGATTGGAAAATTTCGACGAGTCTTTTTTCAGCGTTTCAATATTTGCGCCGTTGGGGAAAAAAATGTCGGGACGGCCGTCCTTGTTGTAGTCGAAAGTTGCGACGCCGCCGGCCATGGTTGCGGGGGCGTGAGGAAATTTTGGAGTCTCATCGGTTTCCACGCGGAAGGGAAGAGTCTTCAGAGCAAAATCAATCTTGGCGGTTGCTGGCGGAGCCGGAGACCAGAGGTTGTGCGCGGGGAAAAAACTGTAGGCTGCTGCTGATCGAGTGAGGATGGAAAGCAGCTTTCGACGGCTAAGCGGGACAAGCGGCGAGTTAGAATCTTTTAGACCATCGAAGGCCATTCATTCTCCTAAGGCAATCACGTGCGATGAGTAGAACGATTTTCATCTTCTCACAGAAAAAAATCGCGCGTGAAGTAAGAGCACTTGAGCAGACTGTAAAAAATTTGCAGCTACCGACAGCTGTTGGCTGAGAAATTTTTGAGGGAACGGGATCGGAGGCGTCCGTAAGCGCTTCCGGTGGAATAAAATTCAGGAAATTAGGGCCGGAATTGTGACGGGTAACCAGAGAAAGGGGGTATCCGATTGAACTCATCAAATCGATTTTGTGTTGTTCTTTCTTGGTTCACCAACAATAATTTGCTTGACATGAATTCAGCAAAGTAATACAAGGGTTCGACCGTTAACGTTAACGGTGAGTTCTGGGGTTAGCTAAAAAATAAGTCTTGTCGGTGGGCAAGAGGGGTGAAAAATGAATCGAAGTACGTTGTTGTCTACTCACGCGCGCAGTACATTCCATAAACTATTCAATCTAAAGTACTTAGCATTACTAATCTTGGCATTGGCCGGGCTGCCTTTCCTCGCCGCTGCTCAAGAAGCAACGATTGTGGGTACGATTACGGATCCAAGCGGTGCCGCAGTTCCCAACGTAACAGTCACTATTACGAACGTTGAGACGGGCCGCATTAATACTGCAACGAGCAATGATGCCGGCCAATTTGTGACGCCCGGTTTGCCGATCGGCAAATACGATGTGAAGGCGGAAGCGGCATCGGCGGGCTTCAAGGTAGAAGAGACCAAAGGGATCGTCTTGAACGTAAATGACCGCGTTCGCGTCGACTTCCAAATGAAATTGGGCACGAAGGCGGAGACCGTCTCCGTCGAATCGAGTACCATCGCGGTGCAAGCCGACAGCAGTGAGCAGAGTTCCCTCGTTAGCGGGACGCAGATCTCTGAACTGGCTACCAACGGTCGAAGCATCTATTCCTATGTCACCCTGACGACTGGGGCTTCGAACCTGATGCCAGACTTTCAGGCACCGACGCCCGTGGGCGCCAACAGCAATATCAGCTTCAACGGAAACCGTCCCGGCCATAACTTATATCTTCTGGACGGCGGAGAGAATTCCGACCGCGGGGGCGCGGGAAGCTCGAGTATCATGCCTTCTATTGATGCCATTGCCGAGACGCAGACTCTGACTTCGAACTACAGCGCTGATTATGGACTTTCTTCTGGTGGCACCATCAGCTCAGCGGTGAAGTCCGGCACGAAAATGTTCCATGCATCGGCATGGGAGTTTTTCCGCAACGACGCATTGGACGCGCGGAATTTCTTTAACCCTCCTCCGCAACCGGTCACTGAACTGCGCTACAACGTTTATGGTTTCAACGTTGGTGGCCCGGTGACATTTGGGAAGTTGTACAACCCGAACAAGACTAAGACATTCTTCTTCTATAACATGGAATGGCGCAAGATGATTCAGGGTGGCTTTGTCAACCAGAATGTTCCACCCACCGCTGAGTATGACGGTAATTTCAGTGCCAATCCTACAACTATCATGGTTCCGAGTACCACCCAAGTTTCTCCGACGATTATCGCGCAGAATTGTCCGGGTGGGGTTCTTCCTACCGGTGTCGTACAAGGTAGCCCGTTCCCGGGCAACGTGATTCCCTCTTGCATGCTCGATCCTAACGGCCAGGCGCTGTTGCATGCCGGCGGGAAATACGGCGGTATTTTCCCCGCACCTAACAATGGCAGCAACTTCCAGGGCGGTAATAATCTACCCACCGACGTGCGAGAAGAAGTCGTGCGTATTGACGAAAACGTAAACGACAAGTTCACGATCTACGGGCACTTTGTGGCCGAGCAGATCTCGCAGCAGTACGGCACGACGATGTGGAGCGGTGACAATGTACCTTCCATCTACAACACCTTCGGCAATCCTTCATACGCCGCAGTGATCCATACCGCTTATGTCATCAACCCGAATTTGGTCAACGAGGCTTCCTTCAATTACAACGGGAACCGCATTGCGATCCTCCCGCTGGGATTGGTCAACGCGCCGGCTAGTTTCCAGTTCAATCGGTTCTTTACCGGACCAAACGTCGACAATCGCATCCCGTCGATCCAACTGGGCAGCAACTGTAACAGCAGCACTGCTTGCTACACTTCCAACTGGACGCCATGGAATAACGTTGCGGACGACTACCAGCTTCGAGATGACGTGTCCTGGACGAAAGGGCGCCACCAGATCAAAATGGGCGGCAGTTGGGCGCTCTACAAGAAGGTTCAGGATTGGTTCAAAAATACTCAAGGCGGCTATACCTTCAATGGTTCCTTTACGGGAGACGGCTTCGCCGATTACCTGCTCGGCTATGGCCAAGGCTACAGCGAGGACGCCGTCAAGAGCAGCGGTCACTGGAACAACGTTTCCTGGGCGCTGTACGTCCAGGACAATTACCGCGCAACCAACAGGCTGACTTTGAACCTTGGACTGCGGTGGGATGGAATTCCGCATACGTATGAAGCGAACACGCAGATGTCCAACTTCTACCCTGGCCTATACAACACCAGTAACCCTGCAGTTTTTGGGCTGAATACTAACGGCACAACAAACTACAACATTATCTCTCCGAGCAGCCCGGGACTTGGGCCCAGCCCGAACCCGATTCTAGCGGGTCAGCAGTTTTATCTAAACGGCATCGGGATCTGCGGCATTAATTCGATTCCCAACGGTTGCGTTAACAACTCTTGGTCGAACTTTGGGCCGAGGCTTGGGTTTGCTTATGATTTGAAGGGCGACGGGAAGACCGTCATCCGCGGCGGATACGGCATCATGTACGAACGCATCCAGGGTAACGACGTGTATAACAATGCTGGAAGCCCTCCGTTTTCTGCCAGCGTCGGCTTCAACAACGTGTCACTCTCGGATCCTAAAACGAGCGTTCTGACTGGCCTAACGATCCCGGCATCTATCCCGGTCAACAACATGACTGGCTTGGATAAGAGCAACTACAAGGCGCCCAGAAGCACCCAGTTCAGCCTGGGCCTACAACAGGCACTCGGAAAGTCCGTACTGTCTGTGTCCTATGTTGGCACCCAGAACCGGCATCAAAACTATTACACCGAGACAAACTTGCCGGCGCAAGGCTTCCTACCGGGCGCGGTGACGAGCAACGCCATTGATGCGACATATAATGCCAACGTTCCTTACCTCGGATACCGCAGCATTCGAATGGCGCAGGATGAAGCCAACGGAGACTACAATTCCCTTCAAGTTGGGATGCGTGGCAACCTGAAAAGCGACCTGACCTATCAGCTTGGGTACACCTATTCCCACACCAATGACTCGTTCAACAGCGGAGGAAGCGCTGGAGACCTGTACAATATTTCTGATCCGTACGCGGGTTGGAAGTATGATTTCGGTCCATCCAACTTCGACCGGCGGCAAATTTTCTTTGCCAACTTCGTCTACGATATCCCGCTGTTCAAGAACAGTGAGAACAAAATGTTGAAGACGGTCGTGGGCGGGTGGGAAATCGCGGGCATCGTCAGCGCCGTGACTGGCGCTCCGATCAATATCTCAGATAACAACCAAAGCGCGGCCAGCGTGGTTCCGAATACCGCGATGCGTCCGGACGCGACAGGCACAGGACACGACCCACACACAGTCAACCAATGGTTCGATACCTCAATCTATTCAAACCCGGCAGCTGGGGCGTGGGGCAACGTGGCCCACAACTCTGTGCGCGGGCCAGGCCGAGACAACTGGAATCTTTCCCTTTACAAGAACTTCCTCTTCAGCGAATCGCGGGGCAGCAACCTGCAATTCCGCGCGGAGTTCTACAACGTTTGGAACCACACCCAATGGAAGGTTGACGGCCAAAATGGCGGCATCAACAACACTTTTGGAGGCGGCGGCTTTGGTCAGATTACAAGCGCCTACGACCCCCGGACGATCCAACTGGCTCTGAAACTCTACTTCTAAGCTGCTTGCAGCTTTAGCACCTTGTAGAAAAATGCGACGAGGCGTGGGCCACCCCCCGCCCGTCGCATTTTGTTTTGGTGCCCACCCTTTGGGCTTGAAAGGCAACATGTGTAGCCGATAAAGATGCCGCACTTTAGCCTACAGCGTCCGTTTCTGCAGCCTCTAAGTGTGTGCTTGCTCGAAGCTCTTTGCTTCGCGCCCGTCCCCAACGAAAGTGGAAGGGTTGGAATGCTGATAGGTACCTTCGTGTGTGCGTTAGGGAGTCCTAGAGACAGACGGATGATTCGACTATGGGGTGGGATTGGTTTCCCGGTGAATCTTGCCGTTGGCAGCTAAGCCATCCAGCCAGCGGCGTGCAGTTGCTGCGTCCGGGTCATTGGCGTTGCTTTTCAAGAATTCTCGAAGTACCCGTGCCGAATCTTCATAGCGACCTACTGCCGTCAGACACTGAGCAAGAAGCAGTTCGACCTGCGGAGCCGTTCCGCGAGAATCTGTATGGGCCTGTTGCGCCATTTTGAGAGCTTGGTCGTACTGCTCGCGGTAATAATAGGACTTCGCGAGTGCCCACTCCGTCTCCCAAGCTGCGGTCGGCTCCAACTGCATTGATTTTTCGAGGGGTGGGATGGCCTGTTCGTACTTCTTAAGATCGCAGAGTGCCATCCCCAGTGCGGCTAGCACACGAGGCCGATTCGGATCGATCTGGTTGGATTTCTCCAGAACAGTTTGCGCTTGTGCCCAATCATGGCGTCTTAAATAGAGCGCCCCCTGGACATACAGTATTTCGGGGTTCGCAGGCGCGAGCCTCATTGCTTCGCTCATGTACTTCTGCGCCTCGTCGAGCTTGTCTTCTTTGATGGCTTGCAATCCTTTGTCCAAAGCTTCCTTGGCCTTTGGTGCCAGGAGCGGCTTGCCGGGAACTTCTCCGTTTTGATTCGAAGGCAAATCCCGGGTCAGGTAAATATCGACCTCATCCTTGACGGCAATGGAAAGCGACACATCCTTTTGTGCTGTTTTGTAACCGGCCGCTTCGACGATAATTGTGAATTCTCCCAAGCTGCGAGGAATGAAAAAGGCGCGGCCGTGCGACGTCGATGCCTGATCGCTTGGCATTCCATTTTTATAGAGTTTTACAGAAGCAGGCGAAGATATGATCTCGCCGGAGCTGTCGCGCACAGTAACCGCAATTTCCGCCCGATCACCCCGCGACATTGTTCCTTGTTCTGAACTGTCTTGACAGAGGGCGGGAGCGGAGTACAAGCAGAGACCAACCAAAAGTAGCAGCACAATCCGCACCGGAAGATGTTCATTCGTATAGTGCATCAGTGCACCGAAGACTAGCGCCAGAGTAGTCTCCGTCACCGGAGGCGTCAAGTAGAACGTTCTTGATTACCCGAGCGGTAGTCTGCGCCAGGCTGGGAGTGGTCGATTTCTTGTGTTGAGGGGTAATCGTTGCGGAAATCCGGCTTTGGCGCGCGAGTTTGAAACGTTACGATGTCAAAGGATAATAAGGGAATGGATAAACTCGAAAGACTGGCCTGGAGCAGAAGGTGTCGAACCTTGCTGCTCACCGGGTTGTCGCTGTTCATGCCGTCGGGGGATCAAGCGCAAGGTGTTAGCGGCTCAGATGCTGTGGCACTGGAGCAGGAAGGGAAACTCGAGGAGGCGGCCCAAGCCTGGCGCGTCGTTACCGCGCGTAATCCAAACGATGCCGCCGCTTTTGCGAGTTTGGGCGTAGTGCTTTCCAAGGAGCAGAAGTACCACGAAGCTGCTGCAGCCTATCGAAAGGCATTGGCGATAAACTCGAAGCTGCCTGGCATTGAGCTTAATTTGGGCCTGGCAGAATTCAAACAGGGGCGCTTCCTGCAGGCGATACCGCCGCTTAAAGCAGCACTGCTTGCCGATCCCAATAGCATGCAAGCGGGCACACTATTGGGTTTGAGCTATTACGGCGCCAAGCAATTTGCAGATGCCGCAAAGTACCTCAAGATAGCAGCACAAGCCGATCCGGGTAACGCAGAACTACATCAGATGCTTGCGCAAAGCTGTCTGTGGTCAAGAGACAATGAATGCGCCCTCATTGAGTTTAAGCAAATTTTACTGCAGAACCCGGATTCGGCTGCGGCTCACGTGCTGATGGGAGAAGCATTGGACGGTTTGGAGCGGTCTTCGGAAGCGATTGCGGAGTTCCGGGCCGCGGTGAAGGTGGCTCCTCAAGAAGCGGGAATCCACTTCGGTCTGGGATTTTTGCTCTGGAAGGCTCACCAGTATGAGGAGGCAAAAGCCGCGTTTGAAGCTGAATTGATGATCGATCCGGCGAATGCCCAGTCGCTGGCCTACCTTGGTGATATTGAATTGAAATTGAATCATCCAGAAGAAGCGTTGGTCTTGCTGAAGAAAGCCTTGCAGCAGAAGGATGACATCCGAATAGCCTACGCGGATATGGGCGCGATCTATATGGACCAGAAACAGTATGACGAGGCGCTGGCTGCATTCAAAAAGGCTGTGAAACTCGATCCCGATCAGCCTGATATGCACTTCCGACTGGGCAGTTTGTATCAGGCGATGGGGAACACGGCGGCTTCGCAAGAAGAATTTGCGAAGTTCAAGGCATTACATAAGAAGGCAGACGATGCTCTACTGAAAAAGTTGTCAGATGCACCGCCTGCGCTGCATCCGTAGCAAGTGTGCAAGTCAAATCCGAGACGCGCGGAACGAATCTAAGGGACATCCTCCCTTAACGGCCCAAATCCGGAGGACTAGGCTTCGGCCAGTTATAGAGAACTCATCGATGAAGCAAAAAAACGGCAAAGTTCACGGAATTTTGAAGATTTTCTAATGCTATGCATGCTGTGCGGGCGTTTGAGCCCGAGTGTGCTGTGGGCGCAATCAGGCGCAGGGGGGCGGGGCTCGAAATACGCGGGGACCGGGCGGAAATAGACGAGATCGTGCACGGTACATCTGGGAATCTTATTTCCGCACCGGCAACGGTAAAAACTCTACTTGGATGGAGCACCTTACGATCAAGAATCTACGTCGAAGGGAAGAAAATCGTCGCTTAGTCGCTGGTAGCGGTCGCTCGGTTCGAAGATTTAGGGCGAGTTTTGCGAGAAATAATCAAGAACCCACAGCGGTAGATATCTCGATCGTTTGACAGCCGACGGGAAAATAAAGGGGCAGTGAACGGCTCTCAGCGCTTTGGCTAAATTGGCCCGGGCGCAGAAGGAAGAGAGGTATCTCTGCTCCGAGCCAGCAAACTGTGCTGGCTCTCCGATCTAAATGATAGCCATGGAGAATATGGCGCAAGTTGTGAAGGAAAATCTAGCCGAGACGGAAGGATTCGAAAAGTTTAGAGGGGTTGGCGGGGGCGGTGGTTCATTCCGCACTCAATCATGGCTTGTCTACGATGAATAAGCAGAACTGGTCTGAAGTGTGCGGTTTTATGAGCCTTGGGTGTTCTTCCTTCTTTTGGGCCACAATCTTGCTTCGGTTCATCGTTACGGTCCCGCATTTTGAATTATCGTTTTATTTTTTTCTGGCAATGGGCTCTCGCAGTCGTATTGGCGTTGTTCGCAGCGGTTTTAGGTTCGAGTCGCTGGGCCTACGCTGCCCTCTTGCCAATTTTCAACTGCTTGGTGTCCTATTACCTGTAGGTGGCCGAGACGCTGGGGGAGACTGCTGTCTCGCTAAACGACCTGTTAGCGGAGGTCGAAGAAGCATCATACACTAGAGAACGCTAGCCTATCAGCCTCAAGGCAACTTAATCTCGAAGCTTGAACCATCGAAGTCTGATAAGGTCAGCGCAAGGAGGTTAGCCGTGGCCTACATTATCGCCGAACCTTGTATCGGGACCAAAGATACTGCTTGTGTCGACGTGTGCCCGGTGGATTGTATTCATCCGGCAAAGGGCCGTACCTATGACGATGGCCGCCCGACATTCGATGAAGTTCCTCAGTTGTATATCGATCCTACCGAGTGCATTGATTGCGGCGCCTGTGTACCTGTCTGTCCGGTGACGGCCATTTTCGTGATGGATGATCTGCCGGAAAAGTGGCACGCGTTCACCGAGATCAACAAGAATTACGTTGACGGTGGTAAGTTCCAACCTGACAAGTATCTGAAGGTGGGTCCCTGACGGTCGTCTTAGCCCAGCACCTTGAAACTGTTGCTGATTGCGTCCTAAGGCGAAACAAAACAGTTCGCTAATCGAGTTGACTGAAACTCGGGTCGCCCGAATCGGTTGCTCGATTGTCCGACGGTAAATCGCCGGGCTGGAGGGCAAATTCGCGCTCGCGGTTCAGGTGGCGCCGTTGGTCCATGGCAATGTGTGCGAATCTGAGTGATTAGAGCTGGCGATCTTGGAACTGGTGTTAAAAAATCAAAGCGACGATAAATGCATTCACAATTCACGGACGGCACAAGCGCAGTGCGGGCATTTGCGAAGGGGGATCCCGCTATTCAAACGCAGAATGACCAGCCGGAAATTGACGACTGAGTTTTTGAATTTTGCGTTTGTATGCGGTCTGTGCCTTCTCTGAATCCTTCCCAATCATAGCAACTCGGATGTCTATTTGAAAAATTAAGAACAAACAGCTAGGAATCAACTGGATTGGCTGGGGCGGAAGGATTCGAAATCACATACTAAATTCCAAGCCTCACGGTTTGAAGACGTTACCAACCGCCAACCAATCCAATTGATAGAAACTGTTAGAACGTGCAAAAGGCTCCGCACAGTGTGCGAATCGCCAATGTGTACGCGGCTATTTCGCTGTCCAAAACAGATCACCAGGCAAGCCGACAGCGGGTTTTGTCTAGTTTACGAACAGACTCACGCGGATTCCAATTAGCGCTTGGCTTCGCCTTCGTGTTCTTTGGTCCTGCTTCGTAGTGTCGCTGTTCTTGTCGCACAACTCCAATTCCCACTTGCGACTCAGCAATCGGCGCTTTCAGAATACCACTGAGGACAAGTCAGCACGTAGTCGGTGCTGGCTGTATGGGTCTCGACGGCAATACTTAATGCAATGCATTAGTAGGATGACGACAAGGGAGATCTCCATGCGAAGTCCTTCACCACCCCGATATTTATGATTTCAGTAGGATTTGGCTAATCGGACGAATGTCCAAGAGAATGTTTAGAGGCGGAAAACTACTTTCTTTCGATCAATTGCTTTGGTGAGGACACCCAGGCTTTCAAGCGGTCTTGCGGGAAGTCGGTCGGATTCAAAGTTACGATGAAATCGGCTTTGCCCTGCTCCGCACAAACGCAGAACGGATCATCCTTGGGATCAGGAGAAATCTCAGTTGCGCAGCGAGCCTTCACTTCTTCAGATCTCTCTCGGATTAGATTGATGATTCTCCCGATTAAGGCCGGACGCACTTTGAGGCGTCTGAGAACTTCTTTGTACTCATCCAAGATGTCTTCCGTTATTAACCAAGTGAAATGGCTCTTCTCGGCCCAATCGTGAAGTAGATCCGCGCTCGGATTCCTCCCGCGAACGTAAGACTCCCTAAAACCAGACACGCCCGCGACCAGGACACTTGTATCTATGACACCTCGCCTCCTTTGCTTCTTAGCTTTCAGCGGCAACGGTTATCTCCGGCACACGCCTTTCTCTACGATAGGCGCGGACCGTGCGCAAGATTTCTTCTTCAGGAATTTCGCCGATGTCCTTTGCGGCCTCCGTCAGCGACTCTAGAAACTTCTTTTTCCAACCCCGGCGCTTTTTCCCGCGCGGCAGGTCTTTGTAGAGATCGATCCGACTCATTCTCTCCTCAACTTGCTTCTCGAAAGCTCGAAATGGAACCCCAAGCTTGATAGGTTCCTCTTCCGCTGTAAGCCGACAACTGAAAACGACGTAGTTTGGCGTCTCTGCTCTAGACTTTTCTTCAAACGCGCTGAACGCAAGCATTAATTTGGAAAGTACGCTCGTTCGCGTCCCCAACGATTCTTTTAGGTACAAGGCAACTTTGGCTGCCAATAAGACATTTGTGTCAAAAAAGTACGTTCCTGCAGCTCTCCTGGGCTTCACAACTCCAAATTGGACAAGATTCTGCAATTCCTTAGGCTGAACTTGCAGCACCGCGCTCGCTTGTTTTAGTTTGAGGCCTTGCCTTGTCATAAAACCACATTACCGTCTAAATATTAGACTGTAATAAGAGAATTGTCAAGAACCGCTTCTCTTCATCGTAACTTCTAAATCGCTGACCAGGACAACCCTTGAAACATAGCGGGAGGGCTATGCAAACCAAGGACTGATACCAATCCCGTATGATGGTAAGCAGCGAACGCGTAGTATTAAACCCGAAGACGTGGAGGCGCAGTTTTAAGCATTAACTTGATTACATAACAATGTCGGCTCCTCGACCCGGGTAGATTGTGGTTTATCGACGACCATAGGCTCGGAAAACAAACAGTCAAGAATCAATTAGATTGGCTGGGGCGGAAGGATTCGAACCTTCACCGTCCTCATTAACAGTGAGGTGTCCTACCAGTTGGACCACGCCCCAGCAGCGGGAAAGGCTGCGTCGAAGAACCGAAGCAGGATAGGCTCCGCGATGAAACGGCAGAGACTTAAAAAGAATAGCAACCGGAACAAGTATGAGCAAGAGTCGATGTTTTGGAGGGAGGCATAAATAAAATTAATTGAAGGGCGACGCAAGGACTGAATCAGAGGGCAAAACGAAGCAAAACACAAAGATGATGAAAGAGAAACCATGAGTTCTTTCAAAGATTTGCAGGAAATGAAGCAGCCGGCCAAATGCGCTCGGAACATTCGAATGAAACAATGAAACAAGAGTTCAAAATGCGGAGTTGGTTTGTTAAACGCAAAAGAGAAATGTGCTTTCGGGTTGCATTCCCAGAAAAATTATCGGAAACTAATCGGTCGCTGGGTGACCCGGACAGATACCATCCGGGACAGAATGGAAAAATCCCCGAAACTGAGGACCGACACAGGGGTTTGACCGCTCGGGCGTAATGTTGACATGGCACAAATTTTTCATCGCAGTTTTAATTCCATCTCGCGATTTAGTTTGTTCGCGCTGGTATTTCTTGTCGGTCTCGCCTTGGCCGGAGTGCTGGTCGTGGCGAGGTCACCCTACATCACAAACCAGCGAGTGACCCGCGATCAGCCGCTGCAATTCAGCCACAAACACCATGTGGGGGATGACGGGATCAACTGTCGGTATTGCCATACAAGCGTAGAGACTTCTGCTTATGCGGGAATCCCTCCAACGAAGACCTGCATGAATTGCCATTCGGTACTATTCAACAATGTGGACTATCTGGAACCGGTTCGCGAAAGCTTTAGGACCAATGAATCCATTGAGTGGGTGAAGGTGCATCGTCTGGCGGATTACGTCTATTTCAATCACAGCATTCATATCAACAAGGGAATTGGATGCTCCTCTTGCCATGGTTCGGTGAACGAAATGCCACTGGTGTTCCAAGCATCGCCGCTCTCCATGGAATGGTGCCTGGAATGCCATCGGAATCCGGTGAAGAATCTGCGCCCACGGGGTGAGATTTACAGCATGGACTGGAAAGCGGGCGCGAACCAGGAAGAAGAAGGAAAAAAACTCGCGGCGGAGTACAAACTTCGAACGACGGCCGAACTGACCAGTTGTTCGACGTGCCACCGGTAATGGACGCTATGAACGATCAATCAAACCAGAAGCAGTTGCGCATCCTGCAGGGTGTGCCTGTGCATGCGGATCAACCTGGCCAGGATGCGCACGACGAGCACGCGGAACCGACCGAAGTGCGCGAGCATCATCTGGATCTTCAAACCGCCCGCGAAAAACTGAAATCGAAGACCGGGAAGCAATACTGGCGGACGCTGGAGGAGTTGGCCGAAGATCCCCATTTCAAGGAATTGTTGCACCGGGAATTCCCGATGCACGCCTCGGAGTGGGACGAGACGGTGGAACGCCGCGAATTCCTGAAACTGATGGGCGCGTCGCTAGCCCTGGCGGGGTTGGCAGGCTGCGGGCGGCCGGATGAGACGCGCATTGTTCCCTACGTGAGACAGCCCGATGGGGTGATCCTGGGGAAACCCAATTTTTATGCGACGGCGATGCCCTTTGGCGCAGATGCCGTGGGTGTGCTGGTGGAAAGCCATGAAGGACGCCCGACGAAAATCGAAGGCAATCCCGACCATCCTTCGAGCCTCGGCGCCACCAGCCCGTTCGTGCAGGCTTCCATCCTGGGATTGTACGATCCGGACCGCTCGCAAACGGTGCAGTTCACCGGCGAAATCCGTTCGTGGTCGGCATTCCTCGACGCGGCGCAAGATTTGGCTACCAACGCAAAAGCCACCAATGGCGCGGGCTTCCGCATTTTGACGGGTGCGGTCACTTCTCCCACCCTGATAGCCCAAATTCGTAAACTGCTGGCGCTCTACCCCGAAACAAAGTGGTATCAGTGGGAGCCCGCCACTGGCGACGGTGCGCGCGAGGGTGCGAAGCTGGCCTTTGGCCGCAACGTGAACACCGTCTATTCGATCGGCAAAGCAAACGTGATTGTCTCGCTCGACGCGGATTTTCTGGCCAGCGGGACTGGCCACATCGCCCATGCGCGCGAATTCAGTCGTCGGCGTAAGCTGGATGGGCCAAGCGATACGATGAATCGGTTGTATGTCGTCGAGCCCGTCCCTTCCGTAACGGGTTCCTCGGCCGATCATCGCCTCCCACTGCGTTCGACCGACGTCGAACTCTTCGCGCGCGCGCTAGCCGCGAAGCTAGGAATTGGGAGCGCGGCTTCGCTTTCCGGTGAAGGTGAAAAATGGTTGGAAGCGGTCGCCCGTGACCTGCAGAAGGAGCGCGGCGCATCACTGGTGATTGCGGGCGAATATCAGCCCGCCGCAGTGCACGCGCTGGCCCATGCGATGAACGCGGCGCTCGGAAATGTTGGCGCAACTTTATATTACACCGAGCCAGCCGATGGCCAAGGGTTAGGGAATCTCGAATCCATGCAGGCGCTCTGCGCAGAAATGGACCACGGCAAGGTGGATTTGTTGCTGATTCTTGAAGGCAATCCAGTGTATGACGCGCCGCAGGATTTTGATTTCGCGTCGAAATTGAGCAAAGTCAACACGTCCATTCACTTGAGCCAGCATTTCGATGAGACTTCGGCCTACTGCCAGTGGCATGTTGCAGGATCGCACTACCTTGAATCCTGGAGCGATGCGCGTGCCCACGACGGTACTGCCAGCATCATTCAGCCGCTGATTTCCCCGATGTACTACACGCATTCCGCGCACGACCTAGTGGCGGCATTTGGTGGCAAATCTGGCCAGCCTGCTTATGAAGCGGTGCGCGCCTACTGGACCGAAGCTTCCGTGCATCTGGGATCGGCCATCGACGCTGGCTGGCGGAAGTGGCTGAACGACGGCATCGTCCCTGGCACAAAATTCGCTCCCATCACACCGGAACTAAGGTTCAACGTCGCGAATCTCCCGGCCTTCAGGCCCGCTCCGACCGATCAGATCGAATTTATTTTCCGGCCCGACCCAACGGTGTACGACGGACGATTTGCAAATAACGGATGGCTGCAGGAATTGCCAAAGCCATTGACCAAGCTGACATGGGATAACGCCGCACTGGTCAGCCCAAAGTTAGCGCAGAAGATGGACCTGGCGCACGTGGTCGCGGCCCGCGGCGGCGAACACGGCCAGATTCTTTCGGCGGTCGTGGATATTGCGCTGAACGGAAGTAAGGTGACGGCCGCGACCTGGACGTTACCGGGGCTGGCGGAAAACACCGTGGTGCTGCCGCTTGGTTACGGAAGGAAGCGCGCGGGATCGACTGGCACAAACAAGGGTTTCGATGCCTATGTGGTGCGCACATCGAGTGCGCTGTGGTCGGCGAGCGATGGCCGGATGACGCCGACAGGTGGCACGTATCCCTTGGCTTGCACGCAGTATCACTTTCACATGGAAGGGCGGCAAATCCTCAGCACGGGAACGCTCGAGGAATACCAGAAAAATCCACGGTTTGCGCAGGAAGGGGTGGAAGCGCCCGCGAAGGACGATTCGCTTTACAAGGCATTCACCTACCCTGGCTATGCCTGGGGAATGGCCATCGATCTGAACAAATGCAACGGGTGCAATGCGTGCGTGGTGGCATGCCAGGCGGAAAACAACATTCCGGTGGTCGGCAAGGATCAGGTGATGCGCGGGCGCGAAATGCATTGGATCCGTGTGGACCGTTATTACGTCCATGCGGATTCCGAGACGGGCGACCCCGCCACGTATAACGCATCGCTGGACAATCCCGAGACGTTTTTCCAGCCCGTGCCGTGCATGCAATGCGAAAACGCGCCTTGCGAGCAGGTTTGCCCCGTGGGCGCAACGGTGCACAGCGCGGAAGGCTTGAACGACATGGTTTACAACCGCTGCGTCGGCACACGCTATTGCTCGAATAACTGCCCGTACAAAGTACGGCGCTTCAATTTCCTACGTTTCCAGGACTGGGAGACGCCGCAGTTCAAATTGATGCGCAATCCGGAAGTAACCGTGCGCAGCCGCGGGGTGATGGAGAAGTGCACCTACTGCGTGCAGCGGATCAACAACGTGCGTATTGACGCCGAAAAGCAGAACCGACCTATTCGGGATGGAGAGATCGTGACCGCGTGCGAATCGGCCTGCCCTTCCGAAGCCATTGTGTTCGGAAACGCCAATGACCCGGCGAGCCGCGTTTCCCGGTTGAAGGCACAGCAAAGAAATTATTCGGTGCTCGGCGAAATTAACGCACGGCCGCGCACGACCTACCTCGCGGCGGTGCGCAACCCGAATCCGGATTTGGAGAAGGCATGAGCGACATCGAGCCTCTCGAGAATCAATCCGAAATCCGCCGGCTGGAGCCGTTGCTCGAACCCGGACATACCTACGCCTCGGTTACCGACAAAATCGCCGCCGTGGTATTGACGCGCCCGCCGAGCATGGGCTGGATCTTGGGATTTTCGGTGAGCTTTTGCCTGGTGATGGCGCTGTTTGTGTCGATAGCCTGGCTGATGATCAAGGGCGTTGGAATCTGGGGCATCAACATTCCCATTGGCTGGGGCTTCGCGATTGTGAATTTTGTGTGGTGGATCGGTATCGGCCACGCTGGCACGCTCATCTCCGCGATTCTGTTTCTGTTAAACCAAAAGTGGCGCACTTCGATCAACCGGTTCGCGGAAGCTATGACGCTTTTCGCCGTGGCCTGCGCCGGCACCTTTCCGCTCATTCACATGGGGCGACCCTGGATGGCGTACTACACGATGCCGTATCCCAGCACCATGGGACTCTGGCCGCAGTTCCGCAGCCCGTTGATCTGGGATGTGTTTGCGGTCTCTACCTACGGCACGGTGTCGCTGATGTTCTGGTTCGTGGGGCTTTTGCCGGACTTGGCGACTTTGCGGGACCGAGCGAAGAACAGGACGCAACAGGTGATCTACGGCATTCTGTCGATGGGTTGGCGCGGATCGGCGCATCATTGGCACCGCTATCAGTCCGCCTATTTGTTGCTCGCGGGGCTGGCCACGCCGCTGGTGCTTTCCGTGCATACCGTGGTGAGCTTTGACTTCGCGATCGCGATTGTTCCCGGCTGGCACACCACGATTTTTCCGCCGTACTTCGTCGCCGGGGCTATCTATTCCGGTTTCGCGATGGTGCTGACGCTGGCGATTCCGCTGCGCAAAGCCTACGGCCTCGAGGATTTCATCACCATGCGCCACCTGGACAACATGGCCAAGGTGATGCTGGCCACCGGTTTGATTGTCGCTTACGGCTATGCGGTCGAGTTTTTTATGGCGTTTTACAGTGGCAACAAGTTCGACGTATTCCTGGCGCAGCAGCGCCTCCACGGGCCGTACTCCCATTTCTACTTTGCGCTGATATTGTGCAACATCCTTACCCCGCAACTTCTGTGGTTTGAAAAGGTGCGCCGCAACATTGCGGCTCTTTTCGTGATGTCCCTGGTCATTAACACGGGCATGTGGCTGGAGCGCTTTGTCATCGTGGTGATTTCGCTAACACGCGATTTCATGCCCTCCGCGTGGGGCCGATATTCCGCCACTTTCTGGGACTACAGCACGTTTGCCGGCACCATCGGGTTGTTCGTGATGCTGATCTTTCTGTTCGTGCGCACCCTGCCCGCGATCGCGATTGCAGAGATGCGGGAGCTGGTGGCGCACCAATCGGAATCCGGCGAGGGAAAGTCATGACCGAACACCACTCCGACAGCTACGGTGTGATGGGCGAATTCCTTACCCCGGAACAGCTCTTGAACGCGGCCGGCAAGGCGCGGCAAGCCGGGTACAAGTACATCAGTGCGTACACGCCCTTCCCCGTCGAAGGACTGGCCCGCGCCATCGGCTTTCCCCGGACAGGGGTGCCGCTGCTAACGCTCCTTGGCGGCTCCCTCGGCTGTCTCGGAGGGTTCGGTCTGCAATACTGGTGTTCGGTCATCAGTTATCCCATCAATGTTGGCGGACGGCCGCTCAACAGCTGGCCGGCCTTCATTCCCGTGACGTTTGAATTGACGATTCTGGGGGCAGCGACGTTTGCAGTGTTGGGCATGCTGGCATTGAACCTGTTGCCGCAGCCGTATCATCCAGTGTTTAACGTGGAACGCTTCTCTCATGCATCGTCGGACCGCTTTTTTTTGTGCATCGAGTCGCGCGATCCGAAATTCCACCTGGCGGAAACGACGAAATTCTTGCAAAGCGTTCAGGCACATCACGTTCATGAGGTGTCTAATGCGGAGTAGGGCCCCATTCGCCGTCGAGCTACTGTTTGCCGTGTTTGGAATTGGGCTGGCCGGGTGTGGCTCGCTGCGCCAGGACATGGCCAACCAACCGAGGCAAAACCCGCTCTCTCCGTCATCCTTTTTCCCGGACGGACGGTCAGAGAGGCCGGTGCCAGAAAATACGGTTGCCCGGGGGTCGATTGCCGACGACGCATTGTTGGTGCCCAAGGATTCCAATGCGTTTCCGCTGCCACTCACAGCGGAGCTGTTAGAACGCGGCCAGGAACGCTACGGGATTTTCTGTTCGCCGTGTCATGGCTTCGAGGGAGATGGCCGTGGCATGGTGGCCATGCGCGGCATGAAGCATCCGCCAAGCTTTCACCAGGAGCGGCTGCGGCAGGAGCCGAACGGCTACATCTACGATGTCGTGACCAACGGATTTGGCGCCATGTACGGCTATTCTGCGCAGATTCCCCCGCAGGACCGCTGGGCCATTATTGCCTACCTCCGTGCTTTGCAGCTGAGCCGTAATGCGCGTGTTGCGGAATTGCCACCGGACTTGCGGCGGAAGCTTTTGGCGGGAGGAGCCTTGAAATGAGTGCGCAAGAATACCTGGCGCCTGCGAGCGTTGATCGCGTTCAGAGAGGGGGATGGCTCATCGGCGGCGTGGCGCTGCTGCTGGCCATCTTTGGAGCGATTAGTTCGCCCGATAAATTTTATCAGTCCTATTTGTTCAGTTACTTGCTGGTGCTGGGATTGACGCTGGGCTCGCTCGGCCTGCTGATGCTGCAGCACCTGACCGGCGGCAACTGGGGAATTATCATCCGGCGACCGCTGGAGGCGGCAGCGAGGAACATCTGGCTAATGGTTCTCATGTTTGTGCCGGTGGTGCTGGGGATGAATTCGCTCTACGGCGCTTGGCTCGATCCGGAACGCCGGAAGGCGGAGCCGCTTTCTCCGCTGCAACAGTGGTACCTGACTTCCAGAGGATTTCTGCTGCGGGCGGTGATTTATTTTGTGATCTGGTTTGTGTTGATGTGGCTGTTTAACAACTGGTCGCGAAGGCAGGATGTGGACCAGGAAGATCGCTCCCTGCGCCGGCATTTCAAACTGATGGCCGGACCCGGAATTATTTTATATGTCGTGGCCATGACCTTTGCCTCGTTCGACTGGGTGATGTCGCTTTCGCCGCACTGGGCATCGACCATTTACGGTTTCATTTTTGTGGCCGGGCAGGCAGTTTCCGCAATGTCTCTGATGATTGCTGTGGTGGTCCTTTTATCCGGCTCGGAACCATTTGCCGAGGTGTTGCAGAAACGGCACCTGCACGATCTTGGGAAGCTGCTGTTCGCTTTCAACATGCTTTGGGCGTACTTCGATTTTTCGCAGTTGCTGATCATTTGGTCGGGTAACCAGCCGGAAGAGATCTCGTTTTATCGCACCAGGCTCAGCGGTGGTTGGGGCGTCCTTGCGGTGGTTGTGCTGGTGTTCCATTTTGCCGTGCCGTTCCTCCTGTTGTTGTCTCAGGATGTGAAGCGGAATGCGCGGCTGGTTTCCAAGATTGCCCTTTGGATGATCTTCATGCGGCTGGTCGATCTGTTCTGGATGACGCGACCGGAATTCACGGCGCGGGCATTGCCGACCTGGCTGGACATCGTGGTTCCCGTGGCCCTGATCGGATTGTGGGTCGGTTTTTTTGCCATGAACCTGAAGCAGCGGCCTTTGCTGCCGCTGGGGGATCCCAAACTTGCGGAGGCTGTTGCCCAAGATGAGCACTGAGCGTCACAAGAGCCTCGCCCGGGAGGGCCGTGGCCCGGAGAACCAGGATGTTTCGTTTGAGACACGGGACGTTCGGCCCACGCCCATTTTGAAATTCCTGGCTTACTTGGGGGTTGCGATTGCGCTGTCCTATCTCCTCACCCTCGGGATTTATCGCAGCCTCACAGGTCTTTGGAACTCCAACTACGCGCCGCCGCCGCCGTCGCGCTCGGAATCGGGCCCGCCGATGCCGCCCGAGCCGCGGCTGCAGGGCATGCCCGGCCATCTTGTCGATCCACAGCGCGATTGGCGGGATATGGTGAAGGAAGATACTGCGGGCAACGATAAACTTGGTTGGGTGGATGAGCAGAACGGGATTGTGCAGATTCCTGTATCGGACGCCATGAAATTAATTGTGGAAAAGGGCTTGCCGGCTCTGCCCACGGCACCTACGGAGAAAAAATAGGAGAAAATGAAAGCGCTACCCTATATGACGGGAATGATGGTGCTGCTGCTTGGCCTTACGGCTAGCAGGGCGCAGATGATTCCAGACAATGTGGGCCAGTCTTCCAATGGGCTGCCGCCGGCCTTGGTGAACGTCGGATTCGACCCGCAACTTGAAGCGCAGATTCCGCTCGATGTTCCGTTTGTGGACGAGTACGGCAAGCAGGTGACGCTCGGCGACTACTCGGGCAAAAAGCCCGTTGTGCTCGCCTTTGTCTATCTCACCTGCCCGATGCTTTGCAATCAGG
This sequence comes from Candidatus Acidiferrum sp., assembly GCA_036497825.1. GTDB lineage: Bacteria > Acidobacteriota > Terriglobia > Acidiferrales > UBA7541 > Acidiferrum. The sequence continues at coordinate 27,962 of DASXIT010000016.1, forward strand.
TGGAAGAGACCCTGGTGGGCTCGCTGAAAATGATTTCCTTCAATCCGGGCACGGATTACGAAGTCGTGTTCCTCAGCTTCGACTCCACGGACAGGCCGGATACGGCCTTAAAGAAGAAACATGAAGCGATGTCCCGCTTCGCGCGGCCCGCGACAGAGCCGGGTTGGCACTTCCTAACTGGACCCAAAGAATCCATCGATGCCGTCACCAAAGCAGCCAATTTCCGGTTTACCTACGACCCGAAGACGAAGCTGTTCGGCCACGCAAGCGGAATCCTGCTGCTCACACGCGATGGTCGCATCTCGCGCTACTTTTTCGGTGTAGATTACCCGCCAAGCCACGTGCGGCTGGGCCTGGTGGATGCCTCAGCCGGAAAAATCGGCACTCCAGTCGATCACATTCTCCTATTTTGTTACCAGTACGATCCAACGAAGGGGCGTTACAGCGCCACGATTCTTTCGGTCATTCGGATGGGCGGGGTGGTCACCCTGCTGTCGATGGCCATTGGCTTTGTAATTTTCCGCCGTCGCGATCATCGCGCCGGCGGGAACGGAAGTTCCGGGCCGGTTTCGCCAGCCGAAGGAGCACACTAGAGCCGTGCAGTCACCGCTACCATTTTTTCCAGAGCAGGCCTCCAATTTCGCGGGCAATGTGGATGCGCTGTTCTTATTTATCCTGGTTACCTCGTTGTTTTTCAGTGTGCTGGTGACGTTCCTGATTATCATCGCGGGCTTCAAATTCAGACGGAGGCGGCCCAGCGAAATTGGCGCGGAAATCCACGGCAATAACGTGCTAGAAATCGGCTGGACGGTGATACCGCTGATCCTGGCGCTCGGGATGTTTGCCTGGGGTGCGGTTGTCTATGTGAATTACCGCACGGTGCCGAAGGACACCCTGGACGTTTACGTGATCGGCAAGCAGTGGATGTGGAGGCTGCAGCAGCCGAACGGTCGGAGAGAGATCAACGAGCTGCATGTTCCCGTAAACCGGAACATCAAGCTGATTTTGGGCAGCGAAGACGTAATCCACGATTTTTACGTACCGGCGTTTCGGGTGAAGATGGACGTGGTGCCGGGGCGCTACAACACCATGTGGTTCCGCGCCACCAGGATCGGCAGGTACCACTTTTTCTGTTCGCAATATTGCGGGACCAATCACGCGGTTATGGGTGGGTGGGTAACGGTCATGGATCCGGCGGAATACGCCACCTGGCTTTCCGGAGAGGTTGGAGACGTGAATCCAGTCTCGGCTGGAGAAAGATTATTCACGCAATTGGCGTGCAACACCTGTCACATCGCCAACGGCACGGGCCGCGCGCCTTCGTTAAACGGGGTGTACGATCGTAAGGTTCTGCTTGCTGATGGATCGATGGTGACTGCGGACGATGCCTACATCCGCGAGTCCATCCTACTGCCGAAAGCTAAAATCGTAGCTGGATACCAGCCGGTGATGCCCACGTTTCAGGGACTGGTTACCGAGGAGCAGATCTTGAATTTGACGGCTTACATCAAGTCCCTGCAGTCGCAGCCGGTGCCTGCCAAGGGCGCTGGGATTGCACCAGCAGCAATGGGGAAGAAATAGTATGAGTCCGACAAGCACGCAAACAAACAAACCGGCGCTGCAGATGCCCACCAAGCACTATCTGAACGCCACGTATGGCATCCGTTCGTGGCTGCTGACCACAGATCACAAGCGCATTGCACTGCTGTACTTGATTTCCGTCACCTTCTTCTTTTTCATCGGCGGGTTCTTCGCCATGATGATCCGCCTGCACCTGCTTACGCCTGCTGGTCTGCTGCTTTCCGCCGATACGTATAACCGGATGTTCACCATGCACGGCGTGGCGATGATCTTTTTTTTCCTGATTCCTTCGATTCCCGCGGTCATGGGCAACTTTCTGATCCCGCTGATGATTGGTGCCAAGGACCTGGCCTTCCCGAAAATCAATCTACTGAGCTGGTATGTCTACGTGGTTGGCGCCGCCTTCACGCTCTATTCCATGGTGAGCGGCGGCCTGGACACCGGGTGGACTTTCTACACGCCATTGAGCACGGTGTATTCGAATTCCGCGGTGGCGCCGGCAGTGATCGGCGTTTTCATCGTTGGGTTCTCGTCCATCCTCACGGGGCTGAATTTCCTTGTGACCATCCACACTATGCGCGCCCCGGGGCTAACCTGGTTCCGCCTGCCGCTGTTTGTCTGGACTCACTATGCGACTTCGGTGGTGATGATCCTCGGAACACCCGTCGTGGCCATCACCCTGGCGCTCGCCGGTATGGAACGCCTCTTTGGGTTGGGCTTTTTCAATCCGGCGATGGGCGGCGATCCCATTCTGTTCCAGCACCTGTTCTGGTTCTATTCGCATCCAGCCGTGTATATCATGATTCTCCCGGCCATGGGCGTGACTAGCGAATTGATCCCCACGTTCGCGCGCAAGCAGCTATTCGGCTATCACTTCGTGGCAGCCGCGAGCATGGCAATCGCGGTGATCGGCTTCCTGATTTGGACCCACCATATGTTCGTCACTGGGGTGTCCACCTACGCCGCGCTGGCGTTCTCCTTCCTCACTTTTCTTGTGGCCATTCCCTCGGCCGTAAAAGTTTTCAATTGGGTAGCCACGCTTTACGGCGGCTCGATCTCCTTTGACACGCCGATGCTATACGCCTTCGGTTTCATTGGCCTGTTCCTCATCGGTGGCCTGACGGGCTTGTTCTTGGGGTCTCTCGGCACAGACATCCACATTCACGACACCTACTTTGTCGTAGCCCACTTCCACTACATCATGGTGGGTGGCGCGGTCATGGGGTATCTGGGCGGGCTGCACTTCTGGTGGCCAAAGATCACCGGCCGCATGTACCCAGAGTGGCTGGCGCGCATCTCCGCGGTGATCCTTTTCGTGGGCTTCAACCTCACCTTTTTCCCGCAATTCCTGTTGGGCTATCTCGGCATGCCGCGGCGTTATCACGTATATCCACCGGAATTTCAGGTTTACAACGTGATGTCCACTGCCGGAGCTTCCATTCTCGCGATTGGCTACCTGCTCCCGCTGCTTTATCTCACCTGGTCGGCCTTTTATGGCAGGGTGGCCGGACCTAATCCGTGGCCCGCAACTGGCTTGGAATGGCAGACGCCATCGCCGCCGCCGACAGAAAATTTTGAAACGACTCCGGTGGTGACCTGGGAACCTTACGACTTTTATCACCGACCGGATCTTGGTCTGGATATGCCCGTGGATTCTTCGCTTCGGCCGGTTCACGGGGACGACTGAACGAATACCAAGCGCGCCGTTTGCGCCTGAAACTGACGGACAGAGGAGTGCGGAGTGCATCGGACCGGAGAGCTGTACGGACAATTTAAGACACTTGAGCAGCAGAAGGACACCGCTTCGCTCGGAATGTGGATCTTCCTGGTCACGGAAGTGATGTTTTTCGGCGGCATCATGCTCGCCTACACCGTTAACCGTCACGCTTATTTCCATGCCTTCGCCATGGGCAGCAACACGCTCGACCTCAGACTGGGCGGCTTCAACACCGCCGTACTGATCGGCAGCAGCTTCACCATGGCCATGGCGGTGTGGTCTGCACAGAGCGGCAAAAAAAAGCTCCTCTCGTTGTTCCTCGTGCTGACCATCTTTCTGGGTTTCGTTTTCTTGGGCGTGAAATACATCGAATACGCCCAGAAGTTCAATCACCACCTGGTTCCCGGAAGGAATTTCGATATCACCTACTGCGTGAATAATCCCAGCAAGTGCGAGGACCTGAAGCCAGAAGAGTTAGCGGTGGAGCGCGAGGAAATTGCCCAGGCCGTGGCGGCGGACCCGGATTTGAACTCCCACGCGCAACTTTATTATTCCGCTTACTTCGGAATGACCGGTTTGCACGCCCTACACATGGTGATTGGTGCGGGACTGCTGTTCTGGCTCTTGAGAGAATCCTTCGCGGGACGATTTTCGCCGCAATGGAATACGCCCGTGGACGTGGTGGGGTTGTACTGGCACTTCGTCGATATTGTCTGGATTTATCTGTTCCCGTTGTTGTACCTGATTGACCGGCATAAATAGGGAGTGACACGCGTGGCAGAAAACGAACACACCGAGCATATTGTCAAGCCCGGTACCTACATGGCGATTATCATTTCGTTGCTGATCCTGACAGGTCTCACCGTTTACGCCGCCTACGTCAACCTCGGCAAATACAACATCGTCGTGGCTCTGGCCATCGCCACGCTGAAGGCAATGCTCGTCGTGCTCTTCTTCATGCACGCAAAATACAGCCCGCGCCGCACCCAGTTGGTTATCATTGCGGGAATTTTCTGGCTGGCGCTACTTCTGTTCATGACTCTCAGCGATTATGTTTCGCGCGTAGACTACCGCGGGGTGCACTCCCCGCTCACGCAGGTCACCTGTCCGGGGATTTGTCAACCTTCGCAGGATTCGCCCTGCTCGAGATCTCGCTTTCGCGCATAGCGCCCGGCCATCCAGATCCCCAGGGTCATGAATCCCACCGGCGGGATCAGGATCACGATCACTGCTTTGTTGATGGCGCGCTGGCCTTCCTTGGGGGTGGCCTGGGCTGAGCTATAACACATGGCACAACCTTGAGCCAACGCAGGTGCTGTCCACGCGAGCAAGAGTACCGTCAGAATTGTCAGCCGGAGTCTCATCGCACTCCCAAATGCAGAATTCGAAACGCATCCGGAAAAAAGAAAATGGTCATCAAAATCAGGCAGCCAACGACCGAACACATGGTCAGCCACTTCATCCGTGAGACTTCATATCTCAAATGCATGAAAAATCCGATAATCAGTGCTGCCTTGATGAGCGACAGTCCCATCAAAATGGTGAGCATGCGCTTGGGCTCCATATTCTGATAGGTCAGATAAACTTCCATCGCGGTCATCACCAGTAACGCGCCCCATACCCAGAAAAACAGGGCCTTCTTATGGTGGCGGTGCTGCTCGGCAACACGTTCTTCAATGGCCAGTTGCGTTGCGTCCATGGTTTTCGCGCTCCTACAAAATCTTGGCGGACATCAGATAGACTAGCGGGAAGATGAACATCCATACTAGGTCCACAAAGTGCCAATACAGTCCGGCCACCTCCACGTCGGCCGAATCGTACAGTTTTGGTTTCAACCACAGAATGATCGAGATCGTAATCGCTGCCAGTAGCAGCACGTGCGCCCCGGAGTGAAACGGGCTCGAGGCCGGCGTCCCAAGCCACGCCGCCAGCCAGCAGACCAGCAGGATCGGAATGAATTTGCGCCGAAGTGCAATCACGCCAAGATAGATTACCCCAAGGGTTACGTGCAACATGTGCATTCCGGTCAGGCCAAAGAAGGTAGCGGGGAATTGCGGAACATTCTTGGCCACGTCCACAAATTCACCGGCCGCTTTGTGCCCCGGGGCGGCAGGAAACCCCGGTAAGGTCAAGCCTTCGGCGATCAGGCTGGTCCATTCCCGTGCATGGAGAATCAGAAAGCCCACACCGCAGGCCATCGTGGCCAGCAAAAACAGCCGCTGCAGTTTCTGGTTTCCATCGACTGACGCTCTCACCGCCAGGACCATGGTGAGCGAGCTGGTAAGGAGAAATGCCGTCATGATGGTGGCATTGACGATGCTCTGGGAATGGAACGGGGTGGGCCAATTCGGCGTCGAAATGCGGCCGTAGCTGTAAGCGTAGAGCAATGCGCCAAAGGTCAGCGAATCGGAGAGCAGAAAAAGCCACATCCCGATCTTTTTGGAGTAGGTTCCAAAAAGCGACGGTTCGTAAACGGAACTTACATCCGGTACCAGCGCTGATTCCGCCATGCTCACGGCCTCCTCATCAGGTGCGAAGGGTGCAACGGTCAAACTCGATTCAGTGCCCGAATTCCAGCAAGCACAAAATGTAAACCCACAACAAAGCCATGAAGTGCCAATACCAGGCAGTCACATCCACCAGAATGCTGCGCGTCGCTGCCGGCCGCCTGAACAGCGTGGCTCCGGCGGCAACAGAAAGCGCAAGAACTCCGCCCAGCAAATGGATGGCGTGCGCCCCGGTCAGCAAATAGATGAAGGAGCTGCTGGGGCTGGTGGCAACATAGAAGCCGCGGCTTGCGAGTTCCCGCCAGGCCAGCCATTGTCCTGTCAGGAAACAAATCCCGAGGAAAACGGTCAGTGCCAGCCAAGGGATTGCTTTCTTTTGGTTGAAGGGGCCGCCTGAGAGAGACGGATCGGGCGAAAGTGCAACTTCACGCTTCATCTGGCCTCGCGCCAGCTCCATGCTGGCGGTGCTGAGGAGCAGCACGAAGGTATTGGCCAGCAGCAGCGTAGGGAGTTTGATGGGAATCCAATCGCGAATCATCTGGTTGGTGCGGGGGTCTAGCGTGGGCAAACCCTGGCGCACGATATAGGCGCTGGTAAAGGAAACAAAAAGCATGAGCACCGGAGTCAACGCCACCAGAAGTCCAAGGCGCGCCCGTCGGAGACGTGTGCGGTAATCCGGCGAACCGGGCCCGGAACGGCCGTCCCCGCCGCCTCGAACTGGCGGCACGATCCCACGGTCATCCAGGGCAATTCTGGGATCGTCAACCGGAGCTGTTGGAGTAAAGCTCGCCATATCCTCTGCCTAGTGAGTTGCCGCGACGTCCGAATCAGTTTGCATTAGGAAATCTCGCGGCGCTCCCGGCACGCTGTATTCGTACGGGCCGTGATGGACCACGGGTGTGTGTCCGCCAAAATTGTCATGGGGAGGTGGGGTGGCGGTAGTCCATTCGAGCGTCGTCGCTTCCCAAGGATTGTCGCTGGCCTTTGCCCCGAATTTCATGCTCCAGAAAAGGTTTATGAGAAAGATGAACTGTCCGGCGATGGTGACAAATGCCGCATAGGTAATGAATTTCTGAAGCGGAATCAGATCGTGCAGGTAGGCAAGTTCGGTGAGCTGCGAATAGCGCCGTGGATGGCCGGCCATTCCCAGATAGTGCATGGGCATGAAAATCGCATACGTGCCGATAAAACTGAACCAGAAGTGCCAGCGCGCCAAGCTTTCGCTCATCATCCGACCGAACATTTTCGGGAACCAGTAATAGGTTGCCGCGAAAATGCCGAAGATCGATGCGACGCCCATGATCAGGTGGAAATGAGCCGGCACGAAATAGGTGTCGTGCAATTGAATGTCCAGTACGGGCTGTGCCAGGAAGGGGCCGCTAATCCCGCCGGAAACGAACAAGGAGACAAATCCGATGGCAAACAGCATAGGAGACTCGAAACGGATGCGCGCGTGCCACAGCGTTCCCAGCCAGTTGAAAGTCTTGATCGCCGACGGCACACCGATGGCCATTGTCAGGACAGAGAAGGTAAAAGCCGAATAGGGACTCATGCCGCTCATAAACATGTGATGGCCCCAGACCATAAAGCCCAGGAAGCCGATGGACAGCATCGCGTACACCATGGCCTTATATCCAAAGATCGGCTTGCGCGAAAACACGGAGAGCAATTGCGAGGCAAGACCCATGGCCGGAAGAATCGCGATATAGACTTCGGGATGGCCAAAAAACCAGAACAGATGCTGCCACAAAAGCGGCGAGCCGCCCCGGTGGCCCGTGAGCTGGCCGTTCACTGTTCCCAGCGGGACGAAAAAGCTGGAACCCAGATTGCGATCCATTAGGAGCAAAATACCGCCCGAGAGAAGCACGCCGAAGGCCAGCAGGCCGAGGATGGCGGTGATAAACCACGCCCAACAGGTGAGCGGCATGCGCATCAACGTCATCCCTTTGGCGCGCATATCCAGCGTCGTAGTGATGAAGTTCAGCGCACCCATCAGAGCGCCCAGGCAGAAAATGGCGATGCTGATAATCCAGAGATCGGCCCCGAGCCCTTCCCCGGGACCCGACGATTGCAAGGCGCTCATGGGCGCATAACCAGTCCAACCATGCAGGGGTGCGCCACCCGGCACGATGAATGCCGCCAGCATCACAAGGAAACCAAGGAAAGTCGTCCAGAAGGAGAGCATGTTCAATACCGGAAAGGCCATGTCCGGCGCGCCAATCTGAATCGGAAGAAAATAATTCCCAAAGCCGCCCTGCGGCGCGGTGGTGAGCACGAAGAAAACCATGATCGTGCCGTGCATGGTCAGCAGGCTGAGGTAAGCCTCAGGCTTGATTTCTCCGAGCAGCGGCAGAGCAGCATTCGGCCAGATGAGGTGAATGCGCATCAGCAGCGAGAGCAACATCCCCACCATCACGGCCGTGAGCGCCAGGAAATAATACTGGAGGCCGATTACCTTGTGGTCCAGGCTGAAAACGTATTTGCGGATAAATCCTTCCGGGGCTCGATGCGCATGGATTTCTTGGGCCGCGCTTCCGTGGGTAGCCATGTTATTGCTTCTCCGCTTCTCTTGCGGCCAGCCATTTGTCGAATTCTTCCTGACTGACGACCTTCAAGATGCCGTGCATTTTGTAGTGACCCATTCCGCACAGTTCGGCGCAGGCTATTTCATACTCACCTGTTTGCGTCGGCGTGAAATGCATGTGGATCGCCAGGCCGGGGACGGCGTCCTGTTTGAAACGCATGGTGGGAATAAAGAAGCTGTGGATGACATCGTGAGCACGCAGGATGACTTCCACTTCGCGGTTCACCGGCACGAACATAGTGCCAGTCACCACATCGTCTTTCGAGGCGGGGTCACCTGGATCCAAGCCGAGCGCACCTTCGCCGCCCGAGGAGGCGTCCTCGAGCTCCGGTTTTGTCACGCCAAATTTCCCGTCCGGTCCGGGATACCGAAAATACCAGGCGAATTGCATGCCCGTTACTTCCACGCGCACCGCTCCAGGATCCGCGGCTCGGAATCGCTCCGAAGCCCAGATGGAGCTGCTCATCAAGTTCAGTCCGACAAATAATACGGCCGTGAGCACCGTCCAGATAATTTCCAGCTTCATGTTGCCGTGTGAATATTCCGCCTTGGGCGCATCCTTGCGATCCCGGTACATCCACACGAGCGCGCCCAGGGACAATTGGGCCGCAACGAAAACAATCCCCATAATGAGGAAGGTGGTGGTGAAATGATGGTCGATAGCCGGAGCGGCCGCGGAGGCCCCCACGGGCAGCCACCAAGTTTTCGCGACAAAGAAATAGGTGCTGAGAATTGTGATCAACCAGATGACGATCAGAAGAACGAGGCCCATGACGCGAAACCTCCCCCTGCCCAACCTTCGGCCTCTCGCACTTCGATAGCCGTGAAATCGCTGCACAGAAGCACAATCGTTCTGAATGGGACGGAGTCTATCACAGCTTTTTCCGTGCGCAAGCAGCTTCTTCCCGGGTTTCCATCTTTTTCGTCATCCACAAATTCGTTATCCACGAAGAGAAACTCGCGTCTTCTTAGAGAAACACTTAGAGACATACGCAGACACACACGCAGACAACACGAAGAAACACGCGAAGAAACACGGATGTTGCACCTCTTTGATAATGTCGCCTTCTGCCCTCATTAAAGTACTCACAACAACTTCCAAGGCTGTTGGGGACTGCCAAGTACTTGACAATACCCAGTAGTCGGACACATCTCGGGTTGGCCATCGGGTTGAAAAACGACACTGCCCGTAGCACGCAACAGGGCAGGCGGAACCACCCGATAGGATCACCTAACGTAGGAAGACAATTGCAGGATACGGAGACCGGGTATGGTCGGAAGGTCGCGATCATTCGTAAGAAAAGCTGTGCAGCCGGCTGCCAATGCCGCCACAACCTGCAGAGAATCAGGCGTCTTGACTCCCGTTGCAGCTCTTAGCTGTGCAGCGGCGCGCAGATGATCACGAGAAATATCTGCAACGTGGACGCCGCGACTCTGCGTAAGAAGAGCTTCATATCTCCCGGCCAGCAGATGGTCTCCAGAACGGTAGGGAACGACCAAGACTTCGAGCAAGGTTAGCGCCGATGTAACCAACTCCTTGCGGCCCTCATTCACTTCTCTGAAAAGGGGTTCAACCAGCGGAAGAAACTGGGGATGTTCTTCGATGAAGTAGATGAAGATGGCCGTGTCCACCCCTACAGGGCCGCCGCCGAGATCCGCCATCAATCCCATGAG
>DASXIT010000017.1:0-20489 GCA_036497825.1 Candidatus Acidiferrum sp.
AATACCCGCGCCGCCACCCAAAGTTTGAAATCGGCGGAATACACTTTCAAAGACGCCCGCGACCTCGTCGTACTTGCCGTTGGCTATGTCTATTTGCAAGCGATCGCCGATGAAGCTCGCATTCAAACCTCCCAAGCACAAGTCGAGACCGCCCAGGCTCTTTTCAATCAAGCAAATGATCAGGTGAACGCAGGCACTTCACCCGCCATTGATGGCCTGCGCGCCAAAGTGGAGCTCCAGACCCGCCAGCAGCAGTTGATTCAAGCAAAGAACAATTTCGCAATCCAAAAACTCACTGTAGCGCGCGTGATTGGCCTCGCTCCCGGTCAGGAATTCGAATTCACTGACAAGTCACCCTACCGCCCCTTTGATGGCATCACCATTGATGAAGCCCTGAAGCGCGCTTACGCCTCCCGCTCCGATTACCTGGCCGCCATGACCGATGTCCGCGCAGCGCAATTCTCCCGCAAGGCCGCGGTGGCTGGCTATTTCCCAACGCTCTCGTTCAATGCCGATTACGGCACGGCAGGCTCGCATCCCTCCACCGCCACCCAGGTATTCGATGTCCGTGGAACGTTGTCCATTCCCATCTTTCAGGGCAACAGCGTTCACGCCGACATTTTGCAAGCCGACGCCCGGCTCCAGCAATCGCGCGAGCGCCTGGATAATTTGCGCGCGCAAATCGACGCCGATATTCGCACTGCCCTATTAAATCTTCAGTCGTCGGCCGAACAAGTGAACGTAGCCCGCAGCAATATTGATTTGGCGGAGGAGACGCTCGTCCAATCGCGCGATCGCTTCACCGCCGGGGTGACCGATACCGTTGAAGTGGTGCAATCGCAAGAAGCAGTGGCTAGCGCTCACGAACAGTACATCTCCAGTCTCTACACCTACAATTTCGCAAAAATTTCCCTGGCTCGCGCTCTCGGTATCGCCGAAGCCGGGGTCAGGGAATACTTCAAAGGAAAATAAAGATGGCGGAAGAGAACCCAGCTCGTTCGGCGCCAAGGGCAGAAGACGGATCACCCGCGAACCCGGCGCCCCCGGCGGACAGGAAGTTTACCCCGCGGGTCTACGTCAGTCCGAAAACCCGCAGAAGAACTTATTTTTTGATTGCCGCTGCGGTGCTCCTGATTGGCGGCTTCTTCCTCTGGCGCTATCTCAGCACTTATGAATCAACCGACGATGCACAAGTCGATGTCCATCTCTATCCCGTCAGCGCCCGTATTTCCGGCTACGTCATAAAAGTAAACGTCGACGACAACCAGTGGGTGCAGCAAGGCACCGTGCTTGTCGAGATCGACCCGAAAGACTTTGAAGTTGCAGTCGCCCAGGCCCAAGCCAATCTATCCAATGCGGAAGCCACGGCTCAATCGCTCAACATCACCGTTCCGATTACCTCGGTAAATACTTCCAGCCAATTGAAGTCCACCGCTTCCGACATCGAAAACACTAAAGCCGGTATCACCGCTGCCGAGCGACAACTGACGGCCGCCCAAGCCCAAGTGGAGCAAGCCGAAGCCAACGACGTAAAGGCCCAGGACGACCTTCACCGCTATAAGCTCCTCGTCGACAAGCGTGAAGTGGCCGAGCAAATTTACGATCAGGCCTTAGCCGCCGCCAAAGCCAGCACCGCAACCGTAGCCGCGGCCAAAGCCAATGAATCCGCCGCGCAACAATTTGTGCAACAGGCCCAGGCCCGTTTGGTCGAAGCGGAGGCCAATCACCAATACGCCGAGACCGGGCCGCAACAGGTATCGTCCACCAAAGCTCGCGCCCGCGCGGCCATCGCCGATGTCGGGCAAAAGCGCGCGCTTCTCGAACAAGCCCAACTCAATCTCCAGTACACCAAGATCATTGCTCCCGTCAGCGGCGAAGTGAATAAGAGCGTCGTTGTCGGCCTGAACGTTCAAGCTGGACAGCAACTCCTCACCGTTGTGCCTCTTGATCAAGTCTGGATTACCGCCAATTTCAAAGAAACCCAGCTTCGCCACATGCGCGTGGGCCAAAAAGCGGAAGTCCATGTGGATTCTAGCGGCAAAAAGTTTAAAGGCCATGTCGACAGCATCGCGGGCGCTACCGGCCCCACCTTTAGTCTGCTCCCGCCAGAAAATGCCACCGGCAACTACGTCAAGATTGTTCAGCGCGTCCCCGTCAAGATCGTTCTCGAGCCGGACGAGAATAAGGACCGTCAACTTCGGCCCGGCATGAACGTTGTGCCGGACGTATATCTCCAATGAGTTCCGCTACACTCACACTCGATCAAGACGTTTGGCGTCCCAAATACAATCCCTGGTTGATTGCGGTTGTCGTCGCCCTCGCCGCCTTCATGGAAGTTCTCGACACCAGCATTGCCAACGTCGCTCTCCCTTATATGGCCGGCAATTTGGGCGCCAGCAACGACCAAAGCACTTGGGTGCTGACTTCGTATCTCGTCTCGAACGCCATCATTCTCCCGATCAGCGGTTGGCTCGCCGGCGCCGTCGGCCGCAAGCGATTTTTCATGTCTTGTCTCACCGTCTTTACGATTAGTTCTTTACTTTGCGGCTTCGCACCCAGCCTAGGCTTTCTTCTTCTCTTCCGCGTTCTGCAAGGTGCGGGTGGCGGTGGATTGCAGCCCATGGCTCAAGCCATCTTGGCGGACACTTTTCCCCCGCAGCAGCGCGGTTTGGCCTTCGCTCTCTATGGCATCACCGCTATCATGGCACCCACCATCGGCCCGACTCTCGGCGGCTGGATCACCTTCAACTATTCCTGGCGCTGGATTTTCTTCATCAATCTCCCCGTTGGCGTGCTCACCTGGTTCTTAATTCGTCGCTTCGTTGAAGATCCCCCGTATCTAAGCCGCTTGAAAGGAGCAGGGGTCAAGCTGGACTACATCGGCATTGCCCTGCTCACGCTCGGTATCGGGGCATTGCAGATCCTGCTCGACAAGGGTCAGGAAGATGATTGGTTCGGCTCTCGCTTCATTACCACCTTGATTGTCACTGCGACGGTCTGCTTAATCTCTCTGGTGATCTGGGAATGGTTTCATAAGGCGCCGATCATCGACGTTCGCATGTTTAAAAGCTTTAACTTCGCCAGCGCCAACTTGATGATGTTCATGCTGGGAATCATGTTGTTCAGCAGCCTGGTTCTCATGCCACAATTTCTCCAGACCCTGGTCGGCTACACTTCCCAGTTGGCAGGCCTGGCTCTTTCCGCCGGCGGACTCGTTTTACTGTTTGAGATGCCGGTCATGGGCAAACTGACAACCAAGGTGCAAGCACGATACTTGATCGCTGCCGGTTGGCTTTCATTGTCGATTGCGATGTACTACTCCACTCAGCGCATCGATTTGCTGATCAGCTTCAACGCCGCCGTGTGGCTGCGCATCACTCAAGTGATTGGCTTGGGCTTCCTGTTCGTGCCAATTACTTTGGTCGCCTACATCGGAATTCCACCGGAACGTAACAACTCCGTCGCGGGAATCGTCAATTTTATGCGCAATATGGGAAGCAGCGTGGGCACTTCACTGGTTACCACCCTGATTGCGCGGCGTTCCCAATACCATCAGGAAATTCTGATCGGCTACACCAGGCCCGACAATCAGAATTTCCAGAATACCGTTACCGGGCTGAGCCAGCAACTCAACCATTCCGGTTTAGGCGCCCACGAAGCCACTGCACAGGCATACGCCAGGATTTACCAAGGCGTGCAAGCGCAAGCCGCGAGCCTGGCCTACATTGACACCTTCATGGTCCTGGCTGTGGGCGCTGCCATCATGTTCTTTCTGGCCTTTCTCTTGAAGAAGAACGATCCCGGTGGTGGCGGGATGACCATCGCAGAGTGATAATCAATCCGAGTAGTACAGTTTGCTATAAGGGTCTGAACCAAAATGATCAGAATCATCACCATTGAACGTGAGTACGGTTGCGGCGGCGGCGAAATTGCTCAGCGCCTGGCAACCCAGTTGGGCTGGACACTTTGGGATCAATCGCTGACCGAAGAAATCGCCAAGATGGCGGAATGCCCCAAAGCTATCGTCCAAGGTCGCGAAGAACGCACCGACCCTCTCTACTACCGCCTGTTCAAGTCATTTTTGCGCGGAAGTTATGAAGGAAGCTTGAATGCCCACAAGCTCAAAGTTGTGGACAGCGAAAGCATCGCCAGGTTTACCCAACGGGTTGTGGAGAAGGTGGCGAAAGCTGGAAACTCTGTCATCGTCGGCAGAGGCTCACAGCATTTTCTCAGGGACAATCCCGACACTCTTCGCGTCTTTCTTTACGCTCCCAGAGACGCCAAAGTCCAACGTTTATTGACTCGCGGCAAGACCGAACAAGAAGCCGAACAATTGGTGGATTCCGTCGATCAGGAGCGCGCCGATTTCATTCAGAAATATTTCAACGTTGAATGGCCCAACCGTGCCATTTACCACACCATGATTAATACCGCCATTGGCGATCAGGTTGTGGTTCAAGCGATGCTGGATTTCGCCAAAATCCTCAATGCAGCAACGTAGTGCAGTTCTTCTCAGGCATCGCGGCTAACCACGCAACAACGCACCCTACAAGGCACAAATCTTTTCCTGCAGTTTGCGAATTGCAACAAATGCTCTAAAATTAATACTAGTTAACCACGGTCTGTGGGCGTGTAGCTCAGCTGGGAGAGCGCGTGCTTTGCAAGCATGAGGTCGCAGGTTCGATCCCTGTCACGTCCACCAATTTTCCGCTTTCACCTAATTCCTTCGACGATCTTGACTAAGTGCCAACTGGCTCCACCGTTTCGCTTGCCATCGCGGAAATTTCTTCGCGGCGCGAACCCCAAAATGAATAAGCACAGATAAAAATATACGCAATCAGCGGAATCGAATATGCCAACGCCAAACTGTGGAACTTCTCCGATATGAATCCCATCATCGGAGTCAGTACCGCCCCTCCGACAATCGCCATCACCAAAAACGATCCACCAATTTTGGTGTTCGGCCCCAGTCCTTTTAGGCCAAGCGCGAATATCGTCGGAAACATCAGCGACATAAAAAAGCTAGTCAGAAACACGCACCAGATCCCGATCCAGCCCGGAAACAAAACTCCAATGGACACCAGCGCAATATTCGCCAGCGCGTAAAAGCCCATCAACCGGCTCGGCGAAATAAAGCGCATTAAATAGGCAGAGACGAACCGGCCAACTCCGAACCCGGCGAGTGTCCCCACCAGCAAGTATCCCGCAGTTTTTTCGGGCATGTGCGCATATTCCTGAATGTAGGAAATGAAGTAGCTCCACGTACCCACTTGTGCGCCCACATAGAGAAATTGTGCAATCACGGCCAATAAGAAGTGTCTTTGCCCAAAAAGCTCACGAAAACTTCCGTGCGCCCGGGATCTGTCTTCTTCCTCGCTCGCAATCACGGGAAACTTTGTCCGCATAATCAGCACAGCCCATACCACTGCGATTACTCCAATTACCAAATAAGGCCGCACCACTCGCAAAGTTTCGAATCGCAAATAGGCCTCGTAGGTATGCGCCGCCTGACGCTCGGCAATTTGCTGCGGGCTAAGCTCAACACCGGAAAAAATAAAAACCGTGCCGACCAGCGCACCCGTGATCGCCCAAAACGGGTTAAACGCCTGCGAAAAATTCAGCCGCCCTTCCGAACTATCCGGATCGCCTAGCTGCGCAATGAACGGGTTAGAGGCCGTCTCCAAAAACGAAAGCCCGCTGGCAATCACGAAAAGCGCCAAAAGAAAAAAGCCGTAGCTGCCCGACAACGCCGCAGGCCAAAACAGAAAGCACCCCGAGGCATACAGCAGTAAGCCCACAACAAATCCAGCTTTGTATCCTACCCGCTTCATCATCAACGCCGCGGGAATCGCCAGTAGGAAATAACCTATATAGAACGCAGATTGCACCAGGCCGGCACGCGTGCGCGTAATTTCAAACGACTTCATGAAGTGGCGAATCAGAACGTCGTTCAGATTGTGGGGGATTCCCCACAGGAAGAAGAGGGCGGTCACCAGAATGAACGGAAAAATCTGCCCGGCAGGGAACAAGGAATGCCGCTCACTCAATCCGGCCGCCCCGGGCGCACTCTCCGTTTTCTGCCTTGCCATGGTCCATCCTTTCGCGTCGCGAGGGCCGGCGCGAGGATCTGCACACACGATTCGCTACAGAGAAACGCCGCGCTTCCAGGGGATAAAATCTTCTTGGACCTTTAATTCCGCTTTCGTACGAACTTCTCCGGAAGCCACGCGAAGAATCACGTCAAGCATTGCCTCAGCTGTTTCCTCGATCGTATTTTCCCCGCGTATTACCGCGCCCGCATCAAAATCGATAATGTCGTGCATCCGCCGTGCCAGCTCACTGTTCGTGGATATTTTCAACACCGGGGCGATCGGATTTCCCGTCGGCGTTCCCAGTCCGGTCGTGAACAACACAACGTTCGCCCCCGCCCCCACCTGCGCGGTAACTGATTCCACGTCATTCCCCGGCGTGCATTGCAAGCTCAACCCTTTCTTCGTTGCATACTCGGGATAATCTAGAACGTCTACAACCGGTGAGGCCCCTCCTTTCCTCGCGGCTCCCGCCGATTTCATCGCATCAGTAATCAATCCATCCCTGATATTTCCAGGACTCGGATTCATGTCAAATCCGGAGCCCACCGCTTTCGCTCGCGCCGCGTACGTCCTCATCAACTCCATAAATTTCGCCGCCGTTTCTTCAGAGACGCATCGATCCACTAAGTTCTGTTCCGCGCCGCAAAGCTCTGGAAATTCGCTCAAAATTGTTTTTCCGCCGGACGTCGCAATAATGTCGGAAACATGCCCGATCGCCGGATTCGCGCTTAACCCTGAAAATCCGTCAGAACCCCCGCATTCCAGTCCGATCGTTAACGCAGAGATTGCCGCCGCCGACCGCTCCAGTTCGTTGGCCTTAGCCAATTCCACGAACGTTTCCCGGATCGCTGTCGCCAGCATCGACGTCCCCACGTTGCTTCTCTGCTGATCGAAAATCAGCAATGGCTTTTTGAATTGTGGACTTCGCGCTTTAATCTCCCCTTGCAACAAAGAAATTTCGGAGTTCTGACACCCCAAGCTCAGAACCGTTGCTCCTGCCACGTTCGAATTGCAAATATATCCCGCTAGCAATCCACACAGCGCCCGCGCATCATCCCGCGTTCCTCCACAGCCCATTTCATGCGTCAGGAATTTCACGCCGTCGAGGTTCGGAAATAGCCGCGAACTTCTATGCCCTTCGGCAATCTCTGAAAATCGATGCTCCCTGATTTTCTCCGTGCCACCTTCCCGGTATACTCTTGCAAGTTCGGAAACATACTGCCGGTAGTTATCCGTCCCGACATCTCCCAATTCCTCGGAAAATGCCCGTCGCATCGCAAGAATATTATTGTTCTCACAAAAAACCAGCGGTACTACTAACCAGTAATTCCGTGTCCCTACTTGCCCATCAGCCCGGTGAAATCCTTGAAATGTCCGGCTCTTCCACTTTGACACGTCTGGCGCTTCCCATTCATACCGCACATTTCTTCTTTCATATGGCGCGGATTGATGATGCGCATTCCCGGTCGTAATTGCCGCGCCCAGCGGAATCGCAGTGGTCGCTTCGCCTACGACTGTCCCATACATGATGATGTTTTCGCCCGCAGCAAACGCCTTCAGCGCAAACTTATGCTTCGCCGAAACATTCGTCGTCAACAGATACGTCTTTCCCGCCAACGTGATTTCTTCCCCTGCCTTCAAATCGGCCAGCGCCACCCCAACATCATCCTGCGGGGAAATCTTCAGCACCTTCCGGTGAATCACTTTGAGTTCAATCATGGCTCAACCCCAATACCAGATACTACGACACTTTGTCTTGCCTCTTGTAGCGGCCGCTTTCCGAAGTGGGCGCTTTTTCCGCAAACCCAATTTCCCAGAACCCATTTGTCTATCGGAACCTTTAGAGGATAAGGTAGGACCAGGTAGACCATAGGACCGCTCGCATTAAAATTGCCGCCGTGCGAGCAGATTTCTACATTGCGACCCAAGTCGTATACCATTTAAAGTTACACGTTTTTCATTCTTTCAATTTTCAAGGATGCTGCATTTTGTGCGGGATAGCCGGATTCACACATAGACATTCAAAGCCTCCCCAGGAAAAAGTTCAGGACATGGTGGCAACCCTTCGCCATCGCGGTCCTGACCAACAGGGTATTTTCTCTAGCGATTTATTTTCTTTTGGCGCTGCACGCCTGAAAATCATCGATCTGGAAGGTGGCAATCAACCCATTCATGTGAATGGCGGAGAGACCGGCATCGTCTTCAACGGCGAAATCTATAATCACCTGCAAATTCGTGCCGAACTCGAAAAGCTCGGCCATACCTTTACTTCTCACTCCGATACAGAAACCGTTCTGAAAGCATTTTTGCAATGGGATACCGCCAGTTTCGCGCGCCTGCGCGGCATGTTCGCCATCGCCATATGGAATGTTCCTCAAAAACGCTTTGTTTTGGCCCGCGACCGCATGGGCATTAAGCCGCTCTATTTCATCCAAAAGGGCGACGACTTATATTTTGGCTCCGAACTCAAAGCCATCCTCATCCACCCCGAAATCGATCGCAAACTTTGTCGCGAAGCTCTCGATTGCTATCTCTCCCTGAACTATATTCCCAGCCCATGGTCGATGATCGACGGCATTAGCAAACTTTCCCCCGGCGACTGGATGGAGTGGCGCGACGGCAAGATCACTACCGAAACGTACTGGCGACTTCCCTACGGACGAATCCGTGACATCTCGATCGACGATGCGAAGGAGCAACTCGATTCCCTCCTGGCGGATTCCATTCAGGAGCATTTGCTTTCCGACGTGCCTTTGGGTGTTTGGTTGAGCGGCGGGATCGATTCCACCTCCATTTTGCATTACGCGGCAAAAGCCAGTTCTTCTCGCCTTAAAACTTTTTCCATCTCCTTCGCGGGCCGCAGCTTCGATGAATCGTCCTACATTCGCCAAGCCGTCCAGGAATACGGCACCGATCACGATGAGCTTGATCTGAATCCCAGCGTGGATCTAACCGGCGCAATCGAAGAGTTCGCTTACTATTCCGATGAGCCCAGCGCCGATGCTAGCGCTCTGCCCGTCTGGTTCCTTTCAAAGCTGTGTAAGACCAAGACCACCGTAGCGCTCAGTGGCGAAGGAGCCGATGAACTTTTTGGCGGCTATCTCACTTATCGCGCCAATCGCATTGCTCGTCACCTTCGCAAACTCCCTCGCGCGGCCATTTCAACGGGTCTCTCCTTGTTGCAATACTGGCCAGTTTCCGATGAAAAGATCGGCTTCGAATATAAGGCCAAGCGCATGCTCGAAGGCACTCTCATGTCGCCAGAGCGTGCCCACGTCTATTGGAACGGCACATTTGCCGACAAAGAATTAGACTCCATCGTTTCTCAGCCGCTCCCAAAAGCGCTCGACGAGATCCTTGCTCAAGTTCCCAAATTGCCTCCGGTCAACGACGACCTCGCTCCATTTCTCTGGCTCGACCAAAAATATTATCTGGCCGATGATATCCTCACAAAAAGTGACCGCATGAGCATGGCGCATTCCGTCGAGGTTCGCCCAGCCTTCCTCGATCACCGCATTGTCGAGTTCGCTGCTTCTCTTCCGGCGAAACTCAAGATTCAGGGTTCTCAACAAAAAGTGGTCTTGCGAGAATTGATGAAGGATAAGCTCCCTACTTCCATCCTGAAGCGGAAAAAGATTGGCTTTGATATTCCTGCTCATGAATGGCTCAGAGGACCACTCAGCGGATTGCTGCAAGAGGCCTTGCAATTCGGCTTATCCAACTACGGACAACTCTTTCGTCGCGATGGCATCGAACTTCTTCAAAAGCAACATTCCCAAAGAAAAATTAACGTTGGATATCACTTGTGGGGCCTGCTCATACTGTTTCTCTGGATGAAAAAATGGCAAGTAACGTTTTAGCTCCTGACGGTGAATCGAACGGTCTCTTCCAGCGTCGCTGGTTTTTAATTTTGCTCGTGTTTCTGGTCGCAGCCGCGATCTATCTCGGCTGCGTGGTCTCTCCTCCGTCGCTTATGGATGATGTCGATGCCGTGCAGGCGGCGATTGCCAAAAACATGCTGACCAGCGGAGATTGGGTGACCGCCCGCCTGGACGGAGTCCTCTATCTTGAGAAACCGCCCCTAATCTACTGGCTCATCGCGATTTTCTACAAACTGTTTGGCGTTTCGGATTGGGTCGCACGCTTGCCCGTTGCGCTCTCTTCCATCGCTCTCGCTCTTCTTACCGCGGTCTTCGGCATGTGGGCGTTTGGAAAACGTGCCGGTTTTTATGCCGGACTGGTCATGTCCACATGCGTCGGCTTATTCCTCTTCACGCGAATTCAAATTCCCGATGTAATGCTGACTTTCACGATTGCACTTGCCATGTGGGCCATCTTGCGCGCTCTGGATGAAGCGGAACCACATCCGCGCCTATGGGCCGTCATTCTCGCCGCCAGCCTTGGCACCGGCCTTCTGCTAAAAAGCCTGATCGGCATTGTGTTCCCGGTCGCCGCTGGCCTGATCTATCTTCTCGTCTCCAAACAATTATTTTCCCGCAGAACCTGGCAGCGCTTACATCCCTTCACCGGCACCCTGATCATCCTGCTGATCGCCGTTCCCTGGCATGTTTTGGCAACACTTCGCAATCCTCCCTACTTTGTCTGGACCCTCAAAAGCGGCCCCGGCCTCTACCACGGCTTCTTATGGTTCTTTTTCATCAACGAACAATTGCTGCGCTTCCTCAACCTCAGATACCCGCGCGATTACAATACGGTTCCTCGGCTCTACTTCTGGCTTTTCCACTTCCTTTGGCTTTTTCCTTGGAGCGTCTACCTCCCGTCCGTCGTAAAACTTTCCTTCAAGCCCGTCGATCGCGCTGGGCAAGCCGGATTGATGGCCCTCTCCTGGACCGGCTTCATTCTCGTCTTTTTTACCTTCTCTACAACTCAGGAATACTATTCGATGCCCTGCTATCCCGCCCTCGCTCTTCTGATTGGCTCCGCCATGGTTGCGGAAGGCTCGTGGGTCCGCTGGGAAACTCGCATTTTGGGAACAATCACCGCTCTCGCTGCCATCGCCTGTTTCGCGATTGGTTTTGCCGTTCGCAATGTCCCCACTCCCGGCGACATTTCTTCCGCTCTCTCGCGCAATCCTTCGGCTTACAGCTTGTCGCTCGGCCACATGCTGGACCTTACTCTCGATTCGTTCGCCTATCTTCGCTTCCCTTTGTACATTGCCGCAGCCGCTTTTCTGATCGGTGCGGTCGCCAACTTGCGCTGGTCCGGTCTCCGTGCCTTCTTGCTTACCAGCATCATGATGGTTATGTTTTTTCATGCGGCCCGGTTAGCCCTCGTCGATTTTGATCCTTATCTCTCTTCTCGGCCACTCGCAAATGCACTTCTTGCCCAGCCTCCCGGTAAGCTCATCGTGCAACAACACTACTATCCATTTTCGTCCGTGCCCTTTTACACCGGGATTGATCCATTACTCCTGAATGGCAAGCGGCATAATCTGGATTATGGCGCGGCCGCGCCCGGCGCTCCCCCGGTTTTTCTGAATGATTCGGAATTCGATGCGCTATGGAAGACCAACGATCGCTGTTATTTTGTCGCATCCAAAGAAGAAGCCAATCGCATCGAAACCCTCGTAGGCAAAGAGTACTTCCAGACCATCTCCACCAGCGGCGGCAAACTCCTGCTCGGAAACGTGCCTCGCCCCAGCACTTCCCCTCCTGCCGCAGTATCGCAATCCAAATAAGACCTCGTTCCAAATGACGCGCCATACCGCAATTTGATGTAGGGGCGGCTTTACGCCGCCCGCTGCACTTCTCAGCATACAGGCCTGTTTTCAAAACCTGTCATGCTGGGGAGCAGGTTGCGCGACGAAGCATCTCAATCTACGAGTAGCCTTCAACCAAATCTCCGCTCCAGTCATCTTTGAGACCTATATAGCTATTAACTAGCATTATTCGTCTATCGCACGTAAAATAGAAATTCACTCAACATAGAACGCCCTAAAACTTTTGTGAGGAGTCTTCGATGTCGCTCTCTCCTTTATATCTTCCCCAGGTCTGGGCTGGCAGCCAACTCTCTCCAAAATTCTTGCCGTCCACCATTCGGCCGCTTTCTGCGCACGTCAAGCTCACTGAAAACTGTCAGGCCAAATGCATCAGTTGTGACTATTGGAAAACCCGGTGGGATGACGGCCTCAACACCGACCGTGCCATCGACCTGGTCAATCAGATCGCCGACCTGGGCATCGGCGCCTTGCGTTTTACTGGCGGTGAACCGCTACTCCGAAGAGATTTTTTCGAAGTTTTGCAGAAGTCCAACAGTTCCGCTTTCAAACGCATCGTTCTGCAAACCAACGGCTTGCTGCTCAAAAAGCTTCACAAGGAAATCAACGCCTCTCCCATTTCCGACATCTCGGTCTCTATTGACGGCCTGAAAGACACCAACGACCACATCCGCGGAATCCGTGGCTATTTTGATCTCGGTATGGAAGGCATCAAGTTGATGCGCAATAAACAAATTTCCATCGCCATCACTCTGAATCGAATTTCCGCCTCCGAACTTGGCACCCTCGCCGACGTGGCTCGCGATGCAGGCGCGGGCATCGACCTCAATATTCTCAGCCGCAGCCTCTTCTTCCTCAAGGACGCTGATATCGCTTCCATGTGGCCCGAACGCAAAGACGTTCTGGAAATCGCCAAATTCCTTCGCGAAAAGGCCAAGCGCCCGGCTTACGAAGTCGATTATGTTACCCGCTACTACAACAACGCGAAAATCGACGAACCCGCCTGCGTTCTTGGCTACTTGCAAGTGTTCGTGTTATCCAACGGTGATGTCTTGACCGGTTGCTATCCGCTGAAGCCCGTCGGCAATGTCTTGCGCGACAGCCTGGCCAACATCCTCGCCTCTGAAGCCTACGTTCAGCAGAGCATGGCCATGCTCCGCCGTGAATGTCCGGGCTGCACCTGCGGCATAGAAAGCTCCTTGGCCATGAAGCACTCAGCCTCCAGCGCATTCTACGAACTAGGCAAACTAATTGGTGGTAAAGGGAGTGCCGGCCGGCCAATCTCCCATCAGCCCAAGCAGGATGAGCCCGACCCCGTCTCCGTAGGCTAAATACCCAATTGGCGGCCTATTAGGCGCCTTCCAGAAATATTTCGCCGATTTCCCATTCTTCTTTATACTTGTAATATCCCTTGCTTTTTGGGACATCAAATCGATGTGGGGACCGCCTTTTACCCTGCTTGCCCCGAGCCGCGAGGGGAGATTTCGAAGGGCTGAGGTGGTCCGCAAAGCTGGTACGAGAGGCATCGAACTGCCACCAAGACTGTTAGCTTGCGTGGCTCGAATTTATAGATCGATAGAAAGTTATTTATAGCACTAATGCCAGCCACTGAATCCCCATCGCGTCTCGCTTCCCTGCGCAAGTACGCCTTTCTCATCTTGCGGCTGGCCTTCGGCGTCGGAATCCTCGTCTATCTAACAAAATCAGGCCAAATTAATTTTCCTTCTCTCGCCGGCCTTTTCCACAAATGGCCCATCACCATCACCGCTTTCCTTTTTCTCCTACTCGACATTCTCATGATGTCCATTCGCGCCTCTCTGCTGTTCCGAAATGCGCGCTTATCTCTCTCCCTCTCAAATTCCCTACAACTCAATCTCATTGGCTTCCTGTTCTCTACTTTCCTTCCCGGAGCCGCCGGCGGCGATGTCGCCAAACTCGTCTACGCCACCAAAGAAAATCATGGCAGGCGCGCCGAGGTCGCCACCGTTCTGATTCTGGATCGCCTGGTCGGCTTGTTCTCCCTCGTTCTGCTTCCTTTGCTATTTGCTCCGTTTTTCCCCGCTCTCTTGCGCTCCGTTCCGGTCCTCCGCCGTCTTCTTTATATGGACGCCCTCCTCGCCGGCTCCATGCTATTCGGCGTGGCCTTGGTCATGTTTTTTTCTCCGGCCCGTTCCTGGCTTAGCTGGCTCCTGAGTCGCTGGCCCAGCATCAAGAATCTCGCTCTTCGCGTGCTGGACGCCATGGCCGCCCACGGCAAAGCTCGCGGTACGTTATTCTTCGCCCTCATCCTTTCTCTTCTGGCCAACCTCGCGCTCATCGTAGTTACCGCTCTCGGTCTCTACGCTGTCAGTCCGGCATCCTTCTCTGCTCGACTCGCGATCGTCGCTCCTATGGGCCACCTGGTGAACAGCCTTCCCCTAACTCCCGGCGGAATCGGCGTCGGCGAAAGCGCCTTCAATGCTCTCTTCAACTTGACGGGCATGAACGGCGGCGCGGAAACATTACTCTGTGTTCGCTTGTGGAATATTTCGGTAGGATTATTAGGGCTATTTGTTTACTTCTTCGGCTTGGGCCGTATCGTACATCCGTACGAAGACGAAGTAAATTCTGATGCAGACCCCGGGGCCAATTACATCCAGGCTGAGTCGACAAACTGACACAATCAGCTGTGTTACGTTTGGGAACCAAATTTCCACTCGCCCGGAATCGTCTGAAGCATTAAAATAATTAGATGCCCAAACGGCATAATTGCTAGAGGGGAAGCTATGAAAATTATCGTTCTTGGTGGAGACGGTTACTGCGGCTGGGCCACTGCACTTTATCTTTCGGCCAAAGGCCACTCCGTTTCGATTGTCGACAACTATATCCGCCGCCAATGGGATCACGAGCTCGGTGCTCAAACTCTTACTCCCATCCTTCCGTTAAGCGAACGCCTTCGCACCTGGACTCGCCTCACCGGCAAGAACATCGATTTCTTCGTGGGCGACGTCATGGATTACGATTTCCTCGCTTCCACAATCAAGCAAATTGAGCCCGACGCCATCGTTCACTTTGCCGAACAGCGTTCTGCTCCTTACTCCATGATCGACCGTAAGCACGCCGTCTTCACTCAAGTGAACAACGTCGTCGGCACGCTGAATGTCCTTTTCGCCATTCGCGAAATCTGCCCCGATTGTCACATCGTGAAGCTCGGCACCATGGGTGAGTACGGTACTCCCAACATCGACATCGAAGAGGGTTACATCAAGATCGAACACAATGGCCGCAGCGACGTCCTGCCATTCCCCAAGCAGCCCGGCTCTTTCTATCACCTCTCTAAAGTTCACGACAGCCATAACATGATGTTCGCCTGCAAAATTTGGGGCGTGCGCGCCACCGATCTGAACCAGGGCGTAGTCTACGGCACCATGACCGATGAAATCGCTTTGGACGAAGCGCTAATCAATCGCCTCGATTACGACGACGTCTTCGGCACCGTTCTGAATCGCTTCTGTGTTCAAGCTGCAATCGGTCAGCCTCTAACTGTTTATGGCAAGGGCGGACAGACCCGCGGCTTCCTCGATATTCGCGACACCGTTCGCTGCGTCGAACTCGCGTGCCTGAATCCGGCGGGTAAGGGCGAATGCCGCGTCTATAACCAGTTCACCGAACAATTTTCTGTCCTAGATATCGCGCAGAAAGTCCAGGAAGCCGGCAAAGATCTCGGCCTGAAAGTGGAGATCGACCACCTGAAAGATCCCCGTGTCGAAGCCGAACAGCACTATTACAACGCCAAGCATTCCAAGTTGCTCGATCTCGGCTTGCAGCCCCATCTGCTCTCCGAATCCCTGCTCGATTCCTTGATGAACATCACCATCAAGTATCGCGATCGTGTCGATCCCACGATCATGCTTCCCCAAGTGAACTGGCGCGAACCCCGCAACGACCGCCGCATCCAAACCAACATCGCGGCAGGAGTCTCCGCCGGAGCCTCTCACTCAAGCGTAACCGCCACCAAAGAAAACAAAACCTAGCTGCATTTTAGGAGTTCGGACCTTCAGGTCCGGCATTAACCATCTGTTTGATTGCAGCTTCACTCGCTGAAGACGTTGGTGGGTGCCCCACACGCCGTACTTGCGTGTGGGCCTTTCCTTGACCTTGGTTATACCCGCCTTCGAGAAGTTGAAACAATCCCTGAAAATAATTTGTCGTCCCAACTTGTCCCCTAGCTTCGAGAAAAATGCAGCGACACACTCACTGTGGCACAGTCACTCTTGCTTGCCCTGAGCCTCGAAGGGACTGTGCTCTTGGCTTTTGGCCGCAAAAAAATTGTCACCCTGAGCGTAGCGGCCCGATTTTTTCCTCGCGCCGCTTTTTGGCGCGTCGGGCCGCGCAGTCGAAGGATCGCTCCCAGCCTTCAGCCAAACTAAATCTCCTCGTAGAACTACCTTCTTCTCCAAACTTTCAACTTTCAACTTTCAACTTTCAACTCATCCCCCACCGCCACAAACCGCCCATCCCGCAATTTGTAATCCACCCCGCGCCACCGTATCGACGACTGCGTAAAACTCATCACCCAAACCCCGAACGCCATCGCGTCCCACACCGGAATCAGCGCCATCTTCTTCCAAAGATCCCCCTGCTTCAATCCCACAATTCCAATCAACCAAGTCATCACCAAACGAAACGCCAGATACCCTCCCCAATACGCGCCCGCCACCGCCAACGTCGGATGAATCAGCACCGCCAGCGTTGTCCACGGCAATCCCCACGTAAAGAGCAGCCCAAAGTGCCCCCACGGACGCATCGCTCGCATCACCGTCATCCAGCGCAATCGCTTCGTATAAAGCTGCGACACTCCTTCAAAATCAGGCGTGGTCAACACCACATACGGCAGCAGCTTAACTTCCACGCCCTGTTCCGCAATCAATCGCCCAAAGAGCAAATCATCGGCCGGTCGGCTCTCTAATACCTGAAATCCCCCGAATCCCTTTACGCACTTTTTTGTCGATACCATCGTTGGTCCCAGCGCGAAATGCACGCCGTCCAACCGCCAAGCCACCAGCAATCCCGCATAAAAATCCGAAATCATCCCCACTGTCTGCAATTTCTCCACAAACGTCGTGTCTTCCACGGAAGCGTAAAAACACGTTACTCCGCCCACCTTCGGGTCGCGCAGCGGTTCCACCACTCTTCTCAAATATTCACTATCGACCCTCACATCCGAATCATTAATCACCAAATATTCGTATTTCGCTTCGCTTTCCATCAATCGCAGTTTGGCAACCTTATCGTTGATGGCCGTATGCCCCGCGCTGTACAACAGCCGCATCTGCCGCTCCGGAAAATCCTCCATCAACTTCTGAATCACTGGCACCGACGGATCGCTTTGGTCCGTCACGCAAAAAATCAGCTCGTACTCCGGATAATCCTGACGGCACAAACTCGCAAAATTCTCGTAGGCCCCGGGATCCAGTCCTCGCACTGGTTTCAGATTGCTCACTGGCGGCGTGAAATCCACATTTTTTGGGGGAGTCCTTCTTGCCTGCCAAAAATATCGGCTGGAACTATAAACGGCCAAAATATAAAAAATAAAGGGGATAGCCGCGGCAAAAAGTATCCCATATTCCAAGATTTTCAGAGCCACGGCACCTCATTCCTTATTAGGTTATTCAGCAGAGTCCCGCCGGAAATTCTGCCTATAGATTCTATCCTGACCAGCAAATTTACTGAATCCCACCGCTGCGATTTGCGTCCGCTTCTACTTACAGTGAATCCATATTTAAGTTAAAATTTTTACGCAACCTTTCCGCGGATTCCAGCCTGAATCGCGGCCATTTTTGCTATTCTAAATTACTGGACAAACACATCGCGTGACTCCTCATACTCGTAGACTACAACTTAAAACCATTCCCATGATTGTTATCAGCATCATCCTAGGCCCCTTGGGTAACGTGTTTCTCGGCAAGGGCATGAAGGGCGTTGGCTCTCTTTATCTCGGCAAAAAGTTCGATCTTCTCCCCATCTTCTCCCAAGTCTTCACTTCACCCTACATCTGGATCGGCATTTTCTGTTTGCTCGGATTCTTTATCGTTCACATGCTCTTGCTCACTTGGGCGGATTACAGTTATGTGCAACCCGCCACTTCCCTTTCCTACGCCTCCATCACCATCCTCAGCTACCTCATTCTTGGCGAAGTGATCTCCCCCCTAAGATGGCTCGGCGTCCTGATAATTTGCTTCGGCGTCTTTATCGTCGGCCGCACTCATCCCAACACCACGGGAGTTCACCATCTTGCTGCGTGAACTGGCCCTGTTTTTTTTCATTATTGTTGCTGGCACTGGCGGCGAATTATGCGTTAGCCGCGCAATGAAGAGCATCGGCGAAATCCACGACTTCAGCCCAACGTCGATCTTCAATTTCGTTCTGCGCTCCATGCGTCTGCCTTGGATGTGGATGGGCGTCAGTCTCATGGCCGTCGGATTCTTTTCTCTTCTCGCCCTGCTCTCGTTCCAGGAAGTCAGTTTCGTCGTTCCCGTCAGCGCTCTGAGCTACGCCGCCGGAGCCTTCGGAGCCAAAGCCTTCCTCGGCGAACGCATTAACCGCAACCGCTGGCTCGGCATCGCCGTGGTCTGCATAGGCGTAACCATAGTCTGGTGGAGCCGAAAATAATTCTGTCCCGTCTTCTTCTCCCAACTCAATTCACGTGGCACAGTCACTCTTGACTGTGCTCTTGGGGTTACTGGGTGCCGCACCTTTCGCCATCAAGAAAAAAAATGCGGATTTTCTCATGTTGTCATCCCCGCGAAGATTCGTGCCGTTGTTTTGTAGGGATCGCCTTCCGAGGCGGTCCGCCAACCCAACTATTCCTCAACTCTCAATTCATCGTTCTTATAAAGAAACCGTGTCATCCTGAACGAAGAGCCGCGCCTCCTGCGGCTCGCAGTGAAGGACCTCAACCCAAAATTCCACCTGCTCGCTCCCTCGGATGCCGCACCTTACGCCTTTAAAGGGTGCAGGGTTTTCCATCCCCCTTCCCACTTGTCCCCAAATTCAAACCCCTATACTCTTACTCCTCAATCATTCCTTCCCAGGTGCGCATGCATTTCGCAGACCTCGACTCTTCTCTCTTCAATCACGATCTGGCACCTATCCCCATGGAGAAACGCTCTTGGGGCGCCTACAATTACGCCTCCCTCTGGGTAGCCATGAGCGTCTGTATTCCCACCTACATGATGGCTTCAGGCTTAATTGCCGGCGGCATGGATTGGCTCCAGGCCATCTCCACCATCCTTCTTGGCAACCTCATCGTACTCATCCCCATGCTGCTCAACGCTCACGCGGGCACCCGTTACGGCATTCCTTTTCCGGTATTCGTTCGTGCATCGTTCGGCGTGCGCGGCGCCAACATCCCCGCCGTCTTGCGCGCCCTTGTCGCCTGTGGATGGTTCGGCATTCAAACCTGGATTGGTGGCCAAGCCATCTATTCCATGCTTCGCATCGTCTGGCCCGCCGCGGAAAATATTCCTGGCTGCAGTTGGCTCTGCTTTTTCTTTTTCTGGTCCATCAACATGTTCGTCATCTGGCGCGGCATTGAAACCATCAAATTCCTGGAGGGTATCGGCGCACCCTTCATGCTCCTGATAGGCCTGCTACTTTTATTTTGGGTCACGCGCAAAGCAGGCGGCCTGGGGCCTGTCCTGCACGCCAAAAGCAAATTTCACTCCACCTCAGAATTTCTTCACTTCTTCATTCCCTCTCTTACCGGAATGGTTGGCTTTTGGTCCACCGTCGCGCTGAACATTCCCGATTTCACTCGCTACGCCAAATCGCAACGCGGACAAATGATTGGCCAAGCCCTGGGCCTGCCCCTCGCCATGACCCTCTACTCTTTTATTGGCGTAGCTGTCACTTCCGCCTCTGCCGTTCTTTTCGGCGAACCTATCTGGGATCCCGTCGCGCTTCTCGGCCGTTTTCATCAACCCCTGATCGCTTCCATTGCACTCGTGGCCCTTCTCATCGCCACTCTCAACACCAACGTTGCCGCCAACGTCGTCTCTCCCTCAAACGATTTCTCCAATCTTCGCCCCAGCCTCATCTCTTTCCGTACCGGTGGCCTAATCACCGGAGTCCTCGGCGTTCTGATGATGCCTTGGAAACTCTTAAGCAATTACAGTTCGTACATCTTTGGCTGGCTGGTCGGCTGCTCCGCTCTGCTCGGCCCTATCGCCGGCATCATGATTTGCGATTATTTCCTGGTGCGCGACCGTCAATTATTGACCGCCGATCTCTATCGCCGCGGTGGCACCTACGAATACAAAAGTGGATTCAATCCCAAGGCGATTGCAGCTTTACTTGCCGGCGTGCTCGTGGCCTTGATCGGCTTGGTAATTCCCGCCGTCCGTTGGCTCTATGATTACGCCTGGTTCGTTGGCCTGTTCGTCTCCGGCGCACTCTATCTCCTCCTAATGCGCACCCAACGCCTCCACCGTTCACTCCCGTAGGGGCGGCTTTACGCCGCCCTCTTGGGGTCCTCCATTCCTAGCGGCGGCAACTCACCTTCGATCTCTATTGAAACTAGCGGCTCTCCGCTCTAACCTTCTTTCACACTCTGCTTTCACCGCCGTTCAGCATTTTGTCGAGGAGGTAGTGTTGACAACCAAGGGCCCGTTGTTCCCCAC
>DASXIT010000018.1:0-3572 GCA_036497825.1 Candidatus Acidiferrum sp.
GTGCGGAAGACACCCCTGCCAAACCACAAGCCGCTCGCTGGCTGCAAAAGCCGTTCCGCATTTCCGATGTCTTGAACCTATTAGTCGATTATTTCAGCCATATTCACACCGGTTCCAGCCACCACTAACCTCCTGGTTGCCTTTGCAGCAGCGGCCATCCAAGGCCGTCCGCTCCCGGCCAAGTCGCCCGCACTTCCCAAATATTGGTGGCACAGACTTCGTCTGTGTGAGAACGCCTGTTTTTCGGGAGCGCCTAACTTCAGAGGCTGTAGCAGAACTCTCAATTACCGAACGGAGCCTGCGGAGTGAGGAATCTCTCTTTTCTGGGGTCTTCGCCAAACAGAGCCTACTTGTTCGCCGCCGGCGGCACCGCCGCATCCACTCCAAAATCCCAGACAAATAGATTCAACCCATCCGGCAGCATTTCCGCCAACACGTATTCGCCGGGCGTCAGCGGTTCGCTTAGCGTAAATCGGTACACGTTTTTCGCCACTTCCCACTGCTGAATGGAAATCGCATTCCGATTCACGGACATTTCTTGGCCAAATAATGTCCCAATCGATTCGATTTCCCGCGAGTTCCGTCCAACTTTCACCCGGATCAACTCCACTTCCGGCCCTGCCTCTCCTGGCCGGCTGCTCCTCTGGATCTGCGAAGGGACTTCGGGGTCAAACGGCGGCTCCCGCAGGAAGAACTCCGGCGTAATATTTCGCAGCCGCACCGTTGCGTGTGCTGCCGGCAACACGATGGTCTTCTTCCCGGGGATCACCGGCACCATCACCTGCCCCGCCGTCCTCAACAAGCTCGATTTCGTCCGCGTCCCGGCCTGATCGAGCACCCGCACGGACTTGCCTTCCAGCACAAACATCCCCTCGCCCTCCGGAAGGAACACTCCTCCTCCAACCTGAAGGCTGGCGTCAATGTCCGCTACGTTGTCCATTCGCTTTGCTTCTTCTTGTTTGTGTATCTTTTCAACTTCCGCCGCTGACGATTTCTCCGCCTCGCTTGCGGCTTTGGCGGTGGCGTCCCAATCCACCAGTGACGTGGGAATCTCCTCCCAACCCCCACGCTCAATGCTGAAATACCGCACGCGATCTCCGTTGCGTTGATATTCCCTTACAACCTGGAAGGTGCCGTCCTTCAGAACCAACTTCGTTCCTCGCGGCAATACCGGCACTCCTCCTTCTTTCGAAGAAGTGCTGGGTTGTTGGGAATGAGGGTAGGTAGAGGAACCGGCAGGCGCGCAAAACCCCACCAACAGGGCCAGCAAGGAGACCAGGCAACACAACGCGGGATTTTTGCGCGCGTTCATAGCGAATCGGGATGGCGCGCCGCAACAAATTTCGGTCGCGCTTCCCTCAATTCAGAATAGCGCTGCGGCAGACACCGCTGCAAGGCTCTTGGGATGCATGGGGGCTATCACCTGGTTGGGAGTAGAAATATAAATGTAGCGATTCTTCCGCGACGATCGCGCTGCCTAGTGGGTGCAACGGGGAAACAACGTCGTCAGAACCATCAGATCCGACAGCGTGAACAGCCATTGGTCCGCTTGCGCGCCCGCAGCTTCCGCGGCTCGCGCGATGAAACCCAGGTGACGGCTCCGCGCGAAATTGTGCAGATGATCCACGCAGATTCCCGTCAGGCTGGCTACTTCCGAGTCGGTAAAGATTTTCTGGCTTGACTTGACCTTAACCACTTTGTCCTCTCGATGTCTCCGCCGCCCTCGATTTGCCCTCTAGCTGGTGAGATGCTCGTCACAGGATAGGAGATGCAAATATCCAGAGCAATAGTCATTCCGTTTGGAAGGCTACTAAACGAATTCTCTAGTACTTTCTCGATTTGCCCTTAAATCCCCACGTTTTCCACAGTTTCGGGGCCTTCTCGGCGGTTTTTTCCTACCTGTCACAATTAACAGAGGGTATGCAAAAACGTACCGCTTTTAGGCACTTTCTACAGCTTTTGGGAGACGTGCGATTATTTCCTCATTTGTTTCGTATGTCGTATCTCGTGGCTCGCTATCAACTCAAACCATTCATACCCGTTTAACATTCCCAAAAACGGATGTGGCCAGCAATACGTACTCAAGTCCCTTTTCGACGTCTCCTCCAGAAACGCCAACGTTCGTTCGCGTGCCGCTCGCAATTCTCCCAGCATTTCTTCCTTCGTGTTCAGCAGACTGGGATCCAGTGGAATCGGAGATTTGCGCCGAATGATCCTGCTCTCCACCAGCCACATTGGGAAATGGAATCGTTTCAGAAACGGAATCGCTTTGGGTATTTTTTGTGTGATTCGGTCAGCGCCGCCGATGATCGCTCGCTCCTCCGTCACCAGGTGCGCCACCAGTTCCGCGGCAGACCACTCCTCTGCTTTCGGCTTTGTTTTCCACTGCTCCGGAGAAACAGAGTCCGCCGCCCGAAAGAACGCCGTTTGGGCGCAACTCAACTTTTCAAGAATGGGATCGAGAGGCCGCATGCCCGTACTCTATCAGGAACTTCCAATTTGGTGTCTTCCGAGGAAGCTGGAAAATAGAGCGCGCGGCGATCACTGCTAGCTGGCATAAGCGCTTCAGAGCGTCGCGCCGCCAGCCTGTTCAAACGCATGCGCCAGCTGCAGCACCCGCGCTTCCCCAAACGCTGGCCCGAAGATCTGCAGCCCTACAGGCAGCTGGCCTTCAAGGCGGCCGCACGGCACAGAGATCCCTGGCAGCCCCGCCAGCGATCCCGTAACTGTATAAATATCAGCAAGATACATCTGCAGGGGGTCGTTCACTCGCTCTCCCAGCCGGAACGGTGGTACCGGCGAGGTCGGCGTCACGATCGCGTCCACCTTCTCGAACGCCTTTCGAAAATCATGCGCAATCAGCGCTCGCACTTTCTGTCCCTTCAAATAGTAAGCGTCGTAGTACCCCGCCGAGAGCACGTACGTTCCCAGTACGATCCTTCGCTTCACCTCTGAACCGAATCCTGCGCCCCGCGTCTTACGGTACATTGCCATCAGCGTGTCGCCATCCACCCGTAGCCCGAAGCGCACGCCGTCGTATCGCGCCAGATTCGAACTCGCCTCCGCCGTCGCGATGATGTAATACGTAGCGATCGCGTAGTCTGTGTGCGGCATCTCAATATCCAAGATTTCGCACCCGAGCTTCTTGTACAGCTCGATGCCCGCCGCGATCTTTTCCCGCACCCCCGCGTTCATTCCTTTGCCAAAATATTGCTTGGAGATGCCGAGCCGCAGTCCCTTTACTGGTTTGTTCAGCCCCGCCGAATAATCCTCCACCGGGGCCGTCGTGGATGTGGAATCCTGCGGATCGCGCCCCGCAATAATTTGCAGCACCTTGGCCGTGTCCGCCACAGTCCGCGCAAACGGCCCGATGCGGTCCAGCGACGATGCGAACGCGATCAGTCCGTAACGCGACACGCGTCCGTAACTTCCCATCATCGCCGATATTCCGCAAAATGCCCCCGGCTGCCGAATTGATCCGCCCGTGTCCGTGCCCAGCGCCGCCACCGCCAAATCCGCCGCCACCACCGCTGCCGATCCGCCGCTTGATCCGCCCGGAACACAGCCCGGCG
>DASXIT010000019.1:0-45059 GCA_036497825.1 Candidatus Acidiferrum sp.
GTTGTAACACTTCCGTAACCTCTACCCCTCACAGTTAGATGTACGTGTAATTTTGGTTCGTGTGTCGGTCGAACTTTGGAGAGAATCGAATGAAGCGCATCACCAGCTTGCTAGCAGCCATCCTCGCCCTGGGTGCAGTTGTCTGGGCAGCTCAAAATCCCCTTCTGATCAATGGAGCAGGCGCTACTTTTCCCTACCCCATTTATTCGAAATGGTTTGACGA
The DNA here is from genome assembly GCA_036497825.1 of Candidatus Acidiferrum sp. Taxonomy (GTDB): domain Bacteria; phylum Acidobacteriota; class Terriglobia; order Acidiferrales; family UBA7541; genus Acidiferrum. Next base: position 224 of record DASXIT010000019.1, read on the forward strand.
GTATCACAAGAATTTTTCCAATATCCAGTTCAACTATCAGTCAGTCGGTTCGGGAGCTGGTATTAAACAAGTCACCGAAGGTACCGTCGATTTTGGAGCCACCGACGGCCCCATGAACGATGAACAGCTCAAGGCCTTTAAAGACAAGCGTGGTTCTGGAATTCTTCATTTCCCCACGGTCCTCGGTGCAGTTGTGCCGACCTACAACGTTCCGGGAGTCAGTGGCGCTTTGAATTTTACTCCAGATGCGCTTGCAGGAATTTTCCTTGGTAAGATTACCAAGTGGAACGATCCCGCGATTGCTGGTGCGAACAAAGGTGTCAATCTTCCTGCCAACGAGATCGTCGTTGTGCATCGTTCCGATGGCAGCGGTACTTCCTACATTTGGACTGATTATCTTTCGAAGATCAGCGACGAGTGGAAGAGCAAAGTCAGCAAAGGCACCAGCGTGAACTGGCCAGTAGGCCTTGGGGGGAAGGGGAATGAAGGTGTCACCGGCCTCATCAAGCAGACTTCGAATTCCGTCGGCTACGTGGAACTGATTTACGCCACGCAGAACAATGTTCCCTACGGATCGGTCAAGAACTCCTCCGGCACGTTCATCAAAGCAGATCTCGCTAGCGTCACTGCGGCCGCTTCTGGCGCTGCCAAAGATATGCCTGATGATTTCCGCGTCTCCATCACCAACGCTCCGGGGAAAACCGCGTATCCAATCTCCAGCTTCACATGGCTCTTGATTCCTGAGAAGTTTCAAGACGGTGCGAAGCGCGACGACATCAAGGGCTTCCTGAAGTGGATGCTCTCCAACGGGCAAAGCTATGCGGAGCCATTGTCTTATGCGAAGCTGCCCAAGGAAGTGATCGAAAAAGAAAAGAAGGCTATCGACAGCATTCAGTAGTACCTCAAGAGGCTTGTGGCAACACCAACGACAACTTTTGGGTCCGCGAGCCCGGTAACGGGCTCGCGCTCTTTTCTAGCGCGCCTTCGCGAAGGCGATGAGATCGCTCGCCTTGTCACTTTTCTTTTCGCTGCCACCGTTGTTTTGATCACGATTCTGCTCGTCTACGAGCTCTGGGTGAACTCCGTTCTTCCTCGTCACAAGTTCGGCTTTCACTTTTTTGTCACCTCGGTCTGGGATCCCATCATGGATGAATATGGCGCGTTGCCATTCATCTATGGCACACTCGTGACTTCAGCCGTCGCTCTCATTATTGCCGTCCCTCTTGGTATCGGCGCTGCCATTTTTCTTGCAGAACTCGCTCCGCCGCGCACCTCCGACACTTTGCAATTCTTTATCGATCTACTGGCGGCGGTTCCCAGCGTTATCTACGGCTTGCTGGGCGTATTCATTATCGTCCCGCTGATGCGCACGGTGATCGCTCCGACATTGATCAAGACTCTTGGCTTCTTGCCCATTTTCAAAGGTCCATCTTACGGCGTTGGTTTCTTCACGGCTGGAATCGTCATGGCCATCATGGTTATCCCGTATATCATCTCGGTTTCCCGCGAAGTACTTTTGTCTGTGCCGCGCGATCAACGCGAAGCCGCTCTTGCACTCGGTTCCACTCGTTGGGAATCCACTTGGCAAGTGGTCGTCCCGTTCGCCAAGACAGGCATTATGGGTTCCATTTTTCTGGCGATGGCTCGCGCTCTAGGTGAAACCATGGCTGTTACTATGGTGATCGGCAACTCCCCTAAAATTGCCGCCTCCTTGTTCGCTCCCGGCTATTCCATCGCCGCGGTCATTGCCAACGAATTTACGGAGGCGACCGGTGATATGTATCTTCAATCACTCGTGTATCTCGGTTTGGTCCTTTTCTTACTCACTTTTCTTCTCAACGGCATGGCCCGCCTCTTAATTCTTGCTACAACGCAAAAGGGAAGCAAGGTGGCCGCATGAATAATGCCCGCCTTAAGTGGAGAAAATTCGTCAGCAATTTTATGCTGACCATGACCGGTCTTTGCGCTCTTGTTTCCGTTAGCGCGCTGTTCTTCATTCTTGGCTATCTTCTCTTCAATGGCGGCACTTCCATCAACTGGGCCTTTTTCACGCAACTTCCCAAACCCGTCGGTGAAACTGGCGGGGGTATGGCCAACGCCATTGTTGGCAGCGGCAAGTTGCTCCTCGCGGCTTCAGCGTTTGGCGTTCCCATCGGATTTCTCGGCGGTGTTTATCTGGCGGAATTTAGCGGCGGCTTCGTCGCCTCCATCGTTCGCTACTCCGCGGACTTGCTGAACGGCGTTCCGTCCATCGTCATCGGCATTTTTGCATACAGCATGGTCGTGCTGCCGTTTAAGCACTTCTCCACTCTTGCCGGTGCTTTTGCACTCGGCCTGATGATGATTCCCATCACCCTGCGCAGCACCGAGGAGTTCCTGAAAGCTGTACCAAAAAATTTGCGCGAAGGTGCTATGGCTCTTGGCGCCAGTAAATCGAAAACAATTTCCAGCGTCATCGTTCCCGCCGCTTACCGTGGTATTCTCACGGCCATTCTTCTCGCTCTTGCCCGGGTAGCCGGCGAAACTGCTCCCTTGCTCTTCACCGCTTTTGGGAACCGCTTTTGGACGAATGGTTGGACAACTCCAACTGCTTCTCTACCCGTAATGATTTACACGTACGCTGTTTCGCCGTATGAGGATTGGCACCGACAGGCCTGGGCTGCGGGACTTGTATTACTTGGGTTGATTCTCATTATCAATATACTTGCCCGCACGATTTTGTCGCGTGGCATTGCCGTGCCGAGGTCTTGATCATGCCCTCTATTAAACCGGGGATTTCGTTGAACATTGCATCCACAACTGGAGTGCCCGCCGGCCGCGAATCAAGCGCGCCGCTGCCCATGCGCATGACCATTTCCAAGGTCAATTTCTTTTACGGTCCCAAGCAAATTCTGTTCGACATCAACATGGGCATCGCCGACAAGCGCGTCACTGCTCTCATCGGTCCATCCGGTTGCGGCAAATCCACTCTGCTCCGCACCTTGAATCGCATGCATGAAACTGTAAACAGTTCGCGCCTCGAAGGGGAAATTCTCCTCGATGCGCAAAATATTCTTGCGCAAGATGTCACCTCGGTACGCAGCCGCGTCGGCATGGTTTTCCAGCGCCCCAATCCGTTTCCCAAATCCATCTTTGACAACATTGCCTACGGGCCGCGCATCAACGGAATGAAAGGCTCCATCTCTGAAACTGTGGAAAAGAGCCTCCGTCACGCCGCATTGTGGGATGAGGTGAAGGATCAGCTCCACAAGTCGGCTTACGAGCTTTCTGGCGGCCAGCAGCAGCGTCTGTGCATCGCGCGCGCTCTTGCCGTCGAACCCGAAGTCCTTCTCCTGGATGAGCCTTGTTCCGCCCTCGATCCCATCAGCACCGCAAAAATCGAGGAGCTTCTGGTCGAACTGAAAAATTTGACCACTATCGCGATCGTTACCCACAACATGCAACAGGCCGCTCGCGTCAGCGATTTTACGGCGTTTCTTCTTACTGGGCAGATCATTGAATTCAGCCCGACGCCTCATCTGTTTACCACGCCGGGTGATCCGCGCACGGAGGCTTATATCACCGGCCGCTTTGGATGATTGAATTCTTTGGTCATTTTTGTAATTGTTTTAGGCCGCTCGATGCGGAGAAACGGCAAACGGGAAGGCGATCATGGAACGACATTTTGAAAAAGATCTGAACGATCTCAAAGAGCGCCTGCTCTGGATGGGCAGTCTGGCGGAGCGCGCCGTTCATCAGTCCGTTCACGCCGTCCTCGATTCCGACGAGCAAACCGCCAAGCGCGTTCTTGACGAAGAAGACGCCATCAATGAACTTCAACTCGAAATCGATGACCGGGTTGTTCAGCTCCTGGCCCTGCACCAGCTTATGGCGGCCGACCTGCGCTTCGTTCTTGCAGTTTCTCGCATCAACAACGATCTCGAGCGCATCGGCGACCAGGCCGTAAACGTTGCTCAGGGCGCTCTGCGAATCCTTCGCCACCCACGCGTGAAGCCCTATGTCGACCTCCCGCGCATGACCGAACTTGTCGAAGAGCAAGTGCGCAACGCCTTAAACGCGGTTGTTCGCCGCGACGTCGAGCTGGCCCAAAAAGTTATGGCTACCGACGACCAGGTCGATCAATACCGCGATCAGATCTTCCGCGAACTGCTCACCTATATGATGGGCGATTCCAGTGTGGTTTTTCCTGCGTTCGAGCTGATTCTTGTGGCCAAGAACCTCGAGCGTATCGGCGACCACGCTACCAACATTGCCGAAGACGTCATCTACATCGTCCAGGGCCAGGACATTCGCCATCCCAGCGTCGATCGCCGCTAACCGTACGTAGTTACAGGCTCCAGCCTGTGTTCCGATCCCGCAATAAGTTCGTTGTCATCCCTTGCATGCGCAGTTTGCACCTGAGGGATCTGCTTTACGTTTTTTCAGCCAAGACTGTCCCGGTTCTATTTTCGTACTCGCGTCGCGGCTTCCTTTTGCTGCTCTGTTACCTCTGCGGGCCTCCGCTAACTCGGCGTTAATTCTCTTCTTCTCCCAAAATAAAAAATCACCCCGCAAACCCCCAAACTAAATCCACTCAACCAATTTCCCATCACGCGATCCTTCGTCCGCCCAAACCACACCCGGATGTCCGATTCTCCAGCTTCCACCGGTATTACCATCTCATTTACGTCATCCAGTCTTTCCGGCGTAACCCTCTTTCCATTTACTTCAATTCGCCACGCCGGGTAATTCAGCACCCGCATCACTACGCTGACCTTGTCTTTCACCCGTACCCGAATTTCCTTCTGTTCGGTCTTCCAATGCAGCACTTGCACTTCGGCGTCCTTCACCGGTTCCCCCCCTGATGCCTCAGTCAGCACGCGCACCTGTGGTGCCTTCACCGGAAGATCCAAATGATCGTCTCCCACCGGATCGTACTCATCGGTCCCGTCATATCCGTTTCCGCTGTCGATGGCGTCCTGCTGCGTTGGCATTTCATCCGGATCCCACCAACCGTTTTCGATAAAGAAATTCGCCAGGGGCACCGACAAAAGCAGAATGCATATCGGCACCAACCATCCGCGCCGTTTTTGCGCCACGACCGCTAAAAAGCAAACATAAACCAGCGCCACGATGGACATCCACCGCCACGGAAATTGCACGAACCGCAGCTTCGGCAAGTGCTCCCACAACAATTTGCTCCACCGTAGCATCGGCAGGGAAGCGCCCGCACCCAACACCAGCAATGCCTTCCACGCACTTCGCAGGCCATTCGTAAGCTTTTGATTTCCCGCAAGTGTTCGCGACAGTAATGCCGATCCGCCCAGCAACAACATCAAGATAATTGCACTAAAAGAGGCGATATAGTTGAACCACGTGTGCTCAACGTCCGCAATCCTCGTGAACAAAAAGTTTTCCCACGGCAACAATCCAGTCGATAGCGCTTGCGAAATATTCACCCATCGTTGTTCATATGCCGCTGGAATCAGATAAAAACTCGTCAATCCAAATCCAAGAGCAAGCCCCGCCGCCCCGCGCACCGCAACGCTCCATGATCGTTGGCTCACGACTGTCCACCCAATCACTAACGCCATCGCATAAGTGGCAATTACACCCGCCGGCGCGTTGCACAGCCACACCGCCGCAAAAGGTATCGCAAAGGTAAGAATTGCCCGGCCATCGGTCACCTCATCCTCCAGCAGCCCCGTTACTTTCAATGTGCCCAACAATAAAAGTGGAAAAATCGCGCATGCCAACTGTTCCGCAAAATCGCTTCGCACATACGTCATCAATAACGCATTCGGATTCGCTGCATAACACGCCGCTCCGAACAGCGCACCGCGCCGTCCCGTCAATCGCCGCAACAAACAAAACGCATTGAATCCCGCCAGCGTTTGCGTCAACAACACAAAAATCATCGGTACCCACGGCAGAGCAACCACTCGCGTCAAGGCTGCACCCAGCATCCAAGACAGCGGCGGATAAAAAATGTATCGCGGCTCTCCAAATCCGTGATTCGTCCACGCCGTCCATCGCGGATAAAAAACTCCTTCCTTCCATTGGTAGGAAACGTCCAGCCACGACGCCACGTGGAATTCAAAATCATGCCCAGAGGCGCTCCCCAGCCAGAAAAATGGCAATACCACCAAGAACGACACCAGTAGTGACACTCCCACGGCAAAAACCCAATCGACTACGACCTTCTTCTTTGTGGATGCGCTCGGTTGGAATGTTCCTGTCATCGATCAGTCACAAAATTGTAACCAAACTTCAACTTCTCCTGTAGTTTTTCAGTCGTTCTTGTGACGGCAAGGCCAAATTAAGCGATAATACACGGCATTATGAGCACGACTGACACAGCCGTTGCGCCCATTATCGAAGCGCGCCAGCTTGAAAAGTTCTATCCTCAACCGGATGGCACCCGCATTCAGGTTATCTCTCCCACTGATTTCGCTATTTATCCCGGTCAGATTATTGCATTGCTTGGTCCTTCCGGTTGCGGAAAGTCCACCATGCTTAGGATGCTCACTGGTCTCTCGCCGACTTCTGGCGGCACCGTCTACTGGCATGGCCAACCCGTTGCCGGTGAACAGCCCAACGTTTCTATCGTTTTTCAGAGCTTCGCCCTTTTCCCTTGGTTGACTGTAATCGAAAATGTGGAAGCCCCGCTCGAAGCTCGCGGCATCGCCGAATTCGAGCGCCACAAACGAGCGTTGCGCATCATCGATGCCGTTGGCCTCGACGGCTTCGAATCGGCCTACCCCAAAGAACTTTCCGGCGGCATGAAGCAACGTGTTGGCGTCGCGCGCGCCCTGGTCGTCGAACCCGAAGTTCTCTTTATGGATGAACCTTTCTCCGCTTTAGATGTCCTCACTGCGGAAACTTTGCGCGGTGAATTGCTCGACCTCTGGCTGGAAAAGAAGATTCCCACCCGCGCCATCTTCATCGTCACCCACAACATTGAGGAAGCCGTCATTCTCGCGGACCGCATCATCGTTCTCGGTCGCAATCCCGCCCATATCCACGCCCAATTCAATGTCGATATTCCACATTACCGCGATCGCAAGAATCCTCGCTTCATCGAACTCGTTGATTCGATCTACCGCGCGCTCACCCAGCAAGATCATCCGGAGCTTCCCTCCGGCACCACCTCGCAAGGCCAGGCTAGCGGTGCCGAACGCCGCACAATTTTGATGCTGCCGCACACCCGTCCCGGTGGTATGGCCGGACTTCTCGAGATTCTTGTCGATCAAGGCGGCCGTGCCGATCTTCACGCGCTTGCCGACGAACTCAGCCTTGAAGTCGACGCCCTCCTCCCCACTGTCGACACTGCCGTTCTCCTCGGCATGCTGAAACTCGAAGAGGGCGACGCGATCATTACTCCGCAAGGGCAAGCCTTTGCTCATGGGGACATTCAAGAGCGCAAAACCATTTTTCGCCAGGCTGTGCTTGCCAATATCCCTCTTCTCCGCCAGATGGAGCAATCCTTGAAGGCCAAAGCCAACCGCACTCTTCCCGCGGAATTTTTTCAAGATCTGCTCGACGAGCATTTCAGCGAAGACGAAGCCCGCCGCCAATTGGAAACCGCCATTCAATGGGGACGTTATGCTGAACTTTTTGATTACGACGCTGCGAGCGGCAAACTAACGCTCACCGAGGCATAAATCTCTCGTGCCCTCTGCCGAACCTCTTGCCAAGCTTCAAACGCCGATTCCTCCGACGCTTCGCCGCCCGGCAGGCACTCGTTGGGCATGGGGATTTCTCATTGATATCGCCGTCTTCCTCTCGGTTTTCGCGGTAATCTTTGGCGTTTACTCTATCGGCCGTTCCTGGTTCGGTCCCGTCAAAGTCGAAGCGGAAATTTCGCAAGATCCTCGCAGCCTTCCCCTTTACGCGCTTTATTCTCTGGTGCGTATCTTGGTCGCTTACGCCCTCAGCCTTCTCTTTGCTCTCGCTTACGGATACGTCGCTGCCAAATCCCGCCGCGCCGAAATTATTTTAATTCCATTGCTCGATATTCTCCAATCCATCCCGGTTTTAAGCTTTCTGCCACCGGTCATGCTCGCCATGGTCTCTCTATTTCCCAGTCGTCAACTGGGAGTCGAGATTGGTTCTATCGTTCTCATTTTTACCGGACAAGTCTGGAATATCGCGTTCAGTTTTTATTCCTCGCTTAAAACCATTCCCCGCGATCTTCGTGAAGCCGCCATCATCTATCGTTTTGGCCGTTGGCAGCGTTTTCTCGAACTCGATCTCCCTTTTTCCACCATTGGACTGGTTTGGAATTCCATGATGTCCGTCGCCGGCGGCTGGTTTTTTCTTATGGCGTGCGAGATGTTCGTCTTGGGAGACAAGGACTTCCGTTTGCCGGGCCTCGGCTCTTTTTTGCAAACTGCCGCCAGCGGCGGTAATACCAGCGCCATGCTTTGGGGACTTGCCACCATGGTCGCCGTCATCGTTTTAATGGACCAATTGGTCTGGCGGCCGGTTATCACCTGGGCCGACAAATTTAAGTTTGAGCAAGTCGAGAGCAGCTCCACGGCCGAAAATTCCCTTCTGAATTTTATCCGCAGAGAATCGTTTCTGATTCGCGCTTACCGCCGCATTCTCCATCCTCTGGTGGAATGGCTCACCGTTCAATTTGCCAGCAGTGCAAAACGTGCTGCGGCTTCTTTCTCGTCTTCGAAATCCGCCAAAAACCGCGGTGGCCTTATTCTTTGGCTCTTTTTGCCGCTTGTTGCCATTGCTGTTGTTTACGGCGTCTATCGCACAGTGCAGGAACTGTCGAACCTTCACACCAACGATTATTTCGTTCTATTGCGCAGTGCTGGCTACACGTTTCTTCGCGTAAACTTGGCGCTCGTCATCGGTGCTCTTTGGGCCATTCCTGTTGGCGTGGCTATCGGCTTCAGTCCGCGCTTCGCGCGCCTGGCGCAGCCGCTCGTGCAGCTTGCCGCTTCCATTCCCGCCACCGCGTTGTTTCCTGTTATCTTGGTTTTCCTGGTTCAACTCCGCGGCGGTGTGGAAATTGCCGCCATGACCCTGATGCTCCTCGGAACTCAGTGGTACATCCTTTTCAACGTGATTGCAGGCGCGATGGCCATCCCCACCGACCTCAAAGAGGCTGCTCGCGTTTTTCGTTTCGGCAGCTTTGACCGCTGGCGTTACTTGATTCTTCCTGGAATTTTTCCTTATCTAATTACTGGTATGGTCACCGCGTCCGGCGGGGCATGGAACGCCAGCATCGTCGCGGAATACTTTCACTTCAGAGGCCGCATCGTTGAAGCTCCTGGCCTCGGCAGCACCATCAGCCGTGCCAGCGACGCCGGCCATTTCGACTTGCTGCTGGCCTCCACGTTGATCATGGCCACCGTGGTAGTCCTAATCAATCGCCTGATTTGGCGCCGCCTTTTCCGCCTGGCCTCTACCCGCTTCAAACTCGAATCCTAATTCAGTGGCTCGCAACAAATGAACTTGAGGGTGCCCCATCCTTGTTTTGTAAGGGTGGGCTTACGAAGCACTCTTCAATATTCAAAAAATTGTCATCCTGAGCGAAGTGACCCGATTTTCTCTTTCGCGCCGTACTTTGGCGCGTCAGGTCGCGCAGCCGAAGGATCCCAACTCCAACTTTTTCACTTACGTTTTCCTTCGCCGTCTCTATTTCCCCAACTCTCTACAAATAAAATTGATCTGCCCCAGATGATGATACAAATGCACCGCACACCGCAAAACCACCGTAAATCGATTCTTCGCCTGCGGCTCTCGCTCCGCCGTGTACGCCTTGCTCCAATCTTCTTCCGTCTGCCTCTCAATCGTGGCCACTACCATTGCAATCGTTTCATCGAATTTCGCCAGCACATCCGCCTTGCCAGGCCTGCGAATCTCCATGAACTCCAAATCGCGGTTGCGCACGTACCCCGTCCCCGCGATCTGGGTTCCGATGTAATAACTCAAATTCCCAGTAAGGTGCAGTACCAAATGCCCGACACTATTTCCATACGAATATGGATTCTTCCAGAATTGCTCTTCCATCAACGGATCAACCCATTTATGCAGTTCTTCCGCCCTCATCCGGTATTCGCTGGCCACCGCAGTCGATACTACTTTTGCGAGTTCGCTCATTCCTCACCTCGGTCTAGTGAGCCTTCGTTGCTCCCTCATTCTTAAAAATCACGCCCTCTTTCATCACGAAAAAAGCGTGCTCCGTTTGCCGTATGTTTTGCAAAGGATCCCCCGGCACCGCCACCACGTCCGCTAGCTTTCCCGCTTCCAGTGTGCCCACTTTATCTGCAATCCCGAGTAGTTCTGCATCCGCCGAAGTCCCTGCCTTTAACGCATCTACCGGTTTCATTCCCAAATCCACCATTTGATGAAATTCCTCTGCATTTCGTCCGTGGGGATACACGGCCGCGTCCGTGCCCAATCCGATCTTTACGCCTTTTGCCAACGCCTTCTGAAACGTCGCATGCAAAGACGCAATTGCCAAATGCGCCTTGACCGCAATCGCGGGCGGCACGTAGATTCCCCGGTCAAACTGTTCCTGCAACCCCTGAACCGCCATCAAGGTTGGCACCAGGTAGGTTCCCCGCGCTTTCATCATGTCCAGTGCTTCGTCATCCAGAAAGCTGCCATGTTCGATCGAGTCAATCCCCGCGCGAATCGCTCGTTTTGCCGCTTCCGCTCCGTGCGCGTGCGCCGCTGTCTTTCTCTTCAACGCGTGCGCTTCATCCACGATTGCGTTTAATTCTTCCTGCGTCAGTTGTGGAGTATCCACATCATCATTCGCAGAAAGCACTCCGCCCGACGCGCAGACCTTGATCATGTCCGCTCCATATTTATGATCGAGCCTCACCGCATAACGCGCCTGCTCCGGTCCGTTGATCACGCCTTCCAGAGGCCCGGACTCATGCCCAAAAATTCCTTCGCGAAAACCGTCTTGTTCGTCGCAGTGTCCACCGGTTGCCCCCAGGGCGTGCACCGTCACCAGCATTCGAGGCCCAGGCACCACGCCATCACGTATCGCGTTTCGCAAGCCGACATCCAAATAATCGGCGGACCCGACATCTCGCACCGTGGTAAATCCTGCCATGAGCGTCACTCGCGCATTCACCGTGGAATCCAGCGCTTCTTCCGCAACCGTCTTCTTCAATTTGTTCAGCTCTGCCTGCTTGTAATCGTCTGAATACGGGAACGTCAGATGCGTGTGCGCGTCGATGAACCCCGGCAGCAACGTTGCATCACCCAGGTCAATCACTTCCGCTCCAGTCGGAATCGCCGTACCGCTGCCGACGCCAACGATCTTTCCGCCGCTCACCACTACCACTCCCGGAGTAAGCAACGTATTGCTCTTTCCATCGAACAACCGTGCCGCTTTCAGCACGTAAGTCTTCTCCGCCACTTTTTGACCTTGTCCGTATCCCGGCGCCCACAAAATGAGTGCGGATAGTAATATGAACGCGAATTTGCGTCCCATGCTTTTCTCCTGCGTTGCTAGGTTAAATTGTGAAAGGCAGACTTTATCCTGCCTACCCGGAATGTCAAGCGCCGATCTTCCTCCCAGATAGTCTTAAATCGTTTCACCCTCTTGCGCTCTCCACATGGAATGTCGCACGATAAGCTACAAGCCTTTTGCATGGGGTTCAGCTCGTTTTCACTTTTTTGAGGAATCCACAAGAATGTCATCCGCTCCGGATGTTCTGATTGTCGGTGCAGGTCTAGCTGGTCTCTGCTGCGCGCGGCATCTTCAAGAAAAGGGTGTAACGTTTCAGATTCTAGAAGCTTCCGATTCCATCGGTGGCCGCGTCCGCACTGATAACGTAGACGGTTTCCTGCTCGATCGCGGCTTTCAGGTTTTCCTCACCGCCTACCCGGAAGCGAAGCGTGTTCTCGACTATTCCCGACTGGACCTCAAACCATTTCACCACGGTGCACTTTCCTGGTACGCCGGACGCATGAACAGGCTCATCGATCCCTGGCGCACACCCGGCACATGGTGGGAAGCTGTTCACTCTGACTTCGGTTCCTTCTCAGACAAATTGCGCATCGTCGCATTGCGTGCACGTCTCCGCCGAACCTCGATCGACCAACTTTTTCGCAATCCCGACCGCAGTACGAAAGATGCTCTCGTCTCTGCCGGCTTCTCCAAGGAATTGATTCATCGCTTTTTTCGGCCGTTTCTCGGCGGAATTCTTCTTGACGGGGAATTACAATCCTCCAGTCGCATGTTTGAATTCGTCTTTAAAATGCTCTCTGAAGGCGACACCACTCTTCCCGCAAAAGGGATGGGTGCGATTCCGGTGCAACTTGCCGAAAAACTTCCTGCCGGCTCCATTCGTCTCAACGCCCACGTCGATTCGCTGCACGAAAGCGAAGTCACGCTCATGGGTGGTGAAGCTCTCCGTGCCCGGGCTATCGTTATAGCCGCGGAAGGCCCTTCCGCCGCTCATCTTGTCGGCGAAGTCGAACCTGCCTCGCGCAGTGTCACTTGCTTCTACTATTCCGCCGCTGAGCCGCCAATCGCGCAGCCGATTCTCGTTCTGAATGGCGATGGCGCCGGCCCGGTCAACAATTTCTCCGTCATCTCGCAAGTCGCGCCCACTTATGCGCCTCAAGGTCGACACCTTATCTCCGTCACCGTTCTTGGCACGCAAGCGCTCACGGAAGTCCAGCTTGGCGGCTTCATCATCGCCCAGATGAAAAATTGGTTTGGCAAAGTCGCGAGCACCTGGCAACTGCTTCGCAGTTATCGCATCGCTCATGCCCAGCCGCGGCAATTGCCCGGCACTCTTGAACCCCCACAACGTCCCGTTCGCACTCGTCCTGGCGTCTACGTCTGCGGCGATCATCGTGACAATGCCTCCATCAATGGCGCCATGGTCAGTGGGCGCCGCGCTGCAGAGGCCGTCTTTTCCGATCTTTCCCGCTAGCCACAAATATGGCCTAATTAACCTCACAATTTGTAGCGCCCGCCGTCTACGCGCGCGCCTTTGCTCTCTGTTTTTTGCGTAGGAGGATCCTCCAAATGTGGAATCGCGCCTGCCCGCTCTGTTTCGTTAAGCTCTCGCCCTTCCTTGTTTTGTATCGTTCTAATGACCTTACTTGCCCCGCCTGCCACGCCAATCTCGAACTCTCTCGCCACAGCCGCGTTCTCTCCTCATTTGTCGGCATCTTCGCGGCACTACTGGCCTTTTATCTCGCTTCTACAGCAATCCATTTAGCTCGTTGGATTCTCCCGATGGTCGTTTCATCTCTCGCATTTGGCTGCGCCTCCGCCCTTATGCTCCTCATTCGCTCTGATTTAGTCGTGCCTCCCCACCAGGATTCCTCAATTTTTCCACATTCCCCCTCGTAACAGCCCGAACGTACTATTGACCTCCCGGTCAGCCCATTTGACACTGGCAGGAATGGCATCGTACTCAAAATTTCTCGGACGCACCGTCACCGTCAATTATCGTGTTGGCGATATCATGCTCCCTGCTTCGGGCACCTTTGTAGGCGATTCCGGCCGCTCCATCTTTCTCGAACAACACGTTGAGCAGCGCGGTCGCCTCAACTACTTTCGCTGGGAAATTCCCTATCAATACATTCACCGCATTGTGGAGACCGAGACAGCCACTGATGCAACCACCGAAGAAGGTGAAGCGGACCCATCTTCTCCTAACCCCGAAGCGGCACAGAAACTCACAGAAGATTCTTCTGCGCACCCATCTGCTCTGGCCGCCAAAGCCGCTTCCGGTGCCTCTGCTCTTCTCCCCTTTTCCCATCGCCCCAAAACCGCTTAACCAAATGTACGCGCGGGGCTTTGTGGTTATCCTGAGTCTCGAAGGGCCCGGCCAACCCTTCTTCTTTGTAGGGACCGCCTTCCGAGGCGGTCCGCCAACACAACGCCCATCTCCTTTGTATCCTCTTCTTTGCCCCCTCCGAATAGAATAGACTTTCCCGAATCAGCTACAATCTTCCCGCATCTAAAAACTGTCATTCATTCGCCTACCGGAGGTTTTCATGTCCACCACATCCACTCCTCGCAAAATTGGGGTCATTGGCCTCGGCTTGATGGGCCGCCCGATGGCCGCTAATCTCCTGAAAGCCGGACACTCCCTCACCGTCTGGAATCGCACCGCGACCCGTGCTCGAGATCTCGTTACCGCAGGCGCTAAACTCGCCTACAATCCCCGCGAAGTTGCCGCCGCTTCTGAAATTTTAATCACCATGGTTAGCGATCCCCCGGCTCTCGAGGAAGTTCTCTGGGGCCACGAAGGCAAAAACGATGGCGCGCTGGAAGGCTTGAAGCCGGGGAGCACTTACATCGACTGCAGCACGATTTCTCCCGCTTTAGTCAAAAAAATCGCCACCTTTTGCGGCGAACATAAGATCAAATTTCTCGACGCGCCTGTCACCGGAGGAGATTGGGGTGCCCGCGAAGGCACTCTAACCTTCATGATCGGCGGCGATGCGCAAGCGTTCCATGAAGTCGAGCCGATCCTCGGTGTCATGGGTAAAAAGTGGTTTCACCTTGGCCCCAATGGCGCCGGCCAAACCATCAAGCTAGCTATGAACGCGTTACTCGCCCTTCAGATTGGAGCAATTGCGGAAGGCATCGCGCTCGTTACCAAAGCAGGCCTGAGAGGCGAACAACTGTTTGAAGTCATGCAATCCAGCATGGCCCGCTCCGGTGTTCTCGATGTGAAGGTGCCCCTCATGCTGAAAGGTGATTTCAAGCCAAGCTTCCCGTTGCGCCTAATGCACAAAGACCTCAGCTTGGCTCTCGATCTAGCCAACCAACTCGGCGTAGCCCTGCCCGCCACCGCCGCCTCGCGCGAAGTCTACAATTACGTAAAAGGCGAAGCCAAAGAAGACCTGGACTATTCCGCCGTAATCCGCTTCTGGCACAAATAATTTCGTCTGCGTTCCAATGCCACCAACCACCATACTTGAGGGTGCCCCATCCTTCGCGCTTTTTGCGAAGGGCGGGCTCTGACGATCAGAATCCTCCCAACTTCTTTCTCTTCTCTTATTCTTGAATTTACATCCTTCTCTCTGCGCAACTCCGCGTCTCTGCGTTATTCTTTCTTTTCCTCTCCACAAAAAAAACGGGGCCAGCTTTCGCCAACCCCGTTCTACATCGAACCTGTCAAATTCCTACTTCAGCGCCTTCGGTGCCAAAAATCCAATCGCCAAATCCGTCGATGTCCGCAATCCCGACGCCGCTTCCAATATTGCCGGTATCGAATTCACCGCCACCGACGCTGTCGCAATATCTCCGTGCGACCCACCCGGAATTACCAAGCTAATATTGGGGTGTCCCTGCAATTCAATCGTGTCCGCGGGATCCTTTGCGCCGACATACATCTGCAGTTCCATATAAATCAATTCCTTACCATCGGAAAGCCCGCGCGCAATCTGGTGCACTCCCGCCGCTTGCCCCGCTTCCACGGTCAGGAATTCCGTCTGCACCCGCTCGGTTGCCACTTTGGGTTCAATCGTTTCCGTGATTTCGTCCACTTTCAATCCCAGGCTATCCGCCACCATCGCCACCGATTCCGGCAAGCCCACATGCTTAATTACGCCTTCCTTCACTTTTTCCTTAAATTCCTCCACACTCATTCCCGCGCCAATTTTCTTTTGGAGCGGCAAACGCCGCTTACCCGCATCCACAATGCGCAACGCTTTCACATGATTGATTGTTTGCGATACAGCCGCCAGCGTAATCACCAGCTTGTCCATCACGAACCCCGGGTTCACTCCCGTGCCTACCAGTGCCACGCCATTTTCCTTGGCCGCCTTATCCAATTTTCCAGCCAATTCCGGATGCGTCCGGTATGGATAAGAAAGTTCTTCGCATGTCGAAACCACGCACGATCCTACATCCAGGCACGCCAACAATTGATCTACCACCTTCGGCAGCGAAGACGAAGTTGTATGCATCACGATATCTGCCGACTGTTCCAGCACTCCCCGCGCGTCCCCGGAAATTTTCACTCCCCACGGAGCGTCCCCCGCTCCCACCACTTCCCCCAGATCCTTTCCCACTTTTGCCGGATCCGTGTCAATCGCTCCAACAATCTCGATGGACTCTTTTTCCCTCATGAGCTTCACAATCGAAGCCCCGATTGGCCCAATCCCATACTGTATCGCGCGTATTTTCTTTTTCACCGTAGTCTCCGATTCCATTTGCGCTGCTCACACACAGCGCGCCATTCTTCTTGGAGCGAACTCCTTATCCTACTGTCATTCCGCACCCCAATCAATCACGCCCCCTCGTCAAGGCGCCACGAAATTGGCCCAACCAACTGCTGTCAAATTGCCTAGGAATCCCTCGCCCTTTTCTTGCCGCTTCTACTTGGCCCAACGCATAATAGGTACTGTTCGCCCGCCCGTTTGGAGGCTCTCATGATCGCCAAGAAACTTAGTGACGCCGAAATTCACCAGCAACTTTCTACCATTCCTGGATGGACTCTTGCCAACGGCAAGCTGCACAAAAATTTCGAGTGCAAGGATTTTGTCGACGCGTTCGGTAAAATGACCCAGGTCGCCCTGGTTGCCGAATCCCTCAACCATCACCCTGAATGGTTCAATGTCTGGAATAAGGTTGAAATCGATCTGAACACTCACAGCGTTCAAGGCATCAGTTCTCTCGATTTTCAATTGGCAACCAGGATCAACGGAATTTTCGGCACCTAGTTTCGCCACCGAATGATTGGCGCCCAACAATCTAGAAACATATTTCTTGCCCGCCTGTTCGTTACTCTTCGCTGGCTGGCCGCCGTTTTAGTTCTCGCCGTCCTGTTGCATTTTCTTCCTCTCCCGCTTCTTTTGGAAGCGATTCACCGCGTACCGCTCACCCGCTTCATCGCTGTTCTTCTGGTATATCTGTTCGCGCATCTCGTCGGCATTGCCAAGTGGCGTATGGTCGTTAACGCGGCCGGCGCTAAGCTCGATTTCTCCACCAGCGCGCAGTGCTACAGCGGCGGCCTTTTCGCCACCCTTTTTCTTCCTTCCATCATCGGCGGTGACGCTGTGCGCTTGGCCGTTGGCCTTCGCCGCAGTCCTAATCCTGCCGCCGTGCTCGCGGGTAACATTGCCGACCGTTTCCTCGACATGCTCTCGCAAGCCGGACTCATCTTCGTCGGACTCCTTCTTCTACCCGGCTCCTTCCCCCCTGCATTACAAGCCCAAGCCCGTCGAGCCCTCCCGGTCTTCTTTGTAGCCATCGCTGTCATTGCTCTACTTTTTATCTGGCTGCGCCGGCCGCTCTTGCAAGGCCACTCCGTCAGCTTCCGTCGCCGTTTGGCTCGTCTTCACCACGCCTTGCGCACTGTCTCCAAGCGCCCTCACATTCTCGTCTTCGGCTGGCTTTTGGCCACTACTATTCAGTTCACTTTTCTCACCCTTACCGCTCTGCTCGCCATTTCCTGCGGCCTGTTTCTTCCCCTCCGCATCTGGTTTTTTGCATGGCCCCTGGCTAAGTTGGCCGCCGTTCTACCTCTAACCCAAGGAGGCATAGGCATTCGCGAGGCAGCGCTTGTCGGCCTACTGTCCCCGTTTGGCGCACCCGCTCACCTAGTTCTCGCTTCGGCCTTGGTTTGGGAGGGAATCGTGCTGGCCGGCGGCTTGATCGCTGGGCTCATTGCGGTATTGCTGCGTCGCCCGAAAACTGTTCCAGTCGCGCACTAGAATTATCTTATACTAACGTTTTAGCGTAACTTACTAGTAACAAAAGTAAAAAATACCCCCCCACTAATGGTCCCCTCCGGTAGGTTGAACGAGGCTCCCTTTTCTCCGCCCAAGCCCTTTCGCCTCCTGCTTGCGATCTCCATTCAAGTGAAGGAAAAGCCATGCACGCACAGCTCCTTCGAGTTCTATTGGCGGAAAACGGCGTTACCGAGACGGGTATCACGTTACGTTCGTTCTGCGCGCAACAAGGCCGTGGTGCTATCGGCAGAGAATGGAGAGCAAGCCTTGCGATTGTGTGAACGAGAGGTCCCGGATCTGGCTATTCTCGACCTCATCATGCCGAAACTCGGTGGGCCGGCAACGGCCCTTACGCTTCGCGACCGTTTTCCCAACGTACACATTCTCTTCACCAGCGGATATTCTGTCCGCCGCTGCTGTTTCGCAAATACCTGGCTCGCGTTACTTGCAGAAACCGTATAGTCCAATGTCTCTCGGCCGGCTTCTGCGTGAAATCCTTGGCTCTTCAGCTATTCCGGAGCTGCTAAATTCGGTTTCCAACATCTCCTGATAGCTTCCAAAGTGTGAATAATTTTTAACATAAGTGCTTATTTTCCTGTTATTTCTATAGCTTTTTTCGTACAGCACGATCACTTTTTTGCCGTTGACATGCCTAACTTTTAAATGTTACAAAGTCGGAAAGGCAAGCCCTTGGGTGGTATGCCTCTTTTGCGACATGTCACTGTTTGCATCTGAGGTGCAGACCCGCCTGGCAGGGCAGGTGCTGCTGCGCTACTTAGGACTTGTTTGCAACACCCCACCCCACCCCGGGAGGCGGGAACTTAGGTTTTCGCCTCCTTTTTTTTGCGCCCCTCTCCCCCAACGTTAAACTACTAGCGATGACGCCTTCCACCGCTCTCCTCGACCTTCAGAATGTCTCCGTCGTCCGTGGCAGCAATCTTGCCCTCAATCGTTTTTCCCTTCGCATTGCGTCTGGGGAGCATGTCTGCATCCTCGGTCCAAACGGCTCTGGCAAATCCACATTGATCAAGACCATAACCCGCGAATGTTATCCGCTCGATCAGCCAGATATGTCCATGTCCATCCTCGGCCGTTCTGTCTGGAATGTTTTTGAATTGCGGCCTCTGCTTGGCATCGTCTCGCCGGATCTCCTTGCGGCTTGCACTAGCGATGCGTCTTGCCTTGATGTTGTGCTCTCGGGATTCTTCAGTAGCACTCGCATTTTCCCCAATCATCATCCCCTGCCCGAACACCACCAACGCGCCAAAGCCGCCTTGGCTCGCATGGGCATCGAACATCTCGCCCGTCGCCCTCTGTTGGAAATGTCTTCAGGAGAAGTGAAACGCACGCTTATTGCGCGTGCCTTGGTCCATGATCCGCAAACTCTGCTTTTCGACGAGCCTGGAAATACCTTGGATATTGCCGGGCAAGTAGAGTTGCGCCAGATCATGCGCGAACTGGCGCAAGGCGGCATAGGCCTGCTACTGGTCACTCACCACATTTCTGAAATTGTTCCGGAAATTGAAAGAGTCGTCCTGCTGCAAAGGGGCGCCGTCCTGGCTGACGGCCCCAAAGAAAAACTTCTAACCACCGAATATCTTTCCCAGCTGTTCGAAGTCCCTGTCCGCGTCTTTCAAGACGACGGCTACTACCATCTCCACGCCTGAGCCACCTGCGCCCAACTCTCCATTGCCATCCGCGTGGCACAGGCACTCTTGATTGTG
Organism: Candidatus Acidiferrum sp.; assembly: GCA_036497825.1. Lineage (GTDB taxonomy): Bacteria > Acidobacteriota > Terriglobia > Acidiferrales > UBA7541 > Acidiferrum. The sequence goes on from DASXIT010000019.1 coordinate 19,618, forward strand.
CTCTTGGGTCTGCTTTTTCTTTTATCTTCCAGCAATCCCTTCTGCAATTGGCGCCGCAATCGGCACCTTAAACATCTCATGTTGATAAGCCTTGATCATCAGTAAAATCCACAACACAAATCCAACCAAGCCCGTCAAGGCAATCAGACTCCAGAACATTCCATGACCAAATAGTCCTCCGGTCATTGCTCCTATCATTCCCAGCCCTATGCGAATAACGGTCAAGCCTCCAAAAACCACAATCGATTGCGCCGCATGGAATCGAACGAACGGCCGCTTGTCGATCAGCAGAAAAATAATTCCTGTCACCCAACCCAACGCATAACTCAGCAAACCGGCCACATTCTCGTCAATTCCCGATGTAGCTGGAGCATTTGAAACTGGTGGTGCTGCCACCACCGGCGGCACTGCCGTTCCTTGATTGGCACCGCACTTCGGACAAAACGTTGCTGTTCCTATTTCCTGACCACACGCCTTGCAGAATGGCATCAACGCCTCCAATACTTCACTTGGCGCGAGCCTATCAAACGCCTTCCCACCCCGCAATCACTTTCACGTTCTCCTATGCAGGGACCGCTTCCCGTTTTGCCCTGAGTTCCGACGGGGTCTCCTTGGTTCTCAATCTAACCTTTCTTAGCAATTGAACTTGGGGTGCCCACCCTTGGTTTGTAAGGGTGGGCTCTGTTGATCGAACTATTGGGGCTGTTCAAAGCACGCAAGTTGCTGATTCTGCGAAACGGCGAATAGGAGAAATACTGCAAAAACGCTCAAGCGGGGTACACGCCGGGTACACGGAACTCCGGCGGCCTTTGACAGAATATGGTGAATTCACTATATAATCGTAATGACTGAGGAGCCGCCTCTAAAGCAAGTTGTTTGGGTGGGTTCGAGCCGCAAGGATTTGCGGAAATTTCCTGATCCTGTCCAACATCAAGTGGGCTATGCGATTTATGTTGCGCAACGCGGCGGTAAGCATCGCGACGCCAAAGTGCTGACAGGTTTTGGTGGTGCAGGGGTACTTGAAGTGGTTGAGGATTTTCGCGGCAATACATTCCGCGCCGTGTACACCTTGAAGTACTCAGATAGCGTTTATGTGTTGCATGCGTTTCAAAAGAAATCGAAAAGCGGGCGTGAGACGCCCCGCCGGGACATGGAACTTATCGAGCAGCGGCTGCGAGAGGCCGAACAGATAGCCAAGAGGAGAAAGCTATGAGCAAGAAATCTTACGAGATCGGGAGTGGAAACGTATTCAAGGATCTTGGGATTCCGAATGCCGAACAGCATTTGGTCAAGGCCCAGCTCGTCTTCAAAATTGACTCGATCATGAAGGATCGTGACCTTAAGCAGGCCGAAGCCGCCGATCTTCTGGGTATCAAACAGCCCGACGTGTCTAAAATGCTGCGGGGCGAGTTCAAGCAGTTTTCAGTTGAGCGGTTGCTGCGCTTTCTGGTGGCGCTTAACCAAGATGTCAAGATCGTGGTGACACCACACCGTGGCCGAGGCGATACGGCGGCACTGCGTGTATCTTGAACTGACCGGCTTTTGCTTAATGCTTCGGCATTCATCCGGTCCAGGTTCAGTTTGAAAGGAATGACAGCTTAATTGATGCACGGGGATGGCGGAGGGTAGAATCCTCGCTGCTCGACACCCGCGTAATCTATTGCGGAGACAATTTAGACCAGCTCAAGAAACTTCCCGATGGATCGATGCTCCGAATGCAAGATTTCACGCGTAAATCCGGCCGGGTAAGGACCATGACGCAACTGCATTCCTCCAAAACATGCGTCCACTTCTTCATCCATATCGCGGATTTACAATCGCGTTGCCGGTCAAAGCGTGGCACGCCTCGCTGCTCTCAGCGACGGCATCTTCGCCGTTGCCATGACTCTTCTGGCGATCGATCTGCGCGTCCCGGTCAAAGATTCGATTCACAGCGAACACGACTTCTGGCACCCCTTGTTATTACTCGCGCCCACAATTTTCATCTACTTGATGAGTTTCCTGACCCTCGCTATTTTTTGGATCGGCCAGCAGTCGCAACTGAACCACCTTCGCCGTTCCGACGTCCGGCTGCTCACATGGATTCATCTGATTTTTCTCTTTGCTGTAACTCTGATGCCTTTTTCTACAAAAACGCTCGCGGAATATAGAAAAGCCTGCCGAACAGCCCGCGTAGCGCCCACCTTCAGGGTGAGCCCCAGTAGAGAGACAGCCCTCTTTCTTTCGCTCCATTCCTACATCTTCTTCTTCACGCATGCCGCAATTGTTCCTTTGCTTCCGATCCCCCAACCCTTTTCGTTATCAAATGCGATCCCATTCAATGCCATGCCTTCGATTGGCCGCCAATCCACGCCATCTCGACTGATGTCCACGCCTGTTGGCCCAACCGCTATAAATTCCCACTTGCTTCTCACCACCGCGGAGCGATAACCACCCGGGAAATTTCTCGCCAGCCTCCATGTCTTTCCATTATCTATCGAATAGGCTGCAGATCGTTCGCCTTGCTCCGGCTGCTCAAAATCTCCTCCCACAGCAACAATAATGTCTCCGCTGCGCGCCAGCGAAAATATCCCTTGCGGAGCCTTGCCTTTCAGGATCGGCGTTTCCGTCACCGTCCAGTTTTTTCCCAGGTCATCGGAATGGAATACTCGCGCCGCAGGTCCACCCGTCCCAAAATAAATTTCCTTCTTCCCGCTCAGCAATAGACTCGTGTTGCTGGCCGCGAATGCCCCTTCCTTCGGAAGCGCTGCAGGCATCTTTTCTCCGGACAATTCCTTCCAGTTTTTCCCGTCTTCGGTGCGGAGGACCAGGAATTTCCCCCCCACCGGATCACTTAACGCGAAACAGCTTGTGGGAGATGCGCACGCCAGTCCGTCCAGAAAAAATTCTTTCCTTGTATCCGTATATTGCAGTTCCCAGTTCTTTCCACCATCGATCGTCTTATAAATTCGCGATTTTTCTCCTTCACCGCTGGACATCACGTAAGCTTCATTCGCATTAAATGCCTGCACCCCGCGGAAATCCAACGACTCGGTTTGCGGGATGCTCAATCTTTCCCAATTTTTCCCGGAATCGATCGAACGCAGTATTGCCCCATGCGATCCACTAACCCAAATTGTGGTTTCTTGACCGGTCTTTTTGCTCACTACTGATATCCCGCGAAGATTTGTGTCAATTCCGCCCGTCAGGACAGACCACGACATGCTGGCAGTCACCACAAATAGCGACAACATCATCCTCTTCATGACGGGAAATTGTAGCAGAAGGAAAAATTACTTTTCGCCAGGACGGTTAGAAGAAACTGTTCGCGCTTCTGGATGTTTCGGAGACCAATCTTCCGGTGGAAATGCCACTCTCCAGAATGTTGGACAAGCCGCCGAAAACTCCAGCCCAACCTCACCTTTACCTGACCGCACTGGCCCCAGGAACACCACGTGGCATTCCTCTTCCTGCATGGTTCCATTGTGCTTCAGCATAACTTTCGAGCCGCTGGTCAGGCGCGATTGCATCAAAATCAGCGCACCATGCGCATTGATCGCTAACGTCGCGGTTTCTTCCTCAAATACCTTGCCTTGTGCATCGTTTCCGCGAATCCGAACAGATACTTGCATCAAAACGCGCTGGCTGCGGCGGCGTGGTCCGGCATGAACAGGAGTTGGTGGCGCATTACCCATAGGGGCCTCACACTCGAATATACAGCCCAGTAGAGGAAACTTCGAGGACCAAGACGAAACCTATCGGCGTACAAGCCAAGAGGGTCTATAGATTCAGTATAATTGACTAACTCTTCATGTAGGGCATGGCACTACCGTAGCTATCTCTCTTTTTCTTCGTTGGCTTTCTTTGGATTTGGTCTGGTTTTCCGCCACTTATCCCCGCCGCTCGATCGGCACGTACCCGCGCGTATCGTGTCCCAGATAAATCTGCCGCGGCCGCGCAATCTTCTGTTCCGGATCCAGAATCAATTCTTCCCATTGCGCGATCCATCCGGACATCCGGGGTATCGCAAACAGCACCGGGAACATGGTCATTGGGAATCCCATCGACTGGTAAATCAATCCGGTGTAGAAATCCACGTTGGGATACAACTTGCGCTTCACAAAATACTCGTCTTCCAGCGCAATCCGCTCGCACTCCAGCGCTATTTCCAGCAAAGGGTTCTTCCCCATCAGGTCAAACACTTCATACGCAATCTTCTTGATGATCCGCGCGCGCGGGTCGTAATTCTTGTATACCCGGTGCCCAAATCCCATTAGCTTGGTTTCCCCGGCTTTTACCCGCTTGATGAAGTCGGGCACTTTGCTAATCGACCCAATCTCCACCAGCATCCGCAAAACTTCTTCATTCGCTCCACCGTGCAGCGGCCCGTAAAGCGCCGCAATCGCTGCCGCCGTAGCGCAATACGGATCGACGTGTGAACTTCCCACGCCACGCACCGTATTCGTCGAACAGTTCTGCTCGTGATCCGCGTGCAAGATGAACAGCACGTCCAGCGCGTGTTCCAGTGTCGGATTCGGACGGTAGCGCGTCTCGCTCGTCCGGAACAGCATATTCAGGAAATTCCCCGGATAGCTCAAATCATTGTCCGGATACACGAACGGCATCCCCAGGGAGTGCCGGTAAGAAAATGCCGCAATCGTCGGCATTTTTCCGATGAGCCGGTACGTCTGCTTCTTCCGCGATTCTGGATTAAAAATATCCCTGGCATCGTGATAAAAAGTCGAAAGCGCGGCAATCGTCGAAATCAACATCCCCATCGGATGTGCATCGTAATGAAATCCATCCAGAAATTTCTTGATGCTTTCGTGGATGAACGTGTGGTGCACGATACTGTGCTGCCAGTCCTTTAATTGTGTTGCGGTGGGAAGCTCGCCGTACAAAAGAAGATATGCCGTTTCCAGATAGGTCGATTTTTCCGCCAGTTCTTCAATCGGATATCCCCGATATCTCAGGATTCCCGCGTCCCCATCAATATAGGTAACCCGACTGATGCACGATGCCGTGTTGTTATATGCCGGGTCGTAACTGATCATCCCGAAATCCGTCGGGTTGACCTTGATTTGCCGCAGATCCATGGCTCGTATCGTGTCGTGGGTGATGGGAATTTCGTAAGATTTGCCGGTGCGGTTGTCCGTAATTGTTACGGTATTGCGGCGTTCGGGGGCAGAGCTCTCAGGGCCCTTGGTTTGCGTTGTCGGAAAGGCAGAATCCATCGATTACCTCGGAAAAAACGGCGCACGGCACGGCCGCATGGCATAACACTTTACACCAAACAATGTCTGCGTGGAAATCATGCGGACAATCTATCTTGGCGACAAAGTCGAACCAACGCCGCGTGCAATCCGAAGAAACCGAAGGACATGCCCAACTCTGGGAGAAGGTGAATGTGCCTCTTGACAATAGTCGTTATAACAAGTATTATTCCCTCGTCAAACAACCCAAGGAGGTCTCCCATGATTGACATTCGCAAGAGCAACGACCGCGGCCACGCTGATCACGGCTGGCTCAACACCCGCTTCACCTTTTCTTTCGCCGATTATTATGATCCCGAGCATATCCACTTCCGCACCCTGCGCGTCATGAACGACGACCGCGTTGCGGGCGGCGGCGGTTTTCCCACGCACCCGCACCGCGATATGGAGATTGTTACGTATGTGCTGGAAGGTGCTTTGGCGCACAAAGACAGCATGGGCAATGGCTCGGTGATTCGTCCCGGTGATGTGCAATATATGAGCGCGGGAACCGGCGTTGCGCACAGTGAGTTCAACGCGTCGGACAGTGAGACCGTTCATCTCTATCAGATCTGGATGTTCCCGGATAAGAAGAACTATGAACCGGTTTACGACCAGAAGCATTTCTCTGCAGACGACAAACGCGGCAAGTTGCGCCTGCTTGTTTCTCCCGATGGCAGAGAGGGTTCGGTGAAGATTCGCCAGGACAACGAACTCTACGCAACGGTTCTTGGCGCGGGTGAAACAGTGAAGCACGAACTGAAGCCCGATCGTCACGCTTATGTTCAGGTGGCGAAGGGAAGCGTCGTGTTGAACGGCACAACGCTGGAAACCGGCGATGGCGCAGCGATCAGCGCGGAGAAGTCACTGGAGTTGACAGGCGTGAAAGACGCGGAAGTCTTGCTGTTCGACCTCGCCTAATCCGCGCAGTTCAATCGACCGTTAATTCGTTGCCAAAAAAAAGGCGGCGCCCAACCGGTGCCGCCTTTTTGTTTTCGCTGGAGCATGCGTGGCACAGTCACTCCTGACTGTGCTCTTGGGTTTCTAGTGGCCACAAACTCTTCCCGCAACGTGGCTCTACGCGACCTGGCGCTCGCCGGGTTTAGACCATGTTGTCGCCGACGCCAGGATCCCCAGCACAATTCCGCCAAACAGCACGGCCAGCGACGAAATCAACATCGGCTTGATGGTCATTACATACACAATTCCCAGCGCCAGAAAAAAGCGCGCGCGAATCAGGGTCACCACAAATCCATCCTGCACTTTGGAAAGCGCCGGCCCGACAAGCGCGGCATTGCCCTCTGGCAAAGTGGCGCGCAACGCGCGCATCCGCGGCATCACCAGCGCAAATCCCATTCCCAGCGCCACGATAATTCCCAAAATCGAGGCGATGATCCAACCTTCTTTCGACGCCCCAGACACGCCCGCCAGGTATCCGCCGCTCAAAATCAGTACGATCAGCGACGGCCCAGACAGTGGCAGCGAGGTACGATAAATCCGCAAGGCGCTGCGCGCTTCATCGCCGGTCTTAGAGCGCAGCAAAACCGCGGTGCCCATCCATTCCAATCCATATCCGACGAACAAGCCGACCAAGCCCAGAAAATGAATAAACAAAACGATGCGATAAGGATCCATGTGCTCCACTCTCCACAAAACTCAACATGAGATAGATCAGCCCAAGTGCACAGTCAAGAGTGACTGTGCCACAGTCGAAATGGTCAGCCGCGGGTGCGCTTAAATTCTTTCATGAAGCTGGTCAACGCTTCCACTGCATCCAGCCCCACGGCGTTATACAGCGAAATGCGCATTCCGCCAACCGAACGATGTCCCGGCGTGCCGATCAACCCTGCTGCGGTTGCCTGCTTGCCGAATTCCTTCTCCACGGCTTCGTCGCCCCCCGCCACGCGAAACACCACATTCATCAGCGAACGCGAAGCCTTCTCCACGGGGCAGTGATAATATCCGCCGCTATTATCCAACGTGTCGTAGAGCAGCTCGGCCTTTGCTTCGTTGCGCTTCTGAATGCCGGACACGCCACCTTCGGATGCGATCCATTCCGTCACCAAGCCCAAGATGTAAACCGCGAAAGTGGGCGGCGTGTGGTACAGCGATTTTTCCTTGATGTGGGTGCGGTATTGCAGCAGGGTAGGAAGATTCTTGTCCGCGCGCTCTGCCAGATCTTTGCGCACGATGACAATTGTGGCGCCCGATGGCCCCAGATTCTTCTGCGCGCCGGCAAAAATCAGCCCGAACTTCGCCACGTCGATGGGCCGCGAAGCAATGTCCGAAGACATATCCGCCACAATCGGGGCCACCGACGATGGCGCATCGTGCCACTGCGTGCCTTCAATCGTGTTGTTGGTGCACAGGTAGGTGTAGGAAGCGTCGGCCGAAAGCTTGATTTCCTCCGGCCTCGGCAGGCGCGCAAACTTGTCCGCTTCGGTGCTGGCCGCAATGTTGTGCAGAATTCCTTTCTTCAGTTCGCCGATGGCCTTGGCAGTCCAGGTTCCGGTGTGCAGCACGTCGATCGGCTTTCCGGGTAAGCCCAGGTTCATCGGCGCCATCGTGAATTGCATGCTGCCGCCGCCCTGCACAAAAATCACCGCGTAGTCGTCGGGAATTGCCAGCAGCTTGCGCAGATTCTGTTCCGCGCCGGCATTGATCGCTTCATACTCCGCCGAACGGTGCGACATTTCCATCACCGACATGCCGGTGCCGCGATAATCCAGCAGCTCTTCACGGATGCGTTCCAGCACGGAGACCGGCAAAGCCGCGGGGCCAGCGTTGAAGTTAAAAGCGCGTTTGGTGCGGACAAGTGCAGATGAAATGCTCACGATGGAGAACCTTTCGATAGAAGATTTGCGGGGCGCCAGAAGCGAAGGAACTGGAGTGCGGACCGCTCCATAGAATAGCAGAAGGGTATTCTGGTTGTACGGGGAAGTGGTTAACAGTAATTGGCAACCCATCCCCGCCCCACTGACGAAAGCAATTGAAACTAAACAGATTAGGGTGTGCATCACTGCATGTGGCGGAAATAAAGGACTTAGCAGTGAGATAAGCTTTTGGTTGAGAAGGAATCGAGTGGAGATCGTGGTAGGAGGATCGTATGGCAAGCATGGCGGGTCAGGAGTCGGCGGCGCAATGGGCGTCAGAATCGTTGATTAGTTTGCGAAAGGCATCCCATCCCGGGCCCTTCCCGGCGTGGAATGATTCCTCGAATTGCATTTGCTTGGCCTCCAGGAGAATTTCGCCAAGGTAGGCGGTGGTGGCGGCGCGGTCGCCCTCGACGCGGCGGTTGGAAAGAGCGCGATAGACATTGCCGAATACCTGGTGGATTTGTGATTCAGAGAGGTCATTGGTGACAAGGAGATGTAGGTTGCGAGTCAATTCATCCCGCCGCGGAGCACGGCCATGCCGCGTCGAGTGGGGAATGCAGAATCCATGACGATCGGGATGCGCCGGAAGAGCGCAGCGCCGTCCATCCGAAAAGGAGAATCGGCAGGGAGGAGAGCCAGGAAGTTCCACGCGCTTGCCAGACACACAACGAGTTTAACATTCATTTAATAAATTCATAAGTGATTATCAGAACAAAAATTGGCAATGGAACTGGGCGCATTCGAAGAGAGTGGGGTGAGTCGAGCTAATTGAGCCGGCAGAAGCGCGACCAACGCTACAAGGGAAGAAGCGACTCGGCTGCTTGTAAAGCGCGGATAGGCGGGTAAAGACGGAGGAGCGGACCCACCTTTTGCAAGGGACGCAAAAGGTAGGCCACCCGCTTCCCCAATGCAAGGTTCCTATTTAGTCGTCGCAACGAACAACGGCTCCGGTTGCTGGATCCAGGAACAGCCTTTGGACTCTGTTCTTCTTGCTAAAGTCGAACATCGGTTGGATGTCTCCTGCCAGTTCATCAAACGAGTAGTTACCAATGCGACCCGTTTGCCAGTTGTCTTCAATGAACCGAATGACGGATGTTTGATCGTTCACTCCATGGCTCACATAATTTTGCTTGGCCCATGGAGAAACGATCAGAAAGGGCAACCGGGTGCCGTAGCCACATCGAGCCTGGTAGCCTCCCGCGACTTTGTTCGGGTTGCTTCCACACAGCCCTGGTCCGGTCAGCGCATCCCTCGCGGTCTGCGACTGGTTGAGGATCGGCGACATCACGTGGTCATACCAGCCACCGGAATCGTCCCATGCCAACACTACCGCCGTTGTCGACCAATCGGGAAGCGATTGGAGGCGATTCACAAAGTCAACGACAAATTCCTGCTCGAGAAGTGGATTCGAGTATCCGGCGTTTCCATCCTGGTAAGCAGGCGCCTTGATGAAACTGACCGCCGGCAGATTACCCGCATTGGCGGCGTTCCAGAAATCCGGGATGTCGTACTGGTGATTTGTCTGGTCGCCCTGGTGGCCGATCAACGCCACAGAGCTAGGCGGAAGATGGTGCGGATTTGCCGTCGAGGCGTAATACTGAAATGGCTGGTGATGCGGGATGTAGTCTTTGCGGACGCCACCGTTGGTCGTCGTGTGTGTCGCGTTGCAATCGCTGAAGCCTCCTTCAAACCAGCCCCAGCTAATGTTTTTGGCGTTCAGCAGGTCGCCGATATTTTTGCCGCTCAAACCAACCTGATCGGGACTGCCGCAGTCGTCGTAGAGTGGGTCGGCATCGCCAATTAAGGTTCCGTCGACCACGTCTCCAGAGATGTCGCCCAGCGAGGCTACGACGCCGTGAGTCTGGCCAGAGATCAGATTAACCGCTCCTGGCGACGACGGCCCAAAGGTGGTGTTGTAAGAGTTGTCGCTCATCGCGAAGTGCTGCGCGTAATTCCACAACGCGGTCACGGTATTTCCGTCGAAGTAGTCCACCACCTGTCCCGGAGCGCAACCCGAGCTGGCAGTTCGTTCTGGGAACATATCCATTAAGCCGTAGTCAAAGGCGTTCTGTTCATCGGTGTAATCGTGCGAATCGCTGCACACGATGGCTTCGGCCGGGCTCAGACGTTGCGGTTGAGCGGAATTCGGGTTCGCTGTCAACAGTCCTGCCGTGGCCAAGCCATTTACCATCGGCGTATCGTGCCGCGGATAAAACGGCGTCTCGCCGGGCAAATTGGCTGCGAACGGGTAGGTTGCGAAATACTGATCGAAGGAGCGGTTTTCCTGAAAGATCACGACAATGTGCTTAATCGGTGTTGTCGTCGTTTGAGTATTGTGGTTACCGTCGGCGCTCAGCGGCATGGTACCGAGCATGCAGCAAAGCGCAAGAGATATAGCTTGCCTCGCCAAACTGATTTTGGATCGCTGTTGGGACATAAAGGTCTCCATTCAATGTGAGTCTCCGCAGGGCGTGAAGCGTGCCGCTGCGATGCTCCATTTACAGGTACCCGTTAGGCTAGGCGATGAACCGTATAAGAATCTGTTGTGAAATGAGAGTGGGGGTAGGCGGACGCGTACGCTCCAAGAAGAGCTTACGTGAATGGTGAAGGAGGAAAAGAGCCGATCTAAAGAAAGGCCAAGGCAATCAGAAGAAACGGGATTTGAGGATTTCTGTCGCACCTACGGCGCTGGTCTGCTTTACTCTTATCCTACTCACGGCTCACGCCGTGGGCTAAGTTCTTTCGCGCCTCTGGCGCTTCTTAATTCAAAACTAGTCGAAAAAAGCAAAAACGGGGGTGAGTCGGGTTTCGAGTTGGAAACGGCGCGGACTGGCTGCAACAATGGCGACGATGCTGCTAGCAAGCCTTCACTCGTAATGCCTCAAGCTGAAACGGCGGCTCTGGCGGGCTTAGTTCTTTTCGCCAGCAAGGTCAGTCTCTCTTCGTGATTCATGGGCTCCCACGGGACAAGTTTCTCGGCAAGCACATCCATGCGGCGAAGGAGAGTCAGTTCGATGAACAACTCCATGAAATCCAAGTCGCGAAAGACCAAGGAGCCGGACTCCCTCATTTTGTCGCGAATGCGATCCAGATGGGCAGGCATCTCGGTCCAGTGCAGTCCGGAGCGGTGGTGATGACAGAGGTGGTATCCCTCGTTCATGAAATTCAGTTCATCAAGAACGGTGACGGTATTTACAAAATAGTCTTCGGGATTTTCCGGGTCACAGAAGGCGTGCTGAACCCATGAGGTGATGGCCATGATGAAGTTCATGGCGAGAAGAGGAACTAATACGTATACGATTCCAATGCGCCAATCGTAAATAAAAACCGCTGCGAAATAAATGAAGTACCGGGTGATTCCCCATAACATTCGTCTGCGGTTCTTCTCGTCGCCTCTGGCTCGAAAGTAGGCGTAGGGAGCGAGACCCAGGGTCGTCCAAACGTTGTCCGAAAGATACCAAAGAAAATCCAGCGGACTGGTTCGATCGTAACCAAGCGTGGAGGCGTTATCGTCGAACCCGCCGTTCTCTTTGTGGTGGAGACGAACGTGAACCGTGCGGCCGAGTTCGGGAAGGTCACCATACAAATATCCGAGAAAGTTTTCGGCGTAGCGGCCGAAGACCTTATCGTATTTGTCGGAGAAGTACCCTTGGGGCCGGTGCGCTTCCAGGTGTTTGGTGCTGAACATTCTGACCGAGCGCTGAAACTTGACGCCGCACAGGGAAAGATAAAAAGCGAGCGCGAGCAGGAACCTAGGTTTCCCTAAAACGAGTTGGAGCACGAAAATTGGCAGGGCAGTAAGGGTGAGGGAGACCATGAGCCGCAACGCGGGGGCGTCGCGCGAGTCGCGCAAAACTTTTTGGCCCAGCCGGTCGATGAAGCGATCGTACGCGCGGGAGAGAAATTGATACGCGTCTCGTACGGGGCGAACCATAGCGAGAAGCTTGGCTACGCCATAGCCTGCCATGGAAATCGCGCCAACGAGCGCTATCGCGGCAATACTGGCGAAAGCGACGAGTACAGCGGACAAGCGAGCTATGAGTTTGGGTATGGCTGCAAGCGAGAGCGCAGGCCAGTACGAGTTTGAGCGAGCATCTTTTCGCTCGTCGCTCAGATTAGCTTCCGTTAGCTTGCCTATAAATTCCATGTTCGTTGTTAGACCAGTCGTTGTGCCAATTGATGGGATTCGCCCGGTGTCATCGCAAAAAGGAGTCTACACTCAACGAGAAGAGAGTTCCAGCGTCGAACGATTGTGACTAATACAAGCGGTTACGCTGCCCAACCGCCAATTTTGTTGCAGTTTAATTTGGGTTTGACGCGGGAAGTTTGTCCTTCAGGCGCTGTACCTCAGACTGGAGGTCCTGAATCCGCTGCTGTTCCTCATCGAGCCTGGTTTTGCCGGCGGTGTCTCCGGCGTAATTGGGCTTGGAATAGTAAGAGTCCTGGTCCAGAGCGAACTCGCGCTGCAAAAGGTGTAGCTCTTGCTCTGCTTGATCGAGCTCCCTCTGCGTTCCTGCCTCTTTCGGAGGTTCGCAAGCGATGGTTAAGAATTTCTTCAGGGAGGAAATCTTCTCTTCAACAATGACTTCGGCTACTCGCGTAGGAGCCTCTGGTTGCGTTTGCAGCAGCGGTGGAGCGCCGACGTTAAGTCCCGAGCTGCTCGGTTTGAAATTCGTCAAATCGACATCGCCGTTAGAGATGACGGTGGGCTGATCGGAAAGTTCGCGGCGAAGCTGGTCGCGCTCTTCCTCGGCGGCTTGCAGGTCCGCTTTGAGTTTCTCTGCATTCGGATTATCGCATCCTGCCGTCTGAGGTTTTGGCGCTTCGGCACGGTTGATTGATGCGGGGGGCGCTGGAGTCGATGAGGAGGTCGCGGGGGGAGGCGGAGAAGCGCTGGGTGTCGAATTTTGCACGGCGACGTCGTCGTTGGTGAAAACTACCGGATGGTTCGTGGAATTTGATTTCTGCTCGCGAGCGTTGCGCGCGGCTTCCGTCATCGATTCGGCGGGATGCGCTGGTTGCTGGGATCGCGCGGGCGCGGCAACAGCGACCGACAGAAACGTGATGGCCAGGCACGAGGCCCATGGCGCTAGCAATGTTTGCCATCCCAAGAATTCCGAGGGCAGGATACGTGATTTCATACGACCCTCCTTCCCAGAAACGAATACTACACTACACCTGATAACCATACATGCTCAATGCGAGCATTTCGGTAGGACCAGGTGCCGACTGGGTTGGCGATCTGTGCTTGACGCGAGAGGTGGGCAGCGGGACTATGGTGTCGCGTAGAGATAAGTTGAATCGAGAATTCCGGACCAGAGGCAAGTGAAGTAGAGAATACGTAGAAGTGGAGGTACCCCGCCCGTTCGTTCGAAGTTTCCCCAGCAAGGCGTGAGTCGGAGCCCGAAAATTCGGAGGGTGTGAGCCGAACGCCCTCGTAGGCCAGACCTGGTGGGAGAGGAGAACTGCAATGACAAGACATGGGGCCATGCTGGTAACTGTTTGTATTTTTGTGGGGGGAGTGCTTATTGCATCGTGTGCGAAGCCGTACCACGCAGAGAACGAACGTTACGTGTTTGTGGCGACGAACATTGACCTGCCGTACTGGCGAGAGGCGCAGGCGGGTTTTTTGGACGCGGCCAAATCGCTCGGAGTAAAGGGTGAACTCGTCGGTCCCACAGGGTATGCGCCGAACGCGGAAATGCTGATGTTTCGCCAGGTCGTGGAAGAGAATCCCAGCGGAATTTGCCTATCTGCGGGGCGGCCGGAGATTTTCAAGGCGGACATTGACAAGGCGGTGGCGCAAGGCATCCCGGTAATTTGCGTGGACGCGGATGTGCCGGATTCGAAACGCCTGCTGTATATCGGAACGGACAACTTCAAGGCGGGCAAAGAGAGCGTGAAGCAGATGGCAGCGCTGGTTTCGGGTAATCATAGCATTGCGGTCATCGCGATTCCGGGACAACATAACCTCGACGACCGAGTGGCGGGTGTGGTGGACGCGCTGAAGAATTTTCCCGCCATCAAGTTGACAAAGATACTGGATGACAAGGGCGACGCGAAAAGTGCGTTTGACCAGGTCTCTGAGATGCTCCAGAAGAATGAAAAAATAGATGGGATTATTTGCCTGGAGGCGACAGGGGGTTCGGGAGCCGCCGAAGCAGTGCATCACTTCAACATGGAAAGTAAACTTCCAATCGTGGCGTTCGACAGCGATCCGGAGACCCTGGATTGGATCGAGCGCGGAGCCATTTCGGCTACAATCACGCAAAAGCCTTACGTAATGAGTTATTACGGTCTGAAGTTCCTGGATGATTTGCACCACAACGCGGTACACCAGTTCAAGGATTGGCGCACTGCCCTGGCGGCGCCGATGCCTACGTCTGTGGATACCGGCACGGTGGTTGTAGACAAGAGTAATCTGAAGCTCTTTCGCGAAGCACTGGCCGCGCATCCTAGTCCGCTATAGTTACTTTTTCGGAGGAAGGTGGCGGGCACTTGGCCTGACTTTGAAATAGACAAGTTCCGATTTCGCAAGAGAGTTCACTTGGGCTGAGCAGTATCCACCCTCAAAAACCGCGCGGCGTTGTTGTATAGGATGTCGCGCTTCTGTTGGGGCGTAAGGTAATCGGCGTTCTGGATGATGCTGATCGAATAGGCCATCAACTTGGGCCAGAGCAGTTGGTCGGTTCCGAACATCACGCGGTCCTCGAATCCGGCATCTACCAGCCGCTCGATATAGCGATTGACTTCCTTAATGGGATAGCTCCAGATCAATCCTGCAACGTCCACGTAGACGTGGGAATTCGCCTGCAGCAGCGTGAGCATCTCTTCGATCATGGGATAGCCGGCGTGCATAACTTGAACACGCAGTTTCGGGTGACGCGCAAGGAGTTCCTCGAGCAGAAGCGGGTTTCCCATGGAGCCACGGAATTTTGGCATCGTCACGTTTGCGCGTCCTGAGCCGCCGGTGCCCATATGAACCGCCACGGGAATATCCAGTTCTTCGGCGAGCGCGAAGTAGCCATCGACCGAAGGATCGCTGGGTGAGATACCCTCGTATTGCAGTCCGATCTCGCCCATTACCTTGAAACCGCCGTTTGTGAAGTCTTTTCGCAACTCTTCGAGGGCCACGCGCTGGCCGGGAGCCATCCCGTTCTCAAAGGATGTGCCCGGGATGATCCGGCTGGGTGCGGCGTCTTTCCATTTCTGAACGTTCTTCGGATCGCCGAAGACAACCGCCGTGACCTTGAGGCGCTCCATTTCAGCTAAAACATCTTTCATGTACTCGCCTGGAGCTGACGGATAGAGTGCAGGTGTGCATGCCTCTTTTGCCCAACCGAACGGCTCTTCCTTCTCTTTCGGATCGGACGCGGTGAACTTTGGGGTGTTGGGACACATGGGAGCGAGGCCAGGAAAGTTGCCGTCCATAGCGTGCACGTGAACATCGATAACCGGCGGAGCTTTCGCCTCGGTGTTCTGAGCGAGAGCGATGGCTGCGTCGAACGACAGGAGTACAGCGCAACATAAAACGCGCTTGATGATGCTGGAGGACATTCCAAATCTCCTTTGCGAGTATGGATAAATATGATGATCGAGAGATATATCACAGCTCTTACATTCGTGCGGTCCAGATGTCTGTGAGCATACGGTTATCGGGGAAGTGGATGCTGGTGAGCACGAGGACTCAGCAGCGAGATGTTCGGTTACTCGACTGATCGGGAATCACCCTTTTTGGAAGAAATTTTATATTAACGAATCATCATGCGGAGTGTCATTTCGAGTGAAGGATACACCTATATCGTGCGTGTCGCCGTGCCTCAACTTCTGGTAAACGCAGTAACCGGACTGTTCATTGTCTTCAATCGCCCGGCACGTTCGTCGTTGAGTGTTTCGGGAGGAATTCGCGAATTATGTTGCCACCGACTCTTCCGGCGAGGCCGACGGCGGCCCGGTTGAAGACCAGGCTCACCCCCCGATTCGCTGGCGGATAGTACAGATTGGATAGCGCGGCTGAGCACATGTCACCCAGCACGAAAGAGTAGTTGGGTTCCGTTCGCCCACTGTCGCTGCGCGTGACAAACGCGGAGCCGACTGCATGCACGAGGCGTGACTTAAAAGAGCCGGTGCCTTGGTAGTAGTAGCGCGGATCCTGGTGAAAGAGCGTCGGGAACACTGCGTGAGTCAAGAAGTCGCTGGTGCGACCGTCGGCGAACTTTGCCGCAAAACGTTTGCTATATCCAGCGGCACCTTGCCCGTACCCGGCATAGGAATTATTCGCTTGCTCGAGGCCGGCAGCGAAGCCGACTCCGACCATGGAAACCGGATCGAATGTGCCGCGTGTAGCGAGCGAGAATTTCTGTTTCCAGGTGAGCGGGGCGGCATCATAAATGTAGCTGGTATAGAAATTTGGGATGATGCCGACCAGGCGCTGCTTCTCCGCGGCTCTTATCTGCTCCGCAGCGATCAAGTCGGTGGGGCGGACCATCACTTCCATGCTAGCCGTCGCAACGGATAATAAAACGTCAGGCATCTCATACGTCTGCTGTCCCGAAACGACAAACTCTGCGGAAGTAAACGGAGCAAAACCCTGGGCGTTGATGACCACCAGATAGGGACCGGGAGGAATCTTTGTAAAATTAAACTCGCCGCCGGCCTCCGACACCACCGTGCGCAATTCTGTTCCGTCTTCATGCGTCAAGCTCACCTCTGCGCCGGGAACGCCCGCTCCGCTGACATCCAGCACGGTGCCTGCGACGCTGGAAGATTCCTCCAAAGAGACCGAATGCTGAGGTGAACTTTTGGGATCTGACTTGGCTAGAGGTGCATCTGGGAGGGAGCGGCTGCTCATTTCGCGGACAGCAATTTGTTGCTGAGCGATTGCTCTCGCAGGAATCATAAAGAGCAGAAGTGCCGCGCTAGCGAGGACAGCAGAGAGACAGGTGCACGGGGCTTTTCTCAAAGGGCGCTTATCAAGCATGGAAGAAGCCAGCACGCGAGGCTCCGTCTGGCCCATGAGGCTTTCTAAAACCATTTGCTCTCCATCGGTTGAGGCTGCTTTTCGACGTCCCGTACAGGAAGTGTGCGTTACGGCGCGGTATTTTGCGCGTGCGATACCACTTCACTAAGCCGATTGATTAACTGGCCGTAAGGGCAACTCCAACGCGGCGGTTCCCGTACGCAAGTCCGGGCGCGTCTTAGGTTGAGGATAGAAGGCAAGTCACGAAGAGGGCACAGCTTGTAGGTCAAGTCCCAATAAATGCCCTACTCGTAGATGTGGAATCGGCCAGAAAGGCCACTTGTCCGATTTCCTGTGCCGACTTATCAGGGAAGTGGAATCAAAACGAAGAAAAGGTGCTTCTGGTTCATAAGAAAAATGCGCCACTAGAGGCGAACACTGATATTCGTCAGCAATTTTAATCTCGTGCACCCACTGGCCTCACTTTAGGATTGAGCGGCACGCGGGCATCGACCGTCGAGCCCACAAGCGGTTGGGATTTTACAGAAAGTTTTCCATCGACTAACTTCAGACGCTCCTTCATGCTCGTTAGGCCGAGCCCGCGTCCGTTCATAGACTTCTCGGGATCAAAGCCAATCCCTGAATCAAGCACTGTCAGCTGGATCTCATTCAATCCACCGCGGAGCGACACGTCGAAGTGTTGTGAACCGCTGTGCTTGAGCGCATTCTGGAGGGCTTCTTGCATGACTCGGAAGAGACAAAGCGAAATCTCTTGTGAGAGTCTTTTCGGGACGTTTTCGCAGTTAAAGTCAATCTCCACTCCTTGCCGTTCAGATACCTCTTTGCAGAATCCGGCGGCCGCCACTTCAAGTCCGAGATAATCCAGATTCGAGGAATGCAGGCGGTGCGACAGTCCTTGAATATCGCTAGCAAGGTCTGAGATTCGATCCTGAACTTCGCCGATGCCACGCTCCAGTTCGATTGCCGACGCGGGGAGAGCCTCTTTCAAGTTTTCAAGATTCAGCGCCTGCAACGCGATACGCTGACTGATGTCGTCGTGAAGCTCCCTAGCGATCCGGGTGCGCTCTTCTTCCTGTGCTTCGATCAACCTACGGCTGACCGTGGACAGCGCCGCCTCCGCGCGCTTTAGGTCGGTAATGTCAATGCACGAACCGATGTATCCGGCAAACGAACCGTCAAAGTTGAATCTGGGCACCCCTTGATCGAAAACCCAGCAATGCTCTCCGTCGTGCCGCCGGAGGCGATACTCTATGCGGAAGGGCTCGTGCCGATCGAATGCCTTCGTGTAGGTATCCAGGCACATTTCCAAGTCTTCGGGGTGGACTCCCTCAGCCCAGCCGTTTCCAAGCTCCATCTCAAGGGGCCGACCGGTGAACTCGAGCCAGGGCTGATTAAAGTAGTTGCACAACTTATCGGGGCCGGACATCCAGATCAGCACGGGTGCGGTATCTGCCACCAACCTGAACCGCAATTCGGTTTCGCGGAGCGCAGCTTCCGCCTGCTTGCGCTCGGTTACATCCGCCACCAGGCCTATGATGCGCAGCCTCCTGCCTTTACCGTCGAAGAAGACGCGCCCGTTTGCCTCCAGCCAAATTACATTACCGTTCGGATGTAACAGCCGATAATCGATTCGATAGTTAGGATTTTCAGGAGTAAGCCGAGTCTTTGGAGATAAATACGTCTCGCGGTCATCGGGGTGAATTCGGGCGACAAATTGCCGCCCCCTATCACGCGTTGGGTCGTCCATCCAATTCAGAATATCTCCGCACTGTCCGGTTCGCACGATCACATCGCTTGCCATGTCCCACTCGAACGCGTACATCCTTCCGGCTTGTACCGCTAGACGTAACCGCTCCTCGCTTTCTCGCAGTTTCTGCTCCGCTTGCTTGCGCACCTTGGATACCAGGCCAGAGATAGTCAATGAAGCGATCAAGAAGGTAGCGACCGCCACAGCATCAAGTGGATCGTCAATTCGAAAACGGAAACTGGGGGGAGCAAGGTATCCCAAGCACAGAGCCGCGATGATGGAGGTGACGATTGATGAAACAAAGCCCCCGAAGCGGGATATTAGCACGACGACAATCACATAAAGGAGACCGGACGTAGTGAGATTACAATGCAGTCGTCTGCAGATAATAGAAAGTGATCCCAGCGCCAGACAGGCAACTAAACATTCCGCCGCTGAGCGCCAAAATTTATGCATTATGGTTATGCTTCACGAGAATGCCACGCCCCAGGCGAATGTCTTATATTCCGCGAAAACGATGAGCCGTACAAGGTTGAACTAGGCAGAGGACGGGTAATCGCATGGAACCCCTCCCTGAATATGGCGACAAGACTTTACGAATCCATGAAGATAACTGCTTCTCTGGCGAGTTTTCTCGTGGACATTTGAGCCTCGATCCGTCCGCCACGGTAACCCAAGCGTCCTGCCGAATACAGCACGGAAGTAAACGCTCCAACTTGATTCCGGGCTCGTGGCCTCGCCTGTCGGACGGCGGTAAGTCTTGTTGCGTCGACCGGTTGAGCTGGCACGACAAATCGGGAGTTGAGCGTAACGGCTGGTTCTCTGTGGCAGAATGTCCAGGTGAATCCGCAATCGTCTGGGGTGAAAAGATGTACTTCCAGTCTCTGAATCGAGTATTAGTGTTAGCTCTTCTGGCTTCAACGCAATTTCATGGAGTTGACAGCAGCGTGGGCTCCAAGAGCAACAACAATGAGGTACCTAAGCAGCAGAATGGTTCTGATTCAAAAGGCACTGCGGGGTGTGCAATCGAAATGCTGAGCGACACGGAAGGAGTGGATTTTAATTTGTGTCTTCGGGACGTGTACTTTTCGGTCAAGAAAAACTGGTTCGCTAACATGCCGCCATCGCTCGAGAGGGGGCAACAAGGAATAAACAAGGTCGAATTGCCCGTCCTGCAAGATGGAAGTGTGCCTAAGGATTTTCTGAAAATGGTGCAAAGTTCAGAGAAGAGTGACTTCGACACGGCCAGCTTGCAAGTTCTAGTCAAAATCTTTGTTGTTAACTCAGGTCGTTTCTAGAACCGAAGCGTTAACCCAACAGTACCGTCGATTTCGTTCAGAAAAACGCTGTCCCCCTTGGCCCAGCAACCAGCCCAGAACGGATCACACCAGACGCCTGTGGTAACTGTATTGATATAAGTAGGCGACCACTTCGCCTGAAGACGCACTCCAAGATGTTTGCTGAGATCATATTTTACGCCGCCACCGAATACCCACGCAAAGCGGGTAATGCTGTTTACCTGACTTCGGTCGGGAGCAAGATTGGTGGCGCCGGCGCCAAGGAGGACGAATGGCCGGAGACGGCTTTCGGGGTCCTTGAAGTGCACCACGACGTCTCCTAGATATTGGTTGGAGGTGAGGCTAAACACCTTTAGGTCAGCGCCGCCGCCAGTGGGCTGGGCCAAGGTGTCGGCCTTGTTGTGATTCCACATGAATTCGACGGCAGTGTATTTATTGATCGCGTAGCTCGCGCTAACCCCGTAGTTCAGCCCGTTTTGCACTTCGATACGATTGTATCTGGCAGTCGAGAGATCCACTCCACCGTTTATTTGTCCGCCGAAAAAGGGCGTGACTTCGATGCCCTTTTGGGCCCAAGCCGTCGGTGCCGCCAAAACGGCCCAAGCAATTGCTGCGAATAGCTGATTCGTTTTCATCGTCGTCCCTTATTCCGCACTCGTATTCCGGACACAGACTGTGAGTCTATTATTCTGAAAAACGTCAGTTTGTTTGTCCTAGCTGCCTAATTTCAAGGACGTAGGCGACTATGGGAGTGGAGTACATCATGGACACAGCGAATGCCGACGTGTGTCACATCAACCGTGAGGATTCGGTGGATCTGCTGCTGTCTCCCGTAATCGACTCATCCGGACTTAGCTTCTAGGTTGCTCTCGGGAGCTTTCCCGCTGAGCGAATTTCATGGCATCGCGCAGACGTGTCGATTACTTCTTCTGTGGTGGCGGATAGTTCTTCAACAGCTTCCCCATGGCTTTGTCCAGATTCTTCTGGTTCTTTTCTTGGTTGCTACTGGGATTGAGTGTCTTCGTGGCCGTTCCTGTCCAGACAAGCTGTTTGCTCGTCGGGTCATACATATCGAGAACCAGACTTCCATTACTGATTGTGGAACTTGTGGCGCTTCCCATTCCGCCAAATCGGGCGCCACCCATACTGTAGGCATTCCACTGCTTCTCTTTATCGACGGCGACCTGATAGCCAACCAGCAGATCGGCCTTGTCGCTGTCCGTTTTTGTCAGTCCCTTGGCTGCCAATTGAGAATCGACAGCACTCTTGATCTCCGCGTCCGCAATCTGGTTCGGGTGTGCGCCACCTTCAATCGGCACCCATTTGTAGGTGCGGTATTTTGCAAAGTCCGTTCCAGGCATGAAATTGTATCTTACGTCCTGAGCTGAAATGGCGGTGCCCGCCAGCAGTGCAAGGGAAACCACCATCAAAACCCGACACAATGCAAATCTCGTTTTCATAGTTATTACCTCCCCAGAATAGGGAGCCCAAAGGATAAGAATTGTTCCGCATTGTAGGTATTGGCAAAAGTAACAGAGCTCAAACTGGAAACTTGGGTACTGTGAGCCACACATTACCGGGTAACCCGACATCTCTAACAATGTCGGCCCCGTCAAACACTTTTTGAACGCACCCTCTGCGTTCACTCCGAAGGGTGGTCTTCGTTGCTCGTATTGACCTCTACATCGGCGACCACTACTCGGGTCGAAGAGCCGACATTGTTATGCAATCAAATCAAGAGTTGACGCGATTCTGGAGCTACCGCCCTGCACCCCGAGGACAAAACAATTTTCAAGATGCTTTTTGTTTGAGGGATTCCTTGGATTTTCGCCGCTCTTCCTCTTGGATAGCGATGAGTTTGTAAGCGATATAATACTTGTAGATGTTCGTCACGTAGTTAACCGTTTCCGTGCCGACCCGAGCGGCAGCGATCATTTCGACATCATTGCCAAGCCAGACATTCGGGTCAAACCCTTTCTGGGCAGCTTCCGCACGCAACTGATGAACGCGACCAGGACCACAATTGTAGGCGGCGAAAGTGAAGAGGACTTTGTTGACGTCATCCATAGGCTCATTGCCGTAATACTTATCAACCATCGAGTGGAAGTATTTGACTCCGGCGTGAATATTTGCGTCCTCCTGATGGATGTCGCCGACCTGACTCTTGGCAGCCTGATTCAAGCCAGACTCCTGGTAACCCTCTGCCATCATGAGCAGGTAGTCCATGCCGTATTCTGAGGAATACTTCTGGAAAATTTTCGCAGTTTCTTCAAACCGCTTCATTGCTGCGAACGATGTCGCTTCCTTAAGCATTACAGTGGAAGCAGTATATTTCCGGATGAGAGCGTTTCCGAAGGCTGTACCTTGACGATGGGTTTTGAGGAAATCGTTGACCGCGGCCATAAGCTGTGGCGAATTTTTGCGCATGGCCCAGGCAAGCTCGCCCGCGTGTTCACGGTAATGTCGGAATGGAGTTGCAGCCTGATAAAGAGCTTGTTCCAAAGCTTGGCGACATAGTCGTCGACGATGGTGGTGGAGAGTAAACCAGCGTTAGCCATTTCGAGTAGGTCTTCGTCTTCGAGGTTGTCAGGAACTGCACGGAGTTTTACCGCAGGCTTCCCTTCCTTTTGAAAGCGCTCATTCAAGCGCTCTACGTGTTCCCATGCGCTGGAGGATTTCCGTAGGAAGACGTCCTGACCTGCAAGGTCGTCCAGTGTAACGAGTTTTGGTGACTGCGGTCCCGTAACCGCGACTTGGTTAATCCCTCTGCCTATGGGGTCGGAGAAATCCGCCAGCTTCTGACTCTCTGGAGTGGTGGTGAGACCTGCAGCCGCGATGTCCGCTGAGCCCTCGTTAAGAGAAGAGAACAACTTGTCGCGGGATTGGGCAAGGAACACAACGTGGATACGAATGTTCTTCGTTTTTTGAGGATACTTCCGGTTAAGGTAATCCTCGAAAGCCTTGGCCAATTCGTAGGTCGCGCCTCGCGGCGTCCCCTTGACCACGTAGTATTGCGTTTTGGAATAGGCAACGGCGACGCGGATACCGCGAGCCTTCAACAACTCATCAAGGTCGCCTGTCCGCTGTATAGCCTTTACACGCGGCGCAATCACGTTCGACTTGTCTTGTGATGCAGGTGATTGGGCAAGAGCCCCTGACGTTGAGGTCAAAAGCTTACGAGGCAAGCGAGAGCCAGTCCCGGTAAACGTCGTAACCGTTTATATGGGTACCGGCAGCATCTTCTCCGGCGCTACGTGGTCTCATTGTTGCGTGGGAGAAGAATAAGCCCGGTGTGATCAGCACATTGATTGCAGCATTAGTTAGGCAGGGACAAAGGCTTCGGGTCTTATTTGACTGAGAGTTTCTGCTTTGCCAATTCAGTTCGGAAGTCTTGCTCTTTTTGAGCTACGAAGTTCTTATAGCCGCTAGGGTCCATCAACGGGTTCGCATGCCCATCTTTCATGAGGAGATACTTTTGCTCCAGCCCGAAATAACTGCCGTGAGCACCAAGGAAAATATCGCATGGCAATGACTTCAAAACACTCCACATTCGCTCGTAGTCTTCGGCGATGTTTGGATAATTTCTGTTGTGGATGAGCTTGTAACCTGGATTCACATTGGGACTACCAATGATCACCACGTTGTAGGTGTTACCACTTTCTGTCACTTTCATGGTCCACGTGGTGCAGCCCTTTGTATGCCCCGGAGTAAGATGCGCAACGAGTACCGCACCACCTAGATTGACATCGTCGCCATCGTGCAATACGCGGTCCACTTTGGCCGACGGATAGAGGAAGTTAGGATTGTCTCCATATTGAAAGTCGGCTTTGCCGCCGGATTCGACCACGGGGACGTCGGCATCCATCACCATGTAACTAGCCCCGGTCAACAGCTTGATCTTCGCGCTGCCAGCATCGTGATCCCAGTGCGCGTGACTGATTAGGAGAATCTTTGTGTCTTTGAATTTGAATCCGAGCTTCTCAATACTTGCTTGAATCATCGGCACATTCGATTCCAGATCACTATTAATCAGGATGTTGCCTTGCGGTGTGGTGACCAGATAACTCGCCAGCCCCCTGCTGCCGACGTAATACAGGTTGCCCGCGATGTGGAAAGGTGGAAATGGCTCGGTCCAGTCCGGACTGTTCTGCGCCGCCGCGCTGCTGGAAAGAAGCAAACTGAAAATCAAACCTAGCCAAACGATGGCTGCCCTTTGCAGCATGGTGCCCCCGAACCGCACCGGCAGATCCTATCGGCGCTGGGCAGGAGTATAAACCGAATCATCGGCATACAATAAACGCCACTACCCCGAACCCGAACCAGGTTACGTGGAGAAGTCAGGTAGGCCCACAAATCAGGGCAAATTGTGGAAAGATTTCATTTAGAAGAAACCGGATCACTCGCGGGGGAGTTGTATTCACAGCTTCGGCACAAATTGATCGTAGAGAAGTGCGGATTCGTCACTCATGATCGGGGTTTTTGTTGGCTGACTCTGATCCGTTTAGGCTCTGCAATTTCACCAACATCTCTTGTACCTGATCCGCGTCTTTCGCATGCGGGACTAATTCTAAGTAAGTCTGTAACTCTGCTATCGCAGTCGCGTAATTGTGTTTTTCGGCAAAGATCTCAGCCAGGAGCAGATGTAGTTGCGGATAACGAGTGACCAGGAGGATATGCTCCGCCTTGAGCCCGCTTTTTTCAGCTTCATCGATCCGGTTGAGCTTGTAAAAGGCGACCGCGTTGTAGTAATAGGCCTCGGAGCAATCGAACGGATCGAGATCCAAGATATAGTTCGTTTCCTTGGCGTGATTCAACGGATCAAGATTCAAAATATGACCCGTCAAATTAAGGACCTCAGTCCAATTTCCTTCCTCGTAGGCCATTGAGGCGAGAGACAGATAAGGCGGCAGGAACTTGGTGTCGAGTGTCGCGGCCTGAGTATAGGCCGTGCGAGCCGCATCCCTCTGGTTTTCGTTCTGTAAAACGGTGCCCAATTGGAACCAGGCGCTCGCGTATCTCGGGTAGATCTTCACTGCCGTTTCAAAGTATTTGTGCGCATTGGCAGAATTGCCTTTCCCAACAGCGTCGAGGCCTTTCTCGTAAGCTTTTCTGGCATCTTTCGGTGCTTTGTAGGGGATAGCGCTTAGCGTGCTGCCCTCAGTCTTTGCAATTCTCTGCAGGGAGATAATCCCCACGTTAATGTTGCCCGCGGTGGGATCGAGACCTGTGAGGCTGATGAGCGACTCGCGAAAACCAGGGGCCGAAGTTCGTAGATCGCAATTCGTCAACTCGCGTCGTGAAACTCCCGAA
>DASXIT010000020.1:0-7632 GCA_036497825.1 Candidatus Acidiferrum sp.
AACAGGAAACGAAAATTATTAACGGAGTTTACGGCCTGGCTACGTTGCCAGGTATCGGTTACTTGTTTGGCGGGCGTAACAACACGGCGCAAGACACTGAGCTTCTCGTCTTGGTCACCCCCAGGCGCGTCCGCGAGCAGAATCGCGTATCGAAGACGATTTACGCTGGGACCGGTGATACCGGTGGACGTGGGGCCATTGGCGGGAACGCTCCTCTTGCTCCCCAGCCGATCCCTGAACCGCCGCCAGAGCAGCAGCCGGTCGGGCAGCCGCCTGTGAATCAACCGCAGCCCAATGAGCCAAGCCAGCCACCGCCACAGCAACCTGCTCCACAAGAGCCACCGAATAATCCGCAGCCGGAGCCTGACACCAGCCAGCCTCCGCCTCCTTGATCATGAATACCGAACTCAACGAGTAGATTGTTTGGCAAAAGGACGAACGCGCTTATATTGCCTAGGGAAGTGGATCAAAGACTACGATGGGTTGATAGGTGCGGGGTACCACGGCCTCAGCTATCGCCAATAATTTGCTTTCCTGGCTGAAGACGCGCAGGCGCGGCGGCTGAGCGGGATCGGTATCGAGATGTGTCGTGGCTCCCGGCGGCAATTCCAAATGGCCCGACTGGACTTGAGAAGTCATGACATTGAATTTTCCGCCGTGGCGCACGCGCTTTTCCAAGACTGGTAAAACGTTGGCACGCGGATAATTCGCAAGCAAATTCTCTAGTGGGATAAGGCGATCTTTGAATGTACCTTCGCGCGCCGCTACCGCCATCTCTTCGATGGAGATGGCCTGCTCGATGGAAAACTCGCCCACTGCCGTTCGGCATATTTCCGTCAGATGCGCGCCACAGCCCAGTTTTTTTCCCATGTCGTGGGCCAGCGAGCGAACGTAGGTGCCCGAAGAACACTCAATTGTGAAGCGCGCGATGCTGCCCTCAATTTCGGTCAGGCGGAACTCAAAAATCTCCACTTCAGCAGGCTTCAGTTCGAACTCAACATTCTGGCGCGCCAATTCGTATGCCGGGCGCCCGTGAACTTTCTTGGCCGAGAATTGCGGAGGCATTTGTGCAAACCGGCCCATTGATTCCGCTGCGAAAGCTTCTAACTGCTCGCCATCCAATTGCGGCGCGGAATCCGGTCCTTGCGCTTCCCCTTCGGAGTCGTAAGTGTTGGTGGCAAATCCAAAACGAAATCCCGCGGTATAGCGCTTTCGGCGCCCGGTATAGAAGCGCACCAGGCGAGTCGCTTTGCCTAGTAATAGCACCAGGACACCGGTGGCCAATGGATCGAGCGTACCCAAATGCCCAATCTGGCGGAAGCCCGCCAAGTGGCGAACTGCGTCGACCATGTCATGGGAAGTGCGGCCTTGCGGTTTGTTGATCACCAACGCGCCATCAAATGGCGCAGGTTGCGGCTGCCGTGGCATCAAGAGCCTTTCTGCTCAGTTGAATCATTTAGCAGTGAATTTCAGAGTTGCTGTTTTCTTATGCGAACTTATTCCGTGGGAGCAGGGTTCTTCTTCACTTCTTTCAATAACTGCTCGATGCGCTCCACATGCTCCTGCGAGATGTCCAGAACAAAGTGTAATTCCGGAATGCGGCGCAATTGCAGCCGCTCCACTAATTCCTGGCGAATGTACTTGGAAGCGTGGTCCAGCGCTTTAATTGCGTCCGTCTGCTCTTTCGAGGTGGCGTTACGAACGCTGACGAAAATTCGGGCATGCTTCATGTCCGGTTGCACGCGCACTTCGCTGACCGTCACCGAAGTTTCCAATCGTGGATCCTTCAGTTCTCCTGCCAGCATGGCATTGATTTCGTGGGCGATTTCTTCGCCGACACGTTCATGGCGATGATTGTCGGGACTCATGCTCTTCCGTTCCTGTTACCCCGTAGCAATGCAAGTCCACGGGTCGATGCAAAAGCAAACTAAAGTAAATCCACGGAGTGTCCGATCAGGACAGGTCCAAGCTGGCGGTCGGCTTCGGCCAGTACCTTCTGCAGTGATTCTTCAACAAGCTGCTCCTCGTTGGCAAGTGTGACGACTCCCACCACGGAGCGCTGCCAGGTATCCTCAAAATCCAGTTCCGCAACCGCCACATTGAATTTCGTCCGCAATCGCTCTTTCAGGCTTCGCAACACTTGCCGCTTATCCTTTAAGGATTGTGCTTCGGCGATATGCAGCTCTAATGTGAGCAATCCAACCGGCATTGGTTTCTCCGGGACCGGGAACACCTCAGGCGCAAGGGGGACTATTTGCGCCCGGCGGAGGCGGTACTACCCTGAGCGGCTGCTTCTGCAGCCGAAAGTTTTACGACCTGGAAGCACTCGATAATGTCGCCGATTTTCACGTCATTGAAGTTGGAGATACCGAGGCCGCACTCAAATCCAGTGCGCACTTCGCTGGCGTCATCCTTAAAGCGCTTCAAGGAACTGAGCTTGGAGGTATAGACGACCACACCGTCGCGAACCACGCGTGCCTGCGCGTCGCGCTTCATAATTCCATCAACCACGTAACAACCGGCCACCGATCCAGACCCCTTAATGCGGAACACATTGCGAACTTCCGCGCGGCCCAGATAGGTTTCCTGCAACACGGGTTCAAGCAGGCCGTCCATGGCTTTCTTAATTTCGTCCGACACTTCGTAAATAATCTTGTGGGTGCGAATGTCGACTTTTTCCTGTTGTGCCAAATCCAAGGCTTTGCGGTCTGGTCTTACACCGAAGGCGATGATGATTGCACCAGAGGCCGATGCGAACAGAACATCGTTTTCGGTCACCGTGCCAACTCCGGTGCTGATGATTTTCAGTTTCACCAAGTCGGTAGAGAGTTTCGGCAGCATTTCGCCCAATACTTCGGCAGAACCTTGCACGTCCGCCTTGATGACGATGGGCAGTTCCTTCACTTCCCCGGACTTCAATTGTTCGTGCAACTGATCGAGAGTGATGCGTCCACCCGAACTTGCACGTAGTGCGGCATCGCGTTGTTTGCCTTGGCGATACTCTACAACGTGACGAGCCTTGGCTTCGTCGGTTACCTGGAAATGGTCACCCGCTTCCGGCACACCTTGCAATCCAAGCACTTCGACAGGCGTCGATGGAGGCGCGTTCTTAACGGGCCGGCCGTGTTCATCGAACAATGCACGAACTTTGCCGAACACGGAGCCGGCAATGAAGAAATCACCAATTTGCAGCGTACCGTTCTGCACCAAAATTGTGGCCACTGGTCCTCGGCCGCGATCTACGCGTGATTCGAGGACAGTTCCTGCCGCTGGCGCATCGGGATTGGCTTTTAATTCGCGCAAGTCCGCAACCAGTAAAATAATTTCCAGCAATTTATCGAGGTTCTTCTTCTGTTTTGCGGAAACTTCGACAAATTCCGTGTCACCACCCCACTCCGCAGGCATTAGCGCCAATTCGCTGAGCTGACGTTTTACGCGCTCTGGCTGAGCTTCGGGCTTATCAATCTTGTTGATGGCCACGATGATCGGCACATTCGCCGCCTTAGCATGGTCAATTGCTTCACGAGTTTGCGGCATAACGCCATCATCGGCGGCAACCACTAGCACGACGATATCGGTGACCTTCGCGCCGCGCGCTCTCATGCGCGTGAACGCCTCGTGACCTGGCGTATCGACGAACACAACTGCGCGCTCACCAACCTGGACTTTATAAGCGCCGATGTGTTGGGTAATTCCGCCGGCTTCGCCAGCAGCCACGTCTTCGGTGCGAATTGCGTCGAGCAAACTCGTTTTGCCATGGTCAACGTGACCCATAACGGTAACGACTGGCGGCCGCGGCTTCAGATTTTCCTTGGTCTCTTCCTGAGCAACTTCCAAAACCATTTCTTCTTCGAAGGAAACGACGCTAACCACACCATTAAAGGACTGCGCCAAATCAGTCGCGGTTTCGACATCCAGTGCCTGGTTAATGCTCGCGAATACACCGCGATCGAGTAGCGTCTTCAACAAATCCTTGGCGCGAATGTCGAGCTTCTCCGCCAATTCGCGAATCGTAATACCTTCGGTCAATGTAATATCGCGAGGCGCGCGTGGTTCTGGTGGAGCAACCGGAACAGCCACACCACGTCCACCCGCCCCCGGCCGTTGCCGAGTTGGGTGAAGCTTGCGCTCCCCTTCAATTTCGCGTTTATCTGCTGTGGGCCGTTGCCGTTGCGTCGGCTTGCGGGTGTACAGGGGTTTGCCTGGCTCGGCCTTCGGAGACATTTTTTCTGGAAATGGCGGAAGCATCGCCGGCCGCCCGGGCGTGCGCGGACCAGGCCGAGAACCCATCGGTACTGCACCAGGCCTTTGGCCAAAACTTCTACCCGGACCACCTGGGCCACCTTGCCCACTACCGCCGGGCCCACCAGGCCCAGTCGGACGCTGAGTGTGCGGACGATTGCCACCTTGACCGCCTTGGCCTTGCGGCCGCATTGGCTGACCAGGTCGCGGTCCACTTTGCCGTTGTTGGCTACCGGGAGTTGTTCCTGGCACCGGTCCGCGATTACCCATTCGAGTTGGCATAGGCGGACGCACTGGCGGTGCAGGCTGACCCGCGCGTAATGGTTGCCCCGGCGTTGCTGGCCGCGAACCTGCCTGTGCGCCAGGTTGTTGCGGACGAGCTCCTTGTGGAGGACGTGCTCCAGACTGATGAGAAATTGGTGTTCCGGGTCGGGGTCCAGAAGACGGTTGGCCCGGCGCAACGGGGCGTGGACCCGGTTGCTGCCCTGCAGGGCCAGACTGACGAGGTGCTTGCGCAGTCGGCTGCGCAGATGGAGAAGCAGCAGGGGGTACTGTTGGCGCTGGAGGTCTTGGAGCCGGTGCGACCGGAGCGACGGAAGAGGGCGTTGCAGTTGCAGGCGGTGCAGACGGTCTAGCAACCGGTGGAACAGCGGGAGGCACACCAGGTGCCACGGGTACAGGTGCCGGAGGACGAACCGCAGGCGGTGCAACGGCCGGAGGTGCTGCAGCGACTGGGGCGGGTGCAACAGGCGGCGCAGGCTTCGGCGCAACTGGTGGAACGTGCGCAGGAGGAGCCGCTGGTGCGGGCCGACGTTGCGCCGATTTTGCCACAGCTTCTTTCGCCGCGCGCTCAGATTCCGCGCGCGCTTCCGCGTCAGCTTCGTATTTCAGGCGCTCGCGTACCTTTTCCGCGACTTCGACGGTGATCGAGCTGGAATGTGTTTTCTTTTCAGTTACGCCAAAACCCGGGAGCAGGTCAATAATAGCCTTAGCTTTGACCTCGAGTTCACGGGCGAGCTCATTGATACGTACTTGGGATGCGTCATTCATGCTTCGTTAGGAATTTTTCTCTTCCTGCTGCTCCACCGGCTTGCTTGCATCCGGCGATTCAACGGCGGCAGAGGATTCCTCTGCCGGGGATTCTTCGTGAACTGTTTCTGCGGCGCTTTTTTCTTCTTCCGTAACGTGATCTTCCGTTGCGGTTTCCTGGGCCGGCGCCGCTTCTTGACCTTCTTCCGCAGCGCTGTCCTCGGCAATTTCGTCGGTATTCTCGACAGCACCTTCGCTGGTGGCGGCGGCAGGCGTTTCACCACTCTCATAAAAGCGGTTTACGGCCTGATAAATTTTGTCGATCATCTTTTCGCCGATGCCCGGAATCTCCATCAACTGTTCCGGAGTCATGCTGGCGAGCTTCTCTAAATTGGTAATGCCGGCTGCTTCAATCTTCTCGATCGTCTTCGGCCCAATTCCAGCCAACACGGTTAGCGGTGTAGTTGGAGCTGTCAACGCCGTCATTTGCTCTTCGATTTCGCGACGCTTCTCTTCTTCGCTCTTGATGTCGATGTCCCAGCCGATCAACTTGCTGGCCAGGCGCACGTTCTGACCCTTTTTGCCAATCGCGAGAGAAAGTTGTGAATCTTCCACGATCACTTCAAGCTTGCGATTCTCCGGGTCAGTCACCTGAACACGGGTAACTTTCGCGGGGCTCAACGCCTTTTGCGCGAACGCAACAGTTTCCTCGTTGTAGGGAATGATGTCGATTTTCTCGCCGCGCAATTCGCGAATGATGGATTGCACGCGCATACCCTTCATACCTACGCAAGCGCCAACCGGATCAACGTCCTTGTCGCGGCTAGCCACAGCAACCTTGGTGCGTTCGCCAGCTTCACGCGCGGCGGCACGGATCTGCACGGTGCCATCATAAATTTCCGGCACTTCCATTTCGAAGAGCCTCTGCACCAGAGCCGCATCCGCACGCGAAACGATCACCTGCGGACCCTTTGCTGCACGGTCGACGGTACGGATGACGACGCGCAAACGTTCGCCAATATTATAGGTTTCCAACTTTGATTGCTCGCGCTTCGGCAAACGTGCTTCGGTCCGGCCCATATCCACGATCAGGTCGGGCCCTTCGGCGCGCTTCACAATGACGGTGACAAGCTCACCCGCGCGGTTGTGATATTCGTTGTAAATGGTGTCGCGTTCGGCTTCCCGAACCTTCTGCAGAATCACTTGTTTCGCGGTTTGCGCGGCAATGCGGCCAAGCACGTCGGTCGGCTTGGCGGTAAGGATTTCGGTGCCGACAGTAGCGCCAGGATGCTTCTTCTTGGCTTCGTCCAAACTCATTTCGCGTTTCGGGTCAGCCACTTCTTCGACCACGGTGTAGACCGAATACACGTCGACCTGGCCGGTTTCCTGATTGAACTTGCTGCGAAGATCCTCTTCCGTCTTATAAAACTTGCGGGCAGCCACGACCATGGCGTCTTCGATGGCAGAAATCACCACCTCCGGTTCAATGTGCTTCTCCCGGCTCAACATTTCGATTTGTTGATAAAGCAGATTCGCCATTTCCTCGTCCTAAATCCTAAAATTCAACAACTAAATTAGCCTTGCGAATCGTTTCCAGCGGAATTTCCACGACTCGTGCTTCTTTGCCTTTCAACTCCATGCGGACCTTCCCATCCGCAAAACCTTTCAAGCGACCTTCGAAAAAATTCATTTCGCCGATGTGCTCGGTGGTGGCAATTTTTGCCAGCCGGCCTTGAAACCGCTCAAAATCCGCGGCTCTCTTCAGCGCCCGATCCATGCCGGGTGAACTCACTTCCAGCACATATCCCGGACCAGGGATCAATTCCTCTACGTCCAGGATCACGCTGAGCTGCTTGCTCACCAACTCGCAATCCGCGTGACTTATCTTGGGATAAGGACTCGGTGCTGCCTCGCCCTCGGTTCCCTGCGCCGGCGTTGCGGGGGGTACCCGGTCGATGTACACCCGTAGGAAGCGCTGCTTACCAATCTTCCATTCGACATCCACGACTTCCAAGCCTTCCGAGCGTGCTACCCGCTCAGCGGCTTCGCGGACCTTCTCCAAATTCACGCAAAGACTCCACGGCCTACGCCGGTCTAAAGCTCAGTACCGCCGGCGGCAACAAAAAAGTGGGCTTGCGCCCACCTATGAAGCGACCCGATTCCAGAGCGAAAATAGAGTATATTCCCCAAACACGGTAAAAGCAAGGCACCCACCCAATTGCCAGCAGTTTCGGAAATATCTTGGAGGTCGGCAAAAGAACTTTTGTTTCCGGCTGAGTTTCTTGCGCGATGGCGGGGGTGGCAGGAGAGGCCTATTTTCAGGCAGGTCTTTTCTCTTAATTTTGCAGCCACTGGAACGGT
>DASXIT010000021.1:0-3666 GCA_036497825.1 Candidatus Acidiferrum sp.
CAGCAACTTTGGCTGGCTGGTGCTGGGGAACGAAACAACTATCGCAACGGCGAAGCGGTTTGATACTCGCGAGAGCGCAAGCCCGCCTATGCTAACCATCCAATACAGGGTCGTGGCGACGCCGCGGCCACGTCCCTCTCCAGCGCCGCGGCCGCAGTGAGCTGAGTCCCACGCGATCAGTGATAGGTGGCTACCCGTTACTAATCGGTGGTAGCCTGCGTAACATATTGTTACTGCTAAGGTGGATCGGCTTCTCTCGAAGACGATGCCAAATTGACTGCCGAAGGGGCAGATATCAGGCGGCACCGCCGCGCCAATTCGCCAACGTGTTGAGGACAACGCTTAATCTCGCAAACGCCTTAGCGGCCGTCAGGTGCTCTGTTGCCAGCTCCGAGTTGCCCGGCCTGCTCGAAATGTTTTTCGGCTAATTGAATCATGCCGAGGTCCTGGAGCCGGCGACCGAGCATCCAATGGTAAAGTGGATTGTTGGGAGTGGATTTGTCGGCTTGTCTTTCGTACAGATCGGCTTCGTCACGCTTGTCTGATCCAAGCGCCGCTCCTGCAAGCTCGTTGTTGACCAGTGCCAACTGGGGGTTGCGTTGCACGGCGTCGGTCCAAACCGAAACAGCTTCGTCCCTTCGACCGAGTTGCCAAAGCGATTCGCCTTTCTCCTGGCGCGCGAGAATCAAATCATCTCGTTCCGCTAGCGCTTCATCTAAAGCGGCTCGCGCTTCGTCATAACGACCCAGACGATTGAGGATCGCGCCGCGATAATAGAGGCTCAAAGCTTTGCTCTCGTTTTTCTGGTGAGCTGCAGCCGTTGCAAGCGTTTGTACGGATCGCTCAGCGTCGCCTAACAAATAATGAAACCAAGCCAGCTTCGGCAGAGCTTCGTTGTTTACAAACAGCCCCGTCCTCGAAGCCGCCAGATAATGCTCTTTGCCTTGAAGAATGTTTCCGCGATCCGCCGGACTGAGCCAGCGTGCTGGATCGAGTTGCGCCAAGGCCAGTTCGTCGGGCAAATGGATCTTGTTGAACGCGATGTTGCCGAGGAACTCGTGGTAGCGCACCCAGCCGCAATGCACGTTTAAGCCGATCCACGCGAACGCGAAGCCTGCAAACGCCAAGCCGGCCTTGTGAATTTTTCCTGACGATTTCAAATTGAACCGGTAAAAGGACAACTCCCTCGCCCGAAGTAATCGCCACGTTTTCAGAGCGAGAAACGTCGTGACGGCGGCGCAGCCAAGCCCCATCAAAAATGGAACCAGCGCGTAAACACCGCGAACAGCAAGAAAACTTCCCAGAAACACCAATGCGCCGACGATCTCTTCAGGCCATGTCAACGAATAATGTCTCTTAATGACGTTCGATTTCGGAGCCACGAGCGTCGGCTTCCCAAAGCCGAAATAGAGCGCATCGTTTGGACATACGCTGATGCAATCCATGCATTTCATGCAACCCGGATCGACCACCATTCCGTACTGTTTCACTTCCGCATGCACCAACACGTTCGAAGTGCACGTGGCAGTGCAATGCCCGCACTGATTGCACGCAGGGGTGACGCGGATTTTTCCTGGCGAGAATTTGTCGGCGAGGCCGAAGAAACCGCCGTATGGACAGGCATACGTGCAAAAGCCTTTTTGGCCCAGAAAATAAACTGTCACGAAGCCGCAAATAAACAGAAACGGGATGGCAACCGCGACGGGCGGAAAGGTCGCCCAAAAATTCGTTATCACCAAATGATTGGTGAATTTCGGGATGATTGGTTCGTGCGCCGGTTTCGAAAACAATCGATAAGCTACGGGCCAGACAAACATGTACAGCGCGGCGCCGAGCGGGACATACACCAGGAGCCGCGACCGAAACGGCTTCGGATGAAGGCCCATTTTCTTGAGCAGCCATCCGCAGAGATCCTGCAACGCAAGTATGTGACAACCCCAGCCGCAAACAAAACGTCCGAAGATGAGCGTCGCCAAAATTGCCAGGCTAAAAAAGATAAAGCCCGCGTTCACGAACCCGTTCTGCAGGGTGTACATCGTTTCCGATGGCTCAATAGGCGAAATCGTTCTGCCCATTAACCGCCACTGGATAATGTGCGCGATCATGAACAGGTTCAGAAGAATCAATGCGGCGGCGCGCCACCGGCCGGTCTTTGATTTGCGAATGCCGGTTTTACTGTAGCCAGGAAAGTTGATCCCAGCACTGGCTCGCCCCGGAATCGCTCCAGCTGCTTTCAATTCCGAGCTGATGCAACCACTTTTCACAAAGTTCGCGAATTTACGCCAAAATGCGATGTGTGCCAGCGAGTAGCCCGAAAACGCAGGTTGCAAGGAAACCAAGTTAGGATAAAAAAAACCGTGAAAGTAACGCGCGCATTAATTCTAGTATTAGCCGTGAACACATTCCATTCCGGCTTCGCCGAGGCAGAGTCTCCGAAGATGACTGGTAGGTGGAACGTTGAGATCACCTTCGCGAATGCCGAGCACCGCTCAGTGACCTTTGACGCACAAGCCGATGGAAAAGGTACTTTGGCGCCGATGGATCCACAGTCAAAAGCCTGGGGAGCCGCCAATCCTTCGCAGGCAAAATGGAGCCTCACAGAAGGAAGATCGGTAACATTCTCGGGCCAGGTAGAATTTCTCCTCGGCAATGTGGGGCGCGACGCGGGAATGTTGACGTGCAAAGGGAAATTTGAAACTCCGGAGTTGATCACCGGTGAAGTAGACTTCTCTCCTTTGCCAGGAGAAAGGCCCTCGAAACTCGGCACGTTCAAAGCTGTTCGTGAAACGAAGTAGCGCGAGCCTCACCCCTTCCGGGTGAACGCGATCAGCGCCTGCCCACAGCCCCTGACGGCGGAGGCGAAATAGTGACAGAATAGTTACCAATCGCAGCGGATCGGATAGTTCGTTCGTCCGATGAATTTGGATCTCGCGCCCTGGCACTGGCCAGCTAAATCCGTTGTCCGCAAAAAATTTGAAAAAAAGCTTGCCACAGTTTGATTCTTTCGCTAAACCCGGGTTGAATCATCCACGAAAAAGTGTTGACGCTTTTGTGGCGGTTCCGCTACAAACAGCGCTTCACAGTTAAATTCCATCCACATCATAAACCATTCATGAAAAAAAAATCCGCTTCACAATCAGCGTTCTTCAATCCCCGTGTCCTGATCGGCATGTGTGTCATCCTGGCTGGCGCCGGTCTGGCGCTGTTTGCCGCGAACCCATTCGGGCGCAGCACCACTGCTCCTGCCGCAGGAAAAACAAACCAAAGCCAGACTCCCATCACCTTGAACACCTTGCTCAACCTCAAGGTGTTCCCTGCTGGGTTTGACTGCTCGAAAGTTCACCAACTGGGTATCGACAAGCAAGACAACATGCTGGCTGGACTCATCATGATTGCCTGCGGCTACACAGAAGGCGGTTCAGCGGAAGGTTCAGCTTCCAGCGGCAACGCGTTCTCCCAATGGGTGCGGAGCCTCTTGCCGGAGCCCTTGTTTATCGGCAGCACTGACGTTGATGTCATCCTCCCGGACGGCACCTTTCCCCATGTTACCCAGTCGGAGAGCATGGAATGGGGCAACGGCAACAACACCTGGGTCGTGAACTATAACGACAGCCGCACTGCCCCCAGTTGTTACAGCGGCATCTCCTATTCGACCGATAACGGGGT
>DASXIT010000022.1:0-5531 GCA_036497825.1 Candidatus Acidiferrum sp.
CTCCTTTGTTCATCACCACGGAGCGATATTCGGGGGTGTAAGGAGCAAGCCGCGCTGACTGGGCGACGGGCGCGGAATTATCAAACATCAGAGCGCCCACGGCGAACTCGTCAATCGCCCTTAGACCAGCTTCTTTCCCAAAATTCTGCTCGGCATAGAGTTCTTCGCAATAGCGGCCAAGTCCGTCGGTAATCCAGACATCGCTGGTGGTAGCGGGCAAGACTTCGATTCCCCACCACTGTGAAGCAACGAGGCGACTTTGCGTGCGATCGCTAAATTTGGGATCCCAGATTCGATGGCTCAACATGATTACGCTCGGAGCGTAAAATTCGCGAAGCGTGCCATCCGGCAATTCAATCACGGTCAAATCTGATTCAGGCAGGGAGCCAAATAGATCGGAGAAAATAATTTCCTGATGAGCCACATTGTTCGCAAATTCCTGAGCCTTGCCGGAATCGGCACGTGGCGCGTAAACGGCGACGCTAATGCCTTCGGCTTGTTTGGGATTTAGCTGCAACGGTCCGGCAACAAACGAGCCATTCGGCTCCGCACGATCACAACGGAATGTGTACATGTATCGTGGAGATTCCGCAGGAGATTTCGGCGCGATCGGCTGTGGCGAATCTGCTTTCCCCGTTCCTGCCACGGCCATGGTGTCAGGCACATTCAGACGAAATGTGCCGGTATATCGATTGGATGGGTAATTCGTGAGCGGAAACCACCGCGATGGCAGTAACAAGTACGCCCAATCTTTGTTGATGGAAGCGACGCGAGTATTCGGCACGGGACTGTTTTCTTCATTCGCCAGGAGGCCGCCATAATTAAACGTCAGGGTAACCTCTTTTCCCGCACCTACAGGAGCCGGAAGGAAAACCATAACGTAAAGTGGATTATCAGCCTCTCGTTGAAAAGTCAGGGGTTTTCCGTCGGAGCCCTTAACGTCTCTTATTTCCAGGTTTTCGTGCAATTCCACTCGCAGATTGGAGGAAACCTCTTGCGCAAGGAATGTGACCTTAGCTACCGAGTTGATTCCTTGCGCTGACGTATCCACGTAGGTAGAGACTTCGTATTTTTCCGCCAGGAAACTCCACTGGCGAGCCGTTTGCGCACGAAGCGAGGCAGCACAAAATGTCGCCAAGAAAATGAACGTTGGCAAAACTGCAGACCAAACTCTACCGCGTCGCTTCATCTGATTCCCCTCGGGAGTGCCAACATATGACCACACACCATATTTAGCCGACCTTACTCTCTGACTATAGGATAACAATGGCTCAAGAAGCGTTGCCAGCGCCCGTGCTAAACAAACGGGCAATTTGGTCCGCGGCCCGGTCAACGGCACCCGGGGGCCCTAACCGCCTGCGCACCTCGGCTAATCCTTCTTTCATGGTGGCCCGCGCGTTTGGATCTTGCAGCAAATTTAGAATAGCCTCTGAGACTTTGTGTGGCGTGAAATCGTCCTGGACCAGTTCCGGCACCACCTGCTTATCCGCGATCAGGTTCACCATGGCAAAAAAAGGAGTTCGAACTAATGGCTTGGCTAGCGTAGCGGTGAGGGGCGAAACCCTGTAGACGACAACCATGGGTGCGTTCAAGAGCGCCGCTTCCACGGTAGCGGTTCCGCTGGAAACAATCGCGGCATCGGCGGCAGCGAGGGCATCGTAAGTTTGGCCTTCCACCACTCGCACAGTAATCCCGCTTGGCCATCCACTTTTTAATTGTTCGATATCCCGCGGATGGGCGGCAGCCACTATGAATTGTGCAGGTTTTTTTGCATTGATTCGCGCGCAGGTTTCCTGCAATACGGGCAAATGATGAGTCAACTCTCCTGCGCGGCTGCCCGGCAAGATGGTGACAATTGTCCGCGCCGGATCCAGTTCATGTTCGCGGCAAAGTGCTTTTCGATCTTTTGTGGCGTTCACTTCTCCGACCAGCGGATGGCCGATGAATTCCGTGGATACGCCAGCATCGCGAAAAAACTTTTCTTCAAATGGAAAGATGCACAGGGCTTTTACAAATCGCCGGCGTATTAAATTGGCGCGCCAGGGACGCCAAGCCCAGAACTGCGGGCAAATGTAGTATACGTTGCAAATTCCACGCGGTTGTAATTTGCGAGCCAATCGCAGATGAAAGCCGGGAAAATCCGTGAGGATGGCCAAAGCAGGTTTGCGGGATTCCGCTTCCGAGACGATGCGATCCATGGCACGGAGCAGAGAAGGAAGATGGCGCACTATTTCCGTGATTCCCACAACGGCTACTTCCGAATAGTCGGTAATGATCTCCACGCCTGCGGCACGCATTTGTGGACCGCCCATGCCAAACAATTGGACGTCCATGCGTGATTGAAGCGCAGTGGCGAGCCGCGCGGCGTACATATCTCCGGAAGCTTCACCGGCCGAGAGAAGTAAAGGGATGGGCGCCATGAAAGGGTTGATCGTCTGGCTAATCACTCGCAGGCAGAGGCGTTGGGAAGACAGTTGAATCTGTTAAACGCTTACCGCCATTCATATCGTGTAATTCCTGCTCCTTATATTGCAACTGGTAAAGGCGGTAATAAATTCCGCGTTCCGCCAACAATTCCTGATGAGCGCCCTGTTCGCGGAGGCGGCCTTTGTGGAACACCAGAATCCTGTCGGCATATTGGATGGTGCTCAAGCGGTGCGCAATGACAAGTGCAGTGCGTCCTGCCAGTAAGCGATTGAGCGCTTCACGAATCAGCAATTCGGTTTTGGTGTCGACGCTGGATGTGGCTTCGTCGAGAATCAGGAATCGCGGATTGTGCGCCAATGCGCGGGCAAAGCTGATGAGTTGGCGCTGTCCGACGGAGAGCGTCGATCCACGCTCGTTTACTTCCGTCGCCACACCTTCCGGCAAGGATTGCACGAAGTCGCCAAGGCCGATTTCGTTCAGAGCATGCTCGACGTCGGCGCGCGTGATTCCAGGCGTGCCCAAGCGCACATTCGTTTCGATCGTTCCAGTAAACAGGAATGGATCTTGCAGGACGATGCCGAATTGTTTGCGCAATGCCTGCAAATCGAGCAAACGTATGTCGATGCCATCCAAGAGAATTTGGCCGCGTTGAATATCGTAAAAGCGCAGGAGGAGTGAAATGAGGGTGGTTTTGCCCGCGCCGGTGTGGCCGACGATGGCGAAGGTTTGACCAGG
This sequence comes from Candidatus Acidiferrum sp., assembly GCA_036497825.1. Lineage (GTDB taxonomy): Bacteria > Acidobacteriota > Terriglobia > Acidiferrales > UBA7541 > Acidiferrum. The sequence goes on from DASXIT010000022.1 coordinate 3,163, forward strand.
CTCGATGTAGAAGGAAACATCGCGCAAGACCCAATCTTCTTCGGCAGGCTCGGTGACGTTGCGGTAAGAGAACCAGACGTTGCGGAACTCCACGGCACCGCGAGGAGAAATGAGCCGCTGCGCATTGGCGTTGGTCTCAATGGTAATCGGTTCGTCGAGCAGCTTGAAGATGCGTTCGGAAGCCGCCATTGCCGATTGCAAAATATTGAACTTCTCGCTGAGGTCCTGAATGGGGCGGAAAAAACGTTGAGCGAACATGGTGAATTCGATCAAGACGCCGAGCGATAGGGCGTGGCCCAGGATTCGATTACCGCCTGACCAGTAGATCAGTGCAATGGTCGCGAAGCTCAGGAATTCCACGGCGGGATAGAACAAGGCGTAGGCCATAATCGCGTCGCGCCACGCCAGCATGTTGTCCTTGTTGCGCTTGGCGAATTCTTCGCGCGCCTTTGTCTCGCGGTTGAACAGTTGCACTACACTCATACCGGAAATGTATTCCTGCAGGAAGGAATTGATGCGGGCGATGGCAGTGCGAATCTTGCGGTTCGCTTCTCTGACGTATTTTCGGAAGATCAATGTGACGACGAGAATGAGAGGCAGCACCAGCATGGTGTCGAACCCCAGCCTCCTGTCGATCCAGAAAAGGAGACCGGCCATAACGGCGAGTAGGAAGAAATCGTTGATCATGGTGACGACGCCAGCGGCGAAGAGGTCGTTCAGCGCGTCAACGTCGGTTGTTACCCGTGTCATCAATCGGCCCACAGGGTTTTTGTCGAAATAAGTCATGGGCAGTCGCTGCAAATGCCCGAAAATTTCCGTGCGCATGTCGTACATCGTCTGCTGTCCGACGCGCTGCATGATGCGGATCTGAACGTATTGCACGAGGAAATCGAATACCAGCACGGCCAGGTAGATCAGACTGATCGCGATGACACCCTGCCACGCCTTCGGGACAGGGAGGCTGCCGTTCGCGCCCGGTACCAGGAATCTGTCGATCGCGCGTTGAAATAAAATCGGCGGCGCCAGTTCCAGCGGCGTCACGACGGCTACCAAGGCCAGGGCAAATATCACGCGGGCGCGGTAGGGGCGCATGTACTCCAGCAGCCGTTTCATCAGCCGCGAGTCGTACGCTTTACCGAGTGCCTCTTCTTCGTGACCGGTGCTCATGCCCGTTCCAACTCTTCTTCCAACAATTGTTTCTGATAAAGGTCGGCATAGTAGCCGCCACGTGCGAGCAATTCTTCATGCGTGCCGCGTTCGAGGATTCCGCCGTCTTTCAGGACCACGATCTGATCGGCATCGCGGACGGTTGAAGTGCGGTGAGCAATCAAAATACTGGTTCGTCCTTCCATCATGATTCGCAGGCGCGCAAGAATTTTTTCTTCCGTTTGGGTGTCGACGGCGGAAAGGGAATCGTCAAGAATCAGAATTCGCGGATCGCGGATCAGGGCGCGAGCAATTGCGGAACGTTGCTTTTGACCCCCAGAGAGGGTGATTCCGCGTTCGCCGACCATGGTCTCGTATCGCTTCGGGAAATCTTCAATGTCACCGTGGAGACTGGCGATTTCCGCAGCTTCGCGAACCTGATCCGGCTCGTGCCGCTCCAGGCCAAAAGCGATATTCTCGCCAACCGTTACGCTGAAGAGATAAGTATCCTGCGGCACATATCCAATGGCACGTCGCAAAGTCTCCAGCGGCCATTCGCGGATGGGATGGCCATCGATGAGAATCTGGCCCGCCGGGGCTTCCCAAAGCCTCGCTATTAGCGCCGCCAGGGTTGTTTTTCCGCTACCGGTTGGGCCAATAATCGCCAGCGTGGAACCGGCTGGAATCGTCAAATCGATGTTTTGCAGGACGGGACGCGGCTCGTTGCCATGATTGCCGTTGGTGTTGCCCGCACCATTTCCAGCAATATTTGTGGGGTAGGCAAAATTCAAATCGCGGAACTCGATTGTGCCCTCTATCTTCGTGTCGGACGAAATTTTTGCGTCTCGATCGTCGATCTTGGACTGGGCCGTCAAAATGTAATTCAACCGGCCCATGGAAGCTGCGCCACGTTGAAAAATGTTGGTGACCCAACCGAGCGCGATCATCGGCCATACCAAGAAGCCGAGATAGGTATTAAAGGTAATCAGCGCGCCGAGGGAGAGTTGGCCGTGCAGGAAACGATAGCCACCCTGCCAGAGAACGATCAGGAACGTGGTTCCGATCATGGCCTGAAGCGACGGCATGAACATGCTCCAGGTCCGGATCAGTTGTACGTTTCGCGCGACGTATTCTTTGTTTGGCCCGTCGAAGCCTTTCATTTCCGCAGTTTCTTGGGTGTAGGCGCGAATCACGCGAACGCCGGACAAATTCTCCTGGACCTT
>DASXIT010000023.1:0-64752 GCA_036497825.1 Candidatus Acidiferrum sp.
AGATGAGCGACGTTACTTTCAGGACCTTGCTGCACTCCTTCTACGCAAAATACCAGGGCAAAACAGCCACCGTGCAGGATTTTGAGCAGATGGCCATCGCTATTGTAAGCGCTTCGGCGAAACCAAATGAGGGTGTGCCAAACTTGGCCGGCTATTTTGCCCAGTGGATGAATTCCACCGGCATTCCTGAATTCACCTTGGAATATGTCACTTACCGGACACGCAAGGGCTTCCGCGTCGTCGGCAAGATTCATCAGCCTATCGATACCTTTGCAATGCCCGTGCAGATTCGCATCGACACGGAAGGCAATCCAGAAATTAAGTGGATCGATGCTCAAGGTCTGGATTCAGAATTCATGGTAGAAACTTTCGGCCGGCCCAAACCAGGCGGCATCAAAATCGACCCGAACAATTATATTTTGAAGAGCACTCCCAATTTGCGCGCCAGAGCTGCGATTGCCCGAGGCGAAGAACTGGCGGAACTGGGCAAGTATTACGACGCGGTTGCGCAATATCAAAGGGCTCTGAGCATCCAGCCAAACCGCTCTCTGGCTAATTTCCGTATGGGCGAAGCATTTTTCTATCAAAAGAATTATCAAGCTGCGGCGAACGCTTTCCGTGAAGCGCTGGCAACGGTGCCTGAACCATCGGAAAAGTGGACGGAAGTCTGGAGCCACATCTATCTTGGCAAGATTTTTGACCTGCTAGGCCAGCGCGAACGCGCTCTGAACGAGTACAGCAAAGCTCGCCAGACCAATGACAATACTGGCGGAGCCCAAGACGTAGTAGAAATTTTAGTGAAGAAGCCCTACACCGAAGCCGGGATGCCCACCATATCGCCCGGCGACGCCAAGGCCACCCCAGCAGCCCCTAAGGGCAAAACGGCTGACGTCCCCGCCCCAGCCGCGGGCGACAAACCATCCTTCAAGAAGCCGTAATGCCAGGCCCAAATTCTCGCGGCGCTAGCCGCATCCGTTTCCCCATGTTGGTGCCGGGCTTTAGCCCGGCCGACCTTCTCCGCTGGAAAAGTTTCGCGTCAATTGAATGGCTGATCTTTAGATCGTCTCTTCAGAATCCAACCAACCCAGTAAGTCTCGCACTGGGCACGCACTTCTCCTGCACCAGCACCTGAAACCGTTCCCCCATCCCCTCAGGATAAATAAGCGTCTTCAGTTGTAATCGCGCACGCACCCGATCCGTTTCATCCATGCCGTCGTCATAAAGGTCAGCGAACTCATTTCCCTTCCCCAGCGCCAGAAGAAACGCAGTTTGCGAAACCAATCCAAGTGTGTGCAAGCCAACACGTTCACCCCACAAGCGCAGCGCGCTGAAATTCACGTGAGCCGTCAGATCCTGCTCTCCAGGTGCAGCGTAGTAATCTTCTTTCGCTTGATGTGCTGCATAAGCGAGCATCGTCCCCGACATATGGTGCGCATCGTAAAGTTCGCTCGCCTCGTGGCCATAATCAATCGTCACCACAAAACCGCGATCCAACCGCCGTCCAATTTCCATGATCCAGTCGCAAGTCTCAAGACCGGCTTCCGCTTGTTGACCCTCTTGCAGCGAGATTTGTTGTGCGATGAAATATTCAGAAATGGCGCAGGTAGAAACTGTCTGACTGACTTCGGTAAAATCGCGGCCGTCATTGGTAATGAAAACCTCCTGGAGGCCGCCGGCCTTCTGGATCACGCGATGCACCACCATCGCATCCAACAGTTCATTGGAGAACACACACCCAGCCGGGATCTTTGCTGGGATTTCGATTGAGGAGGCGCATTTCCTTTCCCGAATGAATTGGCCGAGCCGAGCCGCGAGCTGGTCGGAACGCGCCGGGGATCGCTCAACCGCGATGTAGCGCAATGCCTCATAAAACGCGGGCAATTTCGATTTTGCAAATTCCAAAATATGCCCCGCCAGACGGCCCACGCCTGCTCCCGCTTCCACGACGGTGAACTCTGCGGGGCAATCCACCTGTTGCCACATCTCTGCAAACTGCCGGGCCAGCAAGCGTCCAAAAATCGGATGCACGTCAACACTGGTGTAGTAATCCGCGAAACCGATTGCTTCGGGTTTCGTGTAATAGCCATGCAGCGGATGATACAAGGCTTCGCGCATGAATTCGGCGAATGTAATGGGGCCAAAACGGTGAATACGTTCAGCCAGTATGTTGGCCAGAGGATTTTCACTGGGACTCAAGCGTTTGCCGCCCCGGAAGACAATTCCTTCTGAAGTTGCTCCCAGACTTTCAGAAAAACACGAAATGCGGGGGAATCGAAAAGCACAAAATAAATCGTCTCGAGAGACGATCCATTTTTTAAATGTTGAATCGCCTCTGCCAGCATAATCACGGCGCATTCATCCATGGGGAAACCCGAGACTCCGGTGCCAATGGCAGGAAGCGCAATCGTCTTGAGATTGCGCTCGGCAGCAAGCCGGAGTGAATGTGCAGTGGAAGTGCGCAGTGATTTTGCCGTGGTGCGAATTCCGCCCAAGCCCATGCTGGCTGCGTGAATCACATGGCGCGCCTTAAGATTCCCGCCGCCGGTGATTGCGGCGTACCCGACAGGAATGCTGCCAATTTCGTTGCACTCTTCCTGAATTACTTCCCCACCTTTGCGTCGGATCGCACCCGCCACACCAGCACCAAGAATGAGATCGTTGTTAGCCGCGTTAACAATGGCGTCCACTTCCATTTCCGTGATATCGCCTTGTTGAATCATGATGCGTTCGATGAGCGGTTTCATGTGCAGATATTCTAGTACGGCTCAACTGAATCAGCCAAAATTGTCCGGGTGTCAAGGAAAGCGCGCTAGGAATGCTCTCCGTATTCGTAAACCCCTCGCCCAACTTTGCGCCCCAGTCGCCCTTCCTGGACGTATTTCCGCAACAACGCGCTGGGCCGATATTTTTCGCCCATCGTAGAATGGAGATACTCAAGAATTTTTAATCGCACGTCGAGGCCCACCAAATCCACCATTTCAAACGGGCCCATCGGGTGATTCAGCCCCAACTTAACAGCCTTATCGATGTCGGCCGCGCTCGCAACCCCGGCTTCCAACATCGCAAAAGCTTCGTTCCCGATCAGCGCGTTGATGCGAGAAGTGATGAAGCCGGGCGCTTCGTTCACAATCACCGTCTCTTTGTGCATGCGATGCGCAACCGCGCAACAAGCGGCCACAGTTTCCTCCGATGTATGCCCAGTGCGAATAATTTCGACCAAACGCATCTTGGGAACCGGATTGAAAAAATGCATTCCGATGCAGCGCTCGCGCGCAACGACCATTCCGGTGAAATCGCTGATCGAAAGCGAAGAAGTGTTGCTGGCAAAAATCGCATGGGGTTTCGCGAACTTGTCGAAGAGGGTAAACAGTTCCGACTTCATTTCGAGTTCTTCTGGAACGGCTTCGATGATCAGTTCGGCATCGCGAACGGCTTCTTCGACAGCGGAAGAAGTGGTGAGGCCGGCAAGCGCCGCATCGCGAAGGGAAGATTCCACTTTGCCGCGCTTCACACCTTCATCAAACGCTTCCCGAATCCAGGCCATAGCTTTAGACAGCATGGCATCCGAAATATCCTCAAGAATGGTGTTATAACCGCCCAAAGCAGCAGCGTAGGCAATGCCTCGCCCCATTGTGCCCGCGCCGATTACCGAAATCGTCTTCACATCCACCATTCAACCTCTACCTGGAATGTATTCCCCAGTGCACTCAACCACTCGGGCGCTCGGCGACTCGGTCACTCAACAACTCGACAACCCGTAGGGGCGGCTTTATGCCGCCCTCTGCGCCCCCCTCGTAATAACAGCCGCAACCATCAACCAAGCTTGTGATAAGCGCTCTCGTCAAATCCAATCACGATTTGTGAGCCATGGATCAACAATGGCCTGCGAATCAAATTGGGCTCTCTAGCCATTAGCCTAATGGCTTCGCCGCGGTTTGGGGGATGCTGCTTCATATTCAGCTTGCGAAAAAGTTCATTCCGCATATTCAGAAATTCTTTGTAATCGCGTTTCCCAATTAATTTATCCAGTTCGTCCTCGCTCAATTTCTGTTTGTCTAAATCGCGTGAACTGAATTCAACACCAAGTTCCAGCAAGAGACCTCTTGCTTTGCGGCATGTAGTTCAAGTCGGCTTCTGATAAAACTGGATTTTTGCGCCCATACTCCGCCTCTCTTTACATGACTCCTGCCTCAAAAACAGCAGCCGAACGATCGCATTCCAGAATTAATATCTCGGAACCTTTGGGTCGATTTCGGCAGACCACCGATCAATCCCGCCCGCCATGGACTTAGCGGAAGCAATCCCTTGCGTTCGCAGCCAATTCGCCACGTCAAGGCTGCGCATGCCGTGGTGACAATAGCAAATCACCTCTTCATCCGTATCCAATTTCTGCAGGTCGCGGGAATCAAGCCCATCGGAATGTGCAAGGCACTCTCGATGCGGCAGTGCGCATATTCCCAAGACTCACGCACATCCACCACCAAAAGCTTTTCGCCGCGATCGAGCCGGTGTTTCACTTCCAGAGGTGTAATTTCCAAATCACTCATCTATTGCTCTCCATGCATCAAGTTTCCCAGAATCACGAACATCATGAAAATCAAAACGGCAACAACAACGCAGCCAAATATCAGGCCGAGAACCTTGCCAAACGATATTTTAGCCAAGGACGATTCACCTTGCTTCAGGAGTAAGAGCGCGTCAAACGCGTCAAACACAATTTCATCGTGTTGCCGCAGAGCAAAGTCTGGCGCGCTCTACCCGCATTCTACCGATTACTGAATGGATCCCTTGGGTGAAATCCACTGCTTTTCAAGAGCCTCAATTTCGCTCACCAGTTGAACATCCTCAGGCTGCGGCAGCATTTCTATTCTATATTCCGCAAATTTGTCCTCTGGAAGCAGTTCGCCGGTTACGCTATAGGGCTTTCCGGCATGTTCGCCGATGTAACGATTGAACTTCACGTCGGGCACGTAGAGCTTTTCATGTCCCGCGGGAACATTCTTGTTAATCATTTCAACGAGCTTCAGGCATTCCTCATGATAAAGCTTGCGGCTATGTTCGTTCATCCGCTCCAAATTTACCTCGGCCTTCGCGCTGGGCTCATCGTATCGGCCCTTCAGTCCCCAAACGTAAAACCAATGCGCTGAACTCGAGCGATCAACTCCGAACAAATCGAGGCTTACCGGAATCCACTTGTTGATATATTTCTGAATGATGTTGCTGGGAATGACACCAGCCTTCACGATGCGTTTGATCCCATCCTGCCCGGTGCCCAGGTGAAAAGATTCTTCCTTCAACATCGGAATCATGGATTGCGCCAAAGGAGCAAAGCCGGAATAACTCAACATGGTCAGCTGATATTTCCCATCGCGATCCACAAAATCGGTGTAAACAAAAAAGTCCAGCCAGTTGTTTACGTCCTGATTAAACGCCCCTAGCAGCCGCTTTTGGTCGAACGCCCGCCGCTCCAGCATTTTTTGTGCTTCTACGCGTCCGCTATAGCCAAAATGATTCATCAGCAAATGACACATCTGCCAGCCATGACGCATTTCTTCTGTAACCACGCGGCACAGTGATTGCCGGTCGTGCTCACTCGGTGCAGTCTCAAAGAGTTTCCGCTGCTGTTCCACAGACGCAAATTCCGTGTCGCCTTGATAAATAATCAGGTTCAGCAAAGCGTCGCGCATTCGCTGGTCGGGTATTTGCACCACGCGCTCCCACTTTGGCCGGCCCTTATACGCGCCGAATTCCACTTCATTCGAGCGTGTCGGGCCAAATTTCGCCTCAAACTGGTAATTGGTAATTTCGGGATAATCCACGCCGATGTCTTTCTGCCATACACGGAATAGATCGACCCAGTCATCGAAAGTCGTCAAACGAGTTGCGGGCATGTTCTTTCTCCTTCGAATCTTTAAATCAATCATTTGCCTGCGTCGCGTACCTGGCACGCGCAGAGCATTGAATTGGAGATAAATTGTTAATCCGTCAACGGCCGGTAAATTTTGGCGCTCGCTTTTCCATAAAAGCGTGGATGCCTTCACGGCAATCTTCGGAGTGAAAACATTTCATCTGGTGCTGAACTTCCACTTCGAGTGCCTGCACGAGTTTCTCTTTGTCTCGTGCGAATAGGTTGTGTTTTACGGCGCGAATGGCCACCTGAGGCCCGTCGGCAATTTTCTTTGCCAGCGCATGTACTTCCGCTTCAAAACGATCGGGAGAATAAATGTGATTCACCAAGCCCAGGCGATGAGCGGTTTTCGCGTCGATCATGTCGCCGGTATAAAAGAGTTCCGCGGAAAGGGACGGTCCAATTAATTCTGGCAAGAAATAAGTTCCGCCATAATCCGGAAATAATCCTACCTTCGCAAAATTTTGTCCGAAGACCGAATCGTCCGTGGCAATGCGGATATCCGCAGCCAGTGCGAGATTCATGCCTGCCCCCGCTGCCGGGCCGTTTACAGCCGCAATGACCGGCTGCGGCATGCTTCGCATGTTCAAGACCGCTTGCATGCCAGAGCGCAAGATCGGCCCGAGCTCCGTAGTGTCGCCACGTTCGCGGCCCTTTCCAATTAAACCGAGATCGCCACCGGCGCAGAACGCGCGGCCAGCTCCCCTCAGGATTACCACGTGCACGGAAGAATCCCCGGCAATACGCAGAAGTGCTTCATTCAGTGCGATGGAAAGTTCATTATTTATGGCGTTGAGTCGGTCAGGCCGGTTCATCGTGAGGGTAACGATTTGGCCGTGTTTTGTCTCCAGCAGCACTGCCGCTGCCGATTGTGTTGATGGTGTACTCATGACGGATTCCCTTCTCTTTATTTGCTCCTAGCGGGTTGGGACCGCAGGCGCCTTTTCGGACCGGGCAATGAGCTGGGCAAGCTTTCGGAAATGTTTCAGGCTGTCTGTTTTACCGCGCGGCGTCTGTCCTACAGTGGAAGGCAGAACGAAAACCTGCGCACCGTACAGCGCCCCCTTCTGCAATCCATAATTGCATTTACGCTGGGCAAACTGTTCGTAAGTAAGTTTTCCGTTGAACGCTACGACGCGAGGACCGTACTCTTCGAGCTTCTGCGAGAGCACGATTCGCCCCTCGGCAAAATCCTCGCGCTTCAATTCATCAATTGCTTTCGTTGGCCGTTTCACCAGATCGGTCAGGCCGATGCCGAATTCAATAATGCGGCGGTCGTCGGGATAATCGAACGGTTCCGGCACCACTCCACTTTCATACAGCATCGGCCAAAAGGGATTGCCGCGTCCGGCATAATAATGGCCGGCTCGCACCGACGATTCTGTAGGATTGCATCCTACGATCACGAGCTTCATTCCTTTACGCAGATAATCGGGCAAGGTTTTCATTCGGGCTTTGTTGGCTGTCTCTCCGGCCTCTAGTTTACTTCCCTTTGAAACTCGCGGCGCGTTTTTCCACATACGCCGCCAGGCCCTCCTTGGCGTCCTCGCTGGTGAACAGCAATTGCTGCAATTCGCGTTCAATGCCCAATGCCTCGGCAAAGGGAATCTCCATACCGGTCACCACGGAACGCTTGATGCGGCCAACCGCGCGCGAAGCCTTGTTCGGCGGGCAGAACTGCTTCGCATATGCCATCACCTCTTCCCAGAAATTTTCTTTTTCGTAGATGTACTGGATCAGGTCCATTTCCAGCGCTTCTTCAAAGCTGAACGTGCGCCCCGTAACCATCAATTCGATCGACCGCGCACGTCCCACGGCGCGCGCAAAACGCTGCGTCCCACCAGTCCCCGGCAGAACACCCAGGTTCACTTCAGGAAGCCCGATCTTGCCGCCTTCTTTCTTCGCGATGCGGATGTCGCACGCCAGCGCAATTTCCAGCCCGCCGCCCACCGTGTGGCCATTCAGCGCAGCAATCACCAGTTTCGGGGTTTGCTCCAAACGGCTGAGCGTTTCATTCGCGTGCAGGCAAAAATAATATTTGAATTGCGGATCGGCCTTGGTGAGCATCGGAATGCTTGCCCCGGCTGAAAAGAATTTTTCGCCGGAACCGCGCAACACGATCACGTGTACGGTTTCATCCATGCGCGCTTTCAAAATCGCGGTGTCCAACTGCAGCATCATTTCGTAGGTGTATGTATTTGCCGGAGGATCATCCATCTCCAAAATTGCCACGCCTTCTTCGACGCGAAATTTGATGAGCTGCTTTACTTCCACTGTCGTTGTCGTCGCCATTCCCTCTCTCCTTCCCGAGCTTTTTCGATTCGTTCTGTTGTTTATTCCGAATGAACTTCGCTTGGAACCGTGGTGGGTAAATTACCAAATTTCCCGGACGCCGCGCTCACACCGCGCAGAAAAATTCCCACGATCGTGTCGGTAAGCTCATCTGCCCCCGGATCGATGCCGGGCTTGTGCCACTGGTAGACCCAGTTCATCATCCCGAACAGGCTTAGCACCGCGACGCGTTCGTTGAAGACGGAATGCGCTGCTTCGCGCACAACTTCTTCATGGATTTTCCGCGCTAACGCAAAATACTTACGCTTGATCGCCGCAACTTCCTGGCGAAAGGGATTCTCCAGCGCCTCTTCTTCGTGCGAGAGCACTTTCATTTCGTTGGGATGAGACAGGAAATAGTCGATGTGATTTTGCACTAGCGCTCGCAACCGAGCGGTGGGGTCATCAATCCCGGCTAAGCGCTCTTGCAGCCGCTCAACGATGAACGTAAACGTATTCTTTTGAATTAGATACAGCAGCCGTTGCTTGCTGTCGAAGTAGTAGTAAAGCCCGGAAAGCGAAATCTCTGTAGCCTTGCTAATATCGCGCATGGAAGTACCTTCAAACCCATGCGCCGCAAAAATCTGCGCCGATACACGTAGGATGTGCTGCAGTTTGACTTCAGTATTCCGCGGGGTAGGAGTAGGGGCAGCCACTGCCATAAGCACTCTCGAACGCTCGTTCGAATCGACTCTAGAATGCTGCCGCTAACGTGTCAAGGCCAGAGTCATCGAAAACTTTTTGACGAACCCTGGCCTCCGATTGCGATCTTATGGTTTATTGTTCGGCCCAGCTACTTAACTCAGTAATTTCGATACGGCAAGTAGCGCCACAGATCGTTCAGATAGCCGTTCCCGGTCGTACTTGTCGAATCGTAGCCTTCTCCGCCGAACATCCAGAACTGACCTTGGCCGTCTACCCAGTGCGTTGCGTTGCTGCGTCCACCGGGCGTGTAAGTTTGGCTGACCACATAGGGACGTGTCAGAAAACCATAAATACCGTTCTGGCTTCCATTGTCCGATCCCTTGATCCAGCTCCACGCGCCGGGTTGTCCCGGGGTAGCGTTTGGAGTGTATACCCATAGGTCGTTGAGTGCGCCGTTGCCGTTTGTAGCGGTTGCATCCAAGCCCCATCCACCGAAGAGCCAGAAATTCCCGCCCTTGTCAGTCCAGCCGCTAGCACCCCACCGTGAGCCCGGGAACGTACCCGAGGTGTTCACCGGTGGACAGATAACGTTGTTGTTTATATCAAAAAGTCCGACAGCTAGCCCGCAAGTGCTGGCTGCACCAGTGGTGCTAGGAGGACCGATCACAGGCTGGAGTCCATAAACGCCCGTCTGGTTTGCAATGCCAACTTGAGTGCCTTGGACGGCGCCCATCACGTTCGTCCATTTGTTGGCGGCAATGTTATACATCCAGAGATCGTTTAGAATCCCGTTGGGAGTTCCAATAGAGTCTTGGCCCTCTCCTCCAAAGAGCCAGAGGTTGCCATTGGCATCTGCCCAGCCAACCGCTTCATGGCGTCCGCCTGGAATATTGGAAGATGACGCGGTACCTGGCGTGCCGTAAACCCCATTTTGGTTAGCTAGATTTGTGTTGCCACCTGACACCCAGATCCAATTCCCGCCTAGGGGTGAGGGAGAGTATTCCCAGAGATCGTTCAGATAACCAATGTTCCCACTACCGTCGAGGCCATATCCACCGAATAGCCAGAAATTTCCGGACCCATCCGTCCAGGAGGTGGGATTTACGCGTGCGCCTGGAGACAACGTACCTAGGGGGCCCGTGTAGGTGCCTGGTTGGTCGTCGGAAGTAGATCCCGCTTTAAGACTCCACTGGCCGATCGCGATCGTATAGTTTGCGCCGTTAAAGGCACCGGTATTGTACTCCCACAAATCGTTGATGAACTTTGCACCGGGAGTTTTCCCGCCGAAGAGCCAGAGATTTCCGGTGCTATCCGTCCAGGTGGCCGCACCTAACCGAGCGCCCGGAAGCAGACCGACACCAGGATACACTCCAGATGGTTGGCCCTCTGTTTGCGCTAACGCTATAACGATTGCGCCAACAGTAGTGCTGCCGACTGCCGTCGTGTCATAGCCACCGACCAATTGCCACTGGCAGTAATCACCAGTCATTGGGCAGACCCAAAGGTCGTTCATTGGCGCATTCAGAGTGTCGGATTGGGTGGCCCCTGACAATTCCCAGCCGTCGCCACCGAACAGGAATAGGTTCCCGAACTTGTCAGTCCACCCGGCTCCGGAGTACCGCGCGCCCGGTGTGTTCGTGTAAGGATTCGGAATAGTCGTGGGTGCGGTTGTTGGAAATGAACCGTACTGCGGTGCGACAGGTTGGGCCGTTCCTGCAGTGAACGTGCCATCGATCCATGTCCAGTCATCATGAGAGCAATCGACGCTGATGTTTGTAACGTTGGCGGTCACCACTCCCTTGTAATTCCAAAGCGTGCAACCCTGCGTCTGGGTAGCGGATGAGTGAAGTATCGACACTTCGTATTGATCATTGAGAGCAAACGGGGTGGCAAAAACAAAGGGCCCATTCTGGGTGATGGTCTTGGTGTTGCCCAAGGCATCTTCGATTACGAATTTGCCGTCGGTCTCCGGCCCGTTATTCGGTGGGACGCCCGCCAGGCCGACTACGTTTCCGCCAATACTGTAGGTGACCGCAGGGCAAACCACCGCTACATTGCTAACGTTCGCCGTAGCTGTACCGCTAGCGGTCGCAGGCGTGACATTGCACACCTGCACCGGACTTGTAGGCTGGCCGAATACGGTTATGGTGTAAGTGGTACCTGTGGGCACCAGATTCTTGAACGTAAATGCCTGATTCCCGTTTGCAGCGCTGATCGAGAGTTGCTCGAGATCGCTGCTGTTTTGCAGAATCAGGCCGGTACCAGAAAGACCAGAGACAGTGCCGCCGATTGTCCAGCTAGCGACGCAGTTCACCGCAACGTCGGTAACATTCGCCGTTGCTGTGCCGCTTCCATTCGTCACTGTGCAGATTTGGTTCGGGGTGCCAGGTTGCTTATTTACCGTCACCGCGTACGCATCCGTCGGACCGGTGACCGGAGTCTTGAAAGTGAATGGACCGTTCCCCGTAATTGTAAGGCTGTCGGCGCCATTGTTCTGCAGAATCACCGCCGAGTTAGGAGCAAGATTAGAGACCGTACCACCAATCGTGGCGGTGACTGGGTTCGTGCTGCATGTTACGGCAACAGTCGTGACGTTGGCAGTGGCCGTTCCCGTACCGCTCGTGACAGCGCAAGTCTGCGCAGGGCTGCTGGGTTGAGTGGTAACCGTGACAGCGTATTTTCCACCACTGGCAACAGTGTTCTTAAATGTAAATTTGGTGGCAGCCGCCAAGACAGTTAAACTGTCCGTCCCATTATCAGACAATACTAAACCAGTGCCGGTTAGTCCGGTAATAGCCCCGCCAATCGTGAAGCTACCCGTTGTGCCGCCACCGCCGGTGCCTCCGCCAGTGCTGCCGCCAGGGATACCGCTACAAGCGGCCAGCACCATGCAGGTGAGCACTATCATTGCGGAAAATGTTTTGTTCGCGAGCTTCATAACTGGGTTGCTCCTTTATTTCTTTTTGCCTCTCCGGGCAAAGCCGGTTGGCTGTGATTCACTGCCCCCACTGCAACCAGCGCTAAAAATTCGAGGTTTGAGCGTTGCGCGAATTTTCCGCGCGTACATCCTCTGTAAATGGCGGTGCGAGATTCCTGTTCCGACCATTTGAGGTAAGGATACGTGCGAAATTGGAGGGGTAGTACTAGAAGCTATAGACCATGTGCTTACCTAAGCACGATATTCTTGGTGAACAAACCAGCCCACCTGTACTTCCGTACAAGGGTACAATTCATGGCAATTCAGGGCTTTCTGCCGGCGATTAGCTGACAAAAAAGGGTATTTCACGTCCGATTTGCTGGACTTTTGCGCGTGAATAAACCACGATGGCTACGGCCAAGTCCCACGCCGCGATGCCATTCGACTTGAATAACGTAGTCTGTTCTTCGGTCGTTCGTACAGGTGCTTTCCCAGCAACAAGCTCCGCCAATTCATGCACTTGTCCCCACCGCTTCGGGTGGTGTTCAAACTCCAGAATCAAATCCCCGGCTTCCTGCTTTGATTGTTCAATAGAATCCACGAAAATCAAATCAGCCTTGGCGATTGCCGCATCATCCAGTTCCCTTTTGTGGGCGTGATTCGCCCCGATCGCGTTGATATGCACGCCTGCGGGCAGATCTGCGCCGCCCAATACCGGCTTAGGAGACGTCGTGGCGGTGCTGACGATATCGACACCGCGGACCGCCTCCGCAGCCGATTCCGCCGCGTGCACCGGAATTCCCAGCCGCTGCGACATTTCAGCGCAGAACTTCGCGCGTCGTTCCGGGTCGCGGCCATACGCGTGCGCCGAATCCAGTTTTCGCACCGATGCAATTGCCTCAAGTTGCGTTTTAGCCTGGCCGCCCGATCCAATAATTGCCGCAACTTTCGCATTCTGCCGCGCCAGATATTTTGTAGCTACGCCTGAAGCCGCGCCCGTCCGCAATTGGCCCATGTAGTCGGCCTCGATTAGCGCTAACAAGGCGCCGGTAGCAATCTCATACAGCGGCACCAGAAATTGCAGCGTCCCTTTCACGTAGGTGTACTGCTTCATGGCAATGAAGCCCGCTTCCGTGTCCATCGCCGCCATGTAATGAAAGAAGCCGCCGTTTGGCAATTCAAAGCGCCGCCGCGGTTGCACAATCACTTTGCCCGCAGCTTGTTTGCGCGAAACCTCTTCAACCGCCGCAATCGCCATCGTCATATCCAACAATTGGCGAACCTCGGATTCATTGATGTGCCGTGTCATGGCTTCGCTGGTCCTCCGGGGTCAACGATCAGTGTTTTGATTTCGCGGCAGTTTTCTTTGTGGATCCTTCTTCGCGCACCCGGCGCACAACGGTTTGAATCAAGTGATACACGCGTTCTTCTTTCGCACTTCCCATAACATGAAACCGAAATTCCGGCTCTCCCTTAGCGTCTTTGCCGGTTCGTATGGGCAATGCTCCGCAGAGATCGTTCTCGATGAACGCCGTCTCGTAGCGTGATTTTTTCGGGTTCCAGGTAAACACTCGCATGGTCGTGAAATCGCATGGCTGCCCTTCCGGGCTGCGCGTTCCGGCAACCAGGTATTGCGGATGCTCACCCTCCGCGTCGTTTAGGCGATTCAGCTCGAACCATGCAATGGGCCGGATATTGGCTGAGCTGGTGCCGTCTCGCACTTCATCCGGCAAATCCAAAGTGATAAACCGAGCGACGACCCACCCAGCAATCGGTATTGTCTGGTCTCCCGGTTGCGTCGTCGTGTTCACCGCCGAATTGCGAATCGTTCCTTCACCAGGCGGCCGCGTGGCCACGCCGCGCACCAGGAACCAATCCTCTTTTTTGTTTCCCTCCGGTGCGTTGGCAGCTTCCTTTTCATCCGTGGTCTGAACCCAATCCGCTACCGTTCGTCCAACAATTTCCACTGCAACTCCGCGCGTGAATTGATAGATGCGCGGCTCCGTCCGGCCAGGAAGCGCGCGCAGATTTGTGGACACTTTGGTGCGTCCTCGGGCCTGTACCGGCATGGCCTTCGCTTGTTCAAGCAGCTTCTCACTGCGCCGCCACAGCTCCGGTTCCATCAAGTTCCGGCCATCCACCCAGCCAGTCACACCACCCGTCGTACGAATTTTTACATTTTCGTTGCGGCGGGCCAGTACCTCCACATGCTCGCCATAAAGCAACACGCCAATCTGCTCGCGAACCTGCGCCACGCTGCTCCAAAGCGTGATGCTGCGTTCGCTGACGTACGCGTCTTCCAGCGTTTCATGCTTGGGCCGTAAAATCCAGGCTAGCAGCGCCACCACGCATAGCAGCGGCACCGCGACGAGAAGCTTCCGCTTCATGCGCCATCACCGAGGAATATTTCGACGGCGCCAACTTTTGTGTTTATAGTATTCATAACTCCCGATTTAAGTCAGCATAATTGTACCCGATTCCGCGACTCCGCCAGAGTGACACAACACACTAACGATTCAATGGATACTCACTGCAATCGCGGTTAAGGTAATGACGTCTTTGGGGGCGACGATGAAATTCATGAATAATCTTCGGCCTTTGGGCCTGTTCGTGGTGCGGATCGCCTTAGCTCTGATTTTTATTTATCACGGTTATCCCAAACTGGTTCACGCCGATGCGGGCATGCGCGAATTCTTTGTCCAGCATAACTTGCCGGCCTATTTTGTTTCCGTGGCGGGAATTCTGGAATGCTTCGGCGCGCTACTGCTGTTCCTGGGTTTGTTTACACGGCCAGCAGCATTACTTCTGGCCGGTGAAATGGCAGTGGCGATATGGAAAGTACACAGCAGCCTGGGTGCGCTGGTTGTAAAAGAATATGAATTCCCATTGATCGTGGCGGCCGCTTGTTTTGCGTTGGCAACCACCGGAGCGGGAGCCGTCTCTTTCGATCATTTATTTCTGGGCGAAGCTAGCGGCAGGAAACACCACTCTTCAAGTAAGGTCAGGTATTAAAACGCAACTTGAGGTTCAAACCTGGGCGATAGGGCCAGGTACCGAAACCGTCGCGTTGTAGGGTGCCAGTGGCAGCACAATCCACAAGATTAGATAGGCCAGCACGCCGGTTCCCCCAACAAAAATGGCCAGCAGCCAGACTACGCGAACAATCGTGGGATCAATATCAAAATACTCTGCCAGACCAGCGCAAACACCGGCAATTTTCTTGTCCCGGCTAGAGCGCATCAGTCGTTTCGACGGAGGAATTCCCACGGGAGCTGCTGAACCGGCAACTCCCGCTTGCTGAGTGCCGCAGTTGTAACAAAACTTCGAACCTTCCGCGATCTCTTTTTGGCAATGTTGGCAAATCATGGCGTACCCCCCACAGAGCAATCCCATTGGTGATTCTATCTGTAAATACGCAAAGACATGGGAAAAAGTTTCGTTGTAAGGAAGCCGCTCTAGTACTGCTTAATACTCCAGGATTCGCTTCACCGCGTTGGCGATATCCCCGGTTTGCGGCAAAGTAGCATCTTCTAATTTTGGCTGGTAACCGCAAAATGTATCAGTGGCGGCAACGCGTTTGATCGGCGCGTCTAATTCGTCGAACAACTCTTCCGCGATGCGCGAAGAAATTTCCGCGCCATAGCCAAAGCTCATCATGTCTTCGTAAGCAACGATCACACGATGCGTCTTGCGCACCGTGGCCGCAATCGCTTCCCAGTCATAGGGAACCAGCGAACGCAGATCGATAATCTCGGCGGAAATTCCCTCGCGCTGCAGCGCTGCTGCTGCCACTTCCGCGCGATGCACTACGGCGCCATAGGTGATGATGCTGACGTCCGTGCCCTCTTTCACCAGGCGCGCCTTGCCAAATGGCACGGTGTAATCCGCTCCCGGATATTCCGCGCGATTGTAGGGCTGGCGATAGAGGTGTTTGTGCTCCAGGAACATGACCGGATCATCGCAACGAATTGCAGTTCGCAATAATCCCGCAACGTCCAGCGCCGTGGAGGGCATCACCACGCGGAGGCCAGGGCAGTGCGTAAATATCGATTCGCCGCTCTGGCTGTGATAAACGCCGCCGCCGGTAAGGTAGCCACCAATCGCCACCCGAATCACCGCGGGTGCCTTGAAATTTCCGTTGGAGCGCCAGCGCATCACGCAAAGTTCGTCGCGGATCTGCATCATTGCCGGCCAGATGTAATCGAAGAATTGAATTTCCGCGACCGGCTTCAGTCCCCGCGTGGCCATGCCAATCGCGCGGCCAATGATGCTGGCTTCCGCAAGCGGCGTATTAAAAACGCGGTCCGCTCCATACTTCCGCTGCAAGCCGGCAGTGGCTTTGAAAACTCCGCCCTTCCCTTTTACCGCACGCAGATTTTCTTCGCGGCTGGCATCGGCTACGTCTTCGCCAAACACGGTGATGCGTTCATCGCGGGCCATTTCTTCGTTGAGCGTGGCCGCAACCATCTCCACCATCGTTTTTGCCGCACCCTGAACTTTGGGCTCCACATCAAACATCGCTGCAGTAGGATCGATGCTCGGCGAATACACATTCGCGTAAATTGTCGAACCTTCGGGAGTTTCCGCCGCTAGCGCCTGATCCGCGGCTTCACGCAATTCACGATCTACTTCCGCTTCCAGCGCTTCGATTTCCTTTTGATCCATCAGGCCTTCGCGGATCAGAAATAGCGAAAACTTGGAAAGCGGGTCGCGGCGCGCTTCGCTCTCGCGCTCTTCCGCCATTTTGTAGAGCTTCTCGTCGTCAGACAGCGAATGCGAATACGGCCGCGTCACATGCGCGTGCACCAATGCAGGCCCACGGCGGTAGCGCACATGCTGGATTGCTTCCTTGCAGATCGCATAACTTTCCAGGGGGTCGGTGCCATCGCACTCCGCGATATGCAAACCCGGAAATCCTTTAGCGAGCTTGGAAATACTGCCGCCGGCGGTTTGCACTTCGATAGGAACGGAAATCGCATAGCCGTTATCTTCCACCAGGTAAAAGATCGGAAGCTTTTTGGCGCAGGCCGCGTTCAACGATTCCCAGAATTCGCCTTCGCTGGTAGCTCCATCGCCGGAAGAAACATAAACAATTTCTTCGGGATCGTGGTTAACGAATTCGCCCAACGGCGCTTTCTTCGCTTGCGTAAGAGCTTTGGGGTGCCGCTCGAAATAAAGCGTAGCTTCAGCAGCTCCCACCGCCTGCACGTATTGCGTCCCGGTGCAGGAAGACTTGCTGACAATGTTCCAGTGATTGTGGCCCCAGTGGGAAGGCATCTGGCGTCCACCAGAGGCAGGGTCATCCTTCGCGCCGACCGCCTGTAGAAGCATCTCCAGTGGCGTTACGCCCAGCATCAGGCAAAGCGCGCGATCCCGATAATAAGGGTAGAACCAGTCTACGCCTGGCCGTAAAAGCAACCCCGCAACGGCGGTCACGGCTTCGTGGCCCGCGCTGGAAATTTGGAAGAAAATTTTATTTTGCCGCTTGAGCTGGATTTCGCGATCGTCAAGCCGGCGAGAGAGAAACATCGTGTGGTAAAGACGGATCAGGGTGTCTCGGTCGAGGCCTTCGTACTTGGTGGGTTCCGCTTTGATCGTCTTAACGCGGGTTTGTAACGCCATTCAATCTGACCTCAAGTTGGAATGGGAGCGACTGCGTCCGCGAATCTTAATTATACCCAAGCAGCCCTGGTTACCACACAAAACCTTGGTTCCCTGTGCAAAATCCACGGTACTACAACGTACTAGAAGCCGGCCGGCTCATAGGGTCTTTCAAGGATCCCAGTCTGCTTTCAAGCATCTAGCTCGTCTCTCGGGATTGAGACTCAGCTTTCACGAACTGACGCCTGTTTTTTTAGGAGGTCGGAGCTCCGACATAAGAAGCCTCCACGACCTTGAAGAAACTCCGTCTCTTTGTTTCTTCACAAAAAGCCGCCCTATTACTCCAAGTCCTCGAACCGCTTTTCCATATCCGCGAATTTTGTGTCATCGGGCTTCACGGTAACCGGCGACGCGGATACGAATGGTTCCTCACTCGGGATGCGCTCCACCCAGCGGTGCTCGGAAAGCTTTTCGTGGCCCGAAAAACCCAGCCGCACCAGCAAGTGCACGTTGCCATTTTCTTTAGATGCTTTCTTCGGTGATTCCGGCTTCGCCTTGGATTTCCCTTTGGACGTTGCAGGCTTCTCAGCCTCGGCCTCTGCGGCGGTCCCTGTTTCGCCGCTCCGCTCGAACTTGTAGAGCAATTTCTTGTCCAAACGGAACGCCTGCTTCCATACTTCCAGCTTGTGCCGCGCCAACTGCGCTTTTTCCTCGTCGCTAGCAAAATCGAATTGCATGTAAATGTGAGCCATACATTCAGTTTGCGTTCTGGGTGCAACCCAAGTCAAGCGGAGCAAACTGCGGGACTCCTGGATTATAGATGCAACCACAGCCGGCACACAAAAAACACAAACCGGGTCGCAATAATGGCATCATTCCCACGTAGATACTAACGCAACAAAGGGATTTCTGACTGCTTGGACGCTAGTGGGCTATTTGCTCGTTGTTGCCACTGGCGTTTTCGTGGGACGAGTCGTTTACGAGCAAACGCTTCTCACCTGGATTAACGGCCCACAAATGGTTGGGTTCGCGATGACACATGGTGCTTTCCCGCTTGTACTAGCAACAGGAATATTTGGAATGCTTGGCGGCTCACTTTGGTTTATAGCGTCAATAGTCATGCTGGTCTGGAAGAGATTCAAAGTTCCTTTTGCTGACTGGCTCCCGATCATTCTTCCGTCTGGTCTTATGGCTCTTCTGTCGGTTCCGTACGAGCCTATGGACGAGATTTTATGGTTCAGGCAGCCGCACAAGGTAGGCAGCGCGCGGTGAATTATTTTCTCAGCAAGGGATACGACATCGACTATGAGAAGTCAGGTGGGGAAACCGCGTTGTCAGCCGCCGCAGCGGATGGCGATATACGAATGATAAATTTCCTTGTCTCAAGGGGTGCGATCATAAACCGGAATGAACATCGGCTCGGGGAAAACCCGCTGATGGCCGCGGCTGAATCGGGAAAACTAGAAGCCGTAAAAGTTCTCCTCGAAAAGGGAGCGGAGCCTTGCGCCACAAATAATGAAGGGCATACCGCTGCGGGGATGGCAACAAAATATAAGCACGCGGAAGTCGCAGAATATCTTTCGTCCAGATACCACTGCCAGGAAAACGTCATAGATTCGTGCTCGGACCCAAGAGTTTCGGCTTGTGTCCATCCGTAGTATCTGTTCCCCGTGCTACGATCATCGCGACAAATTCTAATTCCGAGGCATAGACCGTGCGCCATTTTCTGATTCTTCTTGCTGGCCTGTTCAGCATCTCTACCGTATCGTTTGCGCAGAAACCAGCATGGGCGCCCGCACCCGGCCACACTGCGCTTTCTCTCTGGCCGCACGGAGCGCCCGGCGCTAAACCTAATCCAGAGCCGGAGGTCGACACCACGACTTCGAAAGAACCGGTGATTGCCGGCAGGCCGATCATTCGTCTTGGCAACGTTTCCTTCCCCACGATCACTCTGTACTCTCCCAAGGGAAAGAACACCGGCGCCACGATCGTTGTTTTTCCGGGAGGCGGTTACCGCATTCTGGCCATCGACCTGGAAGGCACCGAAGTTTGCGACTGGCTGAACTCCGCGGGCATCACCTGCGTTCTGCTCAAATATCGCGTTCCTGACTCCGGCCCCTATCCCAAATCGTCCGCCGCGCTTCAGGATGCCCAGCGCGCGGTCGGCATCGCTCGTTCTCACGCCGCGGAGTGGCACATCGATCCGAACCACATCGGCGTCCTGGGATTTTCCGCGGGAGCACACCTTGCGGCCGCGTTAAGTACGCACTTCGATCAACGCCTTTACGATCCTATCGATGCCGCCGATCAAATCAGTTGCCGCCCAGATTTTGCCGTCATCGTCTATCCCGGCTATCTGGCAATCGCAGAGCAGAACATGGCGCCCAATCCCGATATCCACGTCACCGACAAAACTCCGCCTTCGTTCATCGTGCAAGCCGAAGACGATCCGGTCCACGTCGAAAACGCCACGGTATATTTCCAGGCCCTGAAGGACGCGAAGGTTCCCGGTGAGCTTCACATTTACACAGAAGGTGGACACGGCTACGGCCTTCGGCGCACCGCGCTTCCCGTTACCAACTGGCCGAAGTTGGTGGAAACCTGGCTGGTGACAATAAAAGTGCTGACGCCCGCTAAGCCTTGACTCTCTCGGAGTCCGTGCTGATTTCGCTCAAATCCAACGACACCATCGATCGTCCGGCAATTCGATATCGCGTGCCGCGCCACTCCATTTTGTTCGAGAAGAAACTCGCCACATACAACCCGACGTTCAGCGCGTCCCGCAACGGCACCAGCCACAAATTGGCTTTGACCACTGGGTCGCGCAAGCCCCACACGCCGACGACCCATGCCACCGTCAGCCGTAAAAACAAATAAGCCAAAAAATAAGTCCCCACAATTTTCCAGGACGGCACCAGCAGCGCCACCAATAACAGCCATCCGAATCCCATGGTCAGTAACATCCCCGGATAGCCCATCCCGCGCAAATTTTTTAACTGGATGCACCAGCGCAATTCGTGCCTCAAAAACTCGCCCATGCTCTCTTGTGGAAACACCATCCACACGGGGTTGCGCATCAATTCCACGCGATATCCGCGCGTCGCGATTTCATTACCCAACGCGAAATCGTCGGAATGGAGGTTGACCATGGCCTCGAACCCGCCAACCTCCGCGAGTTTTTCCTTGGTGATGGCCATTGTCCAACCATAAGCGAAATCAATCTTCGAGAACTTCCGCGCCAGCAGCATGCTGGCCGTCGCATCCGTCGGCACTCCAATGGCATCGAGCCGCTCCGCCAATCCTGGTCCCGCATTGCTGCGGAACAATGCGGTCGCCATTCCCACGCTTGGATCGGCAAAACCCGCAACCACATCCCACAAATAATCGCTCTCGACTCGCACGTCGCTGTCATTGATCACCAGCAGGTCGTATTTCGCTTCTTTCACCAACCGGCAAAGTTTATTGGTTTTTCGCGACGTTCCCAGGTGTTCGATGCCAGCGATCAGCCGAATCGCTCTCTCGGGAAATTCCTTTTTCAGTTTTTCAATTAACGGCACCACCGGGTCATCGCGGTCGCTTACTCCGAAAACGATCTCGTATTCCGGATAATCCAACTGGCACATGCTGGCAAAGTTTTCGTACGCCCAACGGTCCACACCGCGCACTGGCTTCAGAATGCTGATTGGTGGAGCGATAAGAGGTTTACTTGCAGGAACATTCTTGAGGCGGCGAAAATAATCCCAACTGGAAAATATAGCGAGGCAGTAATAAGCTAGCGGGGCCAGCGCCGGCACAAGCACCAGATAACGAAGTTCCGTCCACACTCTTAGCATCCCCCCATTTACCAACGCTCGAATAGCCAGTTCATTCTGGGCTCTGCGCGCACCACCTCTCCTGAAGACGCGCGCAGAACGACCTGCTTGACGATTCCGAATTTGAAAAATCCTGTAATCTCAGAATCAACCTGGAACGGATGGGTTGTACGTGCCTCCGCCCTATTACAACTATTATAGCTCACTCGCAGCGCCACACTAATGATAACTTGTGTACGTAGTTGATCGAGACCGAGCCACCGAGCGCGATCCCGTTCTCCGTTGGGGGAAAATGCAGGATTGCGCTATTCTATTTCCTGCAATGAATGCGTCGCTCCACGCTCCTATCGCTCCGCGAAAACGCTTCGTCGCGATTGTGTGCCTGATGGCGGTGTTCCTGCTCTGGAGCCCCCTCTGGGCCGCCGCTTTGCAGGCCAGCGGGATGGACTGTTGCGATGGAACGAGGTGCGCCGCCCGTGGCCACTCCCCAATGGATCATGGAAGCGCTGCGTCAGCCCCTGCCCAATCCGAGCCGCCTATGCAATGCGATCATTCCAGCAACGGTTCGGCAATGCACTGTGCGATGTCGTGCTGCCATGAACAACCCCAGTCATTTACAGCTTCCATTCAGTTCGTTCTGCCCCATCCACCGGCCGTCTTGGTCCCGGCACGTTCCCTGGAAGCAACCTCTCGATTTGAATTGACTCAAGTTTTGAATTCCTTCGATCCCCTTTCTCCACCTCCTCGAACCTCTTTCCTCTCGTTGTAATTTTCTTGCACCTTCTAAATTTCACTTCATTCCGGGTCTACACGACCCGCCGCGGAATTTCTTCCGCCCTACGTATGTTGGAGAAATATTCATGGGTCCACGCATTTTTCTTTTCCTGGCCATTGCCCTTTCGCTGGGAAACGCAGCATCAGCCACTGGTTTTGGAACAATCCGCGGGATTGTGCATGACGCGAAGCACCGGCCGATCGTCGATGCGGCAGTAACTCTGAAGGCCAAGGGCTCTGATTACACAAAATCGACCCGTACGGACGCGAGCGGAGAATTCATCTTTGATGCGGTTCCCCTGGGCGATTATTCCATCACTGTCTCAAAAGATGGTTTCGCCGAAATCGAACAACCTACTACCGTTCTTTCCGGCACCGCCCCGATTTTCCATCTGGAGCTGCCGATTGCAGAGCAGAAGGAAACCATTACCGTTAATGCCGCGCCAGCGCAAACGGAAACCACGACGACCATCACGAATGTGAGTTTGCAGGACATTGACAATGCGCCTGGCGCTACGCTTTCCAACAGCCTGGCCATGATCACCAACTACACCCCTGGCTCCTATTACACCCACGATCAACTACACGTTCGCGGTGGACATCAGGTCAGTTGGCTGATCGATGGCGTGCCCATTCCCAATACCGCGATTGCCAGTAATCTCGGCCCGCAAATCAATCCCAAGGATGTGGATGACCTGGAAATTTTGCGCGGCAGTTATACGGCGGATTATGGCGATCGGACTTACGGAGTTTTCAATCTAGCCCCGAAAAATGGTTTTGAGCGCGACAACGACGCGGAATTAATACTGAGCGCCGGAAATTTCGCGCAGACCGACGATCAGATCAATCTTGGCGGACACACCAACAAACTTGGCTACTATTTGAGCGCCAACGGAAATAGCAGTAATTATGGCTTGCAGACGCCCACTTCCGCGGTGATTCACGACGGTGTCAACGGGTATGGCGGCTTCGGTTCAATCATCTACAATCGCGATTCGCAAAACCAATTCCGCCTGGTGGGGCAAGCGCGAACCGATTTTTACGAAGTGCCGTACGCTCCTGACGACCCTATTAGCTCCGGGCTCCGCGATACCAATCGGGAAACCGATGCCTTCCTAGCATTCACGTGGACGCATACGTTCAATCCGGGGCTGCTGCTCACTGTGTCTCCTTTTTATCATTACAACCGCGCCAATTATGAGAGCAGTCCCGAAGATTCGCCTGCTTCTGCCACTCAAGAGCGCGGCTCTCACTACGAAGGGGGGCAGGCAGTCTTGTCCTGGGTGTACAAGCAAAGCAATTTTCGCGCCGGAGTTTACGGCTTCGCCCAGCAGGACGAACAATTATTTTCGCTTATCTACAATGACGGCAGTTCAGCGAGTCTTTTGCCCATTCGAGTTTCGCCTTCCGGCGGA
The DNA here is from genome assembly GCA_036497825.1 of Candidatus Acidiferrum sp. Taxonomy (GTDB): domain Bacteria; phylum Acidobacteriota; class Terriglobia; order Acidiferrales; family UBA7541; genus Acidiferrum. The sequence goes on from DASXIT010000023.1 coordinate 23,404, forward strand.
ACCGTCGCGATCTATGCCGAAGAACAATTGCGCATAACCAGCTGGCTAACGGTCGACGGCGGTCTTCGGCAGACTCATTTTTCGGGCGATGTGGTGGAGGATACCACCAGTCCGCGTTTTGGCGCTTCCGTGCGAGTACCGAAACTCAATTGGGTTTTTCGCGGCACTTACGGGCAGTTTTATCAAGCCCCTCCCCTTGTCACCATCTCAGGTCCGCTGTTAGATCTAGCGAATAATCAGAATCTGGGTTTCATTCCTTTACACGGAGAGCGTGATGAGGAAATTCAATTTGGCGTCACGATTCCCTTCCGCGACTGGACCATTGACGCGGATACTTTCCGCAATCACATAAAGAATTTCTTCGACCACAACAATTTCAATAATTCCAATATTTTCTTTCCCATCACGATTCAAGGCGCGCGCATAGAGGCATGGGAACTCACACTTCGCTCGCCCAAACTGCACAACCGCGCACAGGTCTACGTCACGTACTCGAATCAACTGTCATTGGGCTGCGGAAATATCAACGGCGGCTTGACGGATTTTAGCTTTGGCGCAGGCTGCGGCTATTTGGATCACGATCAACGAAACACCCTGCACTTCGGTGGGAGTGTCAGCTTGCCCTGGCATGCCTATGCATCCACGGATGTGTATTACGGATCGGGATTCACCAATGGCGATCCACCGCCAAGTCATCTGCCAGGTCACACCACGTTCGACCTGGTCCTTGGAAAAGACTTTGGCGAACGGGTTTCGGTTTCCGTCACCACACTCAACGTTACGAATCTACGCGTGCTTCTGGATAACAGCTTCACTTTCGGCGGCACTCATTTCAATAATCCGCGCCAGATTTACGCGCAGTTGCGTTATCGTTTTCACTATTGAGGAGCGCCAGTGAAGAAAAATCAAACCGTACTTTGGTTAATTTGTATTTGCGGCTTTTTTACAGCGGGTTGCCATTCCGCGCTGGAAAAACGCTATCCGATTCAGGCGGAAGTTATCTCCGCTGAACCGCAGCGCCAAATGATCACGGTCAAGCATGGCGATATTCCCGGACTCATGCCTGCCATGACCATGAGTTACATGGTCGCCGATCCAAAACAAATTGAAAAATTGGGTCCGGGCGACAAAATCACCGCTGACCTGGTTGTCTCCGAAAACAAGGGCCGCCTGGAGAATATTGTGTTGGTCAGCAAGGGCGATGGAAAGCCTTCGCCCGGAACCTCGCAACGATTGCCGGAAAAAGGTGACTCGGTGCCTGATTTTGCATTCGTGAATCAAGACGGGAAACCTATTCACATTCGCGATTATCGCGGCAAAGCTCTGCTGGTTACATTTATCTACACCCGCTGCCCATTGCCTGATTATTGTCCGCGCATGAATGACAATTTTCGCCAGATACAGTCCATCTTGCGCGAAAACCCCGATTCTTTGAAAAAGACGGCCTTTCTCAGCATCAGTTTCGACCCTGAACATGACACGCCCAAAGTGCTGAAACATTACGCCGCAATCTACAATCGCGGGACAACACCGTCCGCCGACTGGCAATTCGCTGTGCCCACCGCCAAAGATCTGCCAGAGATTGCCTATTTTTTCGGCCTCGTCTATCAACCCGATAACGCGCAAATCGTCCACTCGTTGAGCACCACACTAATCAGCCCAACCGGGAAAATTGAAAATTATTATGACAACAACGAATGGACTCCCGCCGAAGTCGCTCAATCTATGATAAAACTTTAGAAACCAATGATCGTCATCCAAGAAACAGCATTCCTATATCGCCTCACGCGGTTCGGAATGATCAATTGCTTCTTGGTGAAAGAGAATGACTGTTTCATCCTCGTTGATACCGGCCTTCGCGGTTCATGCAAGCCTATTTTGAATTCTGCTGAAAATCTGGGCTATCCGATTAAGACAATTGTGCTCACGCATGGTCACCTCGACCACGTAGGTTCGGTCGATGCATTGATGCATTCGATTCCAGAGACAGAGCTCCTCGTAGGCTCGAGAGAATCTAGGATAGTAAGGGGCGACCATTCACTGGATCAGGAAGAGACTGGCAAGATGCTACTCGGCTTTCCGCCTGTTCAAGCGAGCCCTACTCGTGTGCTTGCAGAAGGAGATCAAGTAGGGCCGCTCCGCGTTATTTCTTCTCCCGGACACACTCCCGGCCATCTGGCGTTTTTTGACGTTCGGGACAATTCACTGATAGCCGGAGATGCCTTCACCATGCAAACAGGTTTAGTAGTGGCCGGAGTATTCAGCGTTCTATTTCCTTTCCCTTCTCTATTTTCGTGGAATGCAGAGCTGGCAGCTCGCAGCGCTCTCAAACTCCGGGAATGTAATCCAAGCAGGCTTTGCGGGACATGGTAATTCACTCGTCTCGCCATTAAGAGAAATGGATCGCGCTATCGAAGTCGTATTTAAGCAGCATCCAGGTCCAAAGCAACACATGTGATATAGGCTCTTGCGACTCGTAACTTGACACGATAAGCTTTTCTCGAAAACTTCGAAGGCGATGGAGTTCGCCAAAACCGTTCCGGCGCATCCAACCGGATCTGATGACTCCTGGCTGCCATGTGGCACCAGGAGTTTTTTGTTATCCACGCATGTCAGCGGAGAATGGAGCAACAGTGAAACTTTTGCTAATCGCTGTCTTCGGCGCTATCGGAACACTTGCCCGCTACGGTTTGCAAGGTCTGGTGCAAACCAAGATGGCCAGCACATTTCCCTACGGAACCCTGCTGATTAATCTTACGGGTTGTTTTTTCCTGGGATTGATTGGGCAGATCACGCTGAATCGCATGATCGTTTCGCCAGAGTTGCGCATGGCCATCGCCATCGGTTTTTTTGGTGGCTACACCACGTTTTCCAGTTTCGGATGGGAAACTGCCAAGATGCTGGAGGCCGGCGAATGGTTGTGGGCTACCACTTATGTCGCCGCCAGCGTACTGTTTGGATTGATACTTTCGGTTGCAGGCATCCGGCTGGCCGCCCGCTTCTAGGAGAACACCATGCCCCATCGCAAATTTGAAGGCGAGCGCACTTTGATGCGCATACATATCGGGGAATCTGATAAGTGGCACGGAAAGCCGCTCCACGAAGCGATCGTGGAAGAATTGCGAAAGCGAAAGTTTTCCGGCGTCACCGTATTGCGTGGAGTCGCGGGATTCGGCGGGTCCAGTGTCTATCACACCGATAAATTGCTGCGCCTTTCGCAAGATTTGCCGATTGTTTTGGAAGTAATCGAATTGCAGGAACGCATTGACGAAATGTTGCCGCATTTAGACGATATGGTCGACGGTGGCCTGATTACTTTGGAAAAAGTGAGAGTCATTCTCTACCGCCCGGCCTCGCGCTGATCAATATCCCTTTGCGTTACCCTTCTCTGTGTAAAATCGGAGTGTGGACCCACAATATATTCCCGATCAACCATCTCCATCAAATTGGCTCAACCGCACGGTCATCGGCGTCGGACTCACTAGCCTGTTCAGCGACTGGAGCCACGAAATCGCTACCGCCGTCCTTCCTGCTTTTCTCGCCACCATCGGCGCAGGCCCAGCTTGGCTTGGCGCCATCGAAGGTATTTCCGACGGCCTCTCTAGCTTCACAAAGCTAGCCGCCGGGCATTACACCGATCGCTGGAAAAAACGAAAACCAATCGCGGTATTCGGCTACGCCTTTACTGCGCTGGCCACGGCCTCTTTCACATTTGCGGCGCATGCCTGGTTGGTCATGCTTGGTCGTGCCGCTGCTTGGCTGGGCCGTGGAGTTCGCTCTCCCGCAAAAAAAGCTTTGCTCGCCGCCGATGTTGCGCCCCCAAGCGTACGGCCGTGCGTTTGGCTTCGAGCGGCTGATGGACACCGTCGGAGCGATCGCGGGTCCGCTGACCGCACTGTGGTTGCTGAAAGTCACCCACAATTCGTATCGAACCGTTTTTCTGTGGACTCTTCTGCCGGGCATGATCGCTGTGGCCTGCTTCTGGTTTCTGGTTCGCGAACGCCCCATGGAGCGTCGCCAGAAACAATCCTTTCTCTCGGGATTGCGCAATCTTCCGACAACCTATCGGAAATTTCTTTTTGCTGTGAGTATTTTTGGTACCGGCGATTATTCCCACACTTTGTTGATTCTTTTCGCCACTCGCATGCTGGCTCCCGCGCAGGGAATGGCCCGCGCCACAAGTCTGGCGGTCGGCCTTTACACTTTGCACAACGTATTTTCCGCGGGCTCGTCTTACCTCAGCGGGTGGATCAGCGATCACCTACCACATCGCAAATTCATTCTTGCAGCGGGTTATGCGCTAGCTGGCGTGACGGCGATCCTGCTGATGGCTGGCCCAACTTCTTTCTTACCTTTGGCTTTCATCTTTATTCTTGCCGGACTCTATGTGGGCACGGAAGCCGCTCTGGAGGATTCGGTTGCGGCGGAGTTAATTCCGAAGGAACAGCACGGAATGGCGTTTGGAACCCTCGCAGCCGTCAATGCGGCTGGCGATTTTCTTTCCAGCCTTCTGGTAGGATTTCTTTGGTCCACGGTTTCTGTGAAAGCAGCGTTTGCCTTACCCGCCGTGCTTTCTTTTCTGGGCGCTTTCCTGATACTCAGGCTGCGAGAGCAGTAGTCAGAGCTCAGCTTTTTAAGCTTGGATGATTTTTCGACGCGCGCATTCTTCTTTGCACTTCCGCTTGCAGATATTTGCGCAAATTTTCCGGCACGATTCCCGGCGAAGCCAACTCTCGCAAATCATTCACAGTGAGCTCCGGCAGGAATGCCAGTATCGTCGCTAGCGGCGCCGATGGATTGCGTACCAGTGCCAGCCGCACGTTGTACATCTGCGACCACTTCGCGTGCCGGCACAAAACCTGCACCACAGCTAACGGCACTTTTTCGCGCGCCAAGATCTTCAGCAAATGGGCTTCCGTTAGAAACGGATTCTCCAGCGCGACTCGTAACACTTCCGGATGTCCCTCCGCAATCAGCGCTCCGGCAACGCGCCCCGGTCCGCGTCGCGCCAACGTTATTTTCTGTCCAAGGGGCAATTGCGGAATTCGCGCGGCGATTTGCGACTCCGCTTGTAATTTCAATTCCACAGAAACCGAAGGCGACAACGCAAACTGCACCAGGTCCATCAAGTACATATCCCTTAGCAATCGCAACCCAACTAACCGTGGCGTCCGCGGATGAAACATCAGCGCCTTTTTCACCGCATAACTCTTTAACAGACTCTTCCGCGAACCGACTTCCTCCAGCACTTCCACTGGGAGATCTTTGCGTGCCAGCAGCAAGCACAATTTTGTTTCGTCAAAAACCGGATTTTCCAACAAAGCGAGTAAGACTTCAGGCGCACGATGATAAAGCAGCTCAGTCAGAGCCTCTTCAGTGCAGGCGCGCGCCTTCTCAATCTCTTGTTCAAGCTTCGCCACGTGCGCTTCTCTCGGTTCCTTCGTTAGCCAGCATACGCAATGCAATGTGCGCCGCTGCTTCCGCGGCGGTCACAGCCAGTGTTCCAAATTCAGCTTTTGGTGCAACGTCTCGCAAGCGCTGATCTACCTGCTCATCAAAATATCGCGAGCGATGCACCGTTCCCCCGCTCTTCACCAGCAAAAATCTTTCCCCCCGCAATTCGAGCCTGTCCACCAGGTCCTTCACAAGGCCCGCCAATTCCGCGGCAGCTAGTTGAAGAATTTCCCTCGCACCTGCATCTCCTTCATCGGCGGCCTTTCCGACCAATGGAAAAATCTTGGGAAAGACATCGTCGGGCGCCGCATGCACTAGCGTCTGAAGTTCATGCCAGTCGTTCATTCTTAACTCTTGCAGGATTTTTGCACCCGACTCCGTGGTTGCGCCAGATCGATCGTATTCGCGGAATGCCGCTATCGCGGCCCGCTTTCCAATATCGTACGCGCTTCCTTCGTCTCCCAGCAGAGGCCCGTGTCCGCCAACTCTCGCGGTACGTCCTTGAATATCTCGCCCTACTGCAAACGATCCGGTCCCCGCTAGCAAGACAATCGCCGGACCTTCACCCGCAGCTTCCAGTGTCAATTGCTGATCCGTGCAAACATGCACGAGTTTTCCCGGAAACTCTTCCGTCAGGAGCTTTTTCATTTTGCGAGCAGCTTCGGTTGCCGCCGTCCCTGCCAGCCCAGCACAAAGTCCTGCAACTTCTTCGAGTGAAACTTGAGCCTCTTGCGTTGCCCAGCGCGCCGCCTCGCAGACCGCGGCTAAGGCTCCTCCAAATCCCACTCGCGTCGGATTCGAAGCGCCGCTGCTACCCCGCGCGCGGACAGTTTTCTCCGTGTCCATCACCACGCATTCCGTTTTCGTTCCGCCGCCGTCGAATCCCAAGACATACTTCATAGTTCCAGAATACGCGAGGTCAGCCAATTCCGGTCAAACTGCTCAGCCTACGTGCCAAAAATGCACCACAAGGGTATTTACTGTGTTTGACTTCTTGACGCGCCTTAGCTCCGCCACTATTCTCGTCACGCCAAGTGCGCAGCAACTTCAAACGCGCGCGCTTCGCAACGAACTCGATGCGCATTCATCCATTCGATTTGGTCATAGTCGTTACCTATTTGCTCGGCGTAACCGCTCTGGGCCTGCACTTCCGCCGGAACCAACACACCACGGCCGATTATTTTCTCGGTGGACGTACCGCGCCCTGGTGGGCCCTCGCGCTCTCCATCGTCGCCACAGAAACATCCACGTTAACGATCATCGGCGTCCCCGCCATCGCGTATTCCGGGAATCTCACATTTCTGCAACTCGTCTTTGGATACCTCGCCGGACGAGTCTTGATTTCGATCGTGCTTTTGCCCGGGTATTTCCGTGGCGACTTCCTGACCGCCTATGCCCTGATTGAAAAGAGATTCGGCCGCAGCATGCGCTCCATCGCCGCATTGACATTTCTTGTCACCCGCACCTTAGCGGAAGGCGTGCGCGTTTCCGCCATAGCGTTGGTAGTCAGCGCCGTGCTCGGCACCAGCGAGCGACTGGCGGTGTTCATCGTCATCGCGCTAACCGTGCTCTACACTTTTGAGGGTGGAATGAAAGCAGTGATCTGGACCGATGTCGCGCAATTTACTTTGTACCTTGCCGGGAGCGTCGTTACCCTGTTTTTTCTTCTTCACCGCATTCCTGGCGGGTGGCACGAAGTCACCCAGGTTGCCGCGGCCACGGGCAACAAGTTGCAGGTTTTTGACTTTTCCCGGAATTTGGCGACCAAATATACATTTTGGTCCGGATTAATCGGTGGCGCATTCCTTACCATGGCAAGTCACGGCACCGACCAGACCATCGTGCAGCGTTTACTTGCTGCGCGCAGCCAGAAAGACAGCAGCCGCGCCATCATCGCCAGCGGCTTCATCGTTCTTTTCCAATTCACGGTATTTTTGCTGATCGGAGTTTTCCTGTTTGTTTTCGCACGACATGTTCCACTGCTTGCCCCGGGTGAAGCTGCCGACCGAGTTCTGCCAATCTTTTTAGTGCAAGAGATGCCTCCTGGCCTTGCTGGTTTGCTTCTCGCCGCAATCATCGCCGTGGCTATGTCAAATGCCAGCGGCGCATTAAACTCCTTAGCCGCAAGTAGTGTTCTTGATTTTTCCATTCTCCGCGGACGAAACGCCACCAACGATCCCGCCAAACTTTTGAAATATTCCAAGCGCATCACACTACTTTGGGGCGCCGCTCTCATCATTTTCGGTTTGGTCCATTGGGGGCCCGTGCTGGAAGCTGGCCTCACCGTAGCCTCGCTTCCCTTCGGCAGTTTGCTTGGGCTTTTTCTTCTTGGCACTTTCGACTCGCGCTCAAACTCTCATGGTTCGCTGGTGGGAATGTTTGTGGGTCTCGCCGCCGTTTTAATTGTTTTTCGTTTTACGTCGGTGGCCTTCACCTGGTTTGTACTGATCGGCGCGTGCGTAACTTATCTGGTCGGTGCCATCACCAGCCGTCTGTGGCCGGAGCGATTCGTTTCTTCTTCAAAGACGGACGAAGCCTGATAGGGTAAACTCGGCTGCATCTTTTCCGCGGAGAGCTATGAGCGAAAAGCGTTTGGAGCTTGTGCGAGGCCTGGGTCCTTGGGCCTCAGCCGCTATTGTTGTTGGAACAATGATTGGCACCGGCATTTTCTTGAAGCCGGCAGAGATGGCCCGCGAAGGTCACTCGATCTCCGTGGTTTATGCCGCATGGATTGTCGGTGGATTACTCTCATTATTTGGCGCTCTCTCCTACGCCGAATTGGGCGCGGCGATTCCGGAGGCTGGTGGCGAATACGCCTACTTGCGACGCGGCTTCGGCACGGTTTGGGGTTTTCTGTTTGGCTGGATGCATTCCATCGTTGGGCGCCCTTCGTCCGCCGCATCCATCGCCGCAGGCATGATGCGCTTTCTAAGTTTCTTTGTTCCCGCGGTGGCAGCACCAATTTTCACCTGGCACATCGCCATTCCCGGCCTCACCGACTGGATCAAGCCTTACGATTTCGTCTTTACCTGGGCGCAGCCATTGGCGGTGTTTTGGCTGGTAGCGATGACCACCGTAAATTATCTGGGTGTGCGGCTGGGCGGAGGCGTTCAAGTCTTTCTCACCGTCATCAAAGTAATCAGTGTGGCTATCGTCATCGGTGTAGCTTTCTTCCTCAGCGGTGATATGGCGCATACGGCCAGCCCCATTTGGCCTTCGGCGGTGAATGCCGGCTTGCTCAGCGCATTTCTTGCAGCGTTAGCCGCTTCCTTGTGGGCCTACGACGGCTGGGAAGATCTCAACCTGGTTGGCTCTGAAGTGAAAGAGCCGCAGAAGAATTTCCCCCGGGCACTGATCGGCGGCGTCTCGTTCGTCGCCGTGATTTATATTTTGTTCAGCGCCGCGTGCATGAAAGTTTTGCCATTCGACAAAGTGGCCAACTCACCGCACATCGCCTCTGACGTTGTGGAAGCTGTAGTCGGCCATGGAGCCGCCTTCTGGATTACGCTGGCGATGCTCATTTCGGCGCTCGGCTCGATGAATTCCTCGATTCTCAGCGGCGCGCGAGTGCCCTACGCGATGGCACGTGACAAGATCTTTTTCAAGATTGCCGACGGCATCCATCCCAAATATCGCACTCCTGGCCGCGCCTTAGTTTTTCAAGGTGTTCTCGCCAGTCTCATGGCCCTTACCGGCACATTCGAAGAGCTCACCAATCTCTACATTTTTGCTGGATGGATTTTTTACGGCTTAGCAGTCGTCGCACTTTTTCGTTTACGCAAAACGGAGCCCGATCTTCCGCGCCCCTATCACTGCTGGGGCTATCCTTGGGTTCCTGGCCTATTTGTCTTGGGCGCGCTACTTTTAACCGTCAATATCTGGCTTCAGCGCCCTGCTCGATCCACTATCGGCCTTCTTCTCATCGCCGCCGGCCTTCCCTTCTACCAGCGCTGGCAGAAATCCGCACGCGCAAGTATTTCCACGAATTTGTAGTGGCCGCTTTCTGACCCGGGCGCTCTTTGTTAGTACACAGGAAGGGATGGACAGATGGAGACTTTCTACGCCTTCGCAGTTTGCGCACTGCGTGTAGCGGGATTGATCGGCAACACCGCGGCCTCCGCTCCAGCGCGCACTCTAACATACGGGTGAATGGCCTTAACCATAGCTTCCATGCCAGTCACCACGCGTGGCCCTGGCCGTGAAACGTAGCTATTCGCATCCATCGCGTATACCCGCCCATTGCGCACCGCGGGCATGCTTGCCCATTCCGGCGAAAACGTCAGCGACAGATATTCATCGCGCGATTGCTCTTTGCTATAGCCGCACGGCGCCACGATCAGCACATCCGGCGCGGCTGCGATAATCGCTTCCTCCGTCACGCGGAACGACGGTGTTTCGGCCTTTCCCATTGCATCAATGCCGCCGGCGCGTGCGATCATCTCCGGAACCCAGTGTCCACCGACGTAAAAAGGTTGCAGCCATTCCAGCAGAACGACTTTCGGGCGGGATTCGATCGCATCCACGATGATTTCCAGTTCGCCGAGGCGCTCCCCAATCATCTGCACGATCACTTCCGCGCGTGCCGTTCGCTTGGTTTCTTCTCCAACCCACAAAATATCGCGCCAAACATCGCGCAAATCCTGCGGATTTAGGCACAGCACTTCCGGACGCTTCTTAAATTTTGCCAGCACCATCGCCAAATCATCCGGAGATGCCGCGCATACATGGCACAAATCTTGGGTGATGATCAGATCCGGCGCGAGATCTTCCAAAATTTCCCCATCCACTACGTACAAACTTTCTCCTCGCGAAATATAATCGCGCACAATTCTGTCAATTTCGCCCGGCGGAGTATCTTTCGGAATGCGTGAATGAATCACCGGAGTCTTGGTCCGCGCGCGCAACGGAAAATCACACTCGTGGCTTACCCCCACAATTTCATGGTCGAATCCTAATCCAAACAGGATTTCCGTGGCGGAGGGCAATAGTGAAACAATGCGCATGAGGCGGACTTTACCACAATTTACGGCGAATAGATTCCAACAAATCCTGTGGAAAATGGAAGATCGGGCGAGGTCAGTACATGTAGTACTTGCGGCGAATCACGTCAAATGCGCTTAAGTCTTTGCCCCAACTGGCCACAATCTGTTCCGGTGGAGTTCCTGCCTGCAGTTGGCGAACTGCCTCATCATTCCCGAGCAGGTCTACAATCTTCGTGACGTCGAAATGCGTGGGATATTTCTTCATCAGCACTACTGCAATTTCCAATCCCATGCGCATGGACCTCACCGCCGCGCGATCGGTAACTTTTATTCCCACCCCGCTGCACTTTTGTCCCGCGTACAATCCGCTCACCGGGACGAATGGCAAGTTGGCAAAACGCAATCCTGCCAGGTCTTTCTCATTCAGTTCCGCCGCCACTTCTTCTCCATTGATCCAAGGCGCGCCAAACTCCTCAAATGGCGACTCCGTGCCGCGACCAACGGAAACCCCCGCATTCTGCAAAATCTCCAGCCCCGGATACAAAATTGAACCTTTCAATGTTCGCAGATTCGGCGATGGGGGAATCCACCGCATCCCAGTGCTTTCAAAAAAATAGTTGCGGTGCCAATTCTTCATGCGGACCACGTGCAATTCAACGTTGATATGATTTTCCGTGTTGAACAGCTGCGCCAATTCCCCGATCGTCAATCCATAGCGAACTGGCAGGGGGGAATAAGCCACAAAACTTGTCTTCTCCGCATCCAGCATTGGTCCCTCGACAATATCGCCGTTCAGCGGATTTGGCCGATCCAGTACATAAAATCTGATTCCCCGCTTCGCCGCCTCTTCCATGCAGTAGCCCATCGTCGTTGTGTACGTATAGAAACGCACGCCCGCATCTTGCACATCGAACACCAGTACATCAATTCCATTCAACATATCGTCGGTCGGGCGCAGGTGTTCCCCATACAAGCTGTAAACCGGCAAACCGGTGGAAGGATCCTTGGATGTGGAAATTTTCTCATCGGCGTGGCCGGCAATGCCATGTTCCGGACTGAAGAGCGCGATCAACTTCACTCCGGAGGCGTGTGCCAGCAATTCCACCGTGGACCGGCCCTGCGAATCCAGGCCCGTGTGATTTGTAATCAGGCCGACGCGCTTTCCTTTCAGCGCCGCGAATTTTTCAATCTCAAACGTTTCCAGCCCTGTTTGCACTCGCCCTGCACGGCTTTTCGATGAACTGGCCTTTTTTGATTTATTCGCCGGCTTTTGGGGAGCAGCTAGAACGTTTCCCCCAGCCACAATGCAAGCGGCGGCCACTGCGGTAAAAGCCAAGCGTGAAGCCGAGCGAAAAGCCATCCACACTCTCCTGGACTGTTTCGTGTTTCCCAATGATATTCTGGAACCTGCCTTCCGCACGCTGATTGTTCGCGCTCAGTGCGCGTGTTATATACAGTCGAGCAGCGGTCACGGCCCCGGGGAAAACATTAAATGTACAGGCGTACTGCCGGACTTTTGCTTCTGCCCGTAACGCTCCTGTTTCTTATGACGACTAAAGTTCATAGCGACCAACATTCCGCGAAATCCGCGAAGCCGCCCAATAAGTCCGGAGCTACGCGCTGGCAGGAATCCTCAACTCTTGGCAAATTGTCTCCGGAACAGGAGAAATGGGTCACCGGCACGCTAAGCACCATGACCGTTGAGGAAAAAGTCGGGCAACTTCTCTTCGCCACCTATCACGGCAGTTTTACTTCCACCGATTCCGCTGCCTATGCGCAAATGCTTCATAGCGTGAATGATCTGCACGTCGGCGGGTTCATCAATATTACCCACGGTTCGCCCTTGGGCATCGTCAAGAGCCAGGCTTATCCCACGGCAGTGCTCACCAATCAATTACAGGCCAAATCTAAACTGCCACTTCTCATCGGTGCTGATTTTGAACGCGGCACTGCCATGCGCCTGGACGAAGGCACATCTTTCCCCACGGCGATGGCACTTGCTGCCGCGGGCAATCCCAAAGACGCTTACACTATGGGCAAAGTTACCGCTCTGGAAGCGCGCGCGGCGGGGATCCATTGGATTTACGCTCCCGATGCTGATGTGAACAATAATCCCGGCAATCCGATTATCAATACGCGTTCGTTTGGCGAAGACCCTGCCAAAGTCGCTGAATTTGTTGTCGAATTTGTTCGCGGCGTTCAGGAAAACGGTGGACTCGCCACGGCAAAACATTTTCCCGGCCACGGTGATACGGCCGCCGATTCGCATATCGATTTGCCCGTCATCAAAGCCGATCGCGATCGCTTGGAACACCTGGAACTGGTTCCCTTTCGCGCCGCCATCGATGCTGGTGTGGGCAGCATCATGACCGGGCATCTGAATGTGCCTGCGCTGGAGCCCGATCCAAATACACCCGCGACTTTGTCCTCCAATATTCTTACTGGAGTTCTTCGCAAAGAGCTCGGCTTCCAAGGCCTGGTCGTCACCGACGCCATGGATATGGGCGGAATCACGGTACGTTATGCGCCGGGCGATGCGGCAGTTCGCGCATTTCTTGCGGGGGCTGATGCGCTGCTAATGCCTCCGGTACCAGACGCTGCATACGATGCGTTGCTGGCCGCCGCGCATTCAGGCCAAATCTCGCACCAACACCTCGACGCTTCTGTTCGCCGCATTCTTGAAGCAAAAGCACACCTCGGCCTAGACGTTGCTCGCTTGGTCGACATCAACGCGCTGAACGAAAAATTTGGCCTGGCGAACTGGCAAGAAGAATCGCAGCAAATTTCTGACCGTGGGATCACTTTGTTGCGCGATACCCCGCACCATTTGCCGCTCGATGGCACGAAGCCCACGCGCGCGCTTCTCGTTTGTCTTTACGCCGATCCCGAGCCTTATCCGGGTGAGGACCTCGAGCGCGAACTTCGCACGCGATTCGATTCGTTAACCACTCTCCGCGCCGACACAAAATTTGTCAAAGCGGACACTCTGAAATTACCCTCGCCCGATTCCTACGACATTGCGATATTGGCCCTCTTCGTTCGTGTCAGCGACCGCAAAGGCGATGTCGATGTCCCGGCCGACCAAATTTCCTTAATCGATCAGATTTACAAAAGCGGCAAGCCGGTCGTCACCGCCGCTCTCGGCAGCCCTTATCTCATCGAGCGCTTTCCGCAAGCGGAAACCTGGCTCTCTGCCTTCGGCATCAGTGATGTCGCCCAAATTTCCATCGCTCGCGCGCTTTTCGGTCAGATTCCCATTCGCGGCCATCTGCCGGTCACCATTCCCGGCATCCATTTGCAGGCTGGCTTCGGCATGGAAGTTCCGGCGAATCCCATGACTCTCCAGCCCATGGATGTGCGCGGCGAAGCGCAATTGCAACCGGCATTTTCCGTGATCGAAAAGGCCATCGCCGATAAGGCTTTTCCCGGCGCTACAATCGCCGTTGGCTTTCGCGGCAAAGTTTCGCTTCATTCGTTCGGCAATCTCAGCTACGACGCCGACGCTCCGGCAGTGAAGATCAATACCATGTACGACATTGCTTCCCTCACTAAAGTAGTGGTTACCACCACGCTGGTTGAAAAATTGGTTGAGGGAGATTTTGCTTCTCCGCTCAATCTTGACGCTCCCATCGAGCGCTATCTTCCCGAGTGGATTGACGCGCCTCTGGCCCAGGCCCAGCATGAAGTCAAAGTGCGAAATTTGCGCGAGCTTCCCGATCTCTCCGGCAACGCGCAATTGGAATGGCGGCACAAGGTCACCGTGCGCTATCTGATGACTCACACTTCTGGCCTGCCTCCTTTCAAAGAATATTGGCGAACCTCCAAAAGTAAGCAGGAAACACTTTCCAGAATTTTCGTTGAGCCATTGGAATACGAGCCGGGCACTAAAGTCGAGTATTCCGATCTCGGTATTATTTTGATGGCTGAGATTATTCAACGGCTCACAGGCAAGCCGCTCGATGAACTTGCGCGCGAATACATTTTTGACCCGCTGGGCATGCACCACACCATGTTTCTACCGCTCAAAAATATTTGGCCGGAAATTGCTCCGACAGAAGTCGACAATCAATTGCGCCATCGACTGGTGCAAGGCGAGGTTCACGACGAAAACGCCTTTGCGATCGGTGGAGTTTCTGGCCATGCCGGTGTGTTCAGCACTTCACCGGATCTCGCCGCTTTTTGCCAGATGCTGCTGAATGGCGGAGTCTACGCCCACCAGCGAATTCTGAAGCGTTCCACAATCGCCGAATTTACTGTGCCCCAGTCGCTCGCAAAAAATACTCGGACACTCGGCTGGGTTGTTCCCACCGAAGGCAGCTCCAGCGGCCACTATTTTTCAGTGCACAGCTACGGCCACACCGGGTTTACTGGAACGACCATCTGGATCGACCCGGATCGTCAACTCTTCGTCGTTCTGCTGACCAACCGCGTCAATCCCACCCGCGAGAATCACAAAATCGCCGAAGTCCGCCCCGCCGTCCACGACGCTGTAATGAAAGCCCTGGGCCTAGTCACGCACTAAAAACGGTCTTTGTAGCGGCCAGCTTCTGAGGCGGGCGCATTTGCCACTACGAAATCACCCTTTGCCTGTAATCCTCCGCGGCCTGTTTAACCTGCTCTAGTTTCCCCAAATCCCGCCAATAATCCCCGTCAACTCTGTGGCCTAAAATTTTCTCCCCACCCGCGGCAAGCTGAAGATAAACATCAATAATCGAAAAAACTCCGTCTTGCTGAATCATCGGAAGCAGCCGAGGCGAAATAACATGAATCCCAGAAAACGCGAGTGAGAAGATCCCTGAAGCTTCCGGTCTCACAATTTCCCGATTCTCCTCGCTGCCCTTCTGCCGGCCACACAATTGAAGTTTTTTATCAAACAGAAGATACCGCTTACTCTCACGATCCTGCACTGCCAACGTCGCAAGAGCTTGTTTCTCGACATAACTCTGCGCCATACGCCGCAAATCGATCGTGCTGATCACGTCCACATTGTGCAAAATGAATGGCTCATCGATAGATGCGGTATCTCGCAGAAAAAACCACCCCGCCTTTTTCAGTCCGCCACCCGTATCCAGTAGCACTTCTTCCCGCGAAATTTCAATTTGCATCCCGAAATTATTGTTTGCTTTGAGATACGCGACAATCCTGTCCGCGAAGTGATGCACGTTGATGATCACTTCCAGCACCCCGAACGTTTTCAAACGTGTCAGCGTAATTTCCAACAGCGTGCGTCCGTTGATTTCCACCAGCGCCTTGGGGCGATCGTCGGTAAGCGGCCGGAGGCGTGTCCCCAGGCCCGCGGCAAGGATCATCGCCTTCATTTGCCCATCTTTTCCAGTTCGACATGCCGTACCACGACGTCTAAATCATTTCGTCCCCGCAAACGCCTGGCCAATTGTTCAGCAAGAAACACAGACCGGTGCTGACCGCCCGTGCATCCGAAGGACACCATCAAATTCTTGAATCTGCGCTGCTGGTAGCTACTGATGCTGGCGTCCACCAGCGACAGAACGCTGGCAAAAAACTGGTGCACGCTCTCCTGCTGGTTGAGATATTCGATCACGGGCGCGTCGCGGCCAGTGAGCGGCTTAAATCGCTCCTCGCGCCCCGGATTCGGCAACGAACGCCCATCAAAAACGAATCCACCACCATTGCCCGTGTCGTCCTTCGGCAAACCCTGGTGGAATGAAAAGCTAAAAATCCTGACGGTGAGCTTTTGTTCTTCCGTAGCCAGCGAATTCAACTTATCCGAAGCCAACATCCGCTGGAACGCATTCATTAGTGTCGGCAACTCAATCGGCAATTTCACGTTGTGAAGCAGCCAGCGCACATTTTTCAACGCATAAGGCACGCTCTGCAGAAAATGAGTTTTTCGCTCGTAAAATCCCCGGAATCCGTACGCCCCCAGAGCCTGCAATATTCGCGCGTAGACGTATGCGTAGTAATAGCGCTTGAACTCTTCGCGGTCGACTTCGATAAACTTTGTAAGTTCGTCGAGGTAGTGTTCCAGCAATTGCCCCCGCAATTCGGGCGGTAAGTCGGCTTTCGCGTCGAACAAAAGTGAAGCAATATCATATTGCAGCGCGCCTTTGCGCCCGCCCTGGTAATCCACAAAATAAGGGCTGCCATCGCACAGCATGACGTTGCGCGATTGGAAATCGCGATAGAGGAAATAGTCGTTAGGAGCGCTCAGCAGAAAATCCGTCAGCCGGCCGAAATCATCTTCAAGAGATTGCTCGTTGAACGGAATCCCCGCCAGCCGCAGGAAATAATATTTGAAATAATTCAGATCCCAGGTAATAGATTGGCGATCAAAACTTGCTCGCGGATAACAGACCGAATAATTCAGGTCCCGCCCGGCTTCCACTTGGAAACGGGGCAAAATCTCCACCACTTTGCGATAGATCTCGACTACCGCCGGCGCAATCTCCGCCCCTGTCCGGTTCTTCGATAAAAAATCGAAAAGCGTGATGTCGCCCAGATCTTCTTCCAGATACGCCCCATGATTCAGGTCCTCGCCGTAAATCTCCGGCACTGGAAGTCCATGACGGTGAAAATGTTTTGAAAACTCCAGGAACGCCACATTCTCTTCGCGCACGCCATAGATCACCCCGATGGCGCTGGCCTTTTTGTTCGACAAGCGAATGATCTTGCGCCCAGACGCGCCAAGCTCGCCCTGCAGCGGCTGCACCTGCTCCACCGCAGAGTGAAAATGCCCTTCAAAAAGTTTCTTTAGAACGTCCATGCGGATCGTTTTCCAGTGACTCCGTTATAAAGGCAGAAAACCAGTGCTTCCTCATCATAGTTGATTCCCATCCGATCCAATCGGGGCCTCGCCGCGGTGATGTCGTTGCCGTTAATTCTGATTCCGACGCAGTGGGCGACGATCCCCAGCTATAATTTAAGAATGCGTTCGCGACACGGAAATCTTAGTGAGACTAATCGTCGGCTTACCGAGCGGAGAAATCCCGCCTCTAAAAACCTTGACCGTATGTCCACGATCGAAATCGTCCGATTGATGAATCGCGAGGATCATAAAGTTGCCGCAGCAGTTGCGCGTGAATTACCTGCGATTGCCCGCGCGGCGGATGCCATCGTTCAGAAAATCCAGCAAGGCGGCAGGTTGATCTATGTGGGTGCGGGTTCCAGCGGGCGCATCGCCGTCCTGGACGCTTCGGAATGTCCTCCCACGTTTGGCACTCCGCCCCAGCTGGTCCGAGCGTTAATTGCCGGCGGCAAAAAAGCCGTGACCGGCCCCGTCGAAGGCGCCGAAGACCGCCCGCTAGATGCGGTGCGCGACCTGGAGAAAATTAGGCTGAGCAGTAGAGATGCCCTGGTAGGAATCGCCGCCAGCGGCAGTACGCCATACGTCGTCGCCGCAGTTGCCTATGCTAAAAACCGAAAGGCGCTGACCGTTGCTATCTCTTCCAACAGAAATTCGCCACTGGAAAAAGTCGCAAAGATTGCGATCACCCCCGAAGTCGGCCCTGAAGTTCTGACCGGTTCAACCAGATTAAAAGCCGGTACCGCGCAAAAAATGGTATTGAACATGCTCTCTACCGCTGCGATGGTTCGCCTCGGCTACGTTTACGACAACCTGATGATCGACCTCGGGATTGTAAATGCGAAGCTTAGAAAGCGCGCCAGGCAAATCCTGGAAGATGCTACCGCCAGAGATGCGTCTGCCGTGGAACACGCTTTGCGTCAAAGTAAACACGATCTGCGCGTCGCTCTGGTGATGCTGAAGCGCGGTCTCTCCGCCAAAGAGGCGAGCAAGAGACTGGTCACATCTGGCGGACATTTAAGAAACGCGTTGGGCGAATAGGAGAACCGAGCCGAGCAGCACCGGAAAAATTGCATGGACAAGTTCAAAATACGCGGCGGAATTCCTCTACAGGGTACAGTGCAAATCAGCGGGGCGAAAAATTCAGCCCTGCCCGCCATGGCCGCTACTCTATTGACCGCGGAGCCGGTGACTCTGCGTGGCCTCCCGATGGTCCGCGATATCGTGACCATGGCGAAGCTACTCACCTTCATGTCAGCCAAAGTGTCCACTACCGATTTTCCCGCAACGGACTACACCGTCGAAGCCACTTCTTTGAATGACGCCGTCGCTCCCTATGAACTTGTCAAAACCATGCGCGCTTCGATTCTCACCCTAGGTCCCACGATTGCCCGCTCTGGCATCGCCCACGTATCTCTTCCTGGCGGCTGCGCCATCGGTGCGCGGCCTGTTGATCTGCACCTCGACGCGCTCAACAGAATGGGCGCCCACATCACCACGGAACACGGCTACATTCAGGCCAAAGTCTCCAATGGCGGCCGGTTACACGGCGCACATATCGTGTTCGAGAAAATTACCGTTACCGGCACGGAAAATATTTTGATGGCTGCAACATTGGCTGATGGCGAAACCATACTTGAAAATGCCGCCCGCGAACCGGAAATCACGGACTTGATTCATCTGCTCCGCAAAATGGGTGCTGACATTCAGGGCGAAGAAACTTCCACCCTGCACATTCGCGGGGTAAAGCAACTCCATGGCACCGAACATTTCGTTATTCCCGACCGCATTGAAGCCGGCACTTTTCTAATTGCCGGTGCGATCACTAGTGGCGATCTTACGATCACCAATTGTGAGCCCACGCATCTCGGCGTACTGATTGCCAAACTTGAAAAAACTGGCGTGCCGATTGAAATTGTCGACCCCTCCACTTTGCGAGTTCGCGGCGCCAAGAAACTCGCCGCTGCCGATGTCACCACTGAGGAATATCCCGGCTTCGCCACCGACATGCAGGCGCAATACATGGCTCTCGCCACGCAAGCCGAAGGCGCTTCCGTGATCACCGAGACTATTTTTGAAAATCGTTTTCTGCATGCCAGCGAAATGATGCGCATGGGCGCCAAAATTGATATCGATGCTCGCCGCGCAGTGGTCCGCGGTCCGGCGCAACTTTCCAGCACCACCGTGCAAGCCTCTGATCTTCGTGCCAGCGCCGGTTTGGTCCTCGCGGCCCTCGTCGCATCCGGCGAAACGATCATTGAGCGTGTCTACCACATCGATCGCGGCTACGAACGCATCGTAGAAAAACTGAGCTCCGTCGGCGCCGCCATCGAGCGCATCCATAGCACTACTCCGTAGCCGGTGATTCGGCAAAATTCATCAATTTCTGCTACACTCCTCACTCGGATTTGAGAGGCGGCGTATGTGATTTCGCCGCGAAATACACTGGGGAGGGACAATCATGCGGAATACTGAACTTCTGACCAAGATTGATGCCGCCATCGCCGAAAAAAATCTCTTGAAGCACCCGTTTTACCAGGATTGGCAAATGGGCAAGCTCAGTCGCGAGTCACTGCAACTTTATGCCGCGCAATATTATCGCCACGTAGAAGCTTTCCCGAAGCACTTGCGCGTTCTTGCCGCGCGCACCGAAGGCCCACTGCGCGACATCGTTTTAGAAAATCTTGCCGAAGAGGAAAATCCAGCCGCGCCGCACCCGAAACTCTGGCGCGATTTCGCCGCCGCCCTTGGCCTGAATGAAGATGATGTCACCTACTGTCCCGCGCTTCCCGGTACTCAGGCTGTCGTGGAGACTTTCCGCGAAATTGTCGGCGATCGCACCGTAACGGAATCCGTCGCCGCACTCTACGCCTACGAAGCGCAAGTGCCCGAAATCGCCACCACTAAAATCGATGGCCTGAAAAAGTTCTATGGCATCGACAACCCGGCCGGCTTCGCCTATTTCACCGTGCACGAACAAGCCGACAAGGAACACCGCGCCGCTTGGCGCAATTGGCTGGAAGAACACGCCTCTGGCAACGAAGAAGAAATTCTCGCAACAACAAACGAAGCGCTCGACGCTCTGTGGGGAGCCCTGGACGCCGTCCACTGCACTCACGCGTAATTCAACCTTACAAAAATTGGGTACCAACCAACGCCAGTTGTCATTCCAAGACCCATTCGTTTTTTGAATGGGCCTTGGAATTTGTTTTCGCTAGACCGTGACAAGCAGCTCCCACACAGAACGCTCGTGAGGGATGACAAAAACTCAAGTGTTACTTGTGATCCCTCGGTAAGGTTTTCTACTTAATCCACACGGCATTCAAAAATAGATAACGCTCGCGACCTTCATCTTTTTCCGCGTGAGGTTGCGGGCTCAGATACATGCCCTGCCACCCGCTTGCGGCCTGATACTTCGGCCACGGCGGCAATCCCGGCCCATTCGGATCGCCGGTTTTCGCAAAATTGGTCCAGTACTTCTGCATCTGTTCGCTTAATTCGCGATCCTCCGCTTTCCACCGCCGCTTCTTATTTGCGTCCAAGATACCAAACACATAATCAACTTCCAGGGCATGCATCGCGCCCGCCTCCGCACGGTTTCCGAACGCATCCGGCGGCGCCAGATCAAAGCGGAAGCGGTACACCGGCTGTTTGCCGGTCGCGAGTTGTGCTTCCAGCCAACTCCACGTGGACCACACGATGAATCGGTCTCCCGCCAAATCGATCAACGAGCGCATCGCCACGTCGTCCCGTCCACATAAAATCCCCCACCACTTTCGCCAATCGCTTTGTGGAACAACCCCTTCGCCACCGGAGACGCCATCATGGTGCTCACCGCGACCGATCCCGCGCTTTCGCCAAAGATAGTGACGTTGCCCGGATCGCCACCGAACGTCGCGATATTGCGCTTCACCCATTCCAGCGCCGCGACTTGATCCAGCATGCCGTAATTCCCTGCTGCATTCCTTCCCGACTCCTCCGTCAATTCCGGAAGCACCAGAAAGCCGAAAATCCCCATGCGGTAATTCATCGAGACAATGACCACTCCACGTTTGGCCAGAATGGAGCCATCGTCCCGCGCTTCCGAGGATCCCGCCACCTTGAAGGCGCCTCCGTGAATCCAGACCATGACGGGCAGTTTGGCGTCGGCGCTCTTTGCGGCCGTCGACACGTTCAACGTCAAGCAGTCTTCATTCGGTCCGGGATCGCGAAGTATGATGTCAGGGAACAGCACTCCTTGCATGCAGTGATAACCGAACTCGGTGGTTTTCTTCACACCGGTCCATTTCACCGCCGGTGCAGGTGGCTTCCAACGCAATTCGCCAAGCGGCGGCACAGCATACGGTATTCCCAGGAAAATACGCACATCTCCATCGGACTCTCCCTCAATCGTCCCGCTATCGATATTCACCTGTTGCGCTTGCGCAATCACAACGCACGCCAGTGAAATGATCAACGCACCTTGGATGAGCCCCAAAACTTTCCATGCTCTCATTTCGTGTCTCCCGGACGCCGCACTCTATCACAGGGAGTCATCATGGCGGGTAAACGCGCAACGAAATCGCAATATCATTCTAAGAGCCATTCGCCCTTTGAATGGGTCTTAGAATCTGCTTTTTCTTTTGTCTATCACACAAGCACAAAAAGCAGATCCCTCACGCACGCAAGACGCGCATGAGGGATGACAAAGGACTCAAACGCTTCCTTTACTCCTGCATCTGCGTTTATTTAATCCACACGCTGTTCAAAAATAAATAGCGGCCGCGATGATCATCCTTTTCCGCCTTTGGTTGCGCACTCAGATACATCACTTCCCATCCGCTTGACGGCTGATAAGCGGGCCACCGCGCCAAGCCAGCCCAATTGGGATCTCCGCTCTTTGCAAAGTTAATCCAATATTTTTGCATTTGCGCGCTCAATGCCCGGTCTTCCGCTCTCCACCTCCGTGTTTTATTCAAATCCAGATTACCGAACACGTATTCGATTTCCGCCGAGTGGTATGCGCCCCTCGCCGCCGGTTCTTTAGGGGTGGCCGGAGGAGCAAGGTCGAATCGATAACGATACACAGGCTGTTTGCCGTCGCTGGATTGCGCTTCGATCCAGTTCCACGTCGACCACGCAATGAAATGATCACCCGCAAAATCTCCTGCCGATCGCTGCGCCACTTCATTACTGGTTGCCAGATACCACTTCAGAAATTCTCCGGAATTCGCGCCGAATTCTTTCTTCGCCAAAATATTCAAATTCACGGCCGCAACCGCTGCCGGTTCCATCATCACTTGAAAACTGGCTTCATCCTTGTTCCATCCGGCCAGCAATGGCACATCGTTCTGCTTATGAGCGGCAAAAATGGCCGGTGCAGGTTCCGGCAAAAAGTAGCCATCGACGTTCGGCATGCACCGCGCATTACCGTTCGGCAATTTCGCCTTGAAGGAAAGCTCCTGCAATTTTTCCGCTGGCATGGCACGGAGTTCCTTCAGCGTCGTGGCATGAAGCGTGTCGGTCGCAAATTGTTGATCGCTCTGCGCACGTTCGGTGAGCGGGACAGACGGCAGCGCGTTGCTATAGAAAGCCCCGCCACTCTCGCCAATGGCCTTCGCGAATAATCCTTTGGCAAGCGGAGAAGCCATCTGCGCGCTCACCGAAATCGAGCCGGCACTCTCGCCAAATATAGTCACGTTGGCAGGATCACCACCAAACGCCACAATATTCCGCTGCACCCATTGCAGCGCGGCGACCTGGTCCAGCAACCCATAATTCCCCGCTGCATTTCGACCCGATTCGGTGATCAGTTCTGGCGTGGCAAAAAATCCGAACACTCCCAACCGGTAATTCATGGAAACGAGCACCACGCCTTGCCTGGCAAACGCCTCGCCATCCTGCCTCGGCTCCGACGTGCCTCCCGCATTGAATCCGCCACCGTAGATCCACACCATCACCGGCAGCTTGGCATTCACCGTTTTTGCCGCGGTCCACACGTTCAGCGTCAAGCAATCTTCGCTCGGCCCGGGATCGCGAAACACCATGTCTGGGAACAACGGTCCTTGCCTGCAGCGGGCGCCAAACTCCGTGGATTTGCGCACCCCGCTCCATTTCGCAACCGGAGCAGGCGGCCTCCAGCGCAATTCGCCCATTGGCGGCGCAGCATACGGAATCCCCAGAAAAATCCGCACATCACCATCCGTCTTCCCTTCCACGTTCCCACTATCAATATTCACCTGCTGCGCCTGGGCAATCGCAGCGCATATCAACGGAATGAACAACGCAACGTAGACAAGTTTAAATCGCTTCAACAGTTTCATCGTCTTCTCCCGAACGCTGCACTCTATCACATAGAACAACGGGTGTGTCCTGACTCTGCGCGTTCGTGGAGAAATAAAAAAGGCCCCGAACTTCGAGGGCCTCTTTCGTATTTGATATTTGCTGTGGCTTAGTTCTCTTCGCCAGTGGTCGGCACCGGAGCGGCGGTTTCTCCGCCTGCTGGAGCTGGCACTGCTTCTTTCTTCCCAAGGCCCTGCTTCTCGCGTGCTTCCTTGATCAGCGCCTTGCGCGATAACCGGATCTTGTTGCCTTCGATAGCCAGCACTTTGACCAGAACCTGGTCGCCCAATTTCAATTCATCGCGAACGTCGCGGATGCGATGCTCGCTGATTTCGCTGATGTGCAGCAAACCGTCGGTACCCGGGAAGAGTTCCACGAACGCGCCGAATTCGGCGAGTCGCACAACTTTGCCCAGATAAGTCTTGCCGATTTCGGCGCTGGCCGTAACGTCGCGCACCATCTGCAAAGCCTGGTCGCCGCCCGCTCCGCTGGTCGAGAAAATATGCACCGTGCCGTCTTCCAGCACGTCGATTTTCACGCCAGTCTGTTCGATGATCGACTTGATCTTCTTTCCGCCCGGCCCGATCAGGTCGCGGATCTTGTCGGTAGGAATGCTCAACTTGTACAAACGCGGCGCATACGCCGAAATCGTTGTACGGTGCGAGGCAAGCGTGGCTTCCATGATGTCCAGAATGTGGAAGCGCGCTTTCTTCGCTTGTGCCAAGGCTTCACGCATCATCGCAATCGTGATGCTGGTGACCTTGATGTCCATCTGCAATGCGGTGATGCCTTCGCGTGTGCCCGCTACTTTGAAATCCATATCGCCGTAGTGGTCTTCCGCGCCGGCAATGTCCGTCAAGATCGAGTACGAACCGTCATCGCCTACAACCAATCCCATCGCGATTCCCGCGACTGGCGACTTCATCGGTACGCCCGCATCCATCATCGCCAATGACGCGCCGCACACGGTGGCCATCGACGAGGAACCATTCGATTCCAGAATGTCGCTAACAACGCGCATGGCGTAAGGGAAATCCACTTCGGCCGGCAGCAAATTGGCAACTGCGCGTTCCGCCAATGCACCGTGACCAATTTCACGGCGTCCCGCGCCGCGCAGCATCTTCACTTCGCCAACGCTGAACGGTGGGAAGTTGTAGTGCAGCATGAAGCGCTTGAACATGTCCTGTTCGAAGAGCAAATCCAGCCGCTGCATATCTTCCTTGGTGCCCAAGGTTAATGTCGCCAGCGCTTGCGTTTCGCCGCGGGTAAACAGCGCCGAACCGTGTACACGAGGCAGCAGTCCAACTTCGCAGGTAATCTTGCGAACCTGATCGAATGCGCGTCCGTCCGGACGGCGCTTGGCCTTCAGCACATCGGCGCGGAAAATCTCTTCGCGCAAACGCTCGAAAGCGCGCTTGGTCAGGGTCTGCTTTTCCTCGCCGTCTTCCGGCACCCCCTTCAGAATTTCTTCTTTCAAGGCGTCCACAAGATTGTAGCTTTCCTTCTTCGGATGCTTCTCGGTGTTCACGGCGTCCTGCAGTTTTGCGCCGTAATTCTTCTTCATGCCGTCGTAAATTGCTTTGTCGAACGGCAGTGGCGCCACTTCCACCTTCTTAGGCTTCAGTTGGGCGTGCAGTTCCTTAATCGCGCCAACGATGCGCTTGATCTGCGCGTGGCCAAATTCCAGCGCTTCCGCAATTTGTTCTTCGGAAACTTCGAACGCGCCAGACTCTACCATCACGATGCCGTTTTCGGTTCCAGCGATGATGATGTTCATCTTGCTGGTCTTCTGTTCGGCAATCGAGGGGTTGGCAACGAGCTTGCCATCCAGCAGGGCAACGCGAACCGCCGCGATCGGATCCGTAAATGGCAGGTCGGAAATGTAGGCCGCTGCCGAAGCCGCGGTTACCGCAATGACATCCGGATCGTTCTCGCTGTCCGCGGACAAAACCATCGCAATGATCTGCGTTTCGTTCCGCCACGCATCGGGGAACAACGGCCGCATTGGACGGTCAATCAATCGTGATACTAGAATTTCGCGCTCTGTGGGCCGGCCTTCTCTCTTAAAGAAGCCACCCGGAATCTTTCCCGCTGAATAGGTATTTTCCCGGTAATCCACCGTCAAGGGTAGAAAGTCCCGGTCGATTGGCTTGGTGGACATGCAAGCCGATACTAGAACCACGGTATCGCCATATCTTGCGGTCACTGCGCCATTGGCCTGTTTTGCGATTTTCCCGGTTTCGAGGACGAGGTTACGTCCGCCGAGGTCGATTGTTACTTGGTGTGGAGCGGGTACATGATTATTTTCTGACATGTTTCTTCCTTTAGTTCCCCTTCAGAGGAGCTTCTTGCAGGGACCTTCCTGCATTGCATGGAAGAAAAGAAGTGGGTTTACCACGGTGGACAGGCCGTGGCCAGTTACACCAAAACGCACTTATGCCTATTCGCACAGGCAAATTTCATTCACGCCCGGTTGCTTCAAAACCAGGTGACAGACTCCGTTGGGAATTTGCGCTTTCGTGAGTTTGCAAGCACTCCCGCAATCGGCGGGATTCACATTACTTGCGTAGGCTAAGGCGTTCAACAATCTGGTGATACCGATCCGGGTCTCGCCGGTTTAGATAGTCCAACAGACGCCGGCGCTTGTTTACCATCATAATCAGCCCACGGCGTGATGCATGGTCTTTCACGTGGGACTTGAGGTGCGAAGTCAGATAGCTGATCCGCTCGCTCAAGAGTGCAATCTGCACCTCAGGCGATCCCGTATCTTTCACATGTGTCCGGAATTGTTCGATCAAGCCAATCTTAACGTCGCTCAAGTGCCCTCACCGTCGTCCCTTGAAATTTCCTCTTTTCTTCAACTCATCAAAGTTAACATAGGTTCATTCTAAGTGTAAAGCCTTAGAAACAGTGGAATATCTCCTTGCGGTGCGGTTCTGTCTATGGACTGCGGCAGTCCAATTTCCGCTTTTGACAGTTCAATTAACCGGCACACCATTGCGCTGATCGAGAGTCAGCAGATTTGGACCAGCCTGCAGGTTCACCTGAAAGCCCCAGTAAAGGGTTTGATTATTTAGACGAGTGGAAATCATCAGGTAGTAGGTGCCCGGCGGTACACCAGGCATATCCGCCTTGCCGTTAGCATCGGCCCTCGTCAACGACGCCGAGTCTGCATTGATTCCAGCCAGCATCCTTTGGCAATCGGGTGTTTTCACCGCGCACGTTGCACCAATCACTTTGAATGGGGTCGAGCCGGCCGGAACCGGAAAGCCGTTTTTGGCCAAAGCGTTCGCTAAGGTGTCCCGAAGCAGGATGTAAGAGTGTCCGGCGAGCGGATTTGGAGCTCCTGGTTGCGCTGGAAAGCCAGAAGCAATGGATAAGATTGCGTTCCCTGTCGGCGCGCCGGGAATCGCCGTTTTTAAACCACTGGGGTTCGCTGCGCTCGTGGCTGCTGCAGCGGGAGTATTCGCCGCGGCTGGCGGAGCCGCCGGTGTTGCGCCCGCCTTCAGCGCGCTCAGATTGCAAGTCATGTTCAGCGGAGCAAACGTGAAGTCTCCGTTGTCGTTCTGTCCCGTGATTCTTCGCCCGTTCACTTCGTACGGGCCGGAGCCGCCACTGAGTTCCCCATCAGGCTGAAATGAAAGCGCCAACGCGTGCGCGGGATTTTCAATCTTGATGACAGCCTGCGAACCATTGACCTGAACCGTGTAGGGATACGCACGCGCTGCATCTCCACACGCGATGATCGCGGACTCGGGATAGAACTCCACGCTGATTCCACCCTGTCCTCCGTAGGTTCCATGCATGCGAAGACCGGGAGGCGTCGGCGGCCCTGAATCGCCATCATTGAACAAACTGGTCGCCATGGATTGCATCATATTTGTCCCGCTCGCCGCTGCATGCTTGGAGGAAAGCACGGCCTGGCTGCAAGTCCTTGTCGCGGCCTTGTAGATAACCGTCGGTCCGCTGTAAATTCCCGCAGTTCCCGGATTGTAAGTGTTGGTCGTCGTGGTTGTAGTGTGATCGACCATTCCGCCATTTTGGTTGAACGTGCCGCCATCGTAGCGCTGCGACTGCGCTTCCATGGGAGTTATCGACGTCGTAGTCGTTTGTGTGGAAGTCGTCATGCCACCCGGAGTTCCAGGTGTATAGGTACCGCCCCCGGAATGCCCGACGACCACGCTCCCATTCACCACGATTGGCCCGGCAGCGCCAACGAGCGTGCCA
Source organism: Candidatus Acidiferrum sp. (assembly GCA_036497825.1). Taxonomy (GTDB): domain Bacteria; phylum Acidobacteriota; class Terriglobia; order Acidiferrales; family UBA7541; genus Acidiferrum. The sequence continues at coordinate 51,169 of DASXIT010000023.1, forward strand.
TCCGCTTTCATCGCCAGAACCACAGGCTTAGGCGTGCTGTCTATTTTCACAACGGCTTGATTGTTCTTTACTTCAACCGTGTAGCTCCTTTGTCCGGGCGCCAGATCGGCACATTTCATCGCTGCATTGCGTTCATCGAATTCGATTCGCCAGGAACCATTGCCCACGAAATTGCCGCTCATATACAGCCCGGGCTCAAGGGGTGGCAGCGAACCGGGAAGCAACTGCCCGATCATAGCTTCCAGTGGCTTGCCGAGCGCATTGCCCATGCAAACAGCAGGGACTCGTCCGGCAGTGATGCATCGGTTCATCGCCTTCTGATCTGCTGTCTGTGGCTTCTTGCCGGTGATGACGGCTTGTGCCCGCGCTTCGATCGCATCGTTTTCATCGTTGGCTGCCTTTTCCTTTGCAGCTTGCGCGCCGGTTACTTTCTTCGCAAACGCCTTCTCCCGCGCAATTTCTTCGGCAGAGGGCTGCCTGCAAGTGGGCAGCAGTTTCTTTAACGCCCCGCGCGTCTGATTTGTGTAGGCCATTAGCCCGTTCGCCAAAATTTTGTCGGGATGCGCAACCATGCAGCTTGCCGTATCGGAAAGATCGCGCATGTTGCAGCTATCAATAAAGATTTTTTGTCCGTCGCAAACATACGTGACATGCAGTTGCAGATCTTGTGCGCAGGCAATCGCAGTTGAGAAAAAGAGGAGCACCACGGTAAATGTGACGAGGCAGGGTCTGGTCTTCATTACAGCACCTCAGAATTGCGGTCATCGATGTAACACTCGGAGTGCTACGCGGGGGAGGTTGCATCGTACTCCTCTGGCTCGCATGACACAACGAATTTGCTTCGAATTTGCTTCTGTACGGCGAAGAACAGCACGGTATATATCTTCCTTCCCGGTTTTTCTCGCTTCTTCAGGGTGCCCCACGCCGTAGTTGGGTGTGGGGATTTTCCGCTGCGCGACTCTGCGAATCTCGGCGTCTTTGCGTTATCTTTTTCCTCCGCCTCGCAATTCGCGTTTCGCTTGCAACCATTCGCCAAATCCGGTTGAATGCTTGGTGTGGGTAGTGCATCTCGCTCGTTATCCTGTCAGATAGTTCTTGGTTGACTCAAAAAAGGAGCATTTATGCGTAAAGTAAGCGTAGCAGTCGCTGCTTGTTGCCTCGGCTTGGCCGTACTCGTCGTCGCTTGCGGGGCACAAGACAAGTCCAAGCGTCCCAGCCCGCCGGCAACCGCGAGCTTCGACCTTGGCGGCACCAAAATCACCATTGATTATTCCAGCCCGCGCTTGAAGGGCCGCCACGTTGGCGGAGAAATAGCCCCGTACGGGCAAATCTGGCGAGTTGGCGCCAATGAAGCCACCACATTCGTCACCACTGGAAATATTACCGTTGGCGGCACGGCTGTTCCTGCGGGCAGCTACACGATTTTCGCCGTCCCCGAAAAAGATAAGTGGACGCTGGTCATCAGCAAAAAGACCGGCGAATGGGGTACGGCATATCCCGGTCCCTCGGATGATCTCGCTCGCATCCCGATGAAAGTCTCCACACTTCCCTCTTCCGTCGAAAATTTCACCATCTCTTTCGAGAAGACCGGCATGGGCGTCAATCTGAATCTGGATTGGGATACCACCCGCGCTTCCGTCGCCATCAGCAAGTAAGCAATAACTCTCAATTAAATTCTCGACTTAGGGGCGGCTTTAGGCCGCCCTTCTTCTTTGGCCGTATGCCCAGAAGAAATCACACACACCGGTTTAATACCTTAACGTCTCAAACGCTCCGCCGTTGCTCCTCGAGACGGCCGTTGACCAGCGCCCATGGCGTAGACCACCGATTCGCCAACGCCGTCAATCTTCAGCGCATTTTCAATTTGCGAATCCGCAAGTGCCATGGTGCAAAATGGCGCCAACCCCAGCCAGGTCGCAGTGAGGCAAAACGTTTGGCAAACGTGCCCCGCCTCTGCCAACACGACCCGATACGCTCTGGGATGCTTGTATTTCCATTGTGTCCTCCCGAACACAGCCGTCAGGAAGATAACGAACGCCGCATCCGTAAAATACTTTTGGCCAGCAAGATATCTTTCGATTTCCGGCCTGCGCGGTCCCTTCCGCAAAAGCTCGAGCCGGTGATTCGCTGAATCGTAATGATAAATCCCCGCGCCGACGTCTTTCACATTCCGGACAGCAACGTAAGCTTCGAGCGGGTGCAGCGCTCCTCCCGACGGCGACGTCGTCAGAGCAAGGCAGCCCCCACCGGGAACATCCACCCATCCCTGCACGCCAAACGAAAGCCACAACAATTGTTCGAAGCACTCGCGCTCTACGGGCTTGCCGGAAAATTCGCGCCAGGTGCGCCGCTGGCCCAACACGCGGGGGAATTCCATATTGATAGAGTGACGCTTCAATTGAAGTGCAGGCTTATGGGGATATTTCTTGGTCATTTCCGGTAGTGGCTCTTCGTTGACTAGCTTCTTCAAATCAGACAGGTCTTCCGCCAATCCAGAAACGTACTTGGCGTTCTTTGTGGAAAAATGGAAAAAGCTCGCGCTGGGATTCCAAGACTCCCAGTTTTCCCATCTCTCCTGTTGCTTGTTTTTTTCCTTCGTGTCGTTTTCCAGGAGCGAATGCTTCAGAAGCCGACGTATGCCGCCGCGCAAAGCAGTAGGATTTTCGTCGGGGAAGATTTCCAGCAACTCGGCCATGCTTCGGCTTTGGCTGCAAAAATGAAGGATCTTAGCGATGAACGGATCGCCCGCTACTTTTTTTCCAGTGGCATAATTTTCAAATACAAACGCCCGGGAAAGCCAGTAGCAGACTACGAAAGGAGAACGCCGGAACCTAAGGGCTGTGGTCCTGTTTATTTTCCCGTTCCTCAATGCGCGCACCGGTTACTAATTGCGAATTCGGCCTGGGCTTTCCTCATTGGTCCACATCAGCAGATTTTCCCTTAGCCCATGGTATGGTGCTTGCAAGTCACCACAAGCAGCGCAATCAACTTATCCAGCTTCTTGATTTGCAAGAGTAATGATATTTTCTTTGGCCCCGTGGCAATTTTGCTGTCTTCCACCAGACCTTCGCGGATTGTATTCAATTCCTCTTCGATCGGTTTCAACGTATATTTTTTGATCTTGAGCTTTACCATTTGTTCCTCCAGAGCTTGCTGCTACCCCTTGTGGCGATCCCCTGAAACTCCTGGCGGTGGGCTCGTTGGCGGAGTCTAACGAATGGCCTGAATACGCGTCAAGGCGCTTAGCGGCAAATCCTCTCAATTGCCCTTGGGCTCGGCGTTAACCCGGGCATCTTTCGCTTGATTGGCCAGCGCAGAGGCTACTCCAATTTCCTTCAAGAGCCTCTGGAATCCGGGATCACTGTGCAGAAACGCAAACTGCGGATGTACCGCCAGATTGACCAGCCGCCCGTTGCGTTCTTCGTAACCCTTCTCGAGCCACTGCAAAGTTTTCTCTTTGTCGCGTTTCCCCGCGTATACCATTGCCCAATCGTACGAAGATACATAGCGATTGCCGTTCAGATGGCTGAATTCCTCGACTATTTCTTCCGCCTCTTTCGTTCTTCCCGCCCGGAAATACGCATTGGCCAATTCCGATTTGCGCGAGATGCTCGATGGCTCCAGCGAGACATTCCTTCGGAACGCTTCGATAGCCATTTCGTACTGTCCTTTTTCGAGATACGCCTGCCCTAGATAACCATAGGAAACGCCGAAGCTCGGATCGAGCCGCAGGGTCTCCTTTTGCGCCTCGATCGACCTGTTGTAGTCTTTGGCCAGGTAATAACACCAGCCCACATTTGCATTGATGATCAGAGACTTGGGATCGATTTCCCGCGCAAGTTTAATCTCCGTTTCTGCATCACCTTTTCGGCCCATCGCCGCGAGGTAAAGCGCGTACCAGTGCAACCCTTGCGCGAACCCGGGGTTGAGTTCGATTGCGCGCAGAAATTCGCTTTCCACACCTTGCAATTCCAAATTGTAAAATCGAATTGCCGCCAACGCCGAATGCGCTTCGGCCAGCCGATCATCCAATTCCAATGCTTTTGCCACCGCCTGCTTCGCCAGGGGTATAACTTCCTTCGAAGGTCTCATCTGATAGGAACTCATGTTGAGATAGACCTCTGCCAACCCGGCATAAGCTCCGGCAAAAGTGGGATCCTTATCAATCGCTTTCTTGAAATACTCTTCGGCGGCGATAAAACCCTCTTGTGTTCGTTTCGCGGATTCAAATCTTCCTTTCAAATAATCCTCGTAGGCTTCTGGAACCACACTTCGATTGCGGGCCAACTCGGTCTGTTCCGAACTGCTAAGTTCCACCGAAATTTGCCGGGCAATCGCGGTAGCCACATCGCTTTGCAGCGCCAAGATATCGGTATATTGCCGCTCAAAATTATCGGCCCAGAGGGCCCCCTCTATATTTGTCTGGATCAATTTTGCGGAGATGCGCACCCGGTCTCCAACGCGCATCACCGATCCCTCCACAATTGCCTGGACACTCAATTCCTCGGCAATCTCCTGTAGCGGCTTGCGAGTGTGCTTATACTGCATCACGGTTGTACGCGAAATCACCCGTAGCTTTTTGATTTGCGACAGTTCGGTGATCAGCGCATCCGTCATGCCGTCCGCAAAATAATCCTGGGCCGGATCACCAGAAAGATTTTCCAGCGGCAGCACTGCGATAGCCTGAATCGCCCCCGGCACCGGCGGAGTTCTGGCGGTTTTTCGTTCCTGCATCCAATAGCCCAGCCCCACGGCAAGCGCCGCCACGCCGAGAAGCAACAGCAAATTTCGCACTGTCCAGATGCCAGAAGGCTGATTCATTACCGTCAAGAATTTTTGCGTCCGTGAAGCTGTACCCGCCGTCTCCAGTGCGGCACGCACTTCTCCCGCGCTTTGGTATCGCTGGCCTGGATCCTTGTTCAGGCACTTATCCAGAATGCTTTGCATAACCGCTGGAATAGGCTGAGTAATGTCCGGCTGCTTCTCGCGAAGAATGGCCGCACTCAATTCGTAAGCGGTGGCACCGCGAAACGGCCGCCTTCCCGCCACCATTTCATATAGGAGTACACCTAGTGACCAGATATCGCTGCGTTCATCTGCCACCTGACCTTTAAAAACTTCCGGTGCGACATACGGCAGCGTTCCTGTAAAGGTGTGTTGCGATTCCCAGGACTGATCAAATCTTGTCGTCCCTTCTCCGCCATTGGGTTCGAGTCGCCGGGATATTCCAAAGTCGAGCACCTTAAGCAATCCCGTTGGCGTGATAATCACATTGGCCGATTTCAGATCGCGGTGAATAATTCCACGGCTGTGCGCGTGGCTCAGTGCTTCGGCTAGCTGTATCCCGTAGCGTTCGACCTGGTCGAGCGCCATGCCTGTCGACAAAATCTCAGCGCTTAGCGGCTTGCCTTCTACAAACTCCATTGCAATGTACGGTTTCCCGTCGGCTTCGCCCACTTCATAAACAGTGCAAATGTTTGGGTGGTTCAGTGCGGAAATGGCACGCGCTTCTTCTAGAATTTTTTCGTGGCTTGCGGCACTGCCGGTGGTCAATACTCCCAGGAATTTCAGTGCAACGTCGCGTTGCAGTTTTTCATCGCGCGCACGGTAAACGACGCCCATCCCGCCTTCACCGAGCTTTTCGAGTATGACGTAATGAGCAATTCGTTGAGCAATCATGGCGGGGGCTCAGTGAAGTTGACCATACCCGCCACACGGTAGCAAGCAAAAGACTATGGAGTGCGGCAGTCCAACCGCCGCTTTTGAGATTGACTGAGTTGGCTTAGACCGCAAAAGCGGGAGCCAGGCTCCTGCACTCTACCGTTTAGACCAGTTTGTGCAGCTTGTTCGTTCCTCGGTCCACCAACACCACCGCTCCAACGATCATCGCAGCGGCCAATCCCACTTTCAGCGTCAATGCCTCATCGCCAAAGGCCCAACCCAACAGCACTGCCACAACCGGATTCACGTACGTGTGCGTAGCCACCAGGGTTGGCGAATAGTGCTCTAGCAACCAGTTATATGCTGTGAACGCTACAACCGATCCGAACAGAATCAGGTAGCCCAGTGCGACCCACGATCTCGTAGTCACTTGGGCAAACGAAAAACCCTTCCCTTCTCCAACTACCGTTGCGGTGAACAAGAGCATTGCCGAGCCGGTCAGTAGCGACAGCGTGGAGAGCAGCAGCGGATTACCCGAAAGCCGTGACCTTCGCGAATAGATGATTCCCACGGACCACGAAAACGCACCTACGAGAATCGCGATCACTCCCCATGTGGTGCCGGGAGTTGCCGCATCTCTGGCCACGTCGCCGACCAATGCTCCGACTCCTACCAATCCAAGCAGGATGCCCGTCACCAGCATTCCGTTCAGCCGCCAGGTGCGTGCCGCTACGGAAGAGAGCAAGAACACAAATATGGGTTCGATGGCGATGAACAACGACGCCAACCCGCTGGGCACAATCCGTTCTGCCCAATGCAGCGAGCCGTGACCCACCAGGAAAAATAAGAACCCAATGACTACGCTGGCTCGCAGTTGAGCTGCGGTGGGCCGAATGCCCCTGGCCAGCGCCCAAATCAGCAGAATGGATCCGGCAACCAAATGCCGAATACCTGCCGCATAGAGGGGAGGGATCGTCTCCACCGCGTAGCGAATCGCCAGGTAGGTCGAACCCCAAATGACATAAATGGCGATAAAGGCCAAAATAACGTGCAACCTGCGCGCGGCAGGCGCAGCAGCCTGGATGCTAACGACCTTGCTGGGTGCGGTTGCCACAGCTTCGGCGGTGTTACTCATGATTTTTGGCCCCCTTCATGTAATGAGATAAACCTGCTATACTCATTACATGAGGCTGACAGTACCCGAAAGCTTGTAATGGGTCAACTGCTTTTATCTCATTACAATGAACTCTAGGCCCGATCCTTTCGTCGCCCATAATTACGGCGATTCCCAGCCCTGGCTCGACCTGGTGAACAGCGAGCACTGGGACGGCTTTGGCAATTTCACCGACATGCTTGACGATCCCGCGTGGGTCACGTCTTACATGCGCCATTGGAAATTCCGCATACCGTTGGATGAGCCTTTGCCGCAAAAACTATTTCGAAACCTGCGGTCCTTACTTCGCCAACTAGTTGAGAGAGCAAGCGCCGGCAAAAAGCTGCACATGGAACAACTGACGCCGCTCAATCAATGGATGACAATAGCCGTAAACACCGAGCTTGAGGAGGACCAAAATGGGCTTCGTATCTCTTTGCGGGCGGTCCAATTTGACTGGTCCACCATCCTTACTTACATTGCCTATTCGTTTGCGCAATCGGTCATCGATCAAGGGCAGGGGCGCCTGAAGATCTGCAACAACGAAGACTGCCGTTGGATTTTCATCGATAACACAAAGGGGAATGTTCGCCGCTGGTGCAACACCGCCACTTGCGGCAATCGCGAGCGGGTTCGCAAGGCCCGCGCGGCGCAGAAACGCTGAAAATCGAATAAATTTTACTGAGCTGCGGGGGCTGGTTTGCGGAATATCACGCAATAATCGTCGTTCGGCCAACTATCGTAAATCTTTTCGACAACGAATCCTGCCGCGGTTAATTCTTCGATCAGGATTTTCTGGGGAATTCCATGGCCGCCACGGTTCGCGGGAACGCCCTTAACAGGCTCGGAAATCGAAAGCCATGCTCGCGGGGGAAAATCGACAATCGCCAGGACTCCACCCGGCTTCAGCGATTTAAAAAGGCTCGCGTCCATTTCCTTCGGCGCGGTCAAGTGGTGATAGACACGGCGAAGCAGAATGCTATCGCAGCACGTAGGAGGCAGGTTGGTCTCCTTTTCCGCTGCCGCCAACACCTCGAAATTCTTGTATCCGCGGCGAGCCAATTCCTGTTTCAAGGCTTCCAGCTTCTTTTCATCCAATTCGGTTGCGTAGACTTTGCCCGTGGGATCGACATAAGTATGCGCCGCAAATGCCAGTTCTCCTCCGCCCGCACCTACATCGGCGACTACGTCTCCGGGCTTCCAACCCATGGCCTTGGCTAATCGAGCGACTTCATCGCTCGGCTTGGCAGCGCCCAACAAAAGAAAAACAGCCAGAAGAGTTGCGCAGAACAGGAATCCCTGTCGCGTCGCACTCCCCTGGCTGGCTCTATATTTTTTCAATTGAGGCTAAGACTTCTGATTGCGGACTAAGGAAAGAAATTCATCGCGCGTTTGTTTATTGTGGCGGAAGGAACCCAGCATCGCACTGGTCACCGCTTGGCCATGCTGCTTTTCCACACCACGCATCTGCATGCACAGGTGGCGCGCTTCAATGATTACTCCAACACCTTCCGGGCTGATTTTCTCTTCAATCGCCTGGGCGATCTGGCTGGTAATGCGCTCTTGGATTTGCAAGCGCCGCGCAAACATGTTGACCAGGCGCGCGATCTTACTGAGACCCAATACGCGCTTATTGGGCAAATATGCCACGTGCGCCTTACCAAAGAACGGCAGCAAATGGTGCTCGCACAAGCTGAAGAACTCGATGTCCTTCACAACCACCATTTCATCGTAGGCCACGCTGAAGGTCGCGCCATTCATCACCGAATCGAGATTCTGGTGATATCCGCTGGTGAGAAACTTGAACGCCTTTTCAAAACGCTCCGGCGTCTTGCGCAAACCTTCGCGATTCGGATCCTCTCCTACCAGCGCAATCATTTTCCGCACATGGTCGGCAATATTCTCCCCTGGCAATTCCACATTGCTTTCGTGCAGCATCAGCTCGGTCGGCTTGGTCATTTTTGTCACCCTCGCGTCAGTTCGCCTTACAATTTTCATTCTTCTCCCCAGCGTATTCGAAAGCGTTGTTGCCTGTTTCTTCGACGCGCACGCGTTCAAGCTGGGCCTTAGAAAAGTGTTTCAGGCGACGGTAAATCTCCATGCAAACATTCTCCGTAGTCGGTACCTGGTCGCGAAATGCCGGAACCTCTTCGTTTAACGAGCGATGATCGAATGCTTCGATCACTTCCCTTTCCACGAATTCATCGAGGTCCGACAAATTCACAATCATTCCCGTAGCCGGATCCACCCTTCCCGACATGTTGATCTCCACTACGTAATTATGCCCGTGCCCATGCGGATTATTGCACTTGCCATAGACCCGGGAATTCTCTTCCGCGCTCAACTTTTCGCTGTGCAACCGGTGGGAAGCCGCAAACTTATAACGCCGCCCCAATTCGATTTTCAGCCCTTCGCTCACGCCGGCCTCGCTCCATTGCGGTAAACATCGGCAAACAAATCCGGAGTTTCATACAGCCTCAACTTATGTAGACGCCCCTGGGTAATCTTTGGCTCCAGCAAATTCCAGATGACCCGCGAAATATTCTCGCAAGTGGGAATCTGTCCCTGTAATTCCGGAACTTCATGATTCAAGTGGCGGTGGTCCATGCGTTGCATGATTTCCCGTTCCAATATCTCTTTCAATTCTTTCAGATCCAGCACCATTCCCGTCACCGGATCGGGCTCGCCTGCCACAGTCACTTCCAACGTGTAATTGTGGCCATGACCATGCGGGTTGTTGCACTTCCCAAAAACGCGCTTGTTCTCTTCCGCGCTCATCGCCGGGTTATGATAGACATGCGATGCGGAAAACTCGATTTTGCGCGTCAAATAGACCATAGAATTCCTACCTCTTCGATGCTGCAGAGGTACCCACAGGATACTCCCTACCCTTCCAGGCCAGCACGCCTTTCCGGTGGCTGAGGTAGGATGCGAACAGCACCGCTGCATAGAGCAGCTTCCCAGGAATGCCATACCAGGTTAGCCCGCTGGCAAAGTGATTGCGCTTCAACTCGCGGCTGTACAACCAGTGCCAAATTCCGAAGCCGATTAGCGCGGCCAACACGGCAAGGTGCCAGTCATTGCGGACCCACCATAAAGTGGCGACCAACGCGACTAACAAGAGAATGAGGCCGACTGCGCTAGTGGTCTCAGTGGCAACCGACCCCGGGTCACCGCCCATCAATCGATATAAATTCTTTTTCCATCCTTGCCACATGGCGCCGAAACTTCGATACATGCGCACCTGGACAATCCCTTTGCCACTGGCAAACCAGATCGGGAATCCGACTTCCTTCACTCGCTTGGCCAACGCTACATCTTCCAGCACCTCATCGGAGATGGCAGCGTGCCCGCCGACGGCGTCATAAGCATCGCGGCTGATCATCAGGAATTGACCGTTAGCGGCTGCTGCCTTGTTTTCCGGGTCGTTCACATCGTTGAAAGAAAATTTTCGGCCAAGCCTGCAATACACTACAGGAATCAAGGCTTTCTCGTGCCATGTCTCCATAATTTGGTCGGGCGAAAAGGAGACCAGAGAGGCGTTGTGTTTTCGGGCAAGCGCCAAGGCTTTGGCCGCAGATTTTTTTTCGTGCAGGACATCTGCGTCGGTAATGAGGAACCAGTTGCCCTCGGCTTCCCGCGCGCCCAGACAGACAGCGTGATTCTTGCCCACCCAACCAAATGGCAATTGGTTCGATTCCACCAATCGCACTCGTGGATACTTGTTCATTAATTCGCGAACAATTTCTCCGGTGCGATCCTGAGACTGATCGTTGACCACCAAAATTTCTGCAATTTCCTGCTGTTGTGCGAGGGATTCTACGCAAGCCGCAATGACCGCTTCTTCGTTGCGCGCAGGCACAATGGCCGTTATCGATCGTCGATGTTTGGCTGTGTCTGTCATCACGTTTGAGTGTGAGCCGACAAGGCTTTCCTGAGGGGCGGGTCTACGTTATTATAGCGGTATTATGAAAACTGTTTTGCGCAAAATTATGGCTTACGGCAGCATGGGTTTTGCCTTCGCTATTCTGGCCTTCTTCAGCCTTCCTCATTATCGCCAGGGCGAATCTTCCATCGCCGGGCGCACAGCCGAAGACTTTGCGATCGATATGAATGGGAAACCTGCGCACCTGTCGGACCTCCGCGGCAAAGTTGTGGTGTTGAACTTCTGGGCCACCTGGTGCCCACCGTGCGTTGAAGAAACTCCGGGATTGATTCAGTTGAACCAGCGTATCGCCTCGCGCAATGGAGTTGTGCTGGGCGTCAGCGTCGACGACGATGAAGCAGCGTACAAGCAGTTCATTCAGCAGCACAACATCAATTTTATGACTTCACGCGACGCTTCCAAAAAATCCGCGCAGGATTATGGCACGGTAATGTATCCGGAAACCTACATTATCGATCGCCACGGCAAAATTGCCCGCAAGATCATCGGGCCGCAGGACTGGAATTCGCCGGAGATGCTGGCGTACTTCGATAATTTGCTGACGAAGAATTAAGCGAAGCGCCCGCCACCGATGGTGGTTTCACCGCGTTGACGTCGCTCTCGTGGTAATCCATCAAGATCAGGCCCACAAAGATAAAGCAGACTGGCCAAATCCATTTAAGATACTTCCTGGCTTGATTTTGATCGGGCAGGCGCAATTCCAGCCATCTTGACCAGCCCGCCATAATTCCAAAAATCGCCAGCGGGGTGTGGCTCAGTTCGGCGAGCATTTCCTCTCTGACGTTGCTCAGCGCATGCGTGTGGGTCAGCAGAACGACTCCACCCAATGCGCAGACGCTGGGGAACACCAGCGCCGCGGCCATGGACTTCACTTTCTTTGTTTCGACGCGATATTGAAAGATGGCGAAGACCACAATCAGCACAACGGCTAGACGATGCTGTAGCACATCGACCACGCCGAAACTTTTCCAGAATCCGTTGGGGCCGAGCGGCCAATTTTCCGGGTCAGCGCGCAAAAACAAAAATACCGCCAAGCCGAGAAACATCAACGGCCAAATCTTGGCCCAGGCGAAATAGCGGCTGCGCGACAACAGCGCAAGAATCCCCATCAGCATCACGATCAGCCCGGCCCAATTGTGGTTGTACTCCGACCAGGCAATATCGCCGGGAGTGGAAGGATTCCACTGAGTCTGGCCGGGCACGTAAGCGGGTGGCAGCTCCTGTCCCGCGGCCTTGGCTTCATTGTAGATTTGCTCCGTGGGCACAGACAGTTCATTCAATTCCGGGCTGCGAAAACGCGGCATGCGCGGCGCAAACCGAGTGGCGATTTCATGCATAGTGACGCGATCTTGCGTCAAATCGATGCCCGGCGGCTGCGAAGTTAAGGAAGCCGCCGCCAAAATCACTGTCAAACCAATGCCAATTTCCGCTTCGCCAAAACGCACCAAACTTCTCTTACCGGTAGCTGCGTCCGAAGTGTCCAATCCCTTCACGATGTAATAATTGGCGGCGCCGAGAAGCAGCAGGCAGAGGAGCAGCGCCACCTTCGCGGAAATCATCACGCCGTAAGCAGTTCCATAGATCGCGGCGATGGAACCGAGATAGGCCCAGCTCATGGCCACGCCCGCGCCAATCAACAACGCCACGCTGACCTGCGCCAGCCGGGAAAATCGGCGGATGACATTCGACTTCGCATCGCTTTCGGGCAATTTCTTCATCGCCAACAGCAGAAACGGCAATCCGCCAATCCAGCTGGCAGTTGCGAGGTAGTGCAAAACCGTCAGGCTAACCAGAAGAGGCCGATTCTCCATGCGCGAAGCGGAGTGGCTGGTCATCACGGAAGAGGCCAGCATCATGGCGGCGGGAATCAGGACAACCGGAGATAAGTTTTTGCGGAGTTGATCGGGCCAGAGCGCAATCGCAATGCTGGCAACGATCGCCAACGCGCCGGCCAACACAAAGTTTGCACCAACTATTTCTGAGAGAGGAATGTCAACCGTGGCGCGCAATACCAGCGAATTTAAAATGATGAACAACACTTGTGTCACGGCTAAGGCGATCGCACTAAAGCGGATCAACTTCCAACCGGAACGCAGCAATTCCTCGTTTCGCTCCTCACCGCTTCTGGCCGCCAGCGTAAAAAAGAGGATGCCACCGATGGCGACGCTCTGAAAACACAACGTCAAAGCCCTTAGCAGAACCGTGAAGAAACCAAATATGCCTAGCAGGCTGACCATTGTTGATTACGACCTCACCTTGAACGGAATTTCTCCGCGGGTGATGTGACCGTCTGGCGCGAGGACTTGCCAGCGAATTTTGTAGTCACCCGTCTTCAGTCCGGTCATTTTCGCGATCAGCGTATCGGGCGCATTCTGTTTCTCAACGGTCAAATCGACGATCGAATTATCAGGATTGACCAACTGCAATTTGGAACGCCCGGCATCGATGCGAACGTTAAACTGCAATTTCACCGGCACGTCTGGTCCAGCCACCGTGCTGTTTGGAGCCGGCGAGCTCTCTTTCAGAATGGCGTGCGCATCGGCGAACTTGACCACCAGGAGGAGCAGCATCGCCATCGCGATTGCGCTCAGGAATTTCAAGCCGCGCTTATGACTCCTCATCCAGCATCCTCCAAAAGCCTTCGAATATTTGCCACTCTCTAACTATAACAGCCAGTGAGGCCACGCGCAGCACGCAGGGAATGAGACTGCGTAGCAATCGCGAGGTGAACGGAACGTCGCAAGACTTATGATGAATTCAGGCGGGAGGTGGTGACTAAAAAAGGATGTCAGCTACAAAATGGAATTCCTATTCGTAGCGCAGG
>DASXIT010000024.1:0-5060 GCA_036497825.1 Candidatus Acidiferrum sp.
GCGGTTACAAAACAATCTCGGCAAGCACGCACCGCCAGAATGATCCGCCAACTCCGCAAACTCGGCTACCAAGTCGAGCTACCAAATTCGCAACCCGCCAACTCGGCCGGAAGGTGATTTTCGACCCTGCTCGGCACACAATGAAAAGGGACGCTTTCACAGCGTCCCTTTTTTATTTTCGACCACTTCTTTAGATTTGTTCTTTCTGGGCTAAACTCAATAAGTGGCTCCCAGTGGAGACCAGGAGCAGACTAGTCATCGAACCGCTCAAGCCGATAATTCCACCTCTGCACTCTTTCGCCAGAAGGTCACATGAAGAACGGCTTCTTCTATCGCCGGTTAATTAAGCCGTTCCTCGAGCTTCTGAAACAGGGCGTTACTCCCGAGAAGCTTGCGCTGAGCATCGCCTTGGGCGCTGTCTTTGGAATTTTTCCTGCTCTGGGATGTACCACCGCGCTCTGCGCGCTGATCGCCTTCATCTGGCGCTTGAATCTTCCGGCCATTCAAATCGTGAATTATTTTATGTATCCCCTTCAGATTGCGCTGATCCTTCCGTTCTTCCGCTTGGGCGAGAAATTCTTTCGAGCTCCACACCTGTCTATCGCAATCGCCCAAATCTATTCCCTGGCGCGTGCCAACCTGTGGGGCGCCATCAAATTTTTGTGGAGCACCACTTGGCACGCTATCACCATCTGGGCGATCATCGCGCCATTTCTCGCCGTACTCATTTACACCGTGCTCGTCCCACTGTTCCGCCGCTTCCTCCACAACCAAAGTTCTGCCTCACAATCCGCCGAAGTAAGAGCAGCCTGATGCACTGCTGCCAATTGTCTTTCTTGCGTAGGGGCGGTTTTACGCCGCCTTTTGGGTTGTCGCTCCTGTAGCGGCCGCTTTTTTACACCGAGCGAGGCGAAGGGCTGATGCGGGTGCATTTGGTTTTCGTGAATCGAGGACCTACAAAATCTCCAATATCTCCTCATACCTCTTGAACGGCGGAATCAAATACGCCCCTGCAATTTCCGTCCGTGCCCACGCCAACATTTCCCGCGCAACCTCGAATCCACGATCCCGCGCAGACGCCCCCGCCGCTTCCATCGACTTCAACAGCGGCTCGGGAATCACAATTCCTGGCACCTCATTGTTCAGCCGCAATGCTTGCTTATAACTGTTCAACGGCCACACCCCAATCAGCACGGGGATCGCGGGCTTGCCACCCAGCTTCTTCAGAAACCCGTGCCAATGTTCAGGATCAAACAGCGGCTGCGTCATCGCAAAATGTGCACCAGCCTCCACCTTTGCATGGAACCTCGCAATTTCTCCGTCCAGATCATCCGCAACCGGATTCAGTGCCACGCCAATTGTAAAATTCGTTTGGCCTCCGAGCGTCTTTCCCGCCCAGTCCGTCCCCTGATTCAACCGGTTAAGAATCTTCACCAACCCGACGGAATCCACTTCGTACACGCCGCTGGTTTCCGGATAATCGCCAACCGAAGGGGGATCGCCGGTAATCGCCAAAACATTTCGCACCCCGCCGACCGTCCAAGCCCCCAAAAGCATCGCCTGCAATCCGATAATATTTTGGTCCCGAGTGGTC
The DNA here is from genome assembly GCA_036497825.1 of Candidatus Acidiferrum sp. GTDB lineage: Bacteria > Acidobacteriota > Terriglobia > Acidiferrales > UBA7541 > Acidiferrum. The sequence continues at coordinate 1,595 of DASXIT010000024.1, forward strand.
AGGTGCGGAACCGTTTCCACTCCGCGGGCCTCCAAGGCTCCTGCCACGATCAACGCATCCATTCCGACCCGCGCCTTCGCTCCGCTATTAATGTCAATGGTATCTACTTTGTTCGACGCCATCACCTTATCTACCTGCTCGTAAATTCGCTCCAGCGCAATTCCCTTCGGCGGATCGATTTCCACGCAAACCGCAAATTCCTTTTTCTGCAACTTCTTCCAGAAATTGCTTTCGGGATCTTTTTGTTTTGTCGGCGTGGCAACTTGTGTTTTTGCCACCACCACTGTTGTATGTTGGGCTTCCACAGGCCGCAGCGATTTCACCGCCTCGGCCATCGCGCGAATGTGTGCCGGCGTTGTGCCGCAGCACCCTCCCAGAATCCGCACTCCTGCTTGCGCTGCATCCTGCGCAAACGAAGCAAAATATTCCGGCGAAGACTTGGGGTAAACCACCCGGTCGCCTTCTCGCTTCGGAAACCCTGTATTTGGCATTCCACTTACGCGGATATCTCCCGCATTCGTCAATTCCTGCAAAATAGGCAACAACGACTGCGGTCCCAGCGTGCAATTCGCGCCAATCACCTGCACATTCTTATCTTTCAGCAGCGTCGCGGCAAGGAACGGCCGCACATCACCGTACGTAGTTCCTTCTTCCGAATACGTAAGCTGCGCCACAATCGGTAATCCCGAAAACGATCGGATCGCGTCTATCGCCAGAATCAATTCTTCAATGTAAGAAAAAGTTTCCAGAATAAAAATGTCTACGCCGCGTTCTTCCAGCGCCAAAGCCTGCTCGTGGAAGACAGAGAGAATCTCTTCCGGCGCCGGATGGCGCGCTTGCACGCCAATTCCCAGCGGTCCAATCGAACCCGCAATAATCACTTCGCGAGCGGCGGATTCCCGTGCTTCTCGGGCAATCTTTACACCGCGACTGTTCAATTTTTGTACATCGTCGCCCAGGCCTAGCGGCGCCAGCTTGAATCGGTTCGCCCCGAACGTATTCGTCTCAATAATTTGCGCCCCAGCCTCGATATATGCTTGGTGTACCCGAAAGACCGCTTCCGGCTCCGTCACATTCAATTCATCGAAGCAGCGCACCGCGCCAACCGAATCATACAGCTGTGATCCCATCGCTCCATCCGCGATGAGAATCGAATTTTTCAGGCGTTCATTAAATTCCTGTATCTTCACGTCTCGTTTGTCCTGGTTTCTGCAGCCGCTGGGGGGGGATGCGACTAGCGTTTTTGTTCCATCAAGCTTGCCACTGTGCTCATCAAATCGTATTTTGTCAGGATCTCAAATTTCGACCCTTCCATTTCTACGAATACCGCTGGATTTCCGTGGCTTAACATATGCGTAATGCGCTCCACCGGCGCGTTTCTTAAAATCATTGGCATCGGCTTGCTCATTACTTCTCTCACGGTAAGTTTGCGCAGTTCCTTGCCCTGCAGTGCCAGCGTCAATATCTGATCCTCATACATCGTGCCAATCGGAATATTTTCTTCAAACACCGGGATCTGCGAAATGTCCTGCTCCTGCATGGTCTTCAACGCATGAAAAACAGTCTGGTACGGGCGCACGATAATCAATTCGCGCACCTTACCCGCTCGCTTCTTCGCATTCACAATTTCTTCGACCGTAATCGGTACGTTCGATTCCGTGTATCCCCGCTCGCGCATCCATTCTTCGTTGTAAACTTTGCTCAAATACCGCATCCCGGTATCGGGGAGCAGCGCCACAATGTAGTCCTTCGCGCTCAAATCCTTTGCCAGTCGCAGCGTTCCCGAAAGGCACCCTCCGCCTGACCCTCCTGTAAAAACTCCCTCCATTTTTGCCAGCCGCCGCGCCACCACGAAACACTCTTCGTCATTCACCTGGATCACATCATCCAGAATCTGCATGTCCATCGTGGTCGGGAAAAAGTCTTCGCCGATCCCTTCCACCACATACGTTCGGGCCTTGGCGATTTTCCCCGTTTTGTGAAAATCGTAGTACAGCGAACCTTCCGGATCGACTCCGATGATCTTCACGCTAGGATTTTTCTCTTTTAGAAACTTTCCCACGCCGCTGATCGTTCCGCCGGTCCCCATCCCGCACACAAAGTGCGTGATCTTTCCTTCCGTGTCTTCCCAGATTTCCGGTCCCGTCGTCAAGTAATGTGCTTCCGGATTGCTCGGATTGTCATATTGATTCGGATAGTAGGAATTGGGAATTTCCCGGGCCAATTTCTTCGCCACGCTGTAGTAGCTGCGCGGGTCTTCCGGCTCCACCGCCGTCGGGCAAACAATCACTTCCGCTCCCAGTGCCTTCAGCAAATCTACTTTTTCTTTCGATTGCTTATCCGTCGTCGTAAAGACGCATTTGTACCCGCGTACCGCAGCCACTAGCGCCAACCCCATCCCCGTATTTCCGGATGTCCCCTCAATAATCGTTCCGCCGGGCTTCAGCAAACCCTTCTTCTCGGCCGCATCGATCATCGTGATGCCGATACGATCCTTCACCGATCCACCCGGATTGAGCATTTCTGCTTTAATCCAGATCTGCGGCTTCAAATCCTGATTGATTCGGTTCAACCGGATCAGCGGAGTGTGTCCGACAGCTTCAATAATATTGTTGCAGCGCATTTGGCTTCTCTTGGCGATGCCGTGCCTGGAACTGCCTATGGCATACTTACTGTAAGTTTAACATGCGCGTCGATAACGCAAAAAAACGCGAGCTAAAAAGGACCTAAATGCCACGCCAAAACTTTTCCACCGGTACTTCTTGGGAGCCCATCGTGGGCTATTCCCGCGCTGTCCGCATCGGCAACCACATCAGCGTTTCAGGCACCACCGCCACCAGCCCCGACGGCAAAATTATCGGCATTGGCGACTCCTACGCCCAAACCGTACAAATCATTCGCAACATAGAATCCGCTCTCGCTCGCGCGGGCGCCTCTCTCAAAGACGTCATCCGCACTCGCATCTTCGTCACCAACATCTCCGAATGGGAAAAAATCGGTCGCGCCCACGGCGAGTTCTTCGGAGACATTCGCCCTGCTACCTCTATGGTCGAAGTCAGCAAACTCATCTCCCCAGAAATTCTCCTGGAAATCGAAGCCGACGCAATCCTCGAAACCTGATCTCCCTCAAGGTGTCCCGTCCCCGGGGGGCTAAAATTTGCTAGCTCGCATATCTCTCGAAATTGTCATCCCTCACTCACGTCTTTTGCGAGTGAAGGATCTGCTTTTTCTTTTCCGCCACCCCAATCGGCATAGGGGGGACGGTCACCCGTCCGCCCTGCCACACCACCGGAGATGCGGGTCCGCGTACGGCGGTTCAGAGGGTTAGCCCGGAAATCTCACAAGGGAAAAGAACAAAACGTTAAATAGAAGTGGAAAAAGGCCGCTTTCTCGGGCATAACTGCGTTGTTCAGGCGTAGTTAAAGTCCCAGGAAAAGAGGCCTTTTCAATGACAGAGTGTAGCGAG
>DASXIT010000025.1:0-4887 GCA_036497825.1 Candidatus Acidiferrum sp.
AGGCGCTCCTGCAGCAGGATCGCGGTTGCCGCTTGCCATGACATTAAATTCGAGAGCCCGATGTAACGGACCTTGCCCTGTCGCACAACGTCGTCGAGCGTCCTCACAGTTTCCTCGAGCGGAGTATTGCTATCCCATCCGTGCACCTGGTACAAGTCGATGTAATCCGTCTGCAATCGCTCGAGACTCTCCTCGATTTCGCGCAGGATATTAACGCGAGTCGCGCCGCTCCTGTTGAAGTTCTCACCCATCGGAAGGCGAACTTTTGTGGCCAGGACAATTTCCTTTCTCACGCCTTTCAATGCATTGCCCACCAGCGTCTCGCTTTCCCCGAGACTGTACACGTCGGCCGTGTCGATGAAGTTGATGCCCCTATCCAGAGCCGCCCGCACCATCTTCGTTGTATCTTCCTGGCCAAGATTGCCCATGTTCATCCTGCCGCCAAACTGCATCGTGCCAAGCGCCAACTCGCTGACAATGAGTCCGGTATTCCCCAACTTTCTATATTTCATTTCTCATGTTCCTTTCGGACACCAAAATATTTACATTCCTTTTGCGGAGCTGGGGAGTTTGTAATCGTCGGTCAGGGTCTTCAAAAACGCCACGATATCGTTTTCCTCCTCATCCGTCAGCTTCAGGTCACCAAGTTGTCTTGTGTTGAGATTGGTTGCATCTTCAGGAGTCGGCCAGCAGGTGACTTTTTCCCCGGGATCTCCTGACTTGCACTTGGGTAGAGCGTCACGCGTGTTATAAAAATGCACAACTTCTTTCAAACTTTTGAAGTAGCCGTTATGCATGTATGCCTTCACAAAATCGGGAGTGGGGCGCATGTCAACGTTGCGCAATGTGGCTACCTGAAACTTGCCGTCGAATTTGGGCGCCAGGTCGATCCACTGCGTATCGGGATTTAATTGACCGCTGAGGCTCTTGAGCTTGCGCAGAAAAAATCCGACGCCGGTATCAACGTATGCCTGACCCGCGGGGTTTTGACTGTAGCCGCGTTCGTCAGGTTTCCCTTCGAAGAAATATTGCACCGCGGGATTTCGAGGCACGCCCAGATTGCTCGCCGTGAAATCCGTGAATAATGGTTCTTCACCCGGCCCGCCGTCGCGGTGACACTGATTACATTTCGCCTTGCTTTTAAACAGTGCATACCCGATTCCTTCTTCGGGCGTAAACTGCGCCTTTCCCGCCTGCACATAGTCATACTTCGAAGTAAACGGGCTGACTTCTGGCGAGGCTTCGTACGCTGAGGCTGCCAGTCCGAAGCTGTCATAGACATGATCTGCACGTTGCCGGTCTGCCATGCTGAGGTGGACCGGGTATTGATCGTCGCCGCGTGGCGGGCCGGGTGTAGCGCAAACGGTTTCGACGTCCTTCGGCCATTGAATAGAGAAAGAGTCGGCGCCCCAGACGTCCTCAAATAATTTGCGGTAAGGAGCCTGGGATAGCCGGTATGCGATGCAGGCCGAATCGGGCAGCCCCATTTCGACAGGGTTCGTTGGCGGTCCTTGGGCTTGTTCGGCGCTTGCATTTTGCAAACGGTAACCGCTAGCGCGCATGTCCCAGAAATTGCCGCCAACAAAATCGCCTTGTAAAGTGTTGTAGTGGAGTACGGGGGAAAATGTGGCATACATGTAACTCTGCGGCTTGCGCTGGCTGAATCGCGTTCTTACAGATCCTGGATACGCCACAGTGCTTAAATTCAGAGATTGGATCGGGCCAGTGAATCCTGTTTCGGGCGTATGGCAGAAACTGCAGGCCTCGTTTTGATTCACCGAAAGATGTTTATCAAACAGTAATAACTTTCCGAGGGTACGGACCTTCCCCTGATGGTCCAGCGTAGTATGGCTCATTTCACTTAGAGTTTCCGCTTCAATCCTATCGATATTGGCAGCGACCCTGGCAACGTCCTGATCGAAACCCGGAGGCATCTTCCCTCCCGGATCATGTTTTTCAGTTCCGGGGATGTGCACGGAATTGTCTCGCTGAAGGTCAGTTCTCGATATGAGCAGGAGGAAGCCAATCGGGAGAAACGCAAATAGCGAAAATCCGAGTCTTCGATGGCGCATGGTTGTATTCACCTTCCCTCGGAGATGGCCTGGTTCGAGGGCTAAGTTCAATTGCCCGGCAATTCGGCCTGGTGCCAGGTGGAGTCGGGGTTATAAGCAGTCATGGTTTTCGCTTCCGAAGTTGTGTTGGGACCGAGATCTTTTTCGTAGACGGTTCCCGATTTGCTGACAATGAAAGTCATGACGCCCGACGAGCGGTACTCCGCAGGAAATGCGACAAAGGCGAATCCCACTGTCATCTTCCCGTTGACGATGTAATTCCTGGCGCCGCCTGGCGCATTAGTCCCTTGACTCGTGAGAATCCGGAAAAAATACCCGTTATACGGAATGTTCGATTCAGGGTTGCTCGTTGGTCGATTTTGGCGCGCGTAGGCGATCAGGGGACTGACGGGACTGTTCAATTGATCCCCCGCTTCTTCCCAGAATAGACCGTTGTGTTTTCCATTATCGCTCACCAGTTTTTGCGCATATTCCCCGGAGTAGCCATACGGCGCTTTTTCAAAGTAGGCCGTTTGGGCATCCACTAATTCGTTGCAAGCTTGAATCGCAGACAGTTCGTTCTTGCCAATTCGGCGAAATAGAATTTCGTCCTTGCCCGCCTTGGTGTCGAAATACCAAGCTCCGCTTTTGTTGACGAGTGGAATGGGAAGCGGCCAGTTCTCGGCGCCGATCACGAGGGTTACGGTTCCGTTCGACTCTGTGACGAATCGGTGCATTTCCTCATATTTCGTTCTGAAGTTTGCGCGGGCATCGAGATCCTCAGTCGGGTCGCCGGAGGAAACTATATCTTTTCCAGATGGACCGAGAATTTCCAGGAGGGCATGGTCCTCGGGGTCTTGCATCGCTGTAAAAAGTGCGCGGCCCGCATCCGCGGTTGAAGTAAAGGTCTTTTGCCCCGCTTCTTGCGCCAACGCGGTTTCAAACGAATCTCCCATACAGAGTGCCAATAGAGCGAATGCACTGAAGCGAATAACTTTTTTCCATTCCAATTGTTTTAAAATCGAAATATTCCGCAGCATGGCAGTTCCTCATATTTTTTGATTTTCTTTGAATTGCATAGCTCACAACGCGAGATCACCTGTGCCCGCCGCCACCGCCATGGAAACCGCCTCCGAAGCTGGATTGCCCCCGAGAAGAAAAGCTATGGGCATTTCCGCCGTGATCGTATCCGCTGAAAGCGCCGGAGTGAGTGCCCTGCTCAGAGTGGGAAGGTGACCCGTGAAATCCAGCAACTCCCGGACTATTTCCGTGAAAGGCATTGCCGTGGTCGAAACCACCGTGGTTGAACGTTCGGCTGTGAGAGATATAAGTGTTGTGGTTGAAGAGCATCCTGTGGCCGTGCCAGTCCCATCCCCAGTGATTCCAACCCCAACCGAAACCGCCGAAGAAACCGATTCCAAATCCAGCGCCGAAGAAAAGTCCCGGTCCGTCAAAAAAGATTCCGGGGACCGGATACCAACCCGGGTACGAGACTATGGGATAGCCGTAAGCAAGCCATGGATCATACTCGGCGACATAAACCACTTCCGGATTAGCGGGCGCAATTTCGATAGAATCGTCTTTAGTTGTTACCTTCTCCTGTTCATTGCTATCCAGATGGCCGGCTTTTTGAGCATCCTTGCGCATGGTTTGCACGGCATCCGTTACGGCCTGCTCCTGGTTCGCATACGCGTCGCCGAGCGAGGAGGTCCAGGAAAGATTCTTGTCCATGTTTTCCAGGACGGAAGGAAATTGGGTGAGTGCTTTTACACTTGGGTCCCACGGTTGTTTATCGACTTCAGCTCCAAGCTGTTCACCCTTAAGTTCAGTATGACTCTGCATCCAGCGGTCCGCCTCGACGATCTCCGTTGGATACGTGGAAGCCGCCAGGGCTTGCGCGACAAGAGCGTCCGGGTACAGTGCGATGGGAGCAACTAATTGTTGCAGCTCCTGAGAAGACAGTTGAGCTGCGGGAGTTTGTGGTTGTTCGTTGGATTGGACAGCGGGAATGAGGGAGGCAGCCCCCGTAGTCGATTGCACAAGTAGAATGGACAAGAATACGATCAGTATTCGCATTGGGCGTTTGGGCAGCCTCCGAGTCATGGCAAATCCTCCATCACTGATTTGAGTGCGGTTCCTTACTGCAATGTCGATTCAAACGTCTTCATTTCTTTGGAGAGCCTAGAGGAAATTTATTGAACATTTTCTCCACGCCTTTATCCAGATTCTCGATATTTTTGTTGGAGTTGTTGGAGAGTGTGTCGGACGAATCTCCTCGCCATACCAATTCCTTCGTCTTTGCATCAAACAAGTCGACAACCAAAGTGCCGACTTGATATGTCTCTGTTGTGGTGGTTGCTTCGCTGAATCCCCCAAAACCTCTCCAACGCCAGCCTCCTCCGAACCCATCGTAGTAAGTATTTAGGGTCTGCTGATTTTGTGTGATTTCCATGGCGACGATGCAAACATCGCCGCCGGAATTCACGAGAGTCCAGCCCTTTGACGCCAATGTCATATTGACGGCGTTCTTGATCCGTTCGATGTTCAGAGGATCTTTCGTCTTAACCTGTTCCCAGGAGTACGTTTTGTATTTTCCGAAGTCGGCATTGCGATCGTAATCGGTCTTTACTTTTTGAGCGAAAGAATTGCTGGCAAGCAAAAACAACATCCCCGCCAAAATGAGCATCTGTCTGCAAATTTTCATGGTCTCTCCTTTCATGAGTTTCCGATTCACAACTCCCGGAGTGCGAAAAAATCAACTCGATGCCAGGTGATTCCTGTTCCAAGCGAGTTTCTAGCCTTTCTGTTGCCCGCGACGATGCGCCGGTACATGAGC
>DASXIT010000026.1:0-21274 GCA_036497825.1 Candidatus Acidiferrum sp.
CGAGCCACTGAAGGACTCGCAAGTGTTTCCGGGCATGGTGACTCAGATGATTGCGGTAGGCGAACAGACTGGCGCGATGGATGCCATGTTGCAAAAGATCGCAGACTTCTACGAAGACGAAGTGGACGCTGCAGTGAAAGACTTACTGACTGCCTTGGAACCAATCATGATCGTGTTCTTGGGCGTCGTGGTCGGTGGCGTTGTCATATCAATGTACTTGCCACTATTCACATTGATCGGAAAACTCGCTTCGTCTCACTAACGAGAGTTGCTAACCGGAACGGGGGGGCGGGAAATAATCCCAGCCCTCCCGTTTGTGTTTAGAATTGAGGCAGGTGAATCGGTACGCGCCTTTGTCTCCCTGAGCGGCAATATGGAACAGACCTTCAACAGGCGTGAATGGCTCGAATGGTTGACGAAAGTCCGCCTGTTGATGATTGCCTTGATTCTGGGTGTTGGCGTCGTTTGGCCTCAATACATCCCTTTCAATGGCTCCCCAAGACTATTTCTGCCTATCATTATCTTGTGGATCACCATCAGCATCTTTCATTTGATATTGGTCAGGCTGCTGCCCAACGTTGGCTGGATCGGCGGGCTGCAAGTGATCTGCGACGTTCTGCTGATCACTGGGTTGGTTTACGCCACGGGACTCCAGGACAGTTATTTCACCTCTCTCTACCTGCTGATTATTATCGTTGCCAGCGTTCTTTTCTCCCGGCGTACCGCATTTTTCACCGCGGCCCTTTGCCTCTTAGCTTTGGGTGTGACCACCGCGTTGACCTTTTACGGGCGAATCCCCAGGACTTCCGTTGTGACTCCCACTCCAGAAGGCGTTCGGATGTGGTTCCTTAGCAATACTTTTGGATTTCTTGCGGTCGCCTATTTAGCAAGCCTACTGGCCCAATCTCTTCGCAAGAAGAGTACGGAGTTAGAAGAAAAGAGCGAAGAATTATCGGAGTTGCAAGACTTCACTTCCGATATCATCCATTCCATGCGCGGGGGGCTTGTGACCACAGATCTCGATGGCCGCATTGCCTTGCTAAACCGTACTGGTGAAGAAATTCTCGGGAGGTCCTTTGCGGAATTACGCGGCAAGGACATTCGCACTGTAAATCCGCAGTTCTGGCTACCGGATATTTCTGCTCTTCCTACAAAACTTTCCATGCGGCGCGAGGTTGAACTCAAAATACCTCACGGCCAAATCCGGTTCGTCGGCATTTCTGTTTCGCCGCTGCGCTTGAAGGATACCTCGCGCAGTGGTTATGTTTTTAATTTTCAGGACTTAACGGAACTACGCCGTCTGGAACAAGAAGTAGCCACAAAAGAACGCATGGCAGCCGTTGGCAGGCTTTCCGCCGCGATTGCCCATGAAATCCGCCAACCTCTCACCGCCATGGCCGGCGCGGTGAAAGAACTCACTCGCATGGTGCCCCTGGAGGAGGACGAAAAGCACCTGGTTAATATCGTCAACAGGGAATCCGAGCGGCTCAACCATATCATTACTGACTTCCTGAATTACTCACGAGAGAAGTCATACGTTTTTGAAGATGCGGATGTCAGATCTCTCTTGGACGAAACTCTCCTGTTAATCGGCATGAAGCCAGGGGTAGAAGGGCGCTACAAGATTGTGAAAGACTTCAACGGACAATCCATCATGGCGCACGTAGATCCCAACAAGATCCGTCAGGTATTTTGGAATCTGAGTGATAACGCTCTTCGCGCAATGCCATCTGGCGGAACTCTGACGGTTGGAATTGACCTGCAACAGGACTGGCTGCGTATTTCATTTCGCGACACCGGCATTGGACTTGATCCCCAACAGCGTTCCAAAATATTCGAGCCTCTCCAATCCAATTTCGAAGGCGGAACTGGACTTGGGCTGGCGATCGTCTATCAAATTGTCCAGGCTCACAACGGGCGCATTATGGTTTTCAGCGAAAAGGAAAAAGGTGCGGAATTCGTAGTGGAGATTCCACGGCTAAACTGAGGGCTTATGCAAGGAACAAAAACAGCAGCCAAAGATGCAGGTCGTGAGTTAGTTCATATTCTCGTCGTCGACGACGAGAAATCCATCTGTGAGCTCTTAGAGATCACTTTCCGCAAGGAAGGCCACAAAGTCGAGATCGCGCACACCGTGGAAGAAGCAAGGCGCAAACTAGAGAGCGCACTCTTCGATATCATTATTTCCGATGTGCGGATGCCAGGCGCTACCGGTGTCGAACTACTCCGCTTCGTCAGAGAAATTTCCCCCGATTCCTATTTCGTCTTGATCACCGGAGTTCCCACGCTGGAAACTGCGATTGCTGCGGCCAATGAAGGTGCAAACCGCTATGTAATTAAGGATCACGATTTAGTCGAACAATTGCGCGTCGCTGTGCGCGAAGTCTCTGAGAATTTGAAGTGGAAAAAAGAAGCCGGTTACCTTCGACGGGAAATCCGACGTTTGACTGGTCTCGACAACATAATTGGGCAAAGCCCTAAGATGCGCGCGATCTTCGATATGATTCAAACCGTTGCTCCGCAATCCAGCAGAATCTTGATCACCGGAGAGAGTGGCACGGGCAAAGAGTTGGTAGCTCGTGCCATTCACGAGAACAGCTCTCGCGCCAACACCCCCTTTATCACCATTAATTGCGGTGCTTTTCCCGAAACTCTCCTCGAATCCGAACTCTTCGGCTACATGAAGGGCGCTTTCACTGGCGCAAACGAAAACCGTCGCGGATTGTTTCAAGCTGCGCACGGCGGCACGCTGTTCATGGACGAAATTGGCAACATGAATCTGGCCATGCAGGTCAAACTCTACCGCGTGCTGCAAGAAGGAAAAGTCAGGCCATTGGGTAGTAACGAAGAAATGGATGTCGACGTCCGCGTCATCACTGCCACGAACAAAGACCTCGAAAAAGCTATCGCCGCCGATGAGTTTCGCGAGGATCTTTTTTACCGTCTCAGTGTTATTCCCATCCACGTTCCCCCTCTGCGTGACCGCAGAGACGATATTCCACTGCTGGCACGCCATTTCCTGGAGCGCTTCCGCAAGCAGATGGAAAAGCCTATCGAGGCTATCTCACCGCAAGCCATGACTCGCCTGGAGTCGTATGATTGGCCCGGGAACGTCCGTGAATTGGAAAACACCATGGAGCGTGCCGTGGCACTGGAAAGCGGTCCCGAAATTTCCGTCACTGTCCTCCCTGAACGAATCGCGGTCTCTAAGAGCGAAGCATCTTCCGCTTCGATTGCCTCAAGCACTTCGGAATTCCCAGCGGAAGGCATAGACTTCGAAGCTGTGCTGGCGGGAACCGAAAAACGCTATTTGCAGGCGGCCTTGGAAAAGTCCGATGGTGTGCGAACTCGTGCCGCCGAACTCCTCAAAATCAGCTACCGTTCCTTTCGCCACTACGCCAAAAAACACGAGCTATAAGAATTATTCGATTCTTACATCCTTCCAAGCTCTTTATTGGCGAAGTGCCTATTTGCGTCATGCCAGGAAGACATAAAATGTCATTTGGAAATTCATAGCATTTCACTCTCCACATAATAAAAACCATGAAATTCCTAAGTATTTGCTCTAGAATAATTTAGCTGGGGATAAAAAAGCTGTTTTGTCGTTAAACATTGGCATGTCACGTGCCGGATTATCTAGGGATTGGTATTCCTTCAAACCCCACTAAAGGAGCTAGAAATAATGAAGAAACAGAAGGGCTTTTCGCTCATCGAGTTGCTAATCGTTGTCGCGATTATCCTCATCATCGCTGCAATTGCAATTCCTAGCTTGCTGAAGTCCCGCATCGCGGCCAACGAAGCATCGGCTGTCGGTTCGGTTCGCTCCATCAACACCTCGCAAGTGACGTATTCCAACACTTGCCAGTTCTACGCCGCAAAACTGTCTGACTTGAACACTGGCGGTCCTTGTGCAGCTGGTGCGAACACGATTGACGCCGTTTTGGGCGCAGGTCTGAAGAGCGGCTATCAAATGACCAGCATCTCGCCGGGTACGACTGCCGCCGGCACCAACACCACGACGTTTGACGTGAACGCCGACCCGATTACTCAAGGTGTTTCGGGCCAACGCCACTTCTTCAGTAATGAGAGCTTGGTCATCCGTTACGATCCCGCAGTTGCAGCGACGAACGCGTCTCAGCCTCTTTGATCTTTTGCTGATTCGGTTGTGTAAGTCAAACTGGGGGAGCTTTGGCTCCCCTCATGTTGTGCACTTAGACGTTTGTTGGACATCATTGCAAACACATTGTCGTCGGGAGCGTGCTTGTACTCTTGACCGATGGAAGAGTGTCCTCTCCACCAGATTTCTACTCCCACCTTTGCTTTTGCCCGCCTCGGTTTCCTCATGATCGTACAATAAAGGAGTCATTCTAAATGATCCATCCTCCCCTAACTGGCTCCACCCTCGTCATTGCCCGCGAAAATAAAAAATTGCAAAGTGCCGATGAAGCAGATGTGGTATTGCCCGAGGCGCTGGCCAGAATTCTTGGCTAGCGAAGTATCAGCGACTTTTCGAAAGCCATTTGACGCCCCCAACCGTTGACAGATCAAAAAGATCGAGCTTCTCTGGACCGAGTGACGGAATCCGGCTTCAGATCTGACAAAAAGTGTCAGTCGAGCACCAAGTTTGGCAGCGCTGGTTACGGCGGCCGCTTTTGGAGAGCAAGTACTGGCTGTAAACTATGAAGAATAAACGGGTTGAATGAATTATGGTACTTCTGTACTGCAACAGCCAGGATTGGAATGAGGCTTGCACCTCAGTAGCGCGTGCTCTGGCACTATACATACTCTCAAGGAGAATACATGAAGAAGCAAAAGGGTTTCTCTCTTATCGAATTGCTTATCGTCGTGGCGATTATTCTTATCATCGCGGCTATCGCAATTCCTAGCTTGCTGAAGTCCCGCATTGCGGCCAACGAAGCTTCGGCCGTCGGTTCGGTTCGCTCCATCAACACCTCGCAAGTGACGTATTCCAACACTTGCCAGTTCTACGCTGCAAAGCTGGCTGACCTGAACACTGGCGGTCCTTGTGCAGCTGGTGCGAACACGATTGACGCCGTTTTGGGCGCAGGTTTGAAGAGTGGCTATCAAATGACCAGCATCTCGCCGGGTACGACTGCCGCCGGTACCAACACCACGACGTTTGACGTGAACGCCGACCCGATTACTCAAGGTGTTTCGGGCCAGCGCCACTTCTTCAGTAACGAGAGCTTGGTCATCCGTTACGATCCCGCAGTTGCGGCGACGAACGCATCCAAGCCGCTCTAATTGGTTACTGATTCGGTTGTGTAAGACAAACTGGGGGAGCTTCGGCTCCCCTAGTTTTTTTTGGAAGTGACGACTGCTACGAGAGAATGGCCCTAAATGTGATACATATCTGTCGTCTTTAAAATTACGAAACGCTTCTAAGGAATGAGGGATTATGAGAGCCGCGGGGATCACCAACTCGAAAGCGAGGCATACGGGAACAGCCGGGTTTTCCCTGATTGAATTGCTGATTGTCGTCGCTATCATTCTGATCATCGCGGCCATCGCTATTCCTAGCCTCTTGAAAGCACATATCGCGGCCAATGAAGCTTCTGCAGTAACTTCCGTCCATAGCGTTGTTACCGGCGAACTTGTTTACGCAACCATCTATCCAGCCATCGGTGCATCAGCTCTCTTATCGGATTTAGGACCTGGTCCGGGACCGAATTGTCCCGGAACCCAGATTGCCTCTTGTATCGTTGACACCTCTGTGGCGAGCGGTAACAAAAGCGGGTATACCTTCACGTATGTTCAGGATAGTTCCACAACCCCTTCCACGGCCTACACATTTAACGCCGACCCAACAACTCGAGGTGTAAGCGGCCAGCGTAGCTATTATGCCGATCAGAGCAACGTCACGCGCGTAAATCCAACGGCAGTCGCTGGACCCAACGACCCACCACTCTAGATTTTTGCTTCTCACTGCATGTTAGAATCGCCTTGTGCCTAATTACTTCCTTCTTTGTCTCGCTTTTTTCCTTTCCCTGGATACGAATTCCTCAGTAGCCAAGTTCGAAACTCACTATCGAACCGCCAAGACCATGCGTGCCAATTTTTTGGAGCTCTATTCTGAAAATGGCCAAATTGTTCGCAGCGAAGCGGGAATCGCCTATTTTCGCAAACCAGGAAAGATGCGTTGGGAGTATCAAAAGCCTGAAAAGAATCTTTTTCTCGTAGATGGCAAAGACGCTTGGTTCTACACCCCCGTAGACCACACCGCCACCAAAATCCCCGCAAGGCAAAGCGACGATTGGCGCACTCCACTCGCGCTGCTAACCGAGGGAGCAAAATTATCCAAAGTTTGCGACCGAATCGTCGAAGCAAATTTACCCGTAACACCATCAGAGCCAAATCTGACCCAGCGAAATGGAACGGGATTTGAATGCGTCTTGAAAAATTCCTCACCCCAAACCGACCGTGACTCTTCCGGCACATCTAAAATGCGGGTGTTCTTGGAACTACGAACAGACACGGGCGAACTCGCCAGAGTCCTCATTCAATCCCCAGGCAGCGTCCAGACGGAATTTCGCTTCAAAGATTGGGAGATCGATCCACCGTTGGCGGATGCACTGTTTAAGTTTAGTCCGCCACCTGGCGTGGTAATTGTGAATGGTCTGCTACCCAGTTCCCCCAGCGTCCGTCAGTAGAAGAGTAGCCCCAGTCGAGGTTGCAAACCCACTGGTAATGCAGTGGTTACAGGATGTTAACCCTTGCTCACCTGCCCTTGCACAGGTTGAGGTAAACTATCCCTATGGGTGAATTTGTCTGCCGCGTCGCCGACGCCAACGGTCGTGTTTTCTCTCATGTGGAAGCCGCCGGGACTATAGAAGAAGCTCGCCACAAACTTGCTGATCGCGGGCTCTTTGTCTATTCCGTCAAATCCCGCAGCAGTTTAGTGAGTGGATTTTTTGGCTTTCGTAAAGACCGAAAAATTGGTGGCAACGATTTTCTGATTCTGAATCAGCAGTTCAACACCCTGATCAAAGCCGGACTACCTATTCTGCGTTCCCTGGATTTATTGGCCACCCGCGCTACTGCTCCCAAACTTCGACCTGTCCTCACACAAATTCGTGA
Source organism: Candidatus Acidiferrum sp. (assembly GCA_036497825.1). Taxonomy (GTDB): domain Bacteria; phylum Acidobacteriota; class Terriglobia; order Acidiferrales; family UBA7541; genus Acidiferrum. The sequence goes on from DASXIT010000026.1 coordinate 7,099, forward strand.
TCGCGTTCGCGAAGGGAAGTCGCTTTCCGAAGCCGTCGACGAAGCCGGCGTCTTTTCGAAAGTATATTCAACTGCGATTTTGGCGGGCGAGAAAAGCGGAAATCTTTCCGGCGTACTGGACTACTACATTGCCTATCAGCGCGTCAGCACTGGCGTAAAAAAGAAAATAGTGGCCAGTCTGGTTTATCCCGCACTGTTGATCATCGTGGCCACCGTAATCGTCACCTACCTGGTCACTGCCGTGGTCCCGAAATTTGCGTTGTTGTACAACGATCTCGGCGTGGAACTCCCCGGCGCCACACGCCTTCTGATCAACATCACTGTCGGATATCGGTACTATATTCTGGGAGCCTTGGCCCTTGTCGTTCTCGCGGGCATCGGCGTATTTTTCTGGTCACGCAGCGAACAGGGTGGCGTGGCTTTCGACCGTCTCCTCTTCAAAATACCTATTATTGGCGAAACGTTATTGAAATTTCAGGTGTCCCAATTTTGCCGCACCCTGGCCACTTTGCTTACCGGAGGCACACCGTTGGTCTCGGCGCTCTCCACTTCCTCCGAATCGATTACCAGCCGGCTTGTGAAAGAAACGGTTGGGAAATCCACGCAATTAGTTCGGGAAGGCGAATCGCTTCACAGTGCGCTTTCCTCCAGCGGGGTTATGCCAGATATGGCTCTGGACATGATCGAAGTTGGCGAGTCCAGCGGCGCTTTAGCGCCAATGCTCAACAGCGTTGCAGAATTCTATGAGGATGAAGTCAGCCTCCGGCTCGGCGCAATGGTCTCCTTGATTGAACCTCTTCTTCTTGTGTTCATGGGGATTTTGGTTGCCTTTATTCTCATTTCACTCTATTTGCCCATTTTCTCCTTCTCGATTTCGGGAACCGGAAAATAGTTAAGGTTTAGAATTTTTATGGCCACGACAAATTCGAATATCCAAGACACGAACTTCCCGGTAGCGGGCCCGGTAGACCTGAACCAGGAGCGGGAACAAGCCAAGAAGTTGGCGGAACGCTATCGCTGTGGCTTCATCGATCTCATGGAACAGCGCATCGATCCTGAACTGTTCCGTACGATTCAAGCCGACTTGATGTTCCGTTACAACTTCGTCCCCCTGGTCTCCCAAAATAATACTCTGGTCATCGCTGTAGCCGATCCCAGCCAGGTGTTGCTTAGTGACGAACTCCCTCTTCTGTTGGGTAAGAAGCTCGCCATTAAAGTTGCCACCCCAAGACAAATCGGCGACATTCTCAAACGCACTGAGCAGTCTCAGCGCGTTCTCGAACAAGCCACTGAGGCTTTCACTCTCCAAGTTTCGAAGGACGACGAAGAGGGCGAAGAAACAATTTCCGGCGACCGGCTGACTCGCGATACTACCGTCAGCCCGGTTGTTCGGCTGGTCGAAACGGTTATCTTCACTGCCCTGGAGCGCAGAGCTAGCGATATTCACATCGAAGCGCGCGACGGTGAAGTTGCCGTCAAATACCGCATTGACGGCGTTTTACAACATGCCATGCAGCCAATCGCCAAAGAGTGGCACTCTTCTGTCATCTCCCGCATTAAGGTACTAAGTGATCTCGACATTGCTGAGCGCCGTGTCCCTCAAGACGGCCGCTTCCGTGTCAAATACAAGGGCCGCTTCATCGACTTGCGCGTCTCCATAATGCCGGCCAGCCACGGCGAAGATGCTGTGCTTCGCGTTCTTGATAAAGAGACGCTATCTGAAAAATTTCAAAGTCTTAGCCTCGATGTAGTTGGTTTTTCCGCCGAGGAAACCAGAAGGTTCCGTCGGTATATTCGCGAGCCCTACGGCATGGTTCTGGTCACTGGTCCAACGGGTTCCGGAAAGACCACCACGCTTTATGCGGCAATTAACGAGATTAAGACCGACGAAGACAAAATTGTCACTATTGAAGATCCCGTGGAATATCAACTCCGAGGCATTACGCAAATTCCGGTGAACGAGAAAAAGGGTCTTACCTTCGCGCGCGGTTTGCGTTCGATCTTGCGTCACGATCCCGATAAGATCATGGTCGGCGAAATCCGCGACCAGGAAACCGCGCAGATCGCCATTCAGTCCGCGCTCACGGGGCACTTGGTGTTCACCACCGTGCACGCCAACAACGTTACCGACGTCATCGGTCGTTTCATTAACATGGGCGTCGAACCTTACAACTTCGTTTCGGCTCTCAATTGCATTATGGCTCAGCGCCTCGTCCGGCTGATTTGCGAAAAATGCAAGCGCCCCAAAACGTTCAAACCTCAAGAATTGATTGAGGCCGGCCTCGCTCCAGCACAATGGGAGAACTTTGTTTTTGCGGAAGGAGCGGGTTGCTTGGAATGTTCCGGCACCGGCTACCATGGCCGAACGGCGATCTGCGAATTGTTGGACTTGACCGACCGTATTCGTGAAATGATCATCGAGCGCAGGCCCACCTCGGAGATCAAACGGATTGCCGTCGAAGAAGGTATGATTACCCTGCGCGAGAGCGGCCTTGGCAAAATCCGCGCGGGATTAACAACTTTGAAAGAAATCAACAAGGTGACGTTCGTTGACTAACGCAATCGCCTATCAGGAAGGTATCTTCAAAAGCGATCTGGTCCGCCGCGTGACGCGCTGGCTCGAAGCCACTCCCCACCCGCCGGTTGCTCTTGAGATTTCCGTCAATCGTGTCGCGGGTGTTCGTTTTCATCGCAGCGGCAAGCTCGATGGCTTCGCGATTGAAAACATTCCCGCCGGTTCACTCGTGCCGTCAGCCATCGAAACCAATCTTGCCAACCCTGCAGCGATCAAGTCCGCCGTAAGCAGCGTCTGTTCCCGGCTCGGCGCTAAAGACGAAGATGCCGCGCTCCTTCTCCCTGATCCTGTAATTCGCGTTTTCGTCCAACATTTTGACGATTTTCCTCGCTCTTCCGCGGAAGCCATTCCCATGTTGCGTTGGAAATTGAAGAAGAGCGTGCCTTTTGAAGTCGACGAAACGCTTCTTTCTTTTATGCGCCAGGCCCCGCGTGCCGACGGAGTCGATGTCGTCACGGGAATCGCTCGTCTCCGTATCATCCGTGAATACGAATCGCTGGTCGATGTTCTCTCTCTGCGTCCCGGCGTCGTGTTGAGTTCCACCCTGGCCGCAATCACTCTTCTCGACGACAAGCGCCCCACGCTGCTCGCTCGTGTTTCCGGCACGTCGCTCACCACGGCTATCGTGCGCGAAGGAGTCTTGGCAGGCTATCGGTGCACTGAATTGCCAACTCATGCTGGTGAAGTAACTCCGCAGATGTTGCTGGAAGAAGTGTACCCTTTGGCGGCCTACTACCAGGATACCTGGCAGGAAGGCATTCAGGCCGTGCGCGTTGCTGGACTTGGCCTGCGCCTTCCGGAATTTGTTCGGCCATTGGAAGACGAGTTCAAGTGTGAAGTGCGTTCGCTGCTCAGTGCCGCGCTGTCAGACGGCAGGATCGGCGACGATGCCCGTTCTCTTGCCGACCGCGAACTGGACGGTCTAGTCGGTTGGATGTTGCATCGTGGCTGAGGGAGAATAGTCCAAAGCAATGAATATTCGTCTAAATCTCGCGACCAAGCCGATTCTTAGTCATCGTACTTTTTTGGCGGGTGCGGCGCTCTTGGGCCTGCTCGTGGGATTCTTATTTCTCGGACTCGGTTGGCGCTATTACAGCTTGAGAAAAGCCGACACTCAGTTGCGTGCCCGCACCCAGGAATTGCAATCGGAAATGGCTCGGCTGCAAGTTCAGCGCGCCGATCTTGACCGCTTTTTTGCGAAACCCGAAAACGTAGCTCTGGCTGATCGTGCCAGCTTTATCAGTTCCGTCATCCAGGCGCGCAGCATCAATTGGACTCAGATGTTTATGGATTTGGAGCAAACCCTTCCGCCCGGCGTCCATGTTGTCCGCATTGAGCCAAAACTCGAAAAGGGAATTGTTTCCGTCAAATTTGTGATTGGTGCCGCAAATCAAGAAGCCGAATTGAAGCTCCTGAAAGCGTTTGAAGAATCCAAATCGTTCTCGCGGGTGGAACTGACTTCCGAACACGCCTCCACGCAGCCAGGCACCGACCCGGTCACAGTGGAGTTTACTGCGGTATATTCGACGGTTTAGAAAATGCAAAACTTTCAATTACAAAAACGATTGATTATCGGCGGACTCGCGATTCTCCTGCTGGCCGATGCCGCGTTGGGGTATTACACGCTCCGCATGCTCGATGTTCGTCAAAATCCCGAGGCAGTCGTTGCCGCGCAATCCCGCCAAGTCGCTTTGGTAAAGGCCGATATTAAACGCGCGTCCGATATTCAGAAAAGGATTCCAGCATACCTTCAAGGTCTGGACGAATTTGAAAGCTCGCTTGCTTCTGTAGGCTCGGTCTATTCCATCGTCTCGCAAGAGATGAGCGATGTTGCGCAAAAAAATCATGTAGCGATTGACGACGAGAAGTTCCATCAGAAAGACGTTTCCGGCCGTAATCTCACGGAACTGGAGATCGAAACTTCCGTCGGCGGTGATTACGCCAACATTGTGCGTTTTCTGAATGCGCTGCAGCGCTCCAAAAGCGTTTACATTGTTGATTCTTTGCAAGTCGAAACGCAGAGCGTGGTGCCCGGCCAGCCCCTTACCGGCAACCTGAAGGTGAATTTGCATATGCGGACGTATTTTCGGAAGACGAATGGCTGATCAAAAGCAAACTCGGCAGATCTTGATACTGGCTGGATTGCTGGTCACTGCAGTATTGGTTTGGTATTTTCAATTTGCGAAGCGTCCCGTGGCCTCCGGTTTCTCCGTTGATAGCAAAACGTATACCCCGATTAATGCTCAGGATTTCGGCGGTGTCTTAGACAAATTGGACAAGGCGCAATCCACCGAGTACAAAAGCACCGGTCGCAACATTTTCGTGATGGGTGCGTTGCCAACACCCGCTACAGAAGGTCCGAAAGAAATTGTAAAGCCGGCCCACCAAAACATTGGACCGCCAGCTCCGCCTCCGCCTCCCAAGCCGGTTCTGGTCTGGAAGTTTTTTGGTTACGGTAACCTACCTTCGGGTGGTCCACGCCAGGCTTTCTTGCTCGATGGCGAGGACGTGCGCATCGTCAGCGAGGGGGAAACCGTTCAGAACTCTATCCGCATCCTACGTATCGGTAATGAAAGCATCGAATACGAAGACGTGAATACGCATCAGCGAAATTCCAATCCGATTGAAGCAGTTCCAAACGCGCCCGCAGCATGAAAATGAGGAAGACTAATCCAACTCGACGCACCTCTCGCAACCAGCAAGGTTACGCCTTAATGGTCATTATGTTCTTGCTGGCCCTTCTGACAGTTTCCCTTGCTACCGTTGCTCCCAATGTCATCACCAACGCGCGCCGCGAACAAGAAGATGAAATGATTTGGCGTGGCAAGCAATATGTGCGCGGAATCCGCTTGTACTACACCAAGCTGCATAAATTCCCCACCGCATTGGACGATTTGTATAAGCCCAAGACTGGCATTCGCTTTATGCGGCAAGCCTATAAAGACCCGATGAACACTTCGGACGGCTCCTGGCGAATGATTTACGTTGGCCCAAATGGCATGTTGATCGGAAGCCTAAAGAACCGCACCACAAATTTAGCCGGTCAGGCCATGCCGGGATTTGGCAGCGCAGCCGGAGGTGCTCCACAATCCGGTTCCTCCAGCATGTTCGGCTCTTCAAATGGTTTTGGCTCTGCAAGTTCGTTCGGATCGAGTAATTCTTCGTTTGGCTCCAACAATAATTCCTCGTTCGGTTCGAGCAACAACACGGCCCCTCTTGGTCCCGGCGCCCAGCAATCTTCTAACAGTCCAAATGACCAATCTTCGGCCACAGACAATTCCAATTCGCTTGATCCTCAGTCCCTGGAAGGCGCGAATCTGAGCGATGGCGTGATTATGGGTGGAAATATCATTGGAGTCGGCAGCAAGATCAATCGAAAGTCGATCCAGTGGTACGAGAAAGCCAAAAACTATCGTCAATTCGAATTTGTCTGGGATCCCTCGGTTGATCCGCTAACCGGGAGCAGGTCCGCAGTCCAATCGAATCCCGGAAATCCGTTAGGTGCCTTTGGCAATAGCGCTTCGAGTCCGGGAAATCCCAATGGAACGAATATGAATACCAATCAGAACCCCTCGCAAAATCCGAACCAGAACCAGAATCCAAACCCCAATCAAAACTCCAATCAAAATCCAGATATGCCCCTGCAAGCCCCGAACCAGTAGGAGCACGGCGCGTGCCCGTCTTTTCTTCTTCGCGAACCAATCAAATGAATTGAGATTAACGTCCGGTTTGAACCGCAGGCGAAATTTCCGATGGCCTCACACTAGGCGTGGGTGTAAGCCCCTTAGCTTTGATCTTCGCGTATCCGCGCGCGATTCGTTGAATATAATTTTGCGTTTCCTGATAGGGAGGCACCCGGTTCCCGTATCTTTGCACTTTCTCAGGGCCCGCATTGTAAGCCGCCAGTGCCAGCGCCACATTATTATGATAGCGCGTCAGCATCTCTCGCAAATAGCGCGTTCCCCCATCCACATTTTCTTTAGGGTCGAAAATGTTCTTCACGCCCATGTGGTTCGCCGTGCTCGGCAGCAGTTGCATCAACCCACGGGCGTTCCGGTAGGAAATCGCTTTCGGATTGAAATTTGACTCCACCGCAATTACGCAATGAATCAAATCGGGGTCGACGCCGTAGCGTTCCCCGGCAGCGCGAATAATGTCGTGGAACGGGGTGTTGAGGCTTAGCGGTTCCGGCAACGGCTCAAATATTTCTTCGGGCTCGATGCTGACTACATCTTCAACGGGAACTTCCGCGGTGCCGCCCTTCATCTGCAATCGATATTTGTCGCCAATCAACTCGTAGCCGGTTACATTCAGCCTTGCGCCAGATCGCAGCACGATATACTCCGCACGCGCCTCAGGTGCGCAACAAACGCACGCCATTAGGCCTGCCACGCTGCAAGCGGCTAGATACGGTTTCAAGCGCACTCTGGAGTCTCCTTCAATGCAAATCGTTGAATGGCGGCTGCCACGCCGTCTTCGTCATTACTGCCCGTAATATGCCACCCCCGGCTCTTTAACTCGGCAACGCTGTTTTCCATGACTACGGGAGTGCCAGCAAAGTTTAACATTTCCAGGTCGTTATGATTATCCCCAATGGCCAGGATCTCCTCCGGCGCAATAGACTGCAGGCCTGCCCATTCGGACAGGGTCGCTCCCTTGGTTACCGCCGGATGAATCACATCAATCATCGCGAAATCCTTTTCTTCATAAGCCGTAATGGCCAGCGTGAACTCATTGAAGAATTGGACGCGCCGCAACTCGCTTTCGGCTTCCCGGATTGGTTTTACTCTTCCCGCAAACATCACTTGAATTGGATCTTCGTCCAGGCAATCTTCCAGCGGCCGTACCTCCGCCAGAAATTCGCGATTCCTCGTGTAGTAGGGCACCTTTGCCAGGTCTTCCCAATCGATCTTTTCCAGGATCACTTGTTTCGTCACCGGCCGGTCAAACACCACCGCTGTAATTTCGCGCCACGCGCGTGTTGCCCCCAAAACTCGAACAGCCGTGCTCTTAGACAAAAGGTGGCGCACATGCGTCTTCCCATCATTCGTCCGCACCAAGGCCCCATTACTAACGATCATGGTCAGCGGAGCGGCAATCTGCTCAGCCACCGGAAGCGCAAAATCGTACCGCCGCCCGGTAACCAGTGCTACCTCGATTCCGCGACGCGTCGCCTCATGAATCGCCGCACAATTGCCCACCGAAACCTTCCAGTTGCTCCCCAGCAGCGTCCCATCAATATCCAAAGCAATCAGCCGAATCGCCATGCACCCAGTTTAACGGATAATTCATTTCCCCTGTGTACGCGCCCCAGATTCCGTAGCACAGTCACTCCTGACTGTACGGGTTTTGCTTCCCTCGAAATCCAATCGAAACATCGCCTTTCTACTCCGAACAGCATTCAGCAATCCCGCTCATGCTAGACTTTTTCTCTATGAGCACTCATCGCCTCTACTACGATGATTCCTATCTCCAATCTTTCGAAGCCCGCGTGCTGAGCTGCCTTCCCGCCGAGCCCTTCGCCACAGAATCCGGCGTCATCCCCGCATGGGAGGTCGTTCTTGATCAATCCGCTTTCTATCCCACCTCAGGCGGCCAGCCGCACGACTTGGGCTGCCTTGGCGATGCCAAAGTTCTAGACGTTCGCGATGATGGGGAAGACGTCCTCCACATCGTCGACAGGGAGCTAGCAATTGGCCCATTACAAGGCTCTATCCAATGGCAACGGCGCTTCGACCACATGCAGCAACACACCGGCCAGCATTTGCTCTCCGCAATGTTTCACGAGCGATTCGGTCGCCCAACCGTCTCTTTCCACCTCGGCTCGGAAATTTGCACCATCGATCTGCGAGGGCCAGAACCGAACACGTCCATTCTGGAAGGCGCCCAGCGAGCCGCAAACCTTGTGATTTTCGAAGATCGCACGGTAAATGTCCGCTATGGCACCTCCGATCAATTAACAGCAATTGGTGTTCGCAAGGAAGTAGAACGTGAAGGAATTCTGCGCGCTATCGAGATTGAATCAGCCGATCTGCAACCTTGTGGCGGCACGCATGTGCGGTCCACGGGCCAGATTGGAATGATCCTGGTGCGGCGTTGCACAAAAATCCGTCAGGACTGGAGAATAGAGTTTGCCTGTGGCGCCCGCGCCGAACGATTTGCAAGTAGTGATTTTCAGCGGTTGCGTAGCATTTCCGACCGCTTGAGTTGTGCGCCTGAAGATATTCTAGGCGCCGTGGAGAAATTATCCGCAGAACGTGATGCCAACTTCAAAAGTCTACGAGAGATGTCTCAGCAACTGGCGGAAGCGCGCGCAGAATTACTGGCTTCCGCGACTCCTGTAAGCCCAAATGGATTGCGTGTAATCGCACAAAATTTAAGCGGATCGCAATCGGAATTGCTCTTGCCGCTGGCTACAGAAATTACCAAGACAGAAAGAACCATTGCCCTCCTCATCGCGGAAGATACCGGGCAGATAGTTTTCGCTCAACATCCTTCAGCCGGAAAAGACATGCAAGCATTGCTCAAAATGGTGGGCGCTAATTTTCCCGCAAAAGGCGGCGGTACAAAAGATTTTGTGCGCGCAAAATTAGCAGACCCCGGGAATTCCGCGGCCGCTCTCGATCTCGCTAAAAAATCAATTGCTAATTGGCAGCCTTCGCTCTAGCCGTGTCGACTGCGCCCTTGCAACCGGCGTGTAGGCAAGTGCACTCGATATCTGGAGTTTCTTCCATCGTTTCACACTCGATGCTGCAGTAATCGCCCTCGGTCACAAGACACGAACAATTTGGGTGTGCACATTTCTTGGCTGTTTCTTCGGTCATAGGAATTCTCCCGGTTTCTTTTCGTGCAGCATCAAGGTTAGATGCACAAGCTAGACATTTGACTCAGGTTTACAGCTTAAATTGGGCGCGAAGGAAGTCTTTCACCGCTTTCACCGATTCTTCCCGTGCCACGGGACTATACCCCACCGTAGCGCCTCGCGTTACACAAGCGTCATTCCAGGTAAACGGCTTGCCTGTGTCCAGGTTGATGACGCTACCTGGCTCCTTTTCTGCTCTCCGGCAGTTATTGGACAACACCGCTTCGGGGAGTGGCAAAACCGCTGGATTCAATGGGTTGTCGAACGAATGTCGCGCCCCCTCATAGACAACTATTTGCACATCCTTCCCCGCACGCTTCAGGTGTTCCACAAAGGCTCGCGTTGGCGCAACTGGCACGTAATCGTCCGCCGCGCCGTGAAAAAATCGAATCGGATGATCGCTGACGTTTTCGTCTTGCAGGTAGGGAGTGTCGCACCGGGCGTAAAAGGGAATGTACGCTGCAAACTCAATGTTTGGCGGCCCCCACATGCGCTGGAATCTCCTCACGCTGGCGTACATGGCGGCGAATCCGCCCTTGGAAAAGCCCATGACCGCAATTCTCAGCGGATCGATCCTTGGATGGGTCGAAAGCAACTCCAACCCCTTGTATGCATCCAGAACCATGCAGAAACTGGCCAACTGCGATTGATCCGTAATCGTCTGCGTGATTCCGCGTCCCGTGAACGTATCTAGAATCAGAGCTGCAACTCCGATCGAGTTCAGTTCCTGCGCCCAACCATCCACATTCGCTCCAACTCCCCCGGAGCCATGAATCAGTACAACGGCTGGAATGCGCGAGGTTCCCGGTGGCAACCGAAGCTCTGCGCCAATGTGCGCCGGCTTTCCATCTCTCGCACCCAGCAAGAATTGCTTCTCGGTGAGCGTCAGCGAAGCAAGCGAATAAATTTCTAGCCGCGCCGTTTCCGCGTTGCTCATCTCCGGCAGAACCAGAGAAACGACTGCAACTGCCGAGGTGAAGACTGCCCATAACATATGATGCGGAATCATCCAATCTCCTCAATCAAACATTCTTGCAAATGCTGCAAAATCTACAAAAGTATCGCGTTTCTTTTCGCTCGGGTTCGCGGGCATCGTATGCTGCATCGCGTCGCCAGTCAAACTGCCCAGCCGAAGCTCGCTCGCCACAAAAAGATTCTCCTATACCTGGCAGAGGCACTCGTTGTAGAGTTCCCCCGTTCGCGCGAACCGCCCTTCAGTCGTCCGCCTCGACGACGAACTAAATCCAAACTAGTCTGCATCCGGAATGTCCCTTTAGGGGCAAGGAGAAGCTAACATGAATCTTGTACCTCTTATTATTCAGCTGATTAGTGGTGCGGTCGGGGGAAATATTGCAGGTGCTTTACTGAAGAAGTTTGATCTTGGGCCAATCGGTAATTCGATTGCCGGCCTGGTCGGTGGCGGAATTGGCGGACAGTTGCTTAGCATGCTGATGTCGAGCGGACCCGCATCTTCGGCCGCCGCTGCGGCAACTTCCGCGGCGGGATCCGGGCTCGATATGTCGTCCATTTTGTCGAGTGTGGGTGGCGGCGGAATCGGCGGAGCCATTGTTATGGCCATTGTGGGCTTGATTAAGGGGCAGATGGCCAAGTCGTAAGTTGCGTCGCTAGTGTGCGACACTCGCCCACTTTTGCAAATTGAAAGTGGGCGACTCGCTTTTGCGCTAAAAGAATCTCGTGCGAACGCGGTCCGGCAATTTGACTAAATCAACCAACGTTAAGAAGTCGATGGTCTTGAAGTCACGGTCAATTGCCGGAGGGCCGCAGACCTTTGCGGAAATATCCAGATAAGCTCGAAATAGGCGCGGCGGCCGGCTAATGGATACAGCCTCTCCTGCAGCACGGCACCCGCAGCCGGGCTGCGGCATTGTTCGCAATCCTGGCTCCACCAAATGCTTTTCCTTCAGCGATTCGTACATCGCCATGCCGTAATTTTCATCCTGCGAAGAGATCGAATTGCATCCCAGTAAATAACGCGCTCTCACTCTTGTAGCGTAGATGGCGATGCCTTTCCACAGCGAGTGCAACACCATCATGTTGCGGAAATCTTCATGTACGCAAGCGCGTCCCAACTCAAGAACTTCTTTGCGAATGGATTCGTAGGCGGAAAAATCAAAAAACGTCTCACCGTAGTAGCCCATGTAACGCGCGGCGATTTCTCCGGTTTGCAAACGATAGGTGCCCACCAGCCGACCAGACTCCAGGTCCCGGACCATCAAGTGGTCACAAAAAGAGTCGAAGGGATCAACGTCCAGACCGTTACGATCAGAAGTGGATAGCCCTTCGCGCAGTTCCAGATTAAAGACGAAATAGCGAAGGCGCTGGCATTCGATTAAATCGTCAGCCGTGCGAGCGAGGCTAACGCTGTAAAGGGAAGTGGATACTAAGACTGGCTCGGAAGTTAACGTTCTCACAGTTGACCTCTGGCTAGGTCGAGTGTCTCCTAATTCAGATTGCCGCAATATTTCAGTCACGTTATTTTCGCGCTTCATGTATTTACCGATTGGATACCAAAATTCACCGCGGGTTACAGCATCCTATGTACAAAATTAACGTAGCACAGGCTTCAGCCTGCGTTTTTTCGCGCGAAACGCGAACCATCTAGTGGACAGTGATCGTTGCGGTGGAGACAGTTTGTCCGAAAGCATTGTTCGCGTAGAGCGTGTAGGTGGTGGTGGCCGCGGGATGAACGGTGGCCGAGGTGCCACGCGCAGCTCCGATTTCCGGCCAAACGATGATGTACGACGCGCCACTAACTTGCCACGACAGCGTTACCGGCGTGCCCGCGCTTACGGAAGTAGCACTGGCCGTGAACTGTGTAATTTGCGGTGATGCCCCCGTTGGAACGTTGGTGGAAGTGTACAGCGGGGAGATTTGAATTACCTCGAAGTCTGACGCGGTGACACTCCCCAAATTGTGTAGGTCGCTATTGTCCCAACGATTGTCTGGCGCTCCACTGATATACATCGAGGAACCATTGTCGGCCACGATGATGCCGTACTTTTTCATCGCATTCAGAATCACCTGATTCGCCGCGCTGAACGATGAAACGTTGAAACTGGATTTCAGGCGCATGCGCATGCCCATCGGCGGCGCGTTAGCCACGGGTGTAGTTGAAGCGAAGTGCGAGGCAGGAGGAGTAAAGCCGGCGCTAGAATTCTGCACCGTAAAGCGAATGGCGTGTTTGATGGCGCCCGCAGCCACTTCATCGTAGCGGACCAATCCCGGGAAAATTGGCAAGCCCGCCGCATCCGCGCTGGTCCAGGTATAGGGGCGCTGCTCGTCGGCAGTAAGATCCCACACGGCGGCCGAAGCAGCGTTCCAAACCGTGGATTGTGGATAGGAGCTGTAGAGTTCGTAGAGGAAGCACGTGTTGGTGTCGAGCACAAGGACGTGGCGATCGCCGCTACCCGGATTTGGATAGCCCTCGATCGGAGCGGTGAGAGGGATGGGCATTGGACCTGCGTCGCTCTCGCTGCCGTAAGCGGTGAAGTCAACCGGGATAAGTGGCTGTGAAGAGTCCACCACCGTATACGGAATTCCCATCGTGGAGCCGTTGTACAACCCAGCGCCGAAATCGGGGTGCATTGCGACCGACGAGCCGATGAAATTAATAATCGCCGATGAGTTGGGGTCGACCGGCGCCGCAGAAATATCTTTGTTCCACAGATTGTCGGAGGGGAAGGGCACGAAACCGTTGAGGCTGGCTCCCTGGCCAGTGGACATGCTGCCACAATTGGAAGATTGCGTGGACCCATTCACCACAAAATTGAGCGCGTTGGATGCACTGCTGCCGGGATCAGGATTTTCCACCGTCACAGAATACGTGCCAGGCGAGGTGGCAATGCCGGTAGCCGTAAGCCTCGTGCTGGAAACGAATGTCGTGGTGAGCGCGGCTCCATTCAGAAGCACTTGCGCGCCAGAGACGAACTCGCTGCCAGTAATCGTGAGCGTGTAGCTAGCCAAATTTGTGGACGCCGGTGAAATTCCGGTAAGCACGGGAGTGGGATTCAGAAGGGTCACCGCACTGATCGCGTTCTTGGTGGAGTCTGCGACGCTGACCGCTTCGACGGTCACGGAGTTAGGAGAGGGAAGTATCGCCGGAGCCGTGTAGTCGCCGGAAGAAGTGATCGTGCCGAGTGTAGTTGATCCACCTGCAATGTGATTCACCGACCAGGTTACCGAAGTATTGGCGTTGCCGGTGACGGCAGCAGAAAAAGCCAAAGATGCGCCGGCTCGAATGTTGGCTGCGGCTGGGCTGACCGCCACGGTAACGGCGCCCGAAGGTGTCGGCGTAGGATTCGGGGTCGGCGTCTTGGAACCCGAAGAAGTACTGCCGCAGGCAGTGAGTGCAAACGCAGTGAACAAGAGCAAAGAACCAGCGAATACAGGGCGCATAAGAGGATTTTGAGGTTGGGGTAAGAACGAAACAACTGACCAACAGTACAGAAAAGGAACTGCGCAATTCGCGCAGTTTTCAGTTGGCGGTTGTGGGGAATCAGTTTCGGACGAAGAAATGAGCGCAGCCGTCGAGTTTTGGCGAGGTACCCCAAACCCTATGTTTCTCGTAAGAGTGGCATCTAAAGGGCTTATGGGAAGGATGGTTCGTATGATTGGCAAGCAAAGGAATTAGGGTGAGTTCACTGTTGGCGACGAGGTGGTCTGGCCGGAAGAGTTCCGATTGGGGAGGATGGTGTTGACTAGGGGGATAGCATACCCAC
>DASXIT010000027.1:0-2327 GCA_036497825.1 Candidatus Acidiferrum sp.
CCTCGGGTCGAGCTAACGTTGCCACCGATTCGATCCTGACAAAGCGATTTTGGCCGCCGCTGCCAAGGAGTAGCTTATGGCCACGGAACCAGACCGTTTGCAGGAGGCGCATGCACTCTATGAAGACCGCCAAACAGGTCCCGCAAGCCGATGCACCGAGCGAAGAGCAACTTGCTGCGTTTATCGACAAATTTGACGCGAAGAATGCAGCGTTGATTTGGTCAGTGCGCAAACTATTGCAGAAGCGCCTACCCACAGCGAATGAGCTGGTGTACGACAATTACAACTTCTTCGTGATTGGATACTGCTCCACAGAACGACCATCCGATTGCATACTCTCTATCGCTGCAGGAGCAAACGGAGTTGGGCTGTCCTTCTACCATGGAGCCACGCTACCCGATCCGCATAAGCTACTCCTTGGCAGCGGCGGCCAAAATCGCTTTGTCAGGATCGAATCGGTGGCAACGTTAGCTCGACCCGAGGTCGACGAACTTATCGCCGCTGCCACCACACAGGCGGAACGCCCGTTGCCTGAAAGTGGCGGAGGCAAATTAGTCATTCGATCGATCTCGAAAAAGCAGAGGCCACGGCGCAAAGACTCAGACTAGCGCGATTCTAAGCGTTTCGTCGTAAATCGGAGGTTGGTTTACTTGCGATGATGGGGTGTCTCTTGCCTAAACCAGTTGCTTGTTCAAATGCGCAGCGCAAGCTGGTGAAGCCGGTCAAATATCGGTTCTCCGGCTCATGTTCAGCATGCTAAGCTGCGTGCTGGGCTTGTGTTCTCCGAGGGACTGCCCTTTCATTCCGTTTGCTCCTGCCTTCCAAATCTTGAAACCCGCTGTCGTTCAAGGGCAGCCACGAAAGGATTATTTTCAATGAATGTGCTCGCGATGCGCTGTCTGCGCTATCTCACGTACTCTGCTACAACGAATGGCCGCAGGGAAAGCGCCGCCGTCCAGAATAGGCTCGCGGTGTGGGTTCTGCTGCCGATCCTTGCTGCGCTGACGGCTGCGCTGGCGATGCCTGCCTCAGGGCAAACCACCTTCCAGGCCGAAGTTGTGAAGCATCTCACCACGTCGCGAGACTTCACATTGAAGGTCGCCGACGCGATGCCGGCTGCGGACTACGGATTCAAACTTACCCCGCCTCAGATGAGCTTCGCGGGGCAGATGATCCATCTCTCGCAGGGGCTCACATATTTTCTGTCGACCTTTTCGGGAGAAAAGCCGAACCCAGGAAAGCCTAAGTCCGAGTCGAAAGAGGACGTGATGGCGTTCATCCGCCAATCCTTCGACGACGCCATCGCCACAGTGGGCAAGCTGACACAGGAGCAATTGGCCAAGACCTACAAGAGCGAAGAAGGAACCGAAACGGGTACCGGCCTGCTGCTGGGAATGCTGGACCATACGACGCACCACCGCGCATCGGCGGAAATGTATCTACGGGCAAAGGGGATCACGCCGCCGGAATATCAGTTCTGAATTCCTGCGAACTCTGCGCTATTCCCCCTGGGCGCGCGCGATAGAGTCAGGCGCGCCTCCGCTGCGATCTCTGGCGAAAGGCGTTGTTACGCTTCACAAAGACCCTGATGAACAAACCTAGCAAGCCGACGATTTCCCGCGGAGCACTGGATTGGTACCGCTAAGCCAAGGAGATTTACATGAACGTGCGGGAACAAATTAAGAAGTATATTGCCACTCAACCAGAACTAAAGCGTAGCGAAATGCAGCAGTTGCATCACATTATTTTGGAGTTGATGCCAACACGCAAACTGTGGTTCTTAGATGGACAAGACGAGAAAGGAAAAACCGTTTCCAACCCAAACATTGGATATGGATCTCAGACCATTAAATACGCCAACGGAAAAACCAAGGAATTCTATCAAATCGGTATGAGTGCGAATACAACAGGCATTTCCATCTACTTTATGGGAATAAATGACAAGATGTACCTAACCCAGACATTTGGGCAGCAACTCGGCAGAGCAAGCGTCACGGGGTATTGCATTAAATTCAAAACACTCACAGATATAAAAATCGACGTACTTAAAGCAGCAATTCAATATGGAATTGAACAGACAAGCATTCAGCATTGATTTCGCCGGAATGACACTGGGTTGATGCCAAATCGCCAATGCGCATTTCCAGACTGGGCGGCTCTGGAAACGTGGTTTGCCCTGAAGTCAGCAGTTGAGGACAGGTTTTATGTTTCGCCTGTCATAGATTCGTCAAACCGATTTGGACTTCAAATCCGCAACAAACCGTTTGAGTGCTCTAGGATCACGTAATACATGTAGTTCCGCAGTCGGCGCATGGCTAGCAATCGCT
>DASXIT010000028.1:0-53308 GCA_036497825.1 Candidatus Acidiferrum sp.
GTTCTTCGTCGCCGGCCATTTGAGTTTTCCAGTTCGTGCCGTCCTCGGAATTCTGCACCTCAAAATGGATTTTTTCTTTTCCACTGAAATGGTTGGTGTTGCGCCAATGCACAGTTTTCTTTGCATCGCTGTTGTCCCACGTATAGATCCAGGTATCGCCATCGATAACCAGATGACCCCATTCACCCGCCGCGCTGGCATCTGCCATTAGCCCCTGAGTGCGGTATTCTTGCGCCCCCTTGCTGGTTTTACCGACCGGAAGAAACACGACCAGCGCGCCCGTTTTTCCATTCACAACCTGCTCGCATGCATAAAATAGGCCTGTTCGTGCGCAATGATTTTCCAGATGATCGACTTTTGGTTCTGGCAAGCTCACTTTCACCTCCCAGCTACCGTCATATAGCTTCAGAGGCTCATAGGGGTCGCTATCAATACCGATGGCCGTTCGTGCCAAAAACACGGTGGCCAGTACCGTGAATCCCCTGCACTGACCAAGGACATTCGTTTCATTGTGTTTCTCCTTTGGGTTCGCGTATTCTTGCCTTGCCCACCAGGAAAGTGAGTTTCTCATGTTCCGTCGCTCCGCACGCCTGTTTTTGCTGCTAGCTTTATTCGTGTTTTGCGGCGGTTTGTCGAGCGGCGTGTTTTGGCCAGCCCATGCCAACCCGCAGTCTCCTCAAGACTTCTCCCCAACTTCCGTTCCGGTGCTGGTCAGCGATTTTGAATTGTTTTCTTCGGCCACCTCTTCACCGGATTCCAGCAGCTCCGACTCTTCAAAAAAGTCTGTGGCAAAGGACGGGCCTCCTACGGTCTTTGACCCGTCTGACGCTCCCACTTTGCAGGCTCGTCGCCTGATGGACTTCTTCTCCACCACACTGGTCCAAGATCTCAAAAAGAGTGGCTATCCCGCGACCCACCAGCAGGGCCCTACTCAACAAGATAAAGGAGTTCAAATTCGTGGTGTGTTTGCGGAGCCAGATGCGAAAAATCGTATACGACGGGCCATGCTGGGTGGGGGCTCACCCGGCGTGACGATGCTTTTATACGTTGGCATATTTAATCTTGCCCGGCCCGACCAGCTTCTTTACCAGCCGGCCACCGAACAGAACCCGGATGCGCGATACGGGCCCATCATTACGATGAACAATTACATTCCCCTCGCCAAATTTGAACTTTCCAAGAATCCTTCGGAGCAGGAGGTGCAAAAAATCTGCATCCAAATTGTAGAGAATCTCTCTAATTTACTAAGAACGAACCCAGCTGCTTTTGCCCAGTGAGTCCGCGATTTGTGTGGTTCATGGCTATTTCTACAGTAAAATTTATCTTGCTCGATAAAGGCGGTTGGCGGAAACTAGTTCTGTTGCAACTCTATTTCCCAATAGGGCTGCAACTATACTCGCGGTCATCGGTAGGAGGCACGAAAATGCAGTCTGTCGCGCATTCGCTCTCGCGCCGACTCTATAAACCGCTAGCTTTCTCGCTTGCGCTGCTGCTGTCGCTACTGTTTCTCGCTCAAGTAATTCCGCATGCGCACGCCAATAACCAAGAGGAAGCTGCCTGCACGATCTGTCAGGTTGGTCATGTCGGCGTTACGCCAGCAGTCTCCGCAGTCATCCTTAGCGTTCCACTGGTAAGTTTTGGTCAGGTTGTACCTGAAGAGATATTGAGTTCCACGCTGTTTTTCTCATCGCAGTCGCCCTCCCGCGCTCCACCCGCTCTCCTCTCTTAATCGTCAAATCAGTTCCGAAGCCTTGCGCGTGGATTTTTTAGCCGCGCCGCCGTCTTTTTTGACGGATTCGTTAACGAAGTTCTATAGCGCTTCGCGCTTCCCTTAAGCCTCGGAGGAACAATGAGATTTGGTATTCGCGCATTTTCGGCATTTGTATCTATGGTGTTTTTGTTTGCGGGAGGTGTTTTCGCACAGCAAGGTAACTCAGGGTCCATAGAAGGTATCGTCAGGGATCCTTCCGGTGGCGCAGTGGTGAACGCCACCGTTGAAATCAATTATCCGGTCAGCGGATATACGAGAACGACCACGACAGCCGCGGACGGTTCGTTTCGTTTCACCAACGTACCTTTCAATGGCTACCACATGACAGTAACTGCGGCTGGGTTTGCGGCTTTTGCGCAGGATGTTGAGGTTCGCTCGACGGTTCCGACTAGAGCCGATGTCGCACTAAAAATTGGGACAAATGCGACCACGGTGACTGTGGAGTCGAACGGTGGTGATCTGGTGGAAAACGACCCGACCTACCACACGGATGTGGATCGCGGATTGTTTGAAAAAGTTCCATTGGAAAGCTCTTCCTCCTCAGTCAGTTCGCTGGTTACTTTGACCACGCCGGGAGTTGCGGCCGATTCCAACGGATTGTTCCATGGACTCGGCGATCACGCGTCCAATTCTTTCTCAGTGGATGGGCAGCCCATCACGGACCAGCAGAGCAAAGTGTTTTCCAACCAGATTCCGTCCGAATCGATCCAGTCGTTGGAAGTAATTTCCGGCGCCCCGCCGGCGGAATTTGGAGACAAGACCAGCCTGGTAATCAAGGTGACCACGCGCTCGGGCCTTGGTGTTAATCCGGCGCACGGTAGTGTGACCACCTCTTATGGCAGCTTCGGCTCGCCGAGTTTTTCCGCCGATCTTGCTTATGGAGGAAAAAACTGGGGGAATTTCATTGCGCTCAGTGGGCTGCGGTCCGGACGATTTCTCGATCCTCCCGAGCAGACGACTTTAAATGACGTAGGGAACGAAGAAAATGTTTTCGACCGCGTGGATTACAAGATTTCCGATGTGAACTCGGTGCAATTGAATCTTTCTTACACGCGTTCGTGGTTCCAGACTCCGAATTCGTTTGATTCGCAAGATGCGGCGGGTTGGTCGGCTCCATGCGCGCCGGGCCAGACAGTTTCGTGCGGAGGCTTGGGACCGAACGGGGTTCCAGTTGGACCCCAAGACCAACGCGCCAAAATCGGCACTTTTGATTTAGCGCCCAGTTTTGTCCATCTCATAGGCACTACAGCCGTTGTTACGGTTGGGGCCTTTGTTCGCCAGGACCAATTCAAATACTACCCGAGCAATAATCCGTTTGCGGATCTCACGCCAAATCTGCAAAGCGACAGCATCTCGCAGAGCCGGCGCTTGACCAACGCAGGCCTGCATTCCGACGTCACTTATGTGAAAGGCATTCACAACATCAAAGCAGGAATCACTTACGAACAAACATTCCTGACGGAAAAAGATTCCTTCGGAATCGTCGATCCCAATCTTTTGCCATCTTTGGTGGGTGCAAACGGAAATCCCTGCCAAATGAATGGCGTCAACATTGTCGCGCCTTGCACGACTCTCGCCCCATATGACCTGACCGCAGGCGGAAGCTACTACTTCTTCCCCGGACATACCGACGTGAAGCAACTGGCGATGTATGTTCAAGACGGCCTCACGAAGGGGAATTGGGCTTTCAACGTTGGCATTCGCGGTGACCTGTACAACGGATTGACAATTGCCAGAGCAGCCGAGCCGCGCGTGGGTATCGCCTACAACATAAAACCAACCAATACGATACTGCGTGTTTCCTATGCACGCACGATGGAAACTCCGTTCAACGAAAACCTGGTTCTCTCCAGCACCGGTTGTAACGATCCGATTGTGAATGCATTACAGGCAGCTATTCAGGGCTATCCGTGCATCACGCAACCGCTGTCGCCGGGTTGGCGCAATGAATTTCATGCCGGGTTTCAACAAGCGTTCGGGAAGTATCTGGTAGTCGATGCGGAGTACATCTGGAAATACACGCACTTGGCGTACGATTTCAGCGTGTTTGGCAACACGCCGGTAACATTTCCGATTGAGTGGGATCGCTCCAAGATTCCCGGCTATCTCATTCGAGCCAATGTGCCGAACTTCCATGGACTGACGGCCTATTTCGTGGCGTCCAGTGTGGCAGCGCGATTCTTCCAACCACAAGTTAGCGGAATCGGGGTGACGCCAGCAGGACAAGGTGGCACGGGGGTGTTCCGCATCGACCACGATGAAGTGTTCAATGCGACGGGCCACCTTCAATACCAACCGTGGAAGCGCGGGCCTTGGCTTGGATTTAACTGGCGTTACGACAGTGGTCTGGTTGCGGGAGCTGTGCCGTTCGCAACTAGTGCGGATCCGACAAATCCCGGATACACCGTCGATTTGACTGGGCTCTCCGGTGACCAGCAAATTCAGGCGGGTTTGTTCTGCGGCAACTTGCTTCCTACGCTGACTGCTCCGCTGACTTCCTGCCCGGGGAACTTATACGGTTCGAAGCTTGTGCAGATTCCCTCGCCCGGCACGGAGAATGACGACCATAATCCGCCCCGTATTGCGCCGCGCAGCCTGTTTGATATCGCCGTAGGACACGACAATCTTTTCAACGGCGATCGCTACCGGTGGAGTCTGCGCTTTACGGTGATCAATTTGACCAACAAAACCGCCCTCTACAATTTTCTTTCCACTTTCAGTGGCACGCACTTTGTGACGCCGAGAGCGGAGACAGTAGAGTTGGGCTTCCACTTTTAAATCTGAACCCTCGCTTTCGTCCTCGCGAATCCTGAGATCAAGATTCGCGAGGTTTTTTCTAACACCATCCGCGTTCTTACAAAACGATTTTATGCTGTAGAATCCCTGCGATATGGTGAACCAGACAAACGTTGATAAGGTGCGGATTGGGGTTGATCTCGGCGGAACCAAAATTGAATTTGTAGCGCTTGAACGCGATGGTCGAGAGCTTCACCGTCACCGCGTCCCCACGCCAAGAAACGATTACAACGGAACGATTGGCGCCATCAGAGATGGCGTCGAACAAATCGAACGCGAGCTTGCCCGATCGGCAACCGTGGGGGTCGGCATCCCGGGCACCATTTCGCAAATTACCAAAAACGTCAAAAACGCGAATTCCACTTGGATGAACGGCAGGCCTTTCGATCGCGACTTGGGCGCGGCGTTGCAAAGGGAAGTGCGCTGTGCGAATGATGCGAATTGCCTGGCGGTTTCCGAAGCGACTGATGGGGCAGGAGCCGGAAAGCACGTGGTGTTCGCCGTAATACTGGGCACTGGTTGTGGAGGTGGCGTCGCCTTCGATGGTCGCGTCCACAACGGACGCAATGGGGTGGCAGGAGAATGGGGTCACAACACTCTTCCCTGGATGCGGGCCGAGGAATTTCCGGGGGAACAATGTTATTGCGGCCATCGCGGCTGTATTGAAACCTGGATCTCGGGAACCGGGTTGGAAGCGGACTACCAGCGAGCTACGAACGTTTGCTTGGCAGGGAAGGAAATTGTGACGCGCATGGAGGCGGGCGAGGCGGCGGCCATTGCTTGTCTCGAACGCTATGAAGATCGGTTGGCTCGCAGTTTGGCGAATATGGTCAATATCCTTGATCCGGACGTAATCGTGCTTGGTGGTGGAGTGTCGCAGATTCCGCGTCTGTACAAAAATGTTCCGAACCGTTTGAAAGAGTATGTGTTTGGAAAAGAGGCGGACACGCCGGTTCTGATTGCCAGGCACGGCGATGCTAGCGGTGTGCGCGGGGCTGCGTGGTTGTGGCCGCTGGACGGGAAATAGTTTTCGTTAGCGATTTTTATCTTGATTCAACTCGGTATAGTCTTCAGCGGATCTTGCCACGCTCTTTTTCACAAGCTACACTTTCCTCCCGCTAGCCCCGCGCTGTGATTGCCGTTGTGAAACGATTTAATTATGGTGATTTTTCGATAGTTGCGAGTGGTCGTTTTGGTTCGGTTGGTTCCGGAGGTACGCCTTGGAAACGTTGCAAAGTTTTTCTACTCCTTGCCGCTGGCTGCTTAGGGCTTGCGCGCTGATTTTGCTGGCAAGCATTTACATGCCTTTGCTGCTTGGCGCGGAACAGATCACCCTGCGCGATGGCTGGGAAGTGCAGTCATCGTCCAAAGTGAAGGGTGACGGAGATAAAGTTTCCGTCGAGGGTTTTGACACCAAGGGCTGGTACAAAACTTCTGCGCCCAAAACTGTCTTTGCGGTGCTGGTGGAAAATGGTGTTTACAAAGAACCCTACTTTGGAATGAATCTTCGCACGATTCCCGGCATCGAGTATCCCATTGGAGGACAGTTCGCCAATCTCGACATGCCCGCCGATAGCCCCTATGCGGTGCCGTGGTGGTATCGCAAAGAATTTGAGGTGCCGAAGCAATTTAAGGGACGGACGGTGTGGATGGCATTCCAGGGCATCAACTACCGTGCGGATATTTGGATCAACGGGAAAAAAGTGGCTGGCGCAGACCAGGTTGTGGGCGCGTTCCGCCGCTATGAATTCGACGTAACCGCATTCGTGCACGATGGCGGGAAAAATGTTGTGGCCCTTTCGGTATCCGCCCCCAAGGCCGGTGAATTGGGAATTACATTTGTCGATTGGAACCCAACTCCACCCGATAAGGATTTGGGGCTCTGGCAAGAAGTGCTATTGAGCGAGAGCGGACCGGTCTCGGTTGGCCATGCGTTCGTGGCTACAAGATTGGATTTGCCTGGAGCAGCAAATGCTCATCTGACGGTTCGCGCACAATTGCAGAATACTTCCAACCAAACCGTGAAAGGCATTCTCAAAGGAAAGATAACGGGCGCTGCCATGGCAATTGAATTTGCTCAACCCGTGGAATTGAGCGGGAAAGAAAGCCGCGAGATTGTGATTTCGCCGGATGCAGTTCCCACGCTGAACGTCGAAAAACCGCGGCTGTGGTGGCCATTCCAAATGGGCGAGCCATACTTGCACCACCTCACGTTGGAATTCCATCAAGATCAGGACGGCATTTCTGACTCGCAAGCTGTAGCGTTCGGTATTGTTCAAACGGATTCGGAACTTACTCCTGAGGGATATCGGTTATTCAGGGTGAACGGGAAGCCGGTGCTGGTGCGCGGGGCGGGTTGGACGCCCGACATGATGTTGCGCGTCGACGAATCGCGGCGAGACGTAGAATTTCGCTACGTAAGAGAAATGGGGATGAATACCATTCGCCTGGAAGGAAAATTGGAAGACGAAGCATTCTTCGAGCGCGCGGACCGCGAAGGAATTCTGATCATGGCTGGTTGGTGCTGCTGCGACGCTTGGGAAAAATGGAATAAGTGGGGCGACGAGAATCGTCACGTGTCGGTTGATTCGTTGCGCGATCAAATGCTGCGGCTCCGCGCGCACCCGAGCGTGCTGGTTTGGCTGAATGGCAGCGATAATCCTCCACCGGCCGAACGCGAGCAGGCGTACCTGGATGTTGAGAAGTCGACGAATTGGCCACGCCCGGTAATTTCTTCAGCTACCGCCAAGAAAACTGACGTTACCGGCGACACGGGAGTGAAGATGAGCGGGCCATATGAGTACGTTTCGCCAAACTACTGGTCAGTCGATACGAAACATGGCGGGGCGTATGGTTTTAATACAGAGACAAGTCCCGGGCCGGCAGTCCCCCCGCTGGAAGAATTGCGATCTCTCCTTCCCCCCGACAAGCTCTGGCCGATTAGTGATTATTGGAATTTTCATGCGGGCGGTGGACAGTTCAAAAATATTCAGGTTTATACCAAGGCGCTGGAAGCTCGATATGGACCAGCGAAAGATGCTTCCGACTTTGCGTGGAAATCACAGGCTACCACTTACGAGGGCGAGCGTGCGATGTTTGAGGCGTATGGCCGCAACAAATATAAATCCACGGGCGTGATTCAGTGGATGTTGAACAATTCGTGGCCGGGCATCATCTGGCATCTCTACGATTATTCGCTGCGTCCGGCGGGAGGCTACTTTGGCACGAAGAAGGCCCTCGAACCGCTTCACGTACAATTTTCCTACGACGATCGAAGCGTTGCGGTGGTGAACAGCACGCAGCAGTCGGAAAAAGGACTGAAGGTTGTTGCGAAACTCTACTCGTTGGATGCGAGAGAACTGTTTAGCCAAGAAGCGCCGGTTGATGTGGAAGCCGATGGCGTAGCCAAGCTTTTTGCCGTGCCCGAAGCGCCGGACGGAAATGCAACGTATTTCCTCGCCTTGCAATTGCAACGTCCATCTGGGCAAGTGGTGAGCCGGAATTTATACTGGCTCTCTAGCAAGCCCGATGTGCTCGATTTCGCGAAATCGGAATGGTATTACACGCCACTCACAGGGTATGCGGATTTTACAGGTTTGCAGTATTTGCCGAAGGCTCCGGTGAAAGCCTCCATGAAGAGCAAAGAGAGCCGCGATGAGGTTGAGGCTCAGGTCACGGTAACAAACAGCGGTTCAAGCATCGCATTTCTAGTTCGCTTGAGATTGCTCAAAGGCAAAGATGGACCGGAAATTCTCCCCGTTTTCTGGGAAGACAATTATTTGAGCCTGTTACCGGGAGAAAAAAGAGAGGTTGGGGTGCGCGTGCGCAAGAACGATTTGGGGAATACAAAACCGATTTTAGCCGTCGATGGCTATAACGTTCCGCCTGTAGTTCAATAGATCGCGATCAAACGCCGCGTGTGGACTCGCGGATCACCAACTCTGGATGCAGTTTCTGGGAAACCGCGGTCCAATCGCGATTTTCCTGGCCTGCTTTAATGGCGTCCATCACGATATTTACTGCGGTGCTGCCCATCGTTTCGAGCGGCTGGCGCACGGTGGTGAGCGCGGGAGCAGAGAGCGCTGCCAGCGCGACATCATCGAATCCCACGACGGAACAATTGTCGGGCACTTTGATTCCGGCTTTCGCCAGGGCGCGAACCGCGCCGAGTGCGGTCAAATCATCAAAAGTCAGCAGCGCTGTAAATTCCTTTTTTCGGCGCAGCAATTCCTCTGTGAGGCGAATTCCATTCTCGAAACCAGAGTTGGGGTCAAAAACATCCGGCAGCGTCACCACCAGATCCGGATCGATTTCATAACCCACGGACTGTGCAAATTTCTGGATGCCGCGCCAACGAGGGCCGCTATCAATCAAGCGTTTTGGCCCGCGGATAAAAGCAATGTGGCGATGGCCCAGTTGATACAGATGTTCGAATGCCAGACGGCCACCCGCTTCGTTATCCACCATCAGCGAGCTGATGCGATCTTGCGGAAGTTTCCAGCCGATGGTCGCGGCGGGAATTTCGCGTTTGTTTAAATCCGCCAGCACATGAATGTCAACGAACAGCCAATTGGCGACGACGATCAAGCCGTCGACGTGCCGCTCCAGCAGCATTTCCAGGTAACGTTCAAAACGCTCGCGATTGTTTTGCGCATCGGCAAAAATTGGCAGGTAACTGAGCGGGTAGAGCGCGTTTTCAATCCCACGCAAGATCGGAGTGCAGAAAGGGTCGGTCACATCAAACAACATCACGCCAATGCTCTGGCTACGTTTGCTGCGCAGAAAACGGGCCATGGCATTGGGACGATAACCGAGCCGCTTGGCAGTTTCTTCAATCTTTTTGCGGGTTGTGGAAGCAATGTAGCGGGCAAGAGGCGCGTTGTTGAGAACGATGGAAACGGTGGCCGGTGAAAAACCAGTTTCCTGCGCAACATCGCGCATTGTCACTAGCCCGCGTTTCCCAACTGTCTTAGACATAGGCTACCTTGCGCGCCCTATCTTCTGCCGACTCTGCCTCAAAATGCAATGCGAAGGATGAGATGTCACTCTTCCGGAGGGAGTTCAAAGGAGAGCGGTTGGCGGAACCAGTTGGTCTTCCAAATGCCGAACGCTATTCCTGCCGCCATCCAAATAGAGCCGACAATAATTGCGGGCCGGCTTAAGTTCAGCCATAGCGCCAGACAAATGACGAAGCCAATGATGGGGGGAATGAGAAAACCAAGTTTTTTCGTTTCAGAGCGAACGTAATAACGAAGAAAGGCAGCGGCGTTGACACCCATGAAGGCGATGAGCGCGCCAAAATTCAACATCTCTGCGCCGAGGCCATACGCTTCGCCGCCATTCATGATTTTCACGAAAGTGCCCCAAGAGAGAGGGTTCGTCCCTAAGGAATAAGTCTTGAAACCTGCCACAATTTCCAGAAGAAACGCTCCAACTAAAGCTACCAAGCCGACCAGAAATACGTTATTGCGGGGAACGCGATTCTTTTCATCGACCACGCCAAAAAAAGACTTGGGCAACGCGTTGCTGCGGCCCATTCCGTAGAGAAGTCGCGCCGCGCCGATCTGTGCGCCGAGGCCCGAGCCGAAATTGGCTAGCAGCAAAGTGAACCCAACGATAGTAAAGAGCGGTGCCCAGGATCTGCCGGCGACATAGGAATACGCGGTGTTCACGTCGGGAAATGGTTGCGAGGCGGGCCAGATCAACTGCGCGGCATAAACTTCAAATGCGGAGAGAATTCCAATCACCAGGCAAGTCAGTACCGTGGCCACCAGGATATTTCGCCGCGGATTCTCTGCTTCTTCCGAGAGCGTAGAAATGCCGTCGAAGCCGATGTACGTCAAAACCGCAATGGAAGTGCAACCAAAGAGTCCGGCGTATGTAAAAGTTTGTGGATCGTAGAAGGGCCGGGTGAAATAAGCGGCGTCATGAGGCGCCGTGCCGAAAATGTAGCGAGCCGCGGCAACGAAAATTCCTACTACAACCATGCCCATCAACATGGCCATGCCAGTGTTAATTCGCGCAGAAGTTTTGATGCCGCGGATATTCAATAGCGTAAAGACGATGACGAAGAAGATTTTCCAGATCCACGGAGGAACGCCGGGCGCGAATTGACTGGCTTGGCCCGCGCACCAAACCGTGCAAATCAGGGGATTGAGCATGTAATCCATCACCATGCTCCATCCGGTGATGTAACCTACGGTGGGATTGATTTCCTGGGCGACGTAGGTGAAAGCCGAGCCAGCGCTGGGATAGGCTCGTGCCATGCGCCCATAGCTGATGCCTGTGAAAAGCATGGCTACCATGGCGATCAGGATGGCCGTGACGACGTGGCCGCGCCCGCGTTCGCTTAACACACCGAACACCGACATCGGCGCGACGGGCTGAATCACGATCACGCCATATAAAACTAAATCCCACAAGGTAAGAGTGCGCCGCAGGCGGGGACCCGCGGATGATGTGGTGCCGGCTTCTCCGCTCAAGCACCTCTCCTTTTTGGCGGCCGCTTCTCTTCAGGACTCAGGACCACCGCGCGCGTCAGGTTCTTCGGCGCGTCCGGATCAAGTCCCTTCCGGAGGCCGATCGATGTCCCCAACAATTGTGCAGGAATCGCGCTGACAGCGTATCGTGCAAACTCCGGGCCGTCCAGCGCCAACTCAATCAAAAGATCCGCGTGTTTCTTCAGTTCGGGAGTGGCGCGATTTACGATGACGCAGGTAGCTGCATTCAGTTCTTTCAGTTCACTGCACAGTTTGGTTTCCGCTTCGGCCGCTACATCGGACATAAAAAACGTGATCAAGGTGTCAGGCCCGGCGATGGAACGGGGACCATGACGAAATTCCAACGAGTGATAGACCTGCGCGTAAGAGGAAGACATTTCGGTGACTTTCAGGCCGGCTTCCTGGGCCAACCAGTAGTGCACGCCCTGGCCTAGGAAGACATAATCATTGAAATTTCGTTTGCCGGCGAAATCCTGTATTTTTTGGGCATGCGCGTCCAGCCACGATTGCCCCTTTTGGGGCAACTGATCCAAGCCGGATGAAAAGTGATTGTCGCTGATGAATTGCAGAGCCAGCCGCTGGAACGAAAGAAGGATGGCAGTAAAGGAACGGGTCATTACCACGCTTTTTTCATCGGCCCAGGTCAGTTTGAACGAATGGGTACAGAGTTTTTCCAGGATGCTTTCCGGATTGCAGGTGACGCCGAGCGTTTGCACGGTTTTATGGGCTTGCAACAACTCAGCCGCGCGCAGCACTTCCGTGGTTTCACCCGACCTCGACATCAATACGATTTGCTCCGCTCCGGTGCGGCGCAGGGTTTCTTCCGGCGCGAAGAGTAGTTCGCTTGCAGGAACGGCAGTCGCCGGAATGTAAAGGTATTTTGTCCAGATGGCGGCGATCAGCCGGGAAAGGTAGTAGCTTGAACCACAACCGACAAATAGCCATGGGCTTCGGGGTGAAAAAGTGTCTGCCAAACGCTGCAACGTGCCGGAACTGGCAAGTTGTCGCTCGGTTTCTTCCCAGATCTTGGGTTGAGACAGGATTTCCGAGAGGGTGTTTTCCCCAGGTCGTTTCTTAAGAACTAGGGGGTCTGATTTTGCGATGTGGGCGTGCCTGGCCAAGGGTTCTATTCCTTATTGAAACGATTCAATAGGCGTTATTGTGCGGAATCGCGTGGCTGTATGCAAGCTTAATATTAGTCCGACTGTGGCGCCAACGGAACCCTTGCTAAGGCATCCCTTACAATAGGGCTATGCATTCGTTCAGCACACTCTGCGAGGCCATTGTGGCCACTCCCAAAAAGTCAGAGAAGGTTCGGCTAGCAGGCGAGTTTTTTCGTTCGGCGAGTTTAGACGAAGCCAGCGTGGCCGCGCTTTTTCTTACTGGCCGCGTGTTCACTCGGAAAGAAGAACGGGTTCTTGGCATCGGAGGCAGTTTGCTGGTAAAGGCCGTGCTAAAAATTTCAGGCTGGAACGAAGTCCAGTTTGCGGGAGTCTATCGAAGGCACGGAGATTTGGGTTCCACGGTCGACGATATTTTGCAGGCGCATACTTCACCTTCCGAAATCAAACTGCCGGAAATTGCAGATTGGTTTCTGGCGCTGTCGAAGGAACGGCGAGCAGAAATCAAATTACAAAAACTGGAGGAGACACTTCGCCGGCTTTCCGCGGTCGAAGCGAAATACGTTCTAAAGATTGCCACTGGCGACCTTCGTATCGGCATGAAGGAAAGTCTGGTGGAAGAAGCGATCGCTCAGGCGTACGAGCAACCGCTTGCCCTGGTTCAACGCGCCAACATGTTGAGCGGAGACATCGGGGAAATCGTTCGTCTTGCGGCCAAGGGGGAATTGCACTCGACGGAACTGCAGTTGTTTCGCCCAATTTCCGTGATGCTTGCGAATCCGGCGGAGGATGCGACTGAGCTTGTCACCTCTTTTCCAAAGGGGGCGATTGCTGAAGACAAATATGACGGCATTCGCGCCCAAGTGCATAAGCAGGGCGATCGCGTGGAATTTTACTCGCGAACGCTGGATCGCATTACCGAATTTCCGGAGCTTGCGCAACCGCTTCGGAAGATTGCGGGCGATTTTATTTTGGACGGCGAGATCCTGGCCTGGCGGGATGGCCGCGCTTTGCCATTTAGCCTGCTGCAACCACGCCTGGGCCGCAATCAATTCGACCTCTTTGTCACTGCCGATGCGCCCATTATATTTATGGCGTTCGACATTTTGCATCGGGACGGCGTCAACCTTTTGGAAGTTCCCTTGAGTGAGCGGCGCAAACAACTGGAAGAGATTACCTCCAAAGCGGAAGAACTCTTGGTGCACATTGCGCAGGCCATCTTTTGCGAAGCGGCCGAGCAATATGACCAAGCGTTTCGCGAGGCGCTCTTGCGCGGAAACGAAGGATTGATTGTGAAAGCGGCGGACTCCTTTTATTTCCCCGGGCGGCGAGGCCGCTACTGGCTTAAGTGGAAAAAGCCGCTCGCGACATTGGACGTGGTTGTGACGGCGGTGGAATATGGCCACGGAAAACGGCACGAAGTGCTTTCTGATTACACCTTCGCCATACGTGAGGGGGAAAAACTACTCGACATTGGGAAGGCATACTCCGGTTTAACAGATGCCGAAATTCGCGAGCTCACGTCTTTCTTTCTGCAGAATGTGGAAGGGCGGGAAGGCGGCAAATTGCAGGTTCAGCCCCTGATTGTGCTGGAAGTGGCATTCAATAATATGCAGCGATCGAAGCGTCATGAGAGTGGTTTCGCCTTACGGTTTCCGCGCATTGTTCGGCTTCGGCCAGATAAGACTCCCGCCGAAATCGATACGTTAGAGACGGTGAAAAGGATCTTTGAGCGGCAAAATCAGGCGGCTGCGGGCGCAACCGGGTAACTCGGACCTGTACTAATGGACAGGGGAAAATAATTTCCACAGCCCGTATCTCTTCCCTCACATTCCTTATTTCATCGCAACATCGTTTGCGCCATTCGCGTCTAATAATAGGAGAAGAGAGGACAAATCCCCCAGCCGGATTCAATACCCTAATGGCCGAGCTATTTTCAATTTCTGACCGCCGCAAGTTCCAACGCCTGCTTCTGCAAGCAGGCGGATTCCTGCTCATTTTTCTTGCGGCATCGTGGCTGAGGCAGATTGCGCCGCGCCCCGATCCCATTTTGCAAGGGTATCTGCAACTGACGACTGGGCTGTTCGCATTTGTTTTTGCCGCGGTTTCTTTTGTGCGATTTCAAGGGACGCAGGACCGCATTTCGCTGATCCTCGGTTCAGGTTTTCTGCTTTCCGGGGCGACACTCACCGCTTCCAGCGTGCTTTTTTTTCAGCTCATTCACGAATCGCAGGTATGGTTTTTGTGGGCCCCGGTAGGATGGTGGATCAGTCGCCTTTTGTTGGCATTGTTGTTCGTGGTGGCCCTGCTGGTTGAGCATTTTCTGCCGCGTTCGCGGCATCCGCGGCTGGAAATTGCCGGCGCGCTTTTTGCAGTCTTGGCGTTCACCTATCTGATCGCAGCTTCACTGCGTAAGCTTCCACCGGACGTTTCCGGCCACCCTGACGCTTTCATCCCTAACCCGTTGCATCTTTTGCCCGCGCTGATCTTTCTGCTTGCCCTGGTTGGCTATCGCCGCAGGAGATACCTCAGCGACTCCGCATTCGATCGATCGATTTACTATGCCGTCTGGCTGAACATCGCGGCGCAACTGGCGGCGTGCCAGTCCGTAAGACTGCTGGATGGGCCATTTATTTTTGCGCAGGGGTTGAACGTTTCCAGTTATTTCATTCTGCTCGGCGGGGCGCTTTTGGATAGCGCGCGAGTTTTCGAGCAAGTTCGTCATCTGGCTGCCAGCGATCCGCTGACTGGCCTGGCAAATTATCGCAAGCTTCTCGATGTGCTGGATACAGAAACGGAACGCACGTTGCGCACCGGACGTCCGTTTGCGGTGCTGCTGCTGGACCTGGATGGGTTGAAAAAAATTAATGATACCTACGGCCATCTGGTTGGCAGCCGGGCGCTCTGCCGCTTGGCGGACATTCTGCGCTTTCATTGCCGTGCCATCGATACGGCAGCGCGCTATGGCGGAGACGAATTTGCCCTAGTGTTGCCGGAAGCGCGGGAGGAAGAGGCGCAACGAGTGGCAACACGCATTCGAGAAACTTTGACAGCTGATCAAGAGCATCCCCCGCTCTCTGCCAGCATCGGGGCTTCCATTTATCATGGCGAAGGCGAGCGGGTGGAGAGGATCTTGAAAGAAGCGGACCAGAATCTCTACGAAGAGAAATCGCGACGAAAGGCCGTGAATCGACCCGCCGATAGTTCGCGGCGACGGGCTCCGAAGAAAATCTAGACAGTGTGGATTGATTTTAAGATCGGTCAATCCATTTTAGTGAACGGTGCGTTTTTGTTCGGTTTGTTTGGTCTGCAAGCTGAATCGCGGCTCAGGTCGTGCGTTGTCTAGAATTTGTTTGCAGAGGCACTCACCGAACGCGGGACCATGCTTAAAACCATGGCCGGAGCCGCCGCCAGCCAACCATACGTTTTGAAAATCGGGATGGCGATCTATCAGGAAATCGCCATTCGAGGTGTTTTCGTACTGGCAGACGCGGGTTTCGACGATTTGAGAGCCTTTCATAGCAGGGAAGCGGCGCGCTACATAATCCCTGGCCCACTCCGCCCCATCACGGGACGCGAAACGCGATTGGGTGTCCGGATCTACGCGTTCTCCATGCTTATCCCTTGCTAGTTTCAATCCACGGTTTTCGATGTCGGGCATGCCATAGACTTCGTCTTCCTGAAAAAGCCAGGTTGGTAAATTGGGCGTGGCAAACCGCGCATCACCAGCCGGACTGCCAAAGAAAAATACTTCCTGCCTGGTTGGAAAGATTCTATTGCCCAGCAAATCGGGGAAAAGTTTGCCAAGCCAGGAGCCGCATGCGAACACGAATTCCTTCGCACCGATCTGATCACCGAGAGAGGTTGTCACTGATTGCAAATTTCCAGTTGCGGCAGGCGGAGCAATTTGGGCAATTTGGAATTGCGCGCCAAGTCTCATTACCGCATCTTCTACGGTGCAAGCTACCGCGCGACGCGCGAGGAGCACGCCACTTTCCAACTCTAGAACGCCGCGATGCACGCCAGCAAAATTTATTTGCGGATAGCGTGCTTTCAGTTGAGCATTTTCAAATACGTGATGAGCAACATCGCAGCGCTGCAAGACTTCGATGGATTCGTCCAGTTGGTCATCCTCTTGCCCTGCGAGCCATAGTACGCCGGTTGGCACGAAAAGGTTTTGGCCAGTTGCGGCGAACAGCGCTTTCCATTGCACCAAGGAAGCAAGTGACCACCGTGTGTAAATTTCATCTGCACCGTAACTCATGCGAATGATCCGGGATTCTCCGCCTGAGCTGGCGCGCGAATGCGCCGGGCCATAGGCATCCAATAGCAAAACGTGTTGACCACGATTGGCGAGATGCCAGGCCGTCCAAGCGCCAAAGACGCCGGCGCCAATGACTACGACATCGTATGTGGAAGTATTTGTCATGCCGTCGTCATCCTATCCAAAACGAGACGAAGCGCAAGTCCCTTTCGAATGTTGTCCAGCCAGAGTACTATTTGTGGCTTGGCAAATTGAACCCAGGGGGAAAGCTTGAACCGCTCACATCGTCTTTTCCTGTTTGTAATCGTATTGATTGTTGGCTTCAGTTCATCCGTATTCGCGCAGCAAACTATCGACCCAAAAACGTACAGTGGAATGAAGT
The DNA here is from genome assembly GCA_036497825.1 of Candidatus Acidiferrum sp. Lineage (GTDB taxonomy): Bacteria > Acidobacteriota > Terriglobia > Acidiferrales > UBA7541 > Acidiferrum. The sequence goes on from DASXIT010000028.1 coordinate 16,835, forward strand.
GGCGACTGATCGGCCCATTTCGTGGTGGCCGATCGTTGACTGCCGTCGGTGTCGTTAGTCAACCAAACACCTATTATTTTGGTGCGGTTTCAGGCGGAGTCTGGAAAACGACAGATGGCGGACTGACCTGGGATCCGATATTCGATAAACAAGATATATCGTCCATCGGAGCCATCGCGGTTGCGGATTCGGATCCAAATGTAATTTATGTCGGCACGGGCGAAGCCTGCATACGCGGAAATATCTCTTATGGCGACGGCGTTTATAAGTCCGTTGACGCAGGGAAGACGTGGACCAACATTGGTCTGAAGGATACACGGCACATCTGCGCTGTCATCGCACACCCCACGCAGCCGGACATCGCTTTTGTCGCAGCCCTGGGTCACACGTATGGCCCAAATCAGGAGCGAGGCATTTTTCGAACGCGCGACGGCGGCAAGACGTGGGAGAAAGTTCTGTATATCAATGACCATACCGGCGGCATTGACATCGTTTTCGACCAACAAAATCCCCATGTCTTGTTTGCCGCAATGTGGGAGGGCTACCGGACGCCATGGTCACTCAACAGTGGAGGCGAGAAGAGTGGCCTGTACCACTCCGGCGATGACGGCACAACCTGGAAACGCGTTGAAGGAAATGGGTTTCCAGAAGGGCCGCTGGGGCGCATTGGAGTTTCCGTTTCCGGCGGCGACTCCAACGTCGTCTACGCCTTGATCGAAGCGAAGAAGGGCGGTTTGTATCGCAGCGACGATGGCGGGGAGCACTGGTCTCTCATTAATGACGATCATCGCTTTCGACAACGAGCCTGGTATTTCACCCACGTTTGGGCGGACCCAAAGAATTCCAACACCGTCTACACCGCCAATACTGGGTTGTATCGCTCGATTGATGGCGGCAAATCCTTTGAACGCATTACCGCTCCGCACGGCGATCATCATGGATTGTGGATTGATCCGAACAATCCTAATCGGATGATCAACGCAAATGACGGTGGTGCAACCATCAGCGTCGATGGCGGTAAAAACTGGTCGACGCAAAATAATCAGCCGACCGCGCAGTTTTACCACGTAACCGCGGACAACGATTTTCCTTATCGCGTGTACGGTACGCAGCAGGATAACACCAGCGTGGGAATTCTGACGCGTAGCGATCGGGGCTATATCGACCGTGCCGATTGGGATCCCGTTGGCGGCGGCGAAAGCGGCTATATTGCCGTCGACCCGCGCGATTCCAATATTGTTTATGCCGGCGGATATTTTGGCGGCATTACCAGGCTGGACCGCCGCACCAATCAGACCCAGGACATCATGCAGTGGCCCAACGATCCAGACGGGCACAACGCAAGCGAGCAGAAGTACCGCTATACCTGGACCATGCCCATTGTGCTTTCTCCGCATGATCCCAATGTGCTGTACAACGCGGCACAATTTGTTTTTCGTTCCGGCGATGGCGGACATTCCTGGCAGACGATCAGTTCCGACCTGACGCGCAACGACAAGTCGAAGCAAGCCGATTCCGGCGGACCAATCACCAAAGATCAGGCCAGCATCGAGTTTTACGACCTTATTTTCACCGTAGCGGAGTCGCCAAAACAAAAAGGGGTGATCTGGGCGGGAACGGACGATGGATTGATTCAGGTGACCCGCGATGACGGAAAATCGTGGGCCAACGTTACGCCCAAGAATATTCCAGAGTGGTCGCTAGTCAGCCTGATTGAAGCTTCAGCCTTTGATGCCGGAACTGCCTACGCGGCTGTGGACGCGCGCAAGCTGGATAATTTCAAGCCTTATATTTTCAAGACCACCGATTTCGGCAAATCCTGGACGCAAATTACCACGGGAATTCCGGATGGCGCGTACGTTCACGCTGTGCGGGAAGATACGGTGCGCAAGGGTTTGCTTTTTGCCGGGACGGAGCTAGGCATCTACGTTTCATTTGATGATGGTGGCCACTGGCAGTCGCTGCAACTCACACTGCCGGTCACGCCGATCCACGATATGGTGGTGCATGGCAATGATCTGGTTGTCGCAACGCATGGCCGAGCGTTCTGGGTTTTGGATGACATCAGCCCATTGCGTCAAGTCGACGCCTCCATTTTTTCTAGCGAAGCACATTTCTTTACTCCGGCTACCGCTATTCGCACCCGCACGGGACACGTTGGGCGCCGGCGCTATGCCATTGGTGAAAACCCGTTGGGCGGTGGAGTCCTTTATTACTATTTGAAGGAAGAAGCCAAAGAACCGATCAAACTGGAAATTCTGGATTCCAGTGGAAAAGTCATTCGAAGCTACACCAGTGAGGAAAAGAAAAAAGACGAAGCCGAAGAGGAATTTGAGCGGGACGATGCAGCGGCCGACCACATCCCGGCGAAGGCCGGACTCAATATATTCTCTTGGGATTTACGCTACCAGGAGCCTGTGAAGATTCCGAAGGCGATTTACGACGAAGGCGAACCCGCGGGGCCGTTGGTGCTGCCCGGAAAATATCAGGCGCGTTTGAATGTGGCAGGAAAGGCCACGACTTATCCCATTGAAGTAGTCATGGATCCGCGGGTCAAGACCAGCGCGGGGGATCTGCAAAAACAGTTCGATCTGATGATGAAACTCCGCGATCGCCAGGAAGAAATGAATCGGGCGATTCTGGGCATTCGCGATTTGCGCGCTCAGTTGCTGTCCGTGGAAAAGCGCATTGGTTCGGGTGGTGCAAACAAGAAACTGGTAGAACAGTCAGAAGCGCTTCGCAAAAAAATCACCGCCATTGAGAATGAACTGATCAATCCGGAAGCGAAGGCCAGTGAAGACGAACTGCACTATCCGACGAAGCTCAACAGTAAGTTCGGCTTTCTGACCGCTTCGGTCGATAGCGCAGACACTCCGCCGACGGAAGGAGAACTTGGAGTCTACGATACGCTAAACGGTCAGTTGGATGCGCAATTGGCGCAGTGGCGCGAAGTCACGGCGAAAGAGGTGCCCGCACTGAATGAGGCGCTTCGTGCTGCGAGCGTTCCACTGATCGCGGCGAAATAGCTTCGCGAAAGGCTTGGCTATTTTTTTACGGCGGAGAGCTTCTCGATCCACGGCGCTAGTTCTTGCAGCGATTCAGCGTGGGTGGGGTCGAGATGCAGAGGCGTGATGGACGCCTCACCCGCAAAAACTGCGGCGTAGTCGGACTCCGGGTCCAACTCTTGATCCTTATTGATGCGCTGCTCGCTGAGCCAGTAGTATGGACGGCCGCGCGGGTCCTGGCCTTCGCGCAGCAAGTTGCGGGTGATTTTTTTCGATTGGCGAGTGAAGCGCACGCCTGCCGACCAGCCATCCGGCACATTCACATTCAGCACCACCTGGGGCAGCAGTCCTTCACTTAATATTAGTTCCGCTAACTGCCGAGCAAGCTGAGCTGTTGGCGCAAAATCGGCATCCGGTTTCTTGGAACAGAGCGACATAGCCAATCCGGGAACATGATGAATCACTGCTTCGCGCGCGGCACCCACCGTGCCGGAGTAATAGACGTTCTCGCCGAGATTTGCGCCATGGTTGATCCCCGAAATCACCAAGTCCGGCGGTTCTTTCAGCAATTTGTGCAGTGCCACAATGACGCAATCCGCCGGCGTTCCATCCACGGCCCACTCATTCTCCGTAATCGGGTGACATACGATGGGCTGCCGTAGGGTCAACGATTGCGCCGCGCCACTGCGCTCCCAACTGGGTGCCACAATGCTCACTTCGGCAAAATCAAATAATTCCTTCGCCAGCGCACGCAATCCCGCCGCCTGGTATCCATCGTCATTTGTCAGCAATACCCTCGTCTTTTTCACGTTTGCAGAAGCCCTCTCACAGATCCACCTCCCAGCCATAATCCGGTTCTCGCTCCAAGTTGATCCCCGAGCCTACTAGCGGTGATTCCGCGAAAAACTGCACCGGACTTTTCGGCTTGCGTGCACGTACTTTCTTCGGGGCCGAGTTAGCCTTAGCCTTCCGTTTTTTACCACCGCTTTGGCTCTGTTTTTTCATAGTTCCACCCAAGTCCGGGATACCTGCTCGCTGTTTAGTGTGTGGCAAAAAAGTCGCTTGGAATATCACTCAACCAGCGAAGGCCAGAAAGGAGAATGGTCGGGACGGCGAGATTTGAACTCGCGACCTCACGCACCCCAAGCGTGCGCGCTACCAGGCTGCGCTACGTCCCGACGGGATCGACTGCAGGAAAGAACAGCCGAGAGACCACATTAAAGGCTATCACCTGGATTCAAGCAGCGTCAAGAAACTGCGGAGAGCATCGCGCAAATCAAGGAGCATTTTGCGGTTTAGGTGAGGGACGGCGTGTTCCACGGTGGACCATCCGGCGCTCGATTGCTCGCTGGCGGTCGCGACTCCAGCGCTATTTCCTGGCCCTTGTTCCAGCAGATGGCGCCGCGCACCGGCAATGGTAAATCCTTCGTCGTAAAGCAGCCGTTTGATCTTGAGCACCAGATCGACATCTTCCTGGCGATACATGCGGTGGCCACGGGCGCTCTTGACCGGCTCCAGCATTGGAAATTCCGTTTCCCAATAGCGCAGGACGAACGGTTTGAGATCTGCCAAGCGGCTGACTTCGCCAATGCGATACATGCGAGTTTCTTCCGACATGATTGGTGCGGCAGCGCTACTCATCATCGCTTACGCCTCCACCCTCGCGATCTCCACGGGTCTTCAATCGTTGGATGAAACGGATTGGGGTTCCCGTGAAATCCCACTTCGCGCGAACCTGATTCTCCAGAAAGCGTGAAAAATTAAAATGCAACGGTTTCTTCTGGTTTGTAAACAACAAAAATACAGGCGGAGCGGTTTTGGCCTGAGTCATGTAGTAAATCCGCACAGGCCGCGCCTTGGGATTGGATGCGCGTTGCAAGTCCACGTCTTCCTTCAGCCAACGGTTCAGCTCGCCGGTGGAAATTTTGCGGTTCCGGCACTCGGCCACATGATCGATCAGCGGATAGAGCTTCTGGGCCCGCTCGCCGGTTTTCGCAGACAGAAAGATAATTGGGGCGAAACTCAGGAACTTGAATTTCTCTTGCACCATCTCCTCGTAGTCTTCCAACAGGCGACCCTTGTCGACCTCTTTCGGCGCGGTGATGCGGTCGGCAGCCATCTTGGCTTTGCCACGGGAAGTTTTTGCAGAGTCATTCATGGCGCGCTGCGCCGCTTCCACGGCTAAATCCCATTTGTTCACGACGATGATTACGGAGCGGCCAGACTGCTCGGCATAACTGGCAATAGTGGCATCGCCCTGGGTGACGCCCATTTCGCCATCGATCACCAGAATCGCGACATCTGCGCGCTCCAGTCCGCGACGCGCCATTACCACGCTCAATTTTTCCGCGACCAGCGTGGTCTTACCTTTGCGGCGAATTCCGGCAGTGTCGACGAAGCGATACAGTTTTCCTTCATGCTCCACATCGGTATCGACGTTATCCATAGTGGTGCCCGGGATCGGCGAAACAATCGAGCGCTCTTCACCCGCCAAGCGATTCAACAACGTTGATTTGCCAACGTTGGGGCGCCCGATGATGGCGATCTCAATCATCTTCTTAATTTCGGGTTCCGCGGCTACATCGTTGCCTTGAATTTCCAGCAGAGCCGCGTCCAATAGATCATCTACGCCGGTGCCGTGTTCTGCGGCGATCGGGAAAATGGGCGCACCGAGTGCATGAAACACTCCCGCGTTCACTTCCTGCATGCGGGAATCGACTTTATTCACCGCGACAAAAAAGGGTTTGCCGGTGGTGCGCAACATCCGGCCAAGTTCCTGATCGAGTGGGGTCAGCCCGGCTTGTGCATCGACTACCAAAACCATCAAGTCGGCATTGTCGAAGGCTACGCGCGCCTGGCGATAAATTTCCGTTGGGATCAGCGCCTTGTCGTCGGGCACGATTCCGCCGGTGTCGACCACTTCCATTACGCGCCCGTTCCATTCTGTTTTGCCGTACATGCGGTCGCGAGTAATGCCCGGCTCATCGGTGACGATAGCGCGGCGGGTTCCGGTCAAGCGGTTGAACAAGGTGGACTTACCCACATTGGGGCGTCCAACAATTACCAGCGAAGGAAGCTTCGGAGTCATGGGATGCGTCGATTGAGCCGTGCTAAGCATGGGCATAACAGTGATAACTGACTGTACCGTATCGCACTGGAAGTTAGTAGGGGCGGGAACGACGATCTCGAGTTCTCTTATGCTTGTTTGAGTTCGCTAGCGTTCTGCGAGTCATTGTAACAGTCTGATAGTAAGTAAGTTATTCTATTTTGACCACGAAAACAGAACCTTTCGAGGAAGCTAGGCGCAAGGGAATACGCACGGTGGCTGTGCTTAGACGCAGTTTTCATCCTCTAGCAGAATTGCAACTTGTGATAGTTTTAGCCCCGAGATTGCGTATTAGTTATGGAACCTCTGAGACCAGGGCGAATGAGCGCGCCGGGACAAATAGAACCTACGGAGTTGATTGCCCGGGCTCGGGCCGGGGATACCACGGCTTGGGGCGATCTCTACCGGGAGTATGCTCCGGCGATCTTTCGCTTCTGCCGCAGAGCGATGCCCACCCGCGAGGATGCGGAAGACGCGACGATGGAGATTTTCATGAAGTTGCGAGACAAGCTCAGCCAGTACGATCAGAGCCGCTCCTTTACTGCGTGGCTCTATAGGGTCGCTGCCAATCATTGTTGGGACATGCTGCGCCGGCGCAAAGTTCGCCAGGGTAAAGAAACCGAAGACGTGGACGAAATGCCGCTGGAAGCGCCCGAACCAAACCAACTGGAAAAATTAATCGAAGAACGCACCAGTGAAGAAGTGCGGAAAGCGTTGGATAGACTGGGAGTCCGAGCGCGTATGGCCTTGGTCATGCGCTACTACTCAGACATGAGTTATGACGAAATTGCAGACGCTCTAGGCGTGCGGCGGGCGTTTGTGGGTGTGGTATTGCTGCGCGCGAGACACGAACTGCGCCAGGCCCTGGGAGACACTTCCGTGTTGGCCGTGGGAGGAACACGTTGAGCGAACAAGAATCAACCACAAACAAGCACCTGAGCGAAATTACTTTACTGATGTACGTCGAGCGGCAACTGGACCGCGACAGCGCTCAGGAAGTGTCTCTGCATACGCAGACGTGCACGCGATGCATGAATCTTCTGCGGGCCCTTGACCGCGAATCGCGGCTGCTGACGCGAGCGATGCTGGAGCAAGATGAGGTGCTCCCCGCGAGAATCGCTAACTTTCAATTTATGGTGCGCCGGTCGATGCAATGGGTCTGGGGAGTGATCTTCGGACTGGCGGTGATGGGCGTTTACGCGCTGTACACCGGGTACATCGAGCCGATGGAACATCAGTTTGAGCAAGCCGGATTCAGCGGCACAAATCTGCTCAACTTGCTGGTCTTTCAAGGCGCTTTCTGGAAAGGATGGCAATCCATGTTCACTTTGTTTCAGGCCATTGCCCTGGCTGTTCTCTTGGGACTTGTTGTGTTTGCGTTCCGCAAATACATCAAACGCGGATCGGCTCTTGCCATGATGTTCGCGAGCCTCGGACTGCTCGGCGCGTTCGCCAGTCCTGCGAGCGCGACGGAATTTCGCAAGGGCGATACCGTGCAAGTGCACAAGAACGAAATGATTCAAGGTGATATTTTCATGTCGGGACAAATTCTGAGAGTGGAAGGCACGGTGGACGGCGACGTTTTCGCCTTCGGGCAGCAAGTTGACGTCTCCGGACACATCACTGGCGACTTGATCTGCTTTTCACAATCGGCGCGAGTGAGCGGCAAGATTGATGGAAACATCCGCTCGTTCACCAATAACATAACCGTTAGCGGAACCGTGGGCCGCAGCGTGACGGCGTTTAACGAAGTGTTTACCCTGGATTCCAACGGGAGCATCGGTCACAGCCTCACAATTTTCGGCCAGACGGCCACGCTGGATGGCAAACTTGGCCAGGATTTTCTGGGATTCTTCCAGCAAGCTACCCTTTCCGGATTCGTTGGTGGATCGGTAGAAGGAAAAGGTGCTTCCATGAATATCACCGGGGGTGCCGAGATTGATGGCAAGACAAATTTTGAAGGTGATAAGCCTCCCAACGTTTCCTCTGACGCGAAACTCGGATCTCCGATGGAGTACAAAAAGTTGGAGCACCGCGGAGCGGAACGAGGCGGAGGCTATTACGTATGGCAAATAATCTGGGCAGCGGCGTTCATATTGTTCGGGCTGGTGCTGTTCAGCGTAATGCCTAAATTTGCCTCGGAGGTTGTCGATGCGGCAGAGAACATTGGTGCGTCTTTCGGCTTGGGCGTTCTTGTTTTGCCAGGAGTGCTGATTGCGGCGGTAATAACTTGCATCCTGATTGTGGGAATGATCGTTGGTATTTCCACGTTGCTTCTCTGGCTGATTGCGCTTTTGAGCGCGAAAATAGTCGTTGGGGCACTGATTGGGCGCTGGATCATGGGTCGAACCTCTGAACTTTGGCCGATGGTAGGACGGATGGCGGTGGGAGTTTTGCTGCTCACCGTGGTAACTCACATCCCCTGGCTTGGAGGCTGGGCTAAGCTCGCGGTAGTGCTGTGGGGCATGGGAGCCATTGCGCTGGGACTGTATCGCCGGTTGCAGCCGGTCATGGCGCCGAACATTCCATCCGTGCCGATGGGGCCAATTGGAACACCGCTGCCGCCAACGACAACGGTAGGCACTGCGTAAGAACTAAAAGGAAAGAACACAGGCTGACGCTGTGCTACATAAAGAAGGGCCCCGGAACTTCCGGGGCCCTTCGCCTTTGCGGAGGCGGGATAAAATTGTGATTTAGGGGACGCGAATTTTGTTAGCTTCGAATGGAAAAGTTGCTCCCTGTGGAAGATAGAGTGCCCTGAACGATACCGTTTGGCCAACCTGGAAATTCGAACCGCTCAATCCAGTAATTCCGTCAAAGGCGGTGAGGGTCGGATAAGTATTAACCTGGGGCGTCAAGGGCAATGTGGTGTTCAACGAATTAATGTAGCTGGGAAGATTTGCGACCGTGAAAACGTTTCCGCCAACACTATTCACCGTTCCAGTGAGGCGAGACCACCGCAAAAGGACGTTGTTTGCCGTTGCGGTGAGATTCCCGTTGGTATCCGTACTTATTCCGGACACCTGAACGCGAACCACCTGACCGGGGAGAAGACTGCCGGTGCCTGAAAAACTTGGTGGCGCGGTTAGCTGGCTCGATAGAACATTCGTGTCCGTGGTAAAGGTTGCCGAGCCGCTAAGAGTTAGGATGACGTCAGTTCCAGAAGTAGCACTGGAAAGAGGCGAACTTGTGACGGCAGACTTATCCGCGAGAATTAGTTGTGCCCCAGTTACAGTTCCATTGCTGACGGTAGGAAGAATGATGCCTTCTACCTCGTCGACGGCGACTGCATCCAGAACATCGATTTCGGTGGCAGTGAATGAACCGTCTGAAGCCAAATCCGTATCGATGCTAACGGTGCTGCCGACCGTCACACACGCCATCGCCGTTCCTGTGCAGTTGCTGTAGTTAACGGGAGCCAAATCGACTTCTGTGGTGGAGGTAACGGCGGCGGTAAGGGTTGTGCCAGCAATTCCAGACTGCACGGTGATGCTACTAGAGCTTACCGCGGTGACTTTGCCGATGTAATCTTCGATCGTGTCGACGCTTCCCGCAGGGATGCCTATTCGAGGAGTTGTGGTGGCAGTGAGAACACCGGTCTGAGAGAGGTCAACCGCGATGGAGGTAGGGGTGGGAGCCGTAATCGCTTTATTCAGGTTGAAATCAAGGCCGATCCATTGATTCTGATTTGAAGCTAAGGTCATCGAAAGGGGGACCGCTACGGTGAAGATGGCCCCGACCGGAAGATCGCAAATGGAATTGTTCAGGCAGGAAGTAGTCCCGGAAGTGATGGTCGAACCGGAAGTGTTCAGGAAGATGTTATTGGTGGCGGCAGTCGGGCCAAGCGTAACGCTTATGGTGTTGTAGGTCCCCGCCAGCACGGAGGCTTGATCGGCGATAACGGTGGAGTCGGTCTGAAGGCGCGTAACTTCGGCGGAAGAAACTACGGTTGCTACAGAAACGGGGGCTCCGGTATTCGGCGTCAGACTGATACCCGCGATAGGAAGCGTGAAACTCAAAACGTTAGTTCCGGTGGGCGGAGTATCGTAGAGAGAAATCGTCAAGTTAGCAGTACCGCCGCCGCAATTTGTCGTGCAGCCGGCGGTGCTGCCGAGGCCGCTGCAGGAATTAAGCAAAGCCACCGAGGAAATGGCTAGCACACCCAAGTACCATCTAAATTTCATTCAGACACCCCACTACGAGTTTGCAGGCACAGCTGGCTGGGCAAAGGGCTGGGAATTCACCCACCAACACTGTAACGCTGTGGAGCGTCGCTCGATTTCCGGCAAATTGGCAGTTGTGCTCAACTACTAACGATTTGTGGTGCTTTCAGAGTGGCTGGAAGTTGCCAACGTAGGGGCTTCGGGCGATTGTGCTATCTTTGAAATGCCGATGGAAAGCCAAATCCGCCGTGGATTTAGGCAAAAGGTGAGTTTTGGTAAAACGTAGTCGTAAATCAGCCGCGGATTCCTTCGAACCTATTGCAAATTCCGCGAATCCCGTTCCCGAGCGAGTGTATGCCCCACTAGAGGAAGAACACGGCCCAAAATCCCGACGAAATGCGCCTGCGCACGAATTTATTCACGAAGAAGAGGAATCCGCCTTGCCGCAGCTGCAAGAGATGCCCGGTTCCAACGACTCTGGCAAACCCACCATGCGCGATATCTTTGGACCAGGCGGGTTGCTGGACCGATGCATGATCGGCGGATACGAGCATCGTCCTGCACAATTGGAAATGGCCGAGGCGGTGAATGATGCTTTTGTAAGTCATCATCACGCTATCGTGGAAGCGGGCACCGGAACCGGAAAAACCCTGGCATATCTGCTGCCGGCAATTTGCAGTGGCCGGCGCGTGGTTATTTCCACCGCCACGAAGTCCCTGCAAGAGCAGCTCTATCAGAAGGACATTCCGTTTCTGCAACGGCACTTTGCGCAAGACTTGAAAGTGGCGGTCATGAAGGGCCGCAACAACTTTTTATGTCGCACCAAAGTCCATGCGATGGCCGACCAGCCGATGCTGCGAGGGATGGAGGAAGTGGATGCGTTCCGGCAGATTCGGGATTGGGCCAAGTTGACGGAAACGGGTGACCGGTCGGAGCTGACATTTTTGCCAGACGATTCGGATTTATGGTCGCGGATTGATGCGCGGCGCGATACCTGCACGGGGCAAAAATGCCCGGAATATAATCGGTGCTTCGTTACCGCGATGCACCAGCGCGCGAAGGATGCTGATTTAATCATCGTGAACCACCACCTCTTTTTTGCGGACCTGGCGCTGAAGCACGACGACTTTGGCAGCATCCTGCCGGAATATTCCGCTGTGGTATTCGACGAAGCCCACGAGATGGAAGACGTGGCCAGCGACTATTTTGGCCAGCAAATCTCAAATTACCGTTTTGAGGAACTGGCGCGCGATGCTGACCATGCTATGCGGCTTACACATTCGGGTTCGCCATCGCTGCTGCGCCGGACCCAACGAATCCGGGAAAAGAGCCGGATGTTTTTCGATTGCTTTCCACCGCGCGACGGGCGCTTTGCGTTTTCGCGGAACGAACGGCAAGCCTTTGTCGAGCAGAATCGCGAAGCCTACGATTCTCTTTTGAACGCATTGAAGGCGATGGAAACGGAGTTTGCGGCCCTTACGCAAAAGCCGGAAGAGCTGATCCGGATTGCCAGGCGCAGCTTCGAGATTCGCCAGGAGTTCTCCTCGCTACTGGAGTCCAACGAGAAGAATTGCGTGTATTGGTATGAACGCAGAAACAAAGGCGTGTTCCTTGCCGCTACCCCAATCGATGTGAGTCAGATTCTGCGTGAAAAACTGTTCGAGGCTTTTGACACGATTGTGCTGACCTCGGCCACGTTGACCGTTGGCAATCGCTTTGAGTATATCCGGGCGCGGCTGGGGCTGGATCACAGCAAGGAAAATGCACTTCCTCCGGAATTCGATTACTCGAATCAGGCGCTGCTCTATCTGCCTCAACGAATGCCCGATGTACGAGATCCCGGTTTTGCCGCGCAGGCGGCGGAAGAGATCGTCAAGCTGCTGGAGTTGAGCCATGGACGAGCGTTTTGTCTGTTTACCAGCTACGCGCAAATGAACGATCTGTTCGAACGGGTAAAGAATCGAGTGGAATTTCCGCTGTTTCTGCAAGGCACTGCGCCGCGTTCGGCGCTTCTTGAGCGTTTCAAAAACACGGCAAATGCCGTGCTGTTTGCTACATCGAGTTTCTGGCAAGGTGTGGATGTCCCGGGTGAACAACTTTCCTGCGTAATTGTGGATCGCCTGCCCTTTGCGGTCCCGAGCGACCCGATCGTCGCAGCAAGAGTGCGTGCTCTGCAGGAAGAAGGGCGCAATCCGTTCTCCGAGTTTCAAGTGCCGCAAGCGGTTCTGGCCTTGAAACAGGGCTTCGGACGGCTGATTCGAGCCAAGACCGACCGAGGCGTTCTGGCGCTCCTAGATACACGCATCAGCCGGATGCCCTATGGTAGAATTTTTTTAGGGTCATTACCGTCTTATCGGACCACGCAAGATTTGGCCGTAGTGGGCCAGTTTCTGGCCTCGAAACTCCCGCCTGAACCTCACACAGTGAAGCGAAGCAAACGGGCAGCTCGAAGCCAAGATAACCAGGATTGATTCGGTATTCAGGGTAAAGGGGAAGAAATGTTTCAAGTCAGTGTGGAAGAGACGTTTTCTGCTGGTCACGCTCTTCGCGGATATAAAGGTAAATGCGAAAACGTCCACGGGCATAATTACCGCGTGCAGATCACGCTGGAAGGCCCGGAGCTGGATCACATCGGATTGCTGGTGGATTTTACGCACATTAAAAAAGTGATGCGCGATCTGATTAAACGATTGGATCATCAGTTCATCAATGATCTGGAGCCGTTTACGACCGTGAATCCCTCAGCGGAGAATATGGCCAAGTATTTTTTCGAGGAAGTGAGCCAGCATTTGAAGGAAATGCCGCCGGGTGCGATGGTGAAAGACGTGGTCATTTGGGAGACGGATACGGCTTGCGCGAAATATTGGGCTGCGCGATAGCTGCTGGTTGTTCGCGGTTAGTCGATTTGATTTAGGGACGGGTGAGTTTATGAATCGTTCGCTGTTCATCATTTTGGTTCCCGCCCTATTGGTGGCTGCGGGATACATTTTCATTCTGCGCATGATGGGAATTTCGCCTGGCTATCCGCGATTGATCATCGCGATGGTGCTTTTCTTTGGAGCTATCTATTGGCTAGCGCGCCGTTCGAACAAAAAAGTGAAGACGGGCGAACAGTAAATAAATCCGGTTTTGCCATGTATATCACCGAAATTTTCAATTCGATTCAAGGAGAAGGAGCCCGCGCAGGCCTTCCCTGTGTTTTTGTGCGCCTGACGGGCTGCAATCTGCGGTGTACATGGTGCGATACGGCTTACGCGTTTCACGGTGGAAAGAAGATGAGCGTGGAAGAGGTGGTTGGGCAGGTTGATTTGTTTAGTAGGCGAAGCAACGGCAATAACGAGGCGATGCGGTTGGTGGAACTGACCGGTGGCGAGCCCTTGCTGCAGGAAGAAATTTATCCGCTGGCCGATCGATTGCTGGCTGCGGGCTATACGGTGATGATCGAGACGAGTGGCGAGCGGTTCATTGGGCGGCTTCCCAAACAAGTAATTAAGATAGTCGATGTGAAATGTCCCGATTCAGGTGAACCTGACACGTTCGAGCCGCGAAATTTGGACGAGTTGTCCGCAAACGATGAAGTGAAGTTTGTGATCTCTAGCCGCAGGGACTACGAATTCGCGCGGGAATTTGTAGCGGAGAACCGGCTTGCTGGCCGGGTGAAGGAGATTCTGTTTTCTCCGGTGCATGATGATCCGCAAGGAAAGTGGAAAGGGTTGGAGGCGCGGGCTCTGGTGGAATGGATTTTGCAGGATGGTTTGCAGGTGAGGCTGAGTTTGCAATTGCACAAGATTGTGTGGGACCCGGCGACAAAGGGCGTGTGAAGCCCAAGAGCACAGTCACGAGTGACTGTGCCACCGGTTGAGGCGGATTGATGAGTGACAAAGGCAAGGCGGTGGTTTTGCTGAGTGGGGGAATGGACTCCTGCGTTAGCGCCGCTATTGCTGTGGACACGCACGGCTCACAGAATGTCGCGTTGCTGCATGCCAGCTACGGGCAGAGAACACAGCAGCGCGAGCGCCGGGCATTCGATGAAATCGCAGATTATTACAATATTAAGCAGCGCTTAGTCGCCCAGTTGGATTATTTCCGCGCGATCGGTGGCTCTGCGCTAACGGATCAAAGCATTTCCATTCCTGAAAACAAGCTGGATTCTGCTGATGCCCATGGCAATGCGATCCCCGTAACCTACGTGCCATTCCGTAACGCGCATTTTCTTAGCGTCGGAGTGAGTTGGGGCGAAGCGATCGGCGCAGGTTTCATCTATATAGGGGCAGTCGCGGAAGACAGTTCTGGCTACCCTGACTGCCGGCCCGAGTACTACGCAGCATTTCAGGAGTTGATTCGAGTCGGAACGCGTCCCGAAACGCAAATCGAGATCGTAACTCCCGTAATCAGGATGAAAAAAGATGCGATCATTCGGCGAGGATTGCAGTTAAACGCGCCGTTGCAACTTACCTGGTCTTGTTATCAAGGCGAGCATTTAGCCTGCGGCAGTTGTGATAGCTGCTTGTTACGGCTTCGGGCATTTGCGCAGGCGGGAGTCTCCGATCCAATTCAGTACAACCAGAGTATGGCCAGAAACTAGGAGAAAAAAGAGCTAGCCCATTGGTTTCCAGCGCAGATGAGAGATAATGGGGCGAACCGGCCATGGTTCCGAGACCGGGCGCTCCTCAAGACAAAAAGGAGATTGGAGTATGTTGAAATTTATGAAAGCGTACGCGTTCGCCATGATGCTGACCTTGGGGTTGGCTAGCTTCTTTGCCGCGCGCGCAATGGCAGAAGAAGGCAGAATCAGTGGAAGTGTCGTCGATTTTGATGGAAAGCCTTGGGCGAACCTGCCGGTAAGAATTAAGAGTGACCAGGGCGCTACTCAAGACACGAAGACAGACGAAAAGGGACTATTCATCTTCATGAATCTGAAGTCGGGAAAATATATCGTCACCTTTATCGCCCCGCAATTAAAAGAACCCTACGAACTGCAAGTTCAGGTCACAGGACCGGATACTCCTCCGCTTACCGTTAACTTCAAGGAAATTCTAGAAAAGAGCAATCCTGAAGCGGCAGCGGCCTATAAGAAACAGGCGGAAGATAAATCAAAAGTTGGAGCGATGAAAGAGCATTTCAACAATGGCGTAGCCTTCCTGGACCAGGAAAAGGCCGCCAAGGCTGAACTGGCTAAGGCTCCTGCAGACCAGAAAGAAGCAGACAAGGCCAAGGTTGCGGATCTTGCTGCCAAGGCGGTAGCGGAATTTCAGGAAGCCCAGAAGGCTGCTCCCGAAAAAGATCCCAATGGACACTTGTTCTGGGCGCGCATGGGTGAAGCCTACGATTTAGCTGGGCGCAACGACGATGCGGTTAATGCTTACAAGCAAGCCATCGCCCTGAAGCCAGAAAACGCAAGTTATTACAACAACCTCGGAAACATCCTGGGACGTACGGGAAAAATCGATGAGGCGCGCGAAGCTTATACCAAGAGCGCTGAACTTGACCCGCCGAACGCGGCAATGGCGTGGCGCAATTTTGGCATCAGCCTCTATCAAGCCGGTCGAATGCAGGAAGCCGTTGATCCGCTGAAGAAATCCCTCGAAATCGATCCCAAGAGCGCGCAGGCTAACTATTTGCTGGGCGCATGCCTGGTGGCTTCCGCCGACTACAAGCAGGTTGGCGACAAGATGGAAGTGACGCTGAAGCCGGGAACGGTCGAAGCGTATCAGAAGGCCATCGACCTGGACCCCAACGGGGTATGGGGAAAGCAAGCCAAAGAAGGCTTAGAGCAGGTCAACCAACTTACCGGCGGCATCGATATGAAGACAGGTAAGAAAAAGAAGTCCTAAACATAATTTAATCCAAATGTTGGGAAGAGCCGGCTTCGAAAAATGAAGTCGGTTTTTCTTTGCTCTGCAAACTAACTGTGAGTCAGCGTTCCATTCATTTTTGTTCGTCGAAGGGCCCATCCGAACGCGGTCATCGATAGTGGAAGAAGGATGAGAGCCAATATCGCAAGTATCAGCAGAGGACGACCAATTGTTGCCAGGTTGGCTCCGTCTAAGAGAGCAGCACGCATCGCATCCATTGCATAGGTGACAGGGTTCAAGTGAGCGAGCACCTGCAACCAATCGGGCAAAATGGTTACGGGAAAGAGCATGCCTCCCACAATGCTGGAAATCCCCACGATCAACCATTTGCCTGGATTACCTCGTTTAAAGAGCAGAAGGAAACTTGCCGAAAATATTCCCAAGGCAGAGAAGGCAAAAAGAGTAGTAATGATGACGGCGATGACGGAAATCCAATTTGCTGAGGCAAGAGGAAAGCCAAATAGAATCGCACCCCAACCGAGATAGACCATGATCCGTAAAGTAGTCTCACAAAACGGGTACAACGATGAGCCCGCCAGCACCACGGGCAGAGATACTTGCGTGACCAGCAGCGGTTCCAGGGTGCCAGTATCGCGAGCTTCCTGCAGCGTGCGTTCAAACGTGTTCAGCGCTGCCGTTAGATAATCGAAAAAGACGAAACCGACTAATGCGTAGGCAAAGTAACTGTGGCCTTGCGGCAGAGAAGCACGGAGCTCAGGGGAATCTACAAACCGGGCGCCATAAAAGAACATTGTCGCGGTGAAAAGCGCTTCAATGGCTTCCAGGACAAAGGGGCTCCTATAGGTGCGAGCGATGCGCAGATCGCGAAGGAAGAACAGCCGGAAATCGCGGAAAATACGCATCATTGCTTCCCCAAGTCTTCCGGAGTTTCGGAATGCAGCCCAGAGGCGCGCAGAAACACCTCCTCCAGAGAGTCCGATTGATATTTCTTTTTTAGAGCGGCCGGAGTATTGATGTCGATCAGCGCGCCTTTTTGCAAGATTGCCACGCGATTTGCAAGAAGATCAATTTCCTGCAGCGAGTGCGAAGAGAAAAGCAGGGAAGTACCACGTCCAGAGATGACTTCACGTTTCAAGAAGTGACGGAAATTGGCGGCGGCGATTGCGTCCATGCTGCGCGTCGGTTCGTCCAGGAGAAGAACCTTCGGTTCGTGCAGCAGGGCCCGCAAAAGGCTTAAGCGCTGAATTGTGCCGGAAGAGAGAGAACGTACTTGGCGGTCGAGAGCATCGCCAAGTTGAAATCGATCTCCAAGCGAACGAATCCTTTCCTTCATTAGGCTGTCTGACAGATGATTCAATTGGCCGAAGAAGCTTAGATTCTCCCGGCCTGTCAAACGAGCATAAAAGCCGAGGTCGCTGCCCGCGTGATACCCGATCTGGCTGCGAACCGCGGCCCCTTCGCGGATTGTGTCGTGACCTGCAAGGGTTGCCGTCCCACTAGTTGGCAGAAGGAGTGTAGCTAGAATGCGAAGTAGGGTTGTTTTTCCTGCTCCGTTCGCGCCAAGCAGCGCGACTGCTTCGCCTTGTCCTACCTCGAGGTTTATTTCGCGTAAGGCGGCCGAAGTTGGGCGAGCAAATGGCTGCAGGAGCGCACGCCAGCCGCTGTGCGTTGGCGGAAACCATTTTTCCAGTGAAGAAACAGAAATTGCAGAAGGGGGCACGGAGAAATTTATAACGTGTCTCGTGCCAGAACACAATCGGTGGAGGCCGAATGCCAAAATTTCGCAGGCAGGAAGAGTGAGCGCTGTTTTACAGCCATCCCGCACAAAGACGTTGGAGATGGCGGCATGATGTAATCAAAGGTAAGATATTTGCTCTGCCATTGAACTTAACCGTTTGATTTTCAGGAACGGAATGCCTTTTAAGAATTGGAGCGAGCCCTTGGCGACGTTTGGACATAAGGTGATTGTTCCTTCACACGTGCTCATTCGTCATCTTGATGGCGAATCGGTACTGCTGAACCTGGAATCCGAGCGCTACTTTGGCCTCGATGGGACTGGAACAAGAATGTTGGACCTGGTGACCAGCATGCCCAATGTCGATACCGCGTATGAAAAGCTCCTGGAAGAATTTGAAGTTGAGCCCGCGATTTTGCGTGATCATCTGAATGAATTGTTGAAAAATCTTGTCGATAATGGACTGGTCAGCCTTCTGCCTGCCGATGTGGGAACCACTCCAACGCTATAACGCGTTACCTCCTGAGGCGCGATCCATATTTCGGCGTGCCGTACTTCTTCTGCTTGTGATCCGCACCAAGTTGCGTTTAGGCGGTTATAAGAAGACTCAGCAATGGTTGCAAAAGAAACTCGATGGCCGGGTCGAACCTCTTCCACAAACATTTGGAAATTCTTCTTCTCTTGAGATGACCTGCCGCATGGTTCGCGCCGCCGAATATTATTCTCCCGGTCAGGCCACTTGCCTCGAAGAATCTCTCCTTCTCTGGTATCTACTTCAGAAGCGGAACATTTCCGCTGTTCTGCGTATTGGTGTTCGGAAACAAGCGGATAAGTTCGAAGCACACGCCTGGGTCGAGGAAAACGGAATTGCGCTCAACCAGCGCGATGAACAACATCGCCATTACGCAGCTTTCGATAGCGAGCAACTTAGCCCGCCAATGGAGCAATCGTGAGCGGCTTCTTCGGCATTTTACGTTCCGATGGCCAGGATATTTCTAGGGGTCTCCTGGAGCGTATCACTAAGGTTCTTCGCTTCCGCGGACCGCATGACGAGTCGATCTTGACCCAACCTGGCCTTGGATGTTGTTTCACATTTCTTGAAACTGGACCGGCAAAGCAGGCTGCCCGCCAACCGGTCATGCTAGGACCGAATTGGATTATTGGCGATATGCGGATCGATGCGCGCGAGGATTTGATCAGGGAACTGGTGAAGCGTGGCGCACAAGTTTCCAATGACCCGACCAGTGAAGATCTCTTGCTGCACGCCTGTCAGATTTGGGGCGAGCATTGCCTCCAGCGGGTGATCGGTGATTTTGCTGAACACCGCCCACCTTCAATCCTAAGGTAGACTTGCGAAGATAGGAATGACCAAGTCTACCAATTCGCCATTCTGCGGAAATTCCTTTGACAACGAATGGAAGTTTCTTTGTTTGTGTGCTTCTCCTGTAACTCGTGATCTAAAAGGCTTCCCAATTTCTCTCTACGACTTTGATTGGATGATGCTGCTCGAACTGGCGGAAGCGCACGGAATGCTGGGAATTCTGACGGCTCGCCTTAAAGGAATTAATTTCGCAGGAGTCCCGACCTCATTTCGTGAAGAATTGCAGAGCCGCATGCGCGGGCAGCATCTCTTCTCATTAGGCATGACTGCTGAGCTGTTCCGCATCCTCGGAGATTTTGCGCATTCAGGGATCGAATCGCTCCTGGTGAAGGGACCATTGATGTCTCTTCTCGCATATAACGATCCCTCCGTGCGCAGTTACGGCGATCTCGATCTGCTGGTCCGGCACAAGCAAATACTCGCCGCGTCTCAGCGAATGATCGACTCGGGATTCGAGCCTGACGTTCCGTTGAGCGTCATTGTTTCAGGGAAGGTGCCCGGCGAATATGTATTCAAACGCCCGGGGACCAAGCAAATTGTTGAGCTTCACACCGAGCGCACGCTCCGATACTATCCGCGACCTGTGCCCCTGGAGAGTTTGTTTGCTCGGCAAAGGCGAGTGTTGATGGATGGACAACAAATTCCTGCTCTCCGCCTTGAGGACGAATTCGTTTTCCATTCCGTTCATGGCGCGAAGGATTTCTGGGAACGTTTGATGTGGGTGGCGGACATTGCCGCCATCGTGGCGCGCCATCCAGAAATCGATTGGAGTTTGCTGCGAAAGTACGCCAGCGACGTTGGGGCGGAACGAATGGTACATGTTGCACTGCAATTGACTCAGATTCTGCTAAATGTCCCGCTTCCGCAGGCAATGGAAGATGAGGTCAAACGCGACACAACTGCTGCACAACTTTGTAAGCAGGTCATTCGATGGTTGCCAAGTGCCGGCTATGCCCCGCCGGAATTGAGAGAACGGGCCATTTTCCGAATGCGAATGCGCGGCGGCCATCTCGCTGGTGCCGCGTACTTACTACGCTTGTCGTTTTCGCCCACCGAGGAGGATTGGGTGGAAGGGCACGAAGAAAATCGGTCGTGGTTTCTGGACGCTGTACAACGCCCGTTGCGATTGTTACGGAAATACCGGTCTCATGGGTGAGCGGAGCATGCAAAGCCGGGCACGGCACCTGCTGCGCCCTTACGATTGGACGACGCGAGACAATGGACAAGCTGTATTAATGCGTCGCCTCCGACCAGAACGATTCTTAGAGGTTGGTTCTTTCACTGTGCTGATGAACGTCGCTTTTTGGACGCGCAGGGAATTCCACTGTCAGGCTTAGCTCGGTCTTGTTTCTAAGCAAACCAACTTTGCAGGATTTTCCTTCTGCCTTTCCCGCTTTGAGTTGCTCGCGCAGGTCACTGACACTTCGAACGCGCTTGCCATCCACACTTGTAATGACATCCCCAGCTTTTAGACCGGCCTTTTCGGCGGGCGTGCCGCTGAATACGTTACGCACCAACACACCTTCCCCGTCGGGGGCGCCAAAATAAGTTCCTAACGCTCCACGCAAGTCTTCGGCATCAATTCCCAGTCGTGGTCGAGCGCCCATGTAATTGCCAAGTACATTTAACTCTTCCAGATTTTCGACATCCGGGAGTTCTGGAACTTGGAACACGAATGAGCCGGGAGAACTGCCACGGACCATTGGTCCCGGGATGCGGTTCGATTGCATTTTCCCTAGCGTTACGCTGACGTTTTGTGAATGCCCATCGCGCAACACCGTCAATTGCGCCGTGCGGCCCGCAGGAATTTCGCGGATCATCCGCCGGAACTGGGCCGTCCCTTCTATGTGCTGGCCATTCACCTCAGTAATCACATCATTTTCTTTTAACCCTGCTTTGGCCGCGGGGCTGTCGGGAACGATCTTTCCGACAAGCGCGCCACGTTCCGCGGGAAGCTTAAGATCCTTCACATTTTCGGAAGTCACCTCTCGCGTTTCTACGCCCAACCAACTTCCGTCGTTATCAACGAATACTTCAACGTCCTGATCTTCGCCATCATCCGGAATCTGCAGTTTCTGGACGTCCTGCAGGCGAGCGAGCAATTCTTCTCGATTGCTCAGCGTTGTGGAAGCTTGCTGCGCGCGGGTTTCCAGCGCGCACAGCCTCTCCTGAAGCTGCGCCAGAGCCGAGTCGTTCGTTGATTGCACTTTTTGCGAGGAGCCGGGCAAGGCGGCAAGCATGATGAACATGGCAGCCAAGCTGAGCGATAACCAGAGAATTCGTTTGTTCATGAGCATCTCCTTCCGTCTTTTAGACGGAGGAAATGCTAAATTGCTGCTTTTAGCTCCACGACGCGGATTGCCCCATTTACGGTTCCCAAATGAATGGGGACTCCACCACGTCCCAATTTCCCATGAAGGACACGAGGCTCATCTTCGCCTTGCATGATTAAAGGCAATTCAGAGGAAAAGCTGCCATTGCGGCAACGCGCTTCAAGATTTGCGCGAGTATTGGCGGGGACCGCCAGCAACACGGAACCATTCGTCGTTTCTGCTACGGCCCCGCTCGCATCGGCTGCGCGCTTCCACTCCAGGTAAACATTTCCGTTGGTAGTGTGGGCGTGAATGTTGCCACTGCCGCCGAAAATTTCGATATTCCCGTTGACCGTGCGAAGATCTCCGATTCCTTCAGAAGCGGTAACCCGCAGTGTCCCATTCACCGTGCTTAGGTGATTCAAGTGCGCCTTTCGTGGCACATGGATGGTGTAATCTACGGCGACTTCGACGCCACTTTCCCCGGGATAACGCGTCGAGATGGAAAGTGCATCCGGCTTAGCATCCACGTTGATCGAAACCTGGTCTAATGTGGACTCTTTATCCTGGGTACTCTTTACCGCGCGAATCTCCACAATATCTTTATCCCACGCCTCGATGCGCACCGTGCCATTCACGTTCGAAAGGTCTATAGAGCCTTCCGCATTGAGCGGATATGTTGTCGTTATTTCCTTAGTTACCGAGTGGGCTTGAGCGGCTGCGGACGCGAACCCGGAAATCGTCAACAGGGCGAGAACAGTCCTACCGTATGCGGAGCGAATCATCGTTACTCCTCCTTCGTGAACTTTCCGACGGAACCCCAGGTCACTGCACTTTACCGAAGTTGAAAATTAAACGTCACCGTTGAAATTACATCGACCTTTTTGCCACCAAACTGTTCAGGAGTAGCGCGCCATTGCTGAATGGCTGCCGTCGCCGCTTCCACTAAGGCCGGCTCGCCTTCCAAGACCTTTTCCACGGAGAGCGATCCATCGGTCTTCAATCTCACCTGTAGCCGCACTACTCCTTGCACACCGGCGCGTTTTGCCAGCTGCGGATAATCTGGAGGCGGCGAATTCAAGAGATGCTTCTTGAATTCGTCGGGATCTTGACGCATCCCGCCAAGAAACGTAATTTCGAACCGGCTTACCCAAGATTGCCACTCGCTTTTCTCTTCCTCTACACCGGCGTCTCCAGGACGTGGTATAGCCGGCTGCGAGCTTACGGTGACTTCCTCGTACCCAGCTTCATTCAGCTTCTGGGCAATTCTGGAGCGTTGCTCTTGCAGAAGTGTTTCGCGCAAAGATACGTCTTCGTCCAGATACTGCAACCTGATCTTTCCCGTGGCAGTGCGCAAGCGAAGCATTGCACCGCCACCATTCAGTGTGCCCATCGCGTGAGCCTGACCGTCAGCACGCAACTGCACGTTCAGAGGGAAAGAAGGGCCTGCCTCTATCCGTTGAATCCCGCCGTTTTGCACGGTTGCATCAATCGTTGCCGCAATATTCCTCGGCAAAAACACGACGATGTCCCCGGTTCCAGTAGCCAACTGGGAAGGCCCAGGCAAACGAGCCGGGCGCACCTGGTCCACGGATTCCGGATTAATCCAAGCGGTGATCGTTCCGTCTCCCGTTTCGGCTCGAACGGTGTTGCGGATGCGAGTCAAACAGATGCTTCCTCCGCTGGTTTCCACTTCCATGGGGCCGGCCACTGATATTACGCGGATTCCACCACCGCCCGTCTGGGCATGCACGGAGCCGCGCACCTCGCCGAAATCAATTTGTCCGCCGCCCGTTCGCACCGTGACAAAAGCGCCTGCTTCTCCAACCGTAATATTTCCCCCGTCAGTCTCCAGTTGCGCTGCCCCTTTAATTTTCCCGGCACGAATGTGTCCGCCGCCGGTATGGAGTTTGGCATTTCCGGCGATATTGCCAACCATGATATGTCCGCCAGCAGTGAAGGCATCCAGATCACCAGAAACGTCTTGAACTTTAATGTGCCCGCCTTGACTCTCGATCTTTGCCACCGGCGGATCGGCGGAGTGTTGTACTCCATGAAAACTGATACGGCCCGTAGTGACATTTCCCCCTTCGGTCTGAAGAAGAACTCTACCGCCAATATCTGACGTTTGGATGTCACCGGCGCCGGTCGAGATTTCCACGCTGTAATTGGCCGGGATGCTGATTACATATTGCACCCAGAATTGGGCCTGGTTGTTATGCGCAGGTAAAGAACCCGTCAATTCGATGCCCGTAGGGCTTGTGGAGGCAGCCAATGCATACGCGTCCAGCAGCTTCTTGCCAGTACCTCCGGCAGCGTCGGTTTCCACATTGACCGTATAGCGTACTTGCGGTGGTGTGCCAGGCGGCAGCGCTTGAATTTCAATCGATCCGAGATCTGTCTTTACATGAAGTGTCAGCCCATCGGAGGTAGGAAACGCGCCGGTCCGGACGACGCTCTGATGAGTCTTTCCAGGTTGCTTCGAAGAGGCTTGCGCGGTGCATAGAAGCAGCCCAACACAAATGATTCGGGGGAACTGAGCTAAATTCCGGCGCAACGTGCAGTGATGAGAAGAGAGCATAGAGAAATTCACGTCCAAGGGAAGCCAGAATACCTGAAATTACTTAGTGATGATCCTGGCGATCGCCAATTTGTCGCAAAGCAGCACTGCTTTGTAGCCGCACATACCGGCTGGGATCCTTGTGCTGCAATTCCTCTAGAGCTTGTATCAGATAAGCCATCGATTCGGGATCGTTCGAGGCAGTTCGGCCACCATGTGTCTCGATCAATTGCAAATCTTGGTCAGCAGGCATTGGCGCTAAACCATTTGAGTCTTCCAGTGAGCGCACTAACAGATTGACAGCCTCTACACGGACTCCCGGGTTAGTATCGTGTTGCAGCGTCTCCAGCAAAACTTGTCGCACCACGAGATCATTTGAGGCGTCCCGCAATGCTTCTAACGCTTTCAGCCGTACGGCCGGATTCATGTCTTTTCGCGCCGCTTCCAAAAGCGCTCCCCGAACTTCCTTATCTTGTGAACGAGATTTCAGCGCTTCCAGGCAATCCAGGCGCACTCCGGGATTAAAGCGATCTCCACTTTTCACGACATAGGTCAACACGCGCCGCACATCACCGTCATCCAAGCTGCCTGTCAGGACAACAGGTTGCTCTGCGCTCAACTGCAACCGGACGTTTTGCAAACCAGAGGTCCCGGATGGCGAGGGAGTGATGTTAATGCCAGCGACGGCCATGTTGGAGAGCTGTTCATCGGTGATTTGCGAACTGGGGCGCACATTCACTGCTTGATCGAGACTCACGGGTTCTTCTCGGTTAACCATCCACTGCCGCGTCTGCGCACCCGCGACGAGCCCGAGCAGCACCAATGCGGCACCGCTCCAGGCAGGATGCAAAATCATCCAACGACGAAACCATCCAAAGCGCAGCGCATCATCCTTCACCACAGGTTGCGCCAGATCATCCAGCCTCTCGGCCAATTCACTTCTACACTGCGATAGTAATATTCCTGAACTGTCCAACTGATCCGCGGCTTGCGGCAGCGATTCAATCGCGTCCGCAAAATTTCGCTCTTCCGTTAGTTGAGTGCGGCAACTATGGCATTCGGCGATATGTTCATCCACTGCCGCACGTTCATTGTCATCGAGTTCATTGCAAAGATAAAAACCGAATAACCCGGCAATCTCTTCGCATGCTGAATTCTGTTCTTCCCGGCTCATCGCAACACACTCAATTCCTGGCGCAATTTCCGCGTGGCCCGGAACAGAGAGTTCTTCACGGTTTCTTCACTGGTGCCAAGCGCCGTGCCAATCGCGCGAAGCTTCAATCCCTGGTAATGCTTCATCTCAAATACGACACGCTCTCGCGGAGAGAGTCGCAACATTGCAGCTGCGAGTCGAGCCTGAATCTCTTGCCCAGCCAAATGCTTTTCGGGATCCAGCGCTGGGCGATGTTCCCTCTGGCGCTCAAAAAAGTCGGTGCTGCCTTCTTCATAATTTGAGGGATGTAATTCGGGGGCTTGATCCTCGGGGCGGGACTTGCGGCGGCGCAAATGATCGAGGCATACGTTGGTGACAATGCGGTACAGCCAAGTGTAGAAGCTGCATTCAAACCGGAAGCGATGGAGGTTGCGGTAAACCTTCAGGAAGGCTTCTTGATAGACGTCCCGGGCATCCTCGGTGCGCTTCATGAGGTTTAGAGCCAGCCGGAGCACATCGCGGTCATAGCGATGCACCAGCACCTCAAAAGCGGCCCTGTTGCCCGCCTGAGCTTCCAGCACCAGGTTCCGATCATCCAGGTCGGCCAAAGAGTTCACCGTTGCCAGAACAGCCCCGGAGGGGCTGGCCTGGCTCGTATCATGCGCAGAAGCAAGAGCCCATTTGATGAATGGCATATTCGCTTTCTCTTTGCCGACTGGTGGAGCAAAGCACTCCACCATAACAACTTAGTGAGCCAAAACCATTGGGATACTTTGCCCGACGGTTACCTGCTTTGACGTAAAACCCCAAGAATCGTAAGCACGCTCACTTAGATGCGGCAGGAATATAGCAAATTGCCTGCAGATAAGACGAAAAGAAGCCACCGTTTGTTTCCGAGTTAAGGCGCCCAAAATGCCAGGATATGCCGGTGTCCATACCCAACTAAGAGGCAGACGGAGCCTCGTTTGGCGGCTGAATTCTCCATGTGAGCAGTGGCCATAGGAGCAAGAGAGCCAATGCAGCGGTCACGATGTAGCCCTGCAGTTGGTAAAACCGGTTTGGTTGAGAGAGCAATTCGAGGGCGCCCGAAAGTAGCCCGGTGCAGGCAATCACCAGAAACCAGCCCAGCATGTTGAAGCGAGCTATCCGTCGAATTCCGAAGATGATGACGGCAAGAATGAGGATGGTTGCCACAAATTGTTGCAGGAAATCGGCAGTCGAGCCCCAATTGGAAACAAACGACGCCGCCAGAGCGAGAAACAAGAATAGACGCAGCCAACGAACGCGTAATTCTGCTCCCAAGAAGGATGAGATCAAGGCAATCAGGCCAGTCATAAACAGCGCGCGCATTATTGTGCCGCCTATTACCATGGCCGCTGGATACGCCGCGTCGAACGAGTCTCCAAAATGAGCCGGGTAGCCGCGATGCAGAGTTGGCATGTGCGCCAGAATTGTTTCGATTATCCGACGCAGTCCGATAAGTAATGCTGATCCACCCAAGCCGATCCAAAACGCGTCGCGGTAATAATTTCCCGGCATGCCGAGCCAGGTGGGGATCTGTTCCTGACCAAAGGCGCGGGCTGCAAAATTCCATGCCAGACCGAAGAGCAGAGCAATTCCGCCGAGTACTATTCCGCAGAAGATGAACACACCTACTGCGCTGGTGGCCAAAAACAATCGCAAGGACACGGCAGTGGAGTATTGCACTAACATGGCAGGCAACCCTTTGCCAATCAGGAAGAAGACGGCGAAAGCCAGCAGGCCTGCCAAGCCCCATACAACCAGACGGCGCCATGGTACGCTGACCGGTTCAGTGCGCAATCGTTTGAAAAAATAGACAATGATGGCCACCAGTAACGCTAAACCGATTGCCACCTGCGCAACCACAAAAAGAATGCGGCCCAGGCTTTGCTCTTGCTGCTTGCGGGCAAAATCCTCTGGTATTTTAATGTAGGTCCGGTAATTGGCCGGTTCATCGCCCAAAATGTTCAAGTCCATACGGGCGTAGGCATGATCGGTGGAATCTTTGGTTTGGCTATTTGCGGGATCGAGCGGTTCGATTTGTTGCCACGTCAACGAATGATCGGTTCGATTTGGCCGCTTGTCGGAAGTGGAATCGACCAATTTCCATTGGTTTAAATCAATCTGCTTTTGATCGCGCAAATATTTTTCGGCGATCGCAATGGCGTCTTCCTTCGAAATGGTAGGGCCTTTGGCGGCTTCAGCCATGATGTGCCGGAAGGAATGCAAGGAACCGTCCGGTCTAAAGGTAATGGCAAACTCTTCCGGTTGGGAATCACGGAAGTAGCGAACACGCCACAGCATTCCCGGGATGCGTTGTTCGTAGATTTTGTTGATGTCCGCAATGGCCATACGCTGGCGCAGGAATTCATTGGCTATCGGATTAGTGGTGTCAACCATCTGGGCAGCATGAATGTAGCTGCTCGGATTCAATCCGTGCTCGCGCATGACATTATCGGCACGCTTGGTCGCTTCCTTGGCACCGACAGATACGTGCAAATAGTCGCCGATATGCGGCTGCTTAAGTTTCCAAGCTGCCAGGCCGCCTACAATGGCGCATATCGCCAGGAAGCCAATCGCTCCCGCTGAAAGCGCATCGTAGCGGCGTTTCGAAAATGCGGCCGCTGACTGTTCTGTCATCGGTTGCTGATGAACTTCGATTGGCTGGATAGGTTGGGCTCGGTTCAGCAGGTCGTCCGCTGGCTCAAAACGCCCGCGCAACAAATAGGAAATTCCTGAAAAGATCATGGGCGCCACGGCGGCCAGGCCCACGACAATGCCGGAAATCTTAAAATATAAATTATCGGAACGAATCAGCAGCAAGCCGACGAGCGACGCGTCTACTGTGTAATGCCAGATTAAAGTGGCTACGATGCCCCAACGGAGCATCACCATTCCCGCCACGATTCCGATCATGCCGACTTCAAGCCCGCGGATGTAGCCCGGCTCTTGCGGATAATTGCTATGTAGAAAACCCCAGAAAAATGCCGGCAGGATGACCGCAAGGATTCTTGAGCCGGTCATTTTGCGCAAGAAGGGAATAGCGAACAGGCGGAAGAGAAATTCTTCGCTAGTCGCCGCCATTACGCCGATTGCTACGCCTGCAATCCAGGGGAACGAGGTATTTACCGCGTCGGAATAATTCAAATCCTGTGGCGCCCAGACTCCCAACTTGTTTCCGAGCATGTAAAAAGCAACGATGAATCCGATGTGCGCCGCCGCCAGCGACAATCCAACGACTGAGGAGCTAAAGAATTCTTTCGAGCGCAACCCACGCCACGTAAGCGCTTTATACAATCGCAATTTGTCTGGCTGAGACTCGCGGTACAGCGGTTCGCCTCCCGGAAGCACCAGAGTCACCATGAGCCCCGCGGCCAAAGCGCCCATGAGAATTTTCGCAAGTGCCATCGCCACAAATCCCGCATAAGCTTGATGCGTGTCATAGCCTGCGCGGACCGTTTGCCACTGGTTCACTTCCATCAGGAACGCCAGCAGCACCACCGCGCCACCGATTTTCA
Source organism: Candidatus Acidiferrum sp. (assembly GCA_036497825.1). Classification (GTDB taxonomy): domain Bacteria; phylum Acidobacteriota; class Terriglobia; order Acidiferrales; family UBA7541; genus Acidiferrum. The sequence continues at coordinate 45,605 of DASXIT010000028.1, forward strand.
GCGCTGGTCCCCAAGTCGTTTTGCCCAGACGAGTCAGCGAGATTCCCAGCCACAAGGCGCCACCCAACAAAAAACCATACGGAATGATGGCGACATTTTCGTAGAAATTATTGGTCGAGCGCAGATGTTCGTAATCGCGGGTCCAGGCTTCCGGAACCTGCAGAAATTCCTGGGAATTGCCGATGAGATCGCCTTCTAAACTAACTTCGAGGCGATACGGCGCATCCTTAGCCTTGAAATTCTTGCGTTCCCAAGTAAACGACCAATCCACTCGATTGGGACGCGTTTCCGAATTTGCCTCTTCCGACAAAAACTGCCAGTTGTTCAAATCTGCGCTCAATTTTGTTTGCAAATATATTTCGGCCGCCGTCATTGCTTCTTCGCGGCTCAACGATTTTTCCGGGCGCGCTTCTTCGATCTTGTGTTCATAGGCGACAACTTTTCCCGCGGGATTGACGCGCACCCGGTATTCTTCTTCCTGTAGCGGCTTGAAGAAGCGAACTTCCCAATACCAGATGTTCAACTCGCTGGACATCAACTGGTTTGCTTGCTGCAGCCCCAATTCGCGCTCGAGATAGGTCTTCGCGGTGTCATCGACTTCAAACGTAATTGTGGATTGGTAGTCGTTCAGATTTTGGCCCAGGCCATCCACAAAATGTTTCGCGCGGACTTGCGCGTCGGCCCGCGAAACTTTGAAGTCCACCGAGGCTTCCGGGAACGCGCGAAAGAAATATCGATGAGCGAACCAAACGCCGATGAGACCAAACGCAATCCATAAAATCAGCGCACGCTTGTCTGTGCCGGTCAATCGATCTTCTGACGGTGTCAATGCAGCCTCCCGAAATCCTTTTGATATGACAAGTGCTTAAGATGACGCATCCAGTATCGACATGGCGAGGCGAAAAATGAAAATACCGTACCACTCTATTCATACGCATTGCCCGGATGCAAGTTTCACGAAAAGCGCCGCTTACGGGAGAATGATATAAGAGAAGACAGATGCCCGTCAGTCTGCAAACCGAAGTGCGCATGATCAAGGGAGTGGGCCCGCAACGCGCCGAGCTTCTGGCCAAGCGGGGAATCTACACGCTCGAAGATTTGTTGAATTACCTGCCGTTCCGGTACGAAGATCGCACCCATTTCGCCAAAATTAAGGACGTTCAGCCCAACGGCACGTACACTCTTCGCGCACAGGTAATGAGCGGCCAAGCGGTTCGTGGCATGTATGGACGCGACGCGATTTATCATCTGCTGGTTCAAGATGATTCCGGTTCGCTGCCGTGCAAATTTTTTCACGGCGGTTATCTTGAAGGCCGCCTGAAACCCGGTCAGCAACTGATTCTTCACGGAAAAGTGGAAATCGATAAACTGCGGCCCGCGCGGCGGGAAATGGTGAATCCGCACATCGAAATTATCAGCACTACGGAAGTGGATTCCACCGAAGCAGGGCGCATCGTGCCGATTTACGAGGCCGTCGGAACATTTGGGTCGCGGATGATTCGCCGCGCGATTTATGCCACGTTGCAGGATCTGGATTCGACCATCCCCGACGTACTGCCTACAAGTCTGCGCGAAAGATTCAAGTTTCCCTCTCGACGCGATGCATTGATCCACACGCACTTTCCCGCTGCGGAAGAATCGGTGGACGCACTCAACCTGTTTCGCTCGCCCGCGCAACAGCGACTGATTTTCGAGGAATTCTTTCTGTACCAACTCAGCCTGGCTCTGGGCCGGCGGGTCACGCGCAAGGAGAATGCGATAGCCTTCAAGGTGCGGGAAGACAAAGTGCGAGAAGCTCTGAAGCGGATCCTCCCTTTCAAGCCCACGGCGGCACAGAAACGGGTGCTGGCGGAAATTGCGACGGACTTGGAAAAGCCCGTGCCTATGAATCGTCTCTTACAGGGAGATGTTGGCAGCGGAAAAACGATTGTTGCTCTGCAAGCCGCTGCCATTGCGGTCGAAAACGGATGCCAGGCCGCTTTGATGGCACCGACAGAAATTCTTGCGGTGCAGCATTATCTTTCCGCGCGGAGGATTTACGCACCCGGCGGGTATAAGGTTGAGCTGTTGATCAGCGGCTTGAAACCATCGGAGAAAGCCGCAGTGCGCGAACGAATTCGCTCTGGAGAAGCGAATCTTGTCGTGGGTACACACGCGCTTATTGAGGATGACATTGAATTCGCGCGCCTGGGGTTCGTTTCCATTGATGAGCAGCACCGTTTCGGAGTGCTGCAACGCAAGCGCTTGATGGACAAGGCTGCCAAGCATGGCCATGCGCCGCACGTTCTGGTGCTGACCGCCACGCCCATACCGCGCACGCTTTCGCTGACGCTGTATGGCGATTTGGAAGTTTCGGTGATTGATGAACTCCCGCCTGGTCGAACTCCCATCGAGACGCGGATGACAACCGATAAATACCTTCCAGGCGTATGGGAATCGCTGCGCAGGGAGGCCGAAGCTGGCCGTCAGGGTTACATCATTTATCCAGTTATCGAAGAATCGAAGCTGGAATTGAAAGCTGCAATCGAGGAGTACGACCGGCTTTCCAAGACCGTTTTCCCAAAATTGAAAGTGGGTCTTCTGCACGGCCGGCTATCCAGCGAAGAAAAAGAAGATGTGATGCAGCGTTTCCGTCGCAATGAAATTCAGATACTGGTGGCGACCACGGTGGTGGAAGTAGGCGTCGATGTTCCGAATGCGACTGTGATGGTCATCGAACATGCGGAGCGATTTGGGCTGGCCCAGTTGCATCAATTGCGCGGGCGAATCGGCCGAGGGCCGCAGAAATCGCATTGCATCCTGGTATCTCCCGGACACATGACCGATGAGGCGCGCGCGCGACTGGAAACGATGGTCCGCACCAATAACGGCTTCGAAATCGCCGAGACCGACCTGCAGATTCGCGGGCCGGGCGAATTTTTCGGCACTCGCCAATCCGGTGATCTTGGTTTCCACGTAGCCAATCCATTGCGCGATCGCGAGTTGCTGGAGTTGGCGCGCAAAGAGGCTTTTTTGCTGGCGGAAGAACCAGCGCAGAAGGAGAGCCTCCAGCGAATGTTGCGACAGCTGCCATCGATGTGGCAGCGGCGCTACCATCTAGCTAGCATTGGCTGAAAGTCGGCCGTCAAACCATGCGCGTCATTGCCGGAACATTTCGCAGCCGTCAACTTAAGAGTCTCAAAGGACTCGCGCTTCGTCCGACCAGTGACCGATTGCGCGAAACCCTATTCAACGTTCTCGCTCCGCGGATAGAACGCTCGCGCTTTATCGATGGGTTTGCGGGGACGGGTGCGATAGGAATTGAAGCTATCAGCCGTGGCGCGACTGAAGTAATTTTCATCGAAAACCATGTGCCTGCCGCGACGCTGATTCAGAAAAATCTTGATTCCCTGGATATTCGTTCGGGCGTGAAGATCATTACCGCTGACGCCTTGCGCGCCCTTCAACGGCTTGCTGATGCTCACAAAGTGGGCGCACCGCCCTACGACATTGTTTTTCTGGATCCACCATATGCCGAGGCCGAAGAGTATCGCCGGGTACTTTCTTTCCTTGGCGAAGCAACTTTTTTTTCAGAAAGGAGTCTCGCCATTGCGGAGCATCGCCGGGCATTCGATCTGCCCGAGCAATTTGGGCAACTCCAACGCTTCCGTGTACTTCGGCAGGGCGACGCGTGCCTTAGCTTTTACCGCTTTACTTTTCTTCCCCAAACGAATTTTGCGCAAACGAAGGATTTCAATGGCGAGTAAACCTCTGGCTCCTTGCACTCATCTATTCTTTTTCGGGTATCATTGGCTAACCCCCGGCATCGCCACCCGCGATATAATTTAAGGATTCATGTCGAGACGATTTCATCCCAATCCCTTTGACTTGCTCGGCCAAGCTGAGCTGTATCTCTACCCCGTGCATCTTCCGGGGAAATTACAGCCAAAGTTGAACATTGCCTGGAACAGCTTTCACAGCAATTTTTTCAGCGGCATACCAGTTTTTTTTCGACGGGCGAAAATCGATAAGAAGGCTCCGCCATCGACGATATTTCCAGACCTGAATATTGAACGCCGGATTCCGGTTTTCGCGATTTTTGTCGCAGCGGTTCTGCATGTAGCTTTTTTTCTGGCACCATGGCCGGATTTCGCAGTGACGCCGCCGCCCAACCATGCATTTGACAACACCCAGCTTACCTGGTCGGGTCCGATCAACGATTTGCCCCTTCTGCAAATTCCTAAGAACAAATCAAAATCGGCAACGAAATCGCCGGCGCAGCTTGATCCTGCCGAGTCCACCGAGGCATTTCATCCCCGGCAGCGCATTTATACCGACCCAGTACATCCAACGCATCCACGGCAAACGCTGATCAATACGGCGGCGCCAGCCGAAGCGCCTAAAATTCTTCCGGATATGCCGAATGTTGTGCAGTTGGCCGCTTCGCAGGCCCCCGCTCGTCCACGGATGGAAATAAACGAAAAGACGCTGGCTAAGTTGCGTCCAAAAACAGTGAAGTCTGCCGCCACCACGGATGCCCCTACACCGGACATTGCCAATGTCGAACAACACACGGGTGCGCTGAATATTGCTCCGTCTTCGAATGGTCCGGCAAAACCGAAGTTGGAGATCAACCCTTCTTCTGCTCCGCGTGCAGCACAACGCGCGCAAGAGGGCGATAATTCTGGTGCGCCAGAAGTTCCACTGGGTGGCTCACCGAACTCTTCTGCTTCCTCCACGCTCATCGCGCTTTCGGCAAATCCTGCTCCTCCGGCACCGGTCGTTCCCGTGCCGCAGGGAAATCTTGCGGCCCGTGTGGCGATGTCGCCGGAAGGAAAGCCAGAAGCGTCCGGGAATTCGGCGAATTCAACGTCGGGAGCGGGCTCGGGAGGTTCGGATCCTGGAAATTCTGGCAAGGGCGCCGGAAATAGTTCGGTAGGAGTTTCGATCAGTGGGGGAAACCCAAAAGCAAATGGGAATCCATCCGGAATGGGGGGCGCGCTCAACCTCGGTTTGCCCAAGTCGCATGCTGGTTATAAGCGGCCTGATCCGAACGAAGCTATCGAAGATCCGCCGGAACGAGTGGGGCCGCCGAATTTTGCCATGCTGCCTCCCGGCGCGAAACCAGAACTGATTTTTTCCACCAAACACATTTACACGATGAATGTGAATATGCCGAATTTGAATAGCGCGACGGGAAGCTGGATCATTCATTTCTCGGAATTGCATTTGGCGGATCCCGCTCACCGTTCTACGAATGTTACTTCGCCGGTGCCGGTGCACAAGGTCGATCCAAAATATCCGCAGACTTCGGCGCTGGAACACATCCAAGGGGAAGTGATTCTCTACGGAGTGATACGGCGAGATGGCACTGTCGATAACATTCAGAAAGTGCGCGGCATTGATGAGCTACTTGATGCCAACGCGATCGAGGCATTTGGCAAATGGAAATTCGAGCCGGGAACGCGCGATGGTGAGCCCGTGGACCTGGAAGCGATCGTCTACATTCCGTTCAAAGCGCCGCCTCGGCAGTAGCTTCGCTTCGGATCACAGCAAAATTCAGAATTAAGTTTTGGCTGGAAAGCCGGCCTCTTGCAGCTTCACAAGGGTATACAACGTGTGGTTCACCGGTGTTGGCACACCCAGAGCCGCTCCTAACTTAGCTACGTAGCCATTCAGCGATTCGATTTCTGTGCGTTTGCCTCGCGCCATGTCCTGAGCGGTTGACGAGCGCGTGCCACTCATCTGCTCCGCGATTTTGAAGGAGCCGGCAAGGGCTGCCTTGGGATCTTCTAGGCCGGGCGGGAGAATATTTTTTGCGCGAGCCACGGCCAACACTTCGTAGACGGCGGCCGCAATCACTTTTTTTGCGTCGTCGCTGACAATCATTTCTCCGTAGGTGACGCGGCCCAATCCCGACACAGCGTTTAGCGCACAATTCCAAACGAGTTTTGTCCAAAGCTCGCCCTCGATATTTTCCGTGATGCGGCAGGGGACTTTGGCCTTCTCGCATAAAGCTGCGAACTTTTCCGTTCTCCCATTTTGGGGACCTACTACCAGGTCGCCACGGCCCAAATGTTTTACATGCCCGGGAGATGGCATGGCCGCCGCGACATATACCACGGCGGATAGGGCTTCGATCCCAGAGGCATTTCGAATCTCCTCGGCGTTGTTCACACCATTTTGCATGCTGACGACGGTAGTCGAAGACGAAACATATTTCGCGAGTTCTTTCGACGCTTCCGCGTTATCAATCGTCTTTACGCAAAACAATACGTAGTCAGCCCCTTTGGCTGCGGAGATTTCCGTCGCAGCCTCGACCTGAACTCGCTCTTGAAACTGGACGGTATCAAGGTACAAGCCGAATTTCTTCACCGTCTCCGCGAACGCGTGCCGTGCAATCATCACTACCGGAACGCCCGCGCGCGCCAGCATACCGCCGAAATAGCCGCCGACGGCGCCCGCTCCCACGACTGCTACACGCGGCCAATTCGCTTCGCCACTCATCGACCTCTCCTGAAGAAAGTGTTTCTAAAAATGATTGCGTAGTTCGCGAAATGCGGGCACGATGACCAATTTTCCGGAGCCAGCCGTGACTGGCTCATGTTCCAGATGCCATGTGTTCACGTGCGGAATGTATACGGCATTCAGTCCGGCTTGCATCGCTGGATTAATATCGCTACGGGGACTATTGCCGATCATCCAGCCATAGGCCTTCACAATTTTGTGTTTGTTCACCAGGATGCCATACGTCTTGGCATCTTTTTCCGCAACGATTTCAATCGCCTCAAAAAAGCCTTGCAGACCGGAGCGCTCGACCTTCGCAGCTTGTTCGGCCGGTTCGCCTTTGGTAAATAAAATCAAGCGATGGCGGGTGGTGAGATACGCCAAAGTTTCCGGCACGCCATCCAGAATTTTGGGGGGAGTTCGCTCCAGCTCCATCACTCGCCCGTGCACTTGGGCTAAAATCTCGCGCTTGGCCATCTGGTCCGCCAGTTTCAGATACGTCTCTTCCAAGGAGCGGCCAAAACTTCGCACTCCATAACCGTACTGGCGAATATTCTTGCGCTCAGTCTCGTTCAGAATGTGGCGAATGTAGGCACGGCTATAGCCGCAGGGTTCCACCATGCTGATGAAATCCTCAATCAGCTTTTCGAAAAATACGTTGTTTTCCCAGAGTGTATCGTCCGCATCAATCAGCAGGGTATTTCGTCTCATCGTAGTTGGTCAGGCTTGCCAGTGCCTAGGCAGTCTTTCGCTGCCCGGTGGCCAATTGCTGCAAGATTTCTTTCGCCAATTTTTGCAATTCGCCGAAGCGGGTCAAGTAATGTTGAAATTCGCTGTTCAGGGCCTGGGCATCTTCTGGGCCCAGTTGGTTGCGCAAAATCATATCGCGAAGCTTGACGGGATGCGGCAGCAGCGCATCTTCCTGCAACTCTTCCAACGCTTGTTTGGGATCGTAGTGATACATGGGACTTCTCCAGAGAGTGGGTTCACTTGGAACCACTCTGCTTTCTATTCTACGCAAAAACGCCAGGAGGGTACGGATGAAATCGTGGGGCAGGGAATGGTGGAGCGGGACTCAGGCGGCGGAAGCCCGCAGGGGTACAAACTCGTAGCGCTCGATTTTTGCGGCAATTCCCGTTTTGCCGTTATCGGTGGACTCGACGCGCACCACCCGGCCATGGCAACGAATGTTTACATCACCCGCGGTGATCATCTGTT
>DASXIT010000029.1:0-8328 GCA_036497825.1 Candidatus Acidiferrum sp.
GCGGTTACAAAACAATCTCGGCAAGCACGCACCGCCAGAATGATCCGCCAACTCCGCAAACTCGGCTACCAAGTCGAGCTACCAAATTCGCAACCCGCCAACTCGGCCGGAAGGTGATTTTCGACCCTGCTCGGCACACAAAGAAAAGGTCCCGAGCTTACGGCTCGGGACCTTGACTGACGTGGATCAGACAGGAGGTAGCTACTGCTCACGTCAGGAAATCAGGTAAGGAAAAATTCGCGGGTGATCTCTCCCCACTTCTCGGTGGGCATCTGCACGGTCAGGTCGTGGACGGCAACTCCACCGTCCTGAGCAACCGCACCGGCGAGGGACGGCATGCGCAATTGGAGGCGACTGGCAGCTTCGGCCATCCATTTCCGCGCGAGAGTACCGTTCAAAAGATTGCGGAAGTTGGTCTGCAGATCGGGTGAAACCACCGAGACGAACCAACCTTTGCCGTAAGGATCCGCATTGGTCAAAGAACTGTCGAGCAACAGAGCGTCGTTTACGTTAGTCACTTCGCCTTCGACTGGAGAAACCAAATCCACTTTCTGCCCGTCGCGGAGAAGCGTCGCGAATTTCTGCCCTTGACGAAGCCACTGGCCACGCTTCGGTAGAACGATTCCATCAATCTTGCCGGCGAGGCGGGCGCCGAAATCATCGAGGCCAACACGAACGAGGGTCGGACTTTCTTGAAGCGCCCAAGTGTGTCCCTGGTGATAGTTGCGATTGTTCGGGAGATCAAAGCCTGCAACGTAAGTCGGCAGCACTTGTGCGGCAGTTGGCACCATCGCTGTTTCCAGTTCGTGAACGGCAACTTTATTCTTCTTCATGAAGTAGTCGATGGTGAGGAAGATTGCAAACATGCTGAGCATTAGAATGATGGTCATGGCCGTTCTCCTGTCCCGTGTGGGGTTTCTATTTCCACTCTATGTAAAGGCATTCGGTAGGCCAAAGGGAGTTATGGAGAAGAGGATGGGGCTAAGTGCCTGAGAGCGTGAGGGATGGAGGAGAAATGAGAGGAAGTGGTGGAAAAATTTGAAGAGGAATGCAGCGGCAAACCGATGCGAAATTAATCGGTGGATTCGGAGGAAAAAATTGACGGGGACTGGAAATTGAAGATTCGATGGGAGATGGGGGTTTTGAATCTGCTGATGAAAAAGGCAATGGCGTAGATGAGGAATGCAACGGTATGGGGAGGAAATCTTAGGCGGAATGAAAAATGACAAAGAAAATCGCCCGCCTCTCTTCGAAGCTCAGAGTAAACGGAAGGCGGCCGCTACATCGAAAGATAAGAATACCCCAAGATGGGCACGGCGTGCCGTGCCCCTACTTGTAGAAGGCTTGGATGGCGTCTACTACGCGGTTTTGTTTTTCGTCGGGAAGTTCGGGGTAGATGGGGAGAGATAAGACTTCGCGACTGGCTTTTTCGGATTCGGGCATGTCGCCTGGTTTGTAGCCAAGATTTTTGAATGCGTTTTGGAGGTGCAGACAGAGTGGGTAATAGATTTCGCTGGGGATTCCGGAAGCGCGCAGGGATTCTTTTAGCGAGTCGCGCGAATGGGCGCGAATGGTGAACTGGTTATAGACGTGGTGGAATTTGGTGGGCGGCGCGGGTGGATAAGTGATGGATGAGGCGAGCTGTCTCTCTTCAAAGAGCTGACGATAGCGATTGGCGCGATTCTGGCGGCCTGCGGCCCACTTATCGAGATGGCGTAATTTCACACGGAGAACAGCGGCCTGGATGGCGTCCAACCGGCTGTTGGTGCCGAGCACTTCGTGGAAATATTTCTTCTTGCTGCCGTGATTGTGAATCATCTGCAGACGCTCGGCAAGAGTTGGATCATCAGTAGTAATCAGGCCGCCGTCACCGGCACCTCCCAGATTTTTGGAGGGGAAAAAACTGAAGCAGCCAATATCGCCAATGGTGCCAATGAAACAGTTGTTGTAGCGGGAGCCAATGGCTTGCGCAGCGTCTTCGATTATCTGCAATTTGTGAGCGCGCGCAATTTCGAGAATGGGATCGAGATCGGCGGGCAATCCGAAGAGATGTACCGGCATGATGGCGCGGGTGCGAGGCGTTATGGCAGCGGCAATTTTGGCGGGATCGATGTTGAAGGTGAGGGGGTCAATATCGACGAAGACAGGCTTCGCGCCGACCAGACCGATTGAGCCGGCGGTGGCAATAAAACTGAACGGGGTAGTGATGACTTCATCGCCAGCGCTGATGCCCGCGGCCATCAAAGCGATGATTAAAGCGTCGGTGCCGGAAGCGCAGGCGATGGCGAAACGCGCGCCGAGCTTGGCGGCGATTTCCTCTTCAAATTGCTTCACCTCCGGACCGAGGATGAAGTATTGGGATTCGAGAACATGGGTGACAGCGGCGAGAGCTTCTTCACGGATCGTGGCGTATTGAGCGCGAAGATCGAGAAATTCGAAGGGCTTTTCTTGCGTGGGGGATGGGTCCATTCAACTTTCTCCGAGTATTAGTTTACGGCTGGGGCGGAGATGACACCAGTGTGAGATGTAGATACGAGCATGGCTTAAACGGGCTGGGGAAAAGGATAACGCAGAGGAGCGGAGATGCACAGAGGTTCGCGGAGAAGAGGGGAAAGTGGAAAGGCGGATTCCTTACGAGATCCAACAAAGGCGAATCCAAGAGCACAGTCTCTTCGGTGCTCGGGGCTAGCAAGAGTGACTGTGCCACTGATCCCGGCAAATGGCCGAGGGATTATTTGGGAGGGTTGGCGTTGAAATACTCGAGCAAGCCGGCTTCGACTTCGTCTACGCTGCGCTGGACATTTTTGTCCATGGCGACAACAATTGCGTTCACTGTTTTTGCACCTGCGGGCTCATCGTGATTGTAGGTGTGGGTCCAGACGATCATTCCAGACTTGCGTTCCCGAAGACGAACAACATAGTGCAGGCGAGCCATAATTTCGGGGCCATCAAATTCGCAGAATTGATAAATGTGACCTGTGAGGGCATATTCACCTCCGCCTTCACCGCGTACGGTCATCACCGAACGGTAGCGTCCGGAAGAGCGAAGACCACGGATCAGAGCATCCTGAAGCATATCGACGGGAGGAACGACCCAGCGCTCTAGTTCATACAAACCCAGTTCTTGAGGAGAGGTGCTGTAGACGATGCGATTATCTCGATACAGCGTGGAAGCGTCAAAGGTGCGGACCAGCAAGGAAACGTTCATGGAGGCTTGCTGGGTTGCCGTGGAGGTGGGATAGGTGAGCTGGTAATACTTAATGGGACGAGGGCTACCGCAAGCCGCGAGAAGGATCGCGAGCGAAACGGTAGCGAGAAAGGATAGTGATAGCGCGCGCAATCTTCTGTTGCGGTTCACGCGGGCTGGATTATTCATATTGGACCTCGAGAAGATTCTCATTGCTTTTCTCCGGGCTTACGGTCACGCGGGGTGCGGGAAAGAATAAGACTGGACGGGCGAGTCTTGATGTCGTCGGTAAACTCGCGCAAATTTTCTGAGACGTCGCGCAAATTCAGAAGAATCTGATCAATGTTGTCCTGATTGGCGTCCAATGTTCCATTTAACTTGTCGGTAAGCTCGTTGACAGAGGCAAGCGCGGTCCGCAGTTCCTTAACCGCGGCACGAATGTCGTCTTTGTTATCCGCAATCATGGAATCGACATGATTGAGGGTGTCGCTGGCCTGCTGCGTCGTTTTGCGAAGTTGATCGATCAGAGGCTCGAGTTTGGCACTGGCAGCGTTCACGTTGCTGAGCGTGGATTTAATCTGCGGACGATTTTCCTTGAGCATGCCCTGGAGCTGGTCAAGGCTGGAAGCGACATTAGCGCGGTTTTTATCGTTAATGAGATCGTTGACGCGATCCAGGGTGGTACGCAACTGAATGACTCGGTCGTTCAGATTCGAGATGAGCTCCTGGGCCTTCGGTGAGAGCTTGTTTAGCTCTTCGCCGATGTCGTTAAATCCGAAATACGGCTTGGATGGAAGTATGGCGCCGGACGGAGCGAGAGGAGCTTTTTGAGAGCCGGCCTTAATCTCAAGGTGATTTTCACCAAGCGGGCTGAAGGACTGGATGCCGACCATGCTGTCCGTCTTGATGGGTAAGCCACGGTCCACCGTAAACATGACGTCAAGGAGGCTTGGATCCTGGGGATCGATCTTGAGCTTAGTGACGTGACCGATTTTGGTCCCGCCGATGTAGTGGACGGAAGAACCAGGGCCGATGCCCGCAGCGTTGGCGAATTTGGCGTGATAGACGATGTCCGAGCCGGCAAAAGCTCCCGATATCGCAAAGACAATGAAGATGAGCAGCGCCGCAGCGATGATCACGAAAATGCCGACTGAGATTTGTTGTCCTCGAGATTCCATGATTTAGCTTCTCCCCCGCGGCGTACCCGACTTCGAGCGAGACTCCGTGAGCATTTGCAGATAGTCAAGTTCCTGGGCGACCGCAGGTTCAGGAATGCGGTCTAGAAATTGTCGAACCTTGGGATGCGTACTGTTGCGCATTTCGTCGGCAGTGCCCATGGCGGTGAGCACACCCTTGTTGATCAGGACCATGCGGTCAGCAATGAGGAACGCGGAAGCGAGTTCGTGAGTAACGACGATGATGGTCATGTGGAATGCTTTTTTCAGTTCAAGGATGAGCTGATCGATGCCCGCGGCAATGATGGGATCGAGGCCCGCGGAAGGCTCGTCGAAAAAAAGGATCTCTGGGTCCATCGCGAGAGCGCGCGCCACGGCAGCTCTCTTCTTCATGCCACCGGAGAGTTGCGAGGGTAGATAGTCCTCGAAACCGCTGAGGCCGACCTGATCGAGCTTCAGGCGGACCATAATTTCGATGGTGGGATTCTCAAGCTTGGTATGCTGACGCAAAGGCAAAGCGACATTTTCACCAACGGTCATGGAACCGAACAGTGCGCCACCCTGGAAGGACATACCCATGCGCTTACGGATTTCATTGCGTTCTTTCTCGGAAATTTTGGCAAAGTTCTGACCGCCAATCCAAATTTCTCCGGAAGAAGCTCTTTGAAGGCCAACAAGGGTCCGGAGCAAGGTGCTCTTACCTGAACCGGAGCCGCCGAGGATGACCAAAGTTTCGCCGCGCTGAACGTCAAAAGTGATTCCGTGCAGGATTTCACGATCATCGTCATAGCTGACGCGGACGTCGCGAAGCGAGATCATTGGTCCGGCAGGATCGGAGGTCGATGTGACCTGTAGCTGATTCGAGTCAGGCATGAAACTCAGTGGCCTCCCAGAACAAAGAAAAGAGTAGTGAAAATCAGATCAACGAGAATCACTAGAAAAATGGAAACGACGACTGCACGCGTGGTGGAACGGCCAACCTGTTCGGCACCGCCATCCGTCAACAGGCCTTCAAGACAGCCAACCGCGGTGATGGTGATTCCAAACATAACGCTCTTGATGAGACCGGTGGTGACGTCGCGCATTTCAAGGGCATCAAGAGAAGCTTTGATGTAGGTGAACCAAGTAAAGTCGGCTTTCAGCACCCCAAACACCGCACCCCCGAGAATGCCCATGGCGAGGGCCCAAATGGTCAGGCACGGAAGCATCACAGTCATGGCGACGAACTTAGGCGCCACGAGAAAGTAAACGGGATCAATGGCCATGGTTTCCAGGGCATCGATTTCTTCGCTCACCTTCATGGTGCCAAGCTCTGCCGCAAAGGCAGAACCGGAGCGGCCGATGACGATGACGGCGGTGATGAGTGGGCCGAGTTCCCTGCTCATGGAGATTGCCACGCCGCTAGCGACAAGATTCATAGCGCCAAAGCTTTGGAGTTCGTAAGCAGCCTGAAGTGCGAGGATCAGACCGATGAAAAAAGTGATGAGAGAAAGGATGGGAAGGGCGCGAACCCCGGCCTCCATGGCCTGCTCCATGGTTGTGGAGTAACTGACGGGTTTGTTGAGAAAGGGACCGGACAAAACGGCCCAAGCGGAGCGGAAAGCGAGCGTGGCGAGAGACCCCAGATACGCAAGGGTATTGAGAGTGGCAACACCGGCTTTCCTTAAGAATTCCACAGGGCCTGGGGTCCTTTTGGAGGCAGTGGCAATGCTACATCAAGAAGCGAGCGCTTGAGCTTCATCATCGAAGATCTCGAAGATTTTCTGCAAGCGCGAAAGTTGCATGACTTCTCGAACCGAATTATTCAAGCTATAGAGGATGAGGCGTGTGCCGGCATCGCGTGAAGCTTTCAAGCCTTCGACTAGAGAAGCGATCCCGGAACTATCGATGTAGCGGACGTTTTTCATGTTGAGGTAGACCCTGGGGATGCGTTTTTCCTTGATTTCACCGAGAAGCGCTTTGCGCATTTGCGGGGAATGCGCAAGGTCGATGTCTCCAGAAATATCGAAGATAGTGAAACCATCCGAGGCACGAGCGGCAATCTGCACGGTCTATTCTCCCTCCGGCTTTACAACTGTATTGGCTGGAACTGTGTACTTAACCATCCGAAGCTGATTCTTACCATTTTTGTGGCTAAATTCCACTTCATCCATACTCTGATAGATGAAGTGAAGACCCAGGCCACCTGGACGAAGATCTTCCAACGCGCGCCCTTTCAATTTAGCGGGGTCAAGAGCGACACCAGAATCTTCCAGGAGAATTTCCAGACCGGTCACGGGGGCCCCGTTGCGATCGACTCGCAATTTTTTGCAAGTGATCTCTATGGGGAGACCGCTCTTTCCCTTATAAGCATGCCGAATCACATTGGCAAGGGCTTCGTCAACTGAGCGAACAATAGCACGTGTTTGGGTCTCGTGAAAATGGAGAAGTTCGGTGGCGCGCTCCACAGTGGCTCGAACTAAACAAAGAGCATCTGGATTGCTATGCATCTGCAACCGAACGAGCAAGTCGGAACTTACGGGCTCACTCGGTCTGATCCCCTTTGCAGTGCTACTTTCTGTCAAACTTGTACCTTGCACCCCGACACCTTAGCCGCTATGGGATTTGAATAGCAGGCAGATACAGTCAAGTAATCCCCAGATGGGAGACGATGCCATTTTATGGAGAACAAGACAACAAGTAAATATACGGAGCTATGAGAAAAGAGAGGGTGAGAAGACCCAAATAAGGAGATCATCGTCGGTGGGATGAGTGAAATTGTATCCAAACTGTTAGTACTTGAGGGCTGGCGTTCACAGCGGTGATCATACTCTCACTTTAAAAATTTGCTCCATCAACATCCATTTTTCGCCAGGTTTTGACCCCTGCAGTGGCTTCTGAAACTTCCACATCAAGGTCTCCCACTCCCGCACCTTTGGATTTTCACGGTCCGCTTTCGCCTTGGCCTCGAAAGAAAATCTTTCGTTCACCTCCATGACCATGAAGAGCCGATTGACGTAGAGATAAATCTCCATGGAGACGATGCCAGCATCATTGAAAGTGCTCACGATTTCGGGCCAAACGTTTTCGTGATGGCGTTTGTATTCGGCAATGAGTTGGGGATCGTCTTGCAAATCGAGTGTCAGACAATAGCGTTGGGTAAGAGGAGTGTAATCAGGCGTCATATTTCCCTTCATAAGCGTTGGCATCCCTCCCGAGTCGGGACAAGTAAAAGCGAGCGCTACAGGCGATTAGGTTAAGGCGCGATCGAGGTGGACGTAACCGCCGTCGACGAACAGAAATTGTCCCGTAGTGTGTCCGGCCTGGCCTGAAAGAAGAAAAAGAACGGTGGCGGCAATCTCGTCGACGGAGGTCATTCGTTTGCCGAGCGGTATTTTCGAGATGACTTGCTGCAACTTTTCCTTGGGATCAGGAAACGTCGCCAGCCATTGCCTATACACATTGGTCATTACTTCTGCGGGAAGAACCGCATTCACGCGAATTTCATAGGGGAGGAGTTCTACGGCCCACTCCCTTGTAAGAGCCAGGATTGCACCCTTTGCAGCGACGTAGCCGGAAGTGCCTCCCTGGCCAGTAAGCGCCGTCTTTGAGGCGATGTTGACGATGTTGCCTTTCGATTTCTTCAGGGCCGGCAAGGCGTAATGGGCCATGTTGTAATAGTGAAAAAGATTGCGTTGCAGTGAGGCAATGTATTGTTCAGGACCACCGGTTTCCAAGCCAACACGATCGTTAGTGCCCGCATTGTTGACCAGAGAGTCGAGCCTGCCAAATTCCTGGAGTGTTTGGCGAACGGCTTGCGAGCAGTTTTCCGCGATTAGAAGATCCAGACAGATGAAGCTGCAGGCATTCCCTTGAGCGCGCAATTCAGTTTGCAGTTGATTCCCTGCCGCGGCATCCTTGTCAACGACTACGGGGATAGCGCCTTCGCGCGCGCAACCGCGGGCGATGGCAGCGCCAATGCCATTA
>DASXIT010000030.1:0-10188 GCA_036497825.1 Candidatus Acidiferrum sp.
ACCAGCATGATGAGAGCGTGTGGGCTGCCTTCTCCAAAAACTGTCTGGGTCGCATTTCGCCAAAGATCACAATTCCGGCAGTCCTGGGCCTGCCTGGCTAATTCCTTCAAGGAAAGTGACAGGAGAGGCAGTTGCGGCGAGGCTACGCCTTTTTTCGAGCGGGTCATCATTTGGTGTAATGCTGGGGAAATTGAGAAAGTTTGACAAAAGCCGCTGAGGAGAGAGAAAATAATCATGGCGAACAAAAAGCGAACACTTCCCTTCCTCGCCTCTGATTGCCATGCGGCCCACTTCTGCTGCCTTACGTCTCCAGGTCGAGTCCGCCCTTGCCGGGCGCGTTATCTCTCCATTTCGTCTTCGCGAACCGGAGCCTACTTGTACCGTTCCTACAGGAATCCCGGCCCTGGATGAAAGCACAGGAGGCCTGCCGCGGGGAAGCCTTACGGAAATTTATGGCCCAGTCTCATCGGGAAAGACTTCCATTCTTTTGTCGACCCTGGCGGGACGCACCAGGAATGCCGAAGCGTGCGCGCTGGTAGATGCGCAGGATGCGTTCGATCCGAATGGTGCGCAAACCGCTGGCGTGCATCTGGAACAGGTTCTTTGGGTGCGCTGTCGCAGCCTGGACCAGGCTTTGCGTTCCACGGATTTACTTTTGCATGGCGGAGGTTTCGGCCTGATTGCGCTGGACCTGGCGGATGCTCCAGCGCGTGTGGTGCGCCAGATTCCGCTGAACGTGTGGTTCCGTTTGCGGCGCGCGGTGGAAAGCACGCCAACAATTTTGCTGGTACTTTCGCAGGAGTCGAACGCCAAAACGTGCGCTTCGCTGGTCTTGCGTTTGCAAAAAGAGACGGCGGCCTGGTCGTTACATTCGAGGAACAACGCGGGTCGAATTTTCCACACGCCCAGTTGCTTGCTGGAGGGGTGGACCAGCGAAGCGGAAATCGTTCGCACGCGCATTCAACGGGCGACTGCCCACTATATCGACATCGACAGAAGTTCTGTTTCTCGCCAGGACGCGGGGAAAATAGTTCGTTTTGCCGTTTGTGCGGACCCGCGTCACGAGAATGAGCCAACTCTCCCCGTTCCCTCACTGGCACGAAAAAAGGAAAGGAAACAGAATCCCGGTTGAGTTATTCCCTTCCCTCAACGGGTTTTTCGAAACGCCATGGCATTCGCTGCCATTTTCGTTCCCAATTTCAGGTTGCAAGCGGTGGTGCGTTGCGAGCCCGAATTGGCGGTTCGGCCCATCGCGCTGATCGACGGTCCTCCACCAACCTATCAGGTGGTGGCTGTCAACCGATTGGCCGCGCGCCTGGGAGTGGCGGAAGGAATGACAAAAGCAGCCGCAACCCAGTTTCCCGGCGTGGAAATCCGGCCGCGAGGGAAACTCCAGGAAACCACGGCCCACGCGGCGCTGCTGGATGTTGCGTGGTCATTTTCGCCGCGTATGGAAGGCACTGCTCCCGACACGGTTCTGATTGATGTGGATGGCCTGACGTCACTCTTTGGAGCGCACGAAAATATTGCGGCAAGCATGGTTTCGAAGTGTGCGGAGATGGGGCTAACCGCTCAGGTGGCCATTGCTGCAAATGTAGAAACCGCGAGCGTCGTAGCGCGAGCTTTACCGGGAGTTACGGTTATTCCGGAAGGCCGGGAAGCAAAATTTCTGGAGAGCTTGCCGGTGCACATGCTTTCGTTGAGTGAGGAACTCTGTGAAGTATTCGAACGCTGGGGCGTAAAGACTTGTAAAGCGCTCGCCTCTCTCCCGGTAATTTCTCTTTCTGAATGTGTTGGACAGGAAGGTGTGCGCGTGCACGCCATCGCTTCGGGAAATGGAGTCAGATCGCTGGTCATCGCCGAACCGGCGCATTGCTTCGAGGAATTTTTTGAACTGGAAGATGCGGCCGAGGATCTGGAGCCGCTTTCCTTTCTTCTGGGCAGGCTGCTGGACCAGCTTTGCGCGCGACTTGCCGCGAGATCGCTTGCCGTCCGCGCGATCCATCTGCATTTCACGTTGCAGCCTTCGTTTGAAAGCGCGTTCGACTCTTGCAGCGAAGCGATCCGCAAAAAAGAACTTTCCAGCGATTATGTTTGCGCCTTCGAACTGCCTGTACCGTGCCGCGACGCCAAACTCCTGTTGAAGCTTGTGCGCTTGCGATTGCAATCGACTCCTCCGCACGCACCGGTACAGAAGATCCACATGCTCGCGGAGCCTTCTTTTCCACGCGTGACGCAAGGCGGATTGTTCGTTCCGGAAGTTCCGGATCCCGAGAAACTGGAACTGACGATTGCGCGTATCGCTCACGTGGTCGGCGAAGGCAACGTGGGATCGCCACAGTTAATGGATTCGCATCGCCCGGATTCCTTTCGCATGCACAGATTTTCCGTAGCATCCGCGTCCGCGCAGCCGGTCGATCGTGACGGGAAAATGGAAACGAAAATCGGATTCCGGGCTTATCGTCCGCCAGTCTTGACGAAAGTGAACTTGCGGGGAGAACGCCCGATCAACGTCGAATTTTTAGGCCGTTTGGGAGAGGTCGTTCATGCCTCCGGGCCTTGGCGCACATCGGGCGACTGGTGGGAAGAAGATCCGTGGCAACAGGACGCTTGGGACGTAGAAGTTAATTTTCCTTACGAAACTCCGCCGTCACAAGGTTTCTATCGAATTTGCTTCGATTCGCGGCAGAAGAAATGGTTCGTATTGGGCGCATACGATTGATGTACATCGAACTGCACGCTCGCTCTGCATTTAGTTTTCTGGAAGGCGCATGCACGCCCGAAGACCTCGTTCACGCTTTTGCGGCGCATGGCATGCCATCGATGGCTTTGCTGGACCACGATGGCTTGTACGGTGCTCCGCGGTTTTACCTGGCGGCAAAGAAACTCGAACTGACCGCCCATATCGGCGCCGAGGTTACCGCACCGGCAGGGAGACGCTACTGCTTACTTGTCGCTTCCCGCCAGGGCTATCAAAATCTCTGCCGCCTGATCACCCGCATGAAGTTGCGCGCGAAAAAAGGCGAGGGCGCCGTCGAACTGGATGAATTGCGAGAGGCAAAGGAAGGCCTGATCTGCCTGACCGGAGGAGATGAAGGGCTATTGGCGCACGCGTTGCGCACCGGCGGCACAGAACAAGCCGCAAAATGCCTTCGCGAGCTGTGCGCGATTTTCGACCGGAAGAACATCTACGTAGAAGTGCAACGCCATTTTTCCTTGGAAGAGGAGCGGCGCAATCAAGCCGCCATTGCACTTGCTCATTCCATGCAGCTTCCGCTTCTGGCCACCAACGGTGTTTGTTACGCGACGCCTGACCAGCGTGAAATTCTGGATGTGTTCTCCTGCCTGCGCCACCACCGCGTCCTGGCCAATGCCGGTCGACTGTTGTCGTACAACTCCGAGCGCTACCTGAAGTCGCCGGCACAAATGTCGGCTCTGTTCGCGGACCTGCCGGAAGCCATTGCCAACACGGTTGAACTGGCATCGCGACTGAAATTCACACTCAAAGATTTGGGCTATCAATTTCCGGCCTATCCCACGCCCGATAACGAATCGCAGATCGAGTTTCTGCGCGCACGAACACGGGAAGGCATGGTGCACCGGTATGGCACGGGGAATGAACGGGCGGTGCAACAAATCGATCGCGAACTGGCTGTGATCGAAAAGTTGGATCTTGCTGGATATTTCTTGATTGTGTGGGACATGGTTCGCTTCTGTCGCGAAAATAACATTCTCGTGCAGGGCCGCGGCTCCGCCGCCAACAGCGCGGTGTGCTACTCGCTGGGGATCACCGCTGTCGATCCGGTCAGCATGGAACTTCTGTTCGAGCGTTTTTTGTCGGAGCAGCGTGGCGAATGGCCCGACATTGATCTTGACCTTCCTAGCGGTGCCCAGCGCGAACGCGCCATCCAATATGTTTACCAGCGCTATGGGCAGCTGGGCGCAGCCATGACCGCGAACGTCATTACCTACCGCGGCCGTTCCGCGGCGCGGGAAATCGGCAAAGTTCTGTCGTTTGATCCGGAAACTCTGAATCGGCTGGCGAGTCTCGTCAGCGCGTGGGAGTACATCGATTCTAAAGATACGCTGACGCGACAGTTTCAGGACGCGGGTCTCAACCTGGAGCAGCATCGCATCCAAAAATTCTTTGAACTGTGCCAGACAGTTCAGGATCTGCCACGACACTTGGGACAGCACTCTGGAGGCATGGTGGTTTGCCAGGGACAACTCGATTCCATAGTGCCGCTGGAGCCCGCCACGATGCCGGGGCGCGTTGTAGTGCAATGGGACAAAGAAGATTGCGCGGACATGGGCATCGTGAAAATCGATTTGTTGGGATTAGGAATGATGGCGGTGCTGGAAGATTCGCTTCGGCTGATTCGTGAACATTATCGCGAAGAGATCGACCTTGGCCGCCTGCCTACCAATGATCCGGGGGTGTACTCCGCGCTGCAACGCGCCGACACCATCGGACTGTTCCAAGTGGAAAGCCGCGCGCAAATGTCGTGTCTGCCCCGGCTAAAGCCAAAATGTTTCTACGATATCGTGGTGCAGGTAGCCATCATTCGTCCCGGGCCGATCGTGGGGAAAATGGTGCATCCGTATTTGAACCGGCGCCTGGGTCGCGAAGCGGTCGAAAGCCTGCACCCTTCCCTGGAATCCACGCTTGCGCGTACGCTGGGTGTGCCTCTTTTTCAGGAACAACTGTTGCGGATTGCCATGATTGCCGCGGGATTCACAGGCGGTGAAGCCGAGGAACTTCGCCGGGCCTTCGGATTCAAACGCTCTGAAGCGCGAATGAAAGAAGTGGAAATCAAACTTCGGCGGGGAATGGAAAGCAACGGAATCATCGGCGATACTCAGGACAAGATCGTTCGTTCCATCACTTCTTTCGCGCTATATGGATTCCCCGAATCACACGCGGCCAGTTTCGCGTTGATCGCTTACGCCAGCGCGTTTTTGAAATACCATTATCTGGCCGCCTTTACGGCCGCCATGCTGAACAACCAGCCGATGGGCTTCTACCAGCCCGCCACGCTAATTAAGGATGCGCAGCGTCACGGATTGCGCTTCAAGCCCATTGACGTGGCGAGCTCCGATTGGGATTGCCTGCTGGAAGAGGCGCCGGATGGCTTTCACGTTCGCGTTGGTCTCCGTTATGTAAAAGGTCTGCGAAAGGAAGTCGCGCTGCAAATGTGCGATCAGCGCCGCATTCGCCCTTTCGATTCGATTGAAGATTTAAAACAGCGCGTTCCTGAAATTCGCAAAGATGAGTTCCGCGTTCTTGCGGCAGTGGGTGCGCTAAATTTCATATCCAGCAAGAAGGGGTTTCACCGGCGCGATGCTCTATGGCAAGTGGAGCGTTCCAGCCGCTGGTCAGGGCCGCTGCTGGCAGGGCATTCGTTAACGGAGAATCAATCCGGCGAATCATCGCCCCTTGACTGCATGAACCCGGAAGAGCGGCTCAACGCCGATTTTCGCGGCACTGGCTTGACGATTGGGCTTCATCCCATGGCCTATCAGCGAAAAGTTTTGCAACGGCAAGCCATTTCTCCGGCCGTTCAATTGCCATCCTTTGCCGATGGCAAATTCGTGCGCGTAGCCGGCGCCGTCATCGCTCGCCAGCGCCCCGGCACGGCTCAGGGATTTGTGTTTCTGAGCCTGGAAGATGAAACGGGCGTTGCGAACATCATCATTACTCCGCAACTTTTCGACGAGAGACACACAACTGTCGTGCACCATTCTTTCCTGATCATTTCTGGAGTGCTGCAAAATCAAGATGGAGTTGTGTCGGTAAAAGCCAGGACTGTGGAGCCCTTGCTGACAGCGAGCGCCGAGATGCAATCCCACGATTTTCATTGAGAGCTGCAATTCGCTTTGTTGACCAATGCCCGGGAAATCACTGAGAATAGCTTATCAACGTGCGGGAGTGGCGGAACTGGCAGACGCGCAA
The DNA here is from genome assembly GCA_036497825.1 of Candidatus Acidiferrum sp. Classification (GTDB taxonomy): domain Bacteria; phylum Acidobacteriota; class Terriglobia; order Acidiferrales; family UBA7541; genus Acidiferrum. Next base: position 5,954 of record DASXIT010000030.1, read on the forward strand.
GACTTAGGAACAAAATTTCTCGCATTGCAAACAAAGGGCCAAGCAATGAAACAAAGGAAGATAGCTCACCGGACTTCACCGGACTTCATCGCTCCTAAAGGGGCGATCACTCATAGATAATTCATAGCGGGGTGCGTCGGCGAGTTAGAGTACCTTTTGTTGTGATGCGCTATACTGTCCGCACTCCCTTCCTCTCGCCGGACACAATGCCTCCGGAGATTCAGATCCAGCGGGAAATTGATGTTGAGCGCCTCCGCGTCCGTCTGCGAGGGATGACGGATGAACAACTGCGCCGGTTTGGGAAGGCTGCCCGTTACATGATTAATCCCTATGCGAACGGCGGGAAGCCTCCGCTCGAAGCTTTCGTGATTCAATGGCAAGAAGCGAAAGCGGAATGGCGAAGAAGATACCCAAAGAGTACAAGTCCGGCCAAACCATCCTCGTGAAGGTCTCCGGTGGCAGGATCGTGGAGGCGCGCGTAAATCACGTCATTCAGGATCGCGACGGAACCAAGCTGCAGGTGGATTTTGGCCACGATGAAACAGCGCTGATTGAGCTTTGGCAGGTGCTAGAGGATTGTGCACGCTGCTTGGACACGGAGGCCGGGATGGGCGGCTACCCCGGCTTACGGTGTGTGAAAATATACCTATTTTCGAAGGGCCGGACAGGGCCGGCCACTCTGCCGGGCGGAGTAACTGCATTCCCCTGCATTCCCCTGCATTCCCCGCTCATGAGACGAAGGAAGCTGTCCTCCCAGCGACGCACAACCGATTGAGAAGATTATGGCCGCTGTGGAGGTATCTGTCGTTGCACTGGAGCAATCAAGGGATCGTCCCGGCTGCCGTCGGTCAGCAGCTCATCCCAAAGAAAGAAGAGGCCGCCGCCTGGCAGCCCCTTCTGAAATTTGTTCTCGGAGACAGATGCTCCGGCATGTTCAATGTAGGTCAACCCCCCTGAACGGGAATATAGTGCGGGAGGACAAGGATCTGGGGGTGGTGATTCGCCATTCACCATGGTGAATTTGCGCGTATTCTGGCGGTGAGGTGAAGGGATGAAAACCACGGCAATCATCGAAGACAGACGCATGAAACGGGCTCGGCTCATTCGAGACGGGATGAGCTGGAGGCAGGCCTGTCTGCAATCGGGCTATTCGCTGTCCGTTGCCAATAAGGGACCTCGAGGCTACTCGGGCGCCGAGGTTCTGAAAGACTTTGAACGTGCAGCGGAGGAGGCAGCCTATCCACCTGAGTTCATCAGGAAAGCTGTAAAGCATCGCCTTATGCAGTCAGTAATTGAAGGGAAACCTTCCAATGTGGCGCGGGAAGCAGAGTTGCTTGGAAAGCTGCGCGAGGTGGACCTATTTGTCCGGAACTCTGATATTCAGGTGGGGATTTTTGGAGCGCTGTCAACCCCGGAATCGAGCCAGGCATTAGATGTAGCGGTCAAGGCTCTCGATAATTACCGAGAGTAGCCCGGACACACGGGCCGATGGAAAAGGCAGGGAGCACGCCCTTGTTGTCTCAGTTTTCTTTGGGAACCTCTAACGGAATCACTTCAGGACCGAAAACAAAATCATAAGTTTTGTCTCCCGCAGGAATCCGAACGGTAAAAGGGCCTGAATGTACATCCTCTACGTAGAGATCGACATGGCCTATCACGGTGGCTCCAAGGGGAATTTGTTGTGACACAAGGTAACCTTCCTTAACCTGCTTGATGTATTTTTCGGCCTTGTGCCTTGCAATGGCGCTCTTTATCGTGGCTCCCAGCGCATATCCGACAGCATTTCCAACCTGTGCAGATTGGTCGGCGGTGGTCCGGCAAGATGCCGTATCGCCATTCAGCGAGCAGTTCGTGTTGTAGGTGGTGACCGGGGGCGGATTATATCCCGAGTAAGCACTCGCAGTTCGCGCGTTCTCCATTGCGTACGCTTGCTGGAGCACGTCGGCTTGATTGAATGGGCGATACGAGTGTCCGTTCGGCAATATCACCACAATCGTGCTGGGAACGAAGAGTTGTTGGGGAGGCTTGGGAGGTGCGGCTGGTTCACCTGGCTGGTAGCCACATCTCCGGTAACGCGACATATCGGGACTTAGCCCTCTCGACTCGTCGTCAGATGCTATGATTGCGTGCGATGCGCAACCGCACATGTCCCGCTCAACGAGGCCTGCGAGGAACACATCACCTGTGGATTTTGCTTGGGCTCTCGCAGCCTGTTTGTTCTTGTCACAGCCGATTGGAGCGGAACCTCTGAAGGAAATCCGGCGGGTTCTGATTCTGAATGAAGTGGGCATTTCCTATCCCGGGATCGCCATCATCAACGCGGAAATCCAGGCTGCGCTGAATGATTCACCTTATCGCCTTGAATTCTATTCCGAGTACATGGATACCGGGTTGTTTCCCGATCCGGCCGACCAACAGGAGTTTCGCGATTTCTACCTTCGCAAATATCAGAATCGCAAACCGCAGGTGATTATCACGGTCGGGCCATCCCCGCTCAAGTTTATGGAGGAGGTTCACCAGAGAGCGTTTCCCGGAGTGCCGATTGTTTTTTGCCTGCCTGTTGGAGGAGCGCCGGGCGCTCCCGCACTAGATTCTGATTTTACGGGCGTCGAAAATGATATGGCTCCGGCCAAGACCCTGGAGATAGCGTTACGACTCCGACCCGGCACAGAGCACGTGGTTGTGGTGAACGGGGGCATAGCGGATTTCGACAAACAGCAACTAACCAGCATCAAGCAACAATTGAAAGCCTTCACGGACCATCTCGACATTACGTATATGACGAAGCTGGCCATGCCGGATCTGTTGGAGCGTCTCAGGCACCTGCCAAGTCACACACTCGTCCTGTTGGCCACAATATCCCTGGATGCCGCAGGAACCCGGTTCACTGCACGCGACTATGGCCCAATGGTCGATGCAGCGAATGCGCCGGTATTTAGCTTGTTCGATGTTCACATGAATCATGGAGAGGTGGGGGGGTATCTTTCGAGCGTTAGCGAGCAAGGGAAGGTTGCTGGAGCCATGGCGCTGAGGCTGCTCAGTGGCACAAAGCCGCAGGAGATACCCAGGGTAATGGGCGTGAACACCTATATGTTCGATTGGCGGGCGCTACAGCGTTGGGGACTAAGGGAAAGCGATCTTCCTCCCGGGAGCGTGGTGCTGTTCCGCGAAATTTCAGTTTGGGAACGCACCAAACGGATCTGGATCAGCGGGCTATTGATCATTCTCAGCTTGGCTCTTCTAGCGACTTACCTTCATTACAGCCGAGCGGAACTGAAGAAGTCGCGAGACATCCAGGTGCAACTCAGCGGCCACCTAATCAAGGCGCAGGAGAAGGAGCGAAGCAGATTGGCATCAGAACTACACGATGATTTTAGCCAACGTTTGGCGGTGCTTGCATTGGGATTGCAGAATACTGCGGAAACACTTCCTGATTCACCAGATACGCTGAAACAGACGCTGGACGAGTTCAGCCAGTCAGTTTGTGAGCTTGGTGAGGATCTTCATAGCTTATCCCACCGATTACATTCATCCACGCTTGACACTTTGGGGCTCATCACCGGGTTAAAGGCTCTGTGTGGAGAGTTTGGTGCCAAGCAAGGTATCGAAGTCGATTTCACATTTGAGGATATTCCGCGCAGCGTTAGGCCAGACGTTGCTTTATGTCTGTTTCGCATTGCTCAGGAAGGACTTCAGAATTTGAAGAAACACAGCGGTACGAACAGGGCTCAATTGAGTGTGCGCTACTTGAGCGACAAACTATTTCTTTCTTTGTGCGACGAGGGTATGGGATTCGATACGACCAGGATGGAAAAACCGGGGCTAGGCATACTCAGCATGCAAGGACGCGCACGCCTTTTAGGCGGAGAATTCAAGATTCATTCGAAGCCTGGCGAAGGAACGCGAATTGAGGCCTGGGTACCTCTCCAGCCGGTCGCGGATCCATTGAATTCTGCGTGACTCCGCGTAAAATGCCGCGTTCGGGTTGCTGGCGCGGTCACGCCGATTTAAGCTCGTGCAATCGACCCGCAACAATCGAAGAAATGCGCAGGAAATCGCGGTTAAGTGACGCGGTAGGGACGATCATCACTGACCGCCCCCCGCACAGAACCGTACGGGCGCTTCTACGCATACGGCTCCCACCTTGGATGAGTGGCGAGAAAGCGAGCAGTAGGATAAGGATGCAGAACGCGTGGGGCTGGAATCCATCGCTTGAAGATCCGGGTTACGCGGTT
>DASXIT010000031.1:0-13946 GCA_036497825.1 Candidatus Acidiferrum sp.
GACTCCCCTTTTTCCGATCGAGTCTCGGCCCTATCCCGGAAGCGATATGCCTGGGGAAATCACCGCTGTACAACAAGGCCTGCCCACTAAACCCGCTCCTTTTGCCCGGCAAACTCTAACCGAAAACCTTTTGAGCAATCGCACGCCAGAAATACACCGGTGGGCACTGGATAAATTCCACACTTTCCGCAACGAAGGCCAATTTTTGCCGTTCACGGTGGGCAAGGATACTGTGGTATTTCCGGGCTTCGATGGAGGAGCGGAATGGGGTGGCCCCGCGGCCGATCCCGAAACCGGCATTATCTATATCAACGCCAACGACATCGCCTGGACCGGTGCGTTGGCCGAAACTGAGAATGCCAGCGGCGCACGAGCGTTGTACTTAAGCCAGTGCAGCATATGCCATGGCGAAAATCGTGCCGGTGCTCCTCCCACGATTCCTTCTCTTATCGGAGTGACTGCCCGGCTCGATGCAAAATCTGTCGCCGCTACAATCAAGAATGGCAAAGGGCGCATGTCTGGTTTCCCAAATCTTTCGGAAGATCAGCTTTCTGCGCTGGTGGAATTTCTCGCTACCGGCGAAAGCAAGGAAGTTGAATCCGCCGCTCCGCCTTCCGCAGCGATGAAATATCACCTGACGGGATACAAGCGTTTCTACGACCCCGATGGCTACCCGGCGGTCGCGCCTCCTTGGGGAACGTTGAATGCCATCAACCTCAATACCGGCGAATATGTCTGGAAGATTCCGTTCGGCGAATATCCGGAACTGGCCGCGCAAGGATTGAAAAACACTGGCACAGAGAATTATGGCGGCCCCATTGTAACTGCTGGCGGGTTGCTTTTTATTGGAGCTACCAACTTTGACAAGAAATTCCGCGCATTCGACAAGTCTACCGGCCAACTGCTGTGGGAAGTTACTTTGCCCTTTGCGGGGAACGCCACGCCGGCCACATACGAAGTAAACGGCCGCCAATTCGTAATCATTGCCGCAGGTGGTGGCAAAGATCTCAAATCTCCTTCTGGCGGCGTTTATGTTGCTTTCGCTCTTCCCGAGGGTCGCCGTGCCAAACACTAGAGTGTCATTTATCTTCTTATAGTTTTATAATTTAAGAAGCTTGCGTAGAAACAGCTTGCTCGGCTTCCGCTGATACCTGTTTCATCACACCAGTACCCTCCTCCTATTGCCGCAAACTGCCAAAACCCGCATTGTCTACCATGCGGCGGCAACTCCAGGGGCCCGGTCAGGGGAAAGTTGCCGTGACAGGTGCCCATGCCTACGATCAATCGTCAAGAGCTTGACCGTCTCGATAGACGCGGCTTGCAACTCACCGTGTTTTCCGCTGTATTCGTTCTGATTCTCGCGGGAGGCTTAGCTGCCTTCATGTATCCATTGGTCTTTCTCCATCCGGACGGCAACGAATGGGAACTTCGCGTCGCGTTCTTCGGCTTTTGCGCTATCACGATTCTGTTCGTCATTTATCTTTTTGATCGCCAGCGTTCCTTCCACAAAATCAAGGATCAACTGCTGTCCGAACTCGAGCGCAATGTCGAATTGCAAATCCAGGCAAGCACTGACCAACTGAAATCCATGCCTGATCAGAACCATTTTTGGGATCGCCTGACAATGGAATTCCGGCGCGCGCTGAGCATGGAGAAAACTCTGTCTCTGGTAATTGTGAAAGTGAAACCCGGGGCAAAAGCGTCTCTGAACGATCAAAATGCTGCACTGAGCGATGCCGCGAAATCCATGTCCAAGCGGTTGCGGCCAACGGATTCTATTTATCGGCTTGCGGACGATTTGTTTGGAATCGTGTTACCTGAAACGGATACACTCAATGCCAAGCGCATTGCCTTCCGTTTGCAGGAAGAGCTGCAGGCGGTTCGCTCACATTACGGAGCTTCGTTCGACCTCACATCGCACAATTATCCGGACCACGTGAAGAGTTCGCACGAATTCGAAGATATCGTGAAGTCCATGCTTCCGGAACAGGAAGAGTGGCAAGTGCCCGCGGAAGCTGCGCCTCAGGCGGTTTGAGAGGGGTTGGAACGATGAAAATGTTAGCTCAGCGCCTGTTGCAGATCTTCAATCAGGTCCGCAGAGTCTTCCAAACCGATCGATACGCGCACCGTTCCTGGCTTTACCCCCGCGCGCCCCAATTCCTGTTCGCTCATGCGGTAGTGCGAACTGTAAATCGGCAGGAGTACCAGCGACTCTACGCCACCCAGGCTCGCCGCCAGCAGAAATAGTTTTACGCGATCGCAAAATTTTCGCGCGGCGGGCAATCCTCCCTTCAAATCAAACGCCAGCATCGAGCCAAAGCCACGCATTTGCCTTTTCGCTAGCGCGTGATCCTGATGCGACTTTAATCCGGGATAATGCACTTTCTCGACCTTGGGATGATGTTCAAGAAACTTTGCGACGCGCAAAGCGGTTTCGCATTGCCGCTCCACGCGCACACCTAATGTTTTCACGCCGCGTATCAGCAGAAAAGCGACTTCCGGGTCCATGCATCCACCCAGAAAAATCATCATCTGGCGCACTGGCTTAATCAGTTCCGCGCTTCCCAGCACCACGCCGCCCAGGAGATCTGAATGGCCACCCAATCCTTTTGTAACGCTATGGACGACGATGTCGGCGCCCAGGGCCAGCGGATTCTGGAGGATGGGAGTGGCAAAGGTGTTGTCGACAATGGTAAGCAGCTTGTGTTTCTTGGAAAATGCAATGGCTTTGCGCAAATCTACCAATTGCAGGGCCGGATTCGTCGGGGTTTCCACGTATAAACACTTCGTCTTATACGTGGCATATTTCTCGATTCCCTCCAGGGAAGTTTCCACTTGTCGCGAAATGATGCCAAAACGGGGAAACACATCGCGCATCAACCGGTAAGTGCCTCCGTACAACTGGGCAGTAGAAATAATCTCGTCGCCATATTTCAAAATGCTCAGCAATGTCTGGGAAATAGCGGCCATGCCTGATGAGGTTACAACCGCCGCTTCCGCACCCTCTAGTGCTGCGATTTTCTTTTCCGCCACTTCCAGCGTCGGATTTCCATACCGGGTGTAAATATAGGCGTTGCTCTTGCCTTCGGCCCACTTCTTCATTTCATGGCTAGAGGAAAAAGTGAACGTAGAGGAGCGTACGATCTGCGTTGTGACCGCGGTGCCCACACCATGGCGCTTCGGTTCACCGGCATGGATTGCGTTAGTAAGTTGGCTTCTGGCATCTCTTTTGTGTTTCTTCATGTGCAAGAGTATTCGCCTTTCCGCGCCGTTCTAGCAACTAGCAATTTGCCGGAGGGCGCCTCCTGTTTCGCTGAAGCAAAGATAATCGCTCATCGCTGGCAATCAATTAGACAAAAATGGTTATTTCATGGGTCATATCTTCGAGTCGCGCAACATGAGAAGGAGCCGTTGGCACCTCAAAAATTGACTGCTGAAGAAGTGAAGGCTCTTTATGAAAGGCATGGTCCAGCGCTCGCAGCCTATGCTTGTTGCTGCGGACTAGATTTTGCTTCGGCGCAAGATGTCGTCCAACAATTTTTTCTGAAGCTGCTTCGAGGGAATGGGCCGGCGCCGGAAATGCCGCTGGCCTACGCGTATCGCGCCGTCAAAAACGCGTCGTTGAATCTACAACGTGACAGGCGGCGTGAATCAGAACTTCCTAAAAGCGAACCATGGTTCGTTCTTGAAGGTATGGAGCGGAATGACGTTGCAGGAACTCTCGGCAGCCACGGAAACTCCGCTCAACACTGTGGCCTCGCACTACCGCTATGCCCTGGAAAAGTTGCGCGTTCTTGTCTTGAACCCGAAAGGCTGGGGCTTAGTGAACTCGTGCGCTCACCCATTCCTTCCCCGGAAAAAGTAAACGACGCGAGGAGCGAAGTTTACACGGCACGTCAGTCATTGCTGGGTGCACTGAACGGGAAATAGCAATGCCGTGCCGCGACTGTCAAAGAGCTTCCATTCCCCACGCTTGACACAAATCTCCATTAGTACAATACTGACTCAGTCATGAATGACCTATTACTGCTCTCCACGTTGCTGGCGGGACCGAAGCATGGTTACGCGTTGAAGAAGCAGATCGCCCTGATCACCGGGCATGGCGAAATGCATAACAACCTGGTGTACCCGCTGCTGAAACGTTTCGTCGCGAATGGTTGGGTCAGTCGGCGAGAGTCGGCAGGCGAACGCGGTCAAACCCGCGAACTTTATGCCTTGACGGCAAAGGGTCGCCAGGAGATCGTGAGGCGGCTTTCTGACTTCTCGCCGAAGACTTCTTCGGGCGATGAATTTTCACTCCGGGTCGGGCTTTTTGAGATTCTTGAGCCTGCCACGCGCCACCGTATCCTGGATGAGCGCGATAGGTGGCTCACGCAACGGATTGACAGGCTCGCAAATCTTTCCGATAGCATGCCACTGGGTAAGTGGGGCGGCGCAGTGGTGAAATTTCTTCGCACGCAACTGGTTGCGGAACAGAAGTGGATCGCAAGGCTGCGAACGAAAGCGCGGAGGTGAATATGCTGGACAATTTGCTGGGCGGCGAAATGACCCCGGATCGCGCGATGCAATACGCGAAATGGTGTTGGATGCTGCTGGCGGCCGTATGGCTGGTCATGGCCTTTGCGATAAAAAGAGCCAAGCGAAGGGAGTCGATTGCGGAACGATTGCAATACACAGCGGTCCTGGTTATCGGGTTCTGGTTGCTCTTTGGTCAGACCCGAAATATTGCCTGGCTGCATTCCCGCCTTCTTCCCAATGTTCCGGCAGTTTGGTGGAGTGGTCTGCTCCTGACCGGCCTAGGTATCGCGATTGCCATCCTCGCGCGCTTTTCTCTCGGGTCAAATTGGAGCGGCACAGTCACACTAAAAGAAAACCACGAACTCATCCGCAAAGGTCTCTACAGCCGCATCCGCCACCCGATTTACACTGGCATTCTTCTTGGGGCTCTCGGCAGTGGAATGATCCACGGGGAATTGCGGGATCTTTTAGGTTTTCTGATTTTGCTCAGCTCGTTTTTTATCAAGGCCAAGCGCGAAGAATCTTTCCTGTTTCAGGAATTCGGAACGAACTTCACCGAACACCAGCGGCATACAGGGATGTTCCTGCCAAAATTGAGCTGAATTCTCTCGTCGATAGAAAATGATTCTTGGGATTGGTCGCGGACCGCCTCCCTTCGAATCTCAGGGTAAACAGAAAGCGGTCCCTACATTGAACCATCCGTTACTGGATGCCTGCGCTCGTCTGCTGATAGCGAATCTAGGCTTCTTCTTCGACCAAAGCTTCGCCATGGGCTAGTTTGTGGGCGGCGACGACCTTGTCGCCCAGCTCGCTGGGCAAGTAATCGTAATGCGAGTATTCCATGGAGTAGCTGGCTCGACCTTGGGTCATGGAGGTCAGATCCGTAGCATAGGAGAGCATTTCCGACAGTGGAACCATCGCTTTGACGATGACGTTGTGGCCCCGGGTTTCGCTGCCTTCGATTCGTCCGCGGCGCGAGCTGAGATCGCCCATTAGATCTCCGGAATATTGATCGGGCGCAAACACTTCCACGTGCATGATTGGTTCGAGCAAAGAAGGTTTCGCAGTCTTCATGGCTTCTTTGAACGCCAATGATCCCGCAATGCGGAAGGCCATATCCGAGGAATCTACATCGTGATACTTGCCCTCGTAGAGAATGGCACGGAAATCGGTTACCGGAAAGCCAGCCAGATATCCGCGCGCGGCCGCTTCCCGAATTCCGCGTTCCACGGAAGGAATCCAGTTCTTGGGAATGGATCCGCCAAAAACATCGTCGACGAATTCAATGCCCTTGCCGCGTTCGGTGGGTTCAAACTTCACGCGGCAAACGCCGAATTGTCCGTGACCGCCGGACTGCTTCTTGTGTTTGCCCTCGGCGTCGGCTTTGCCGCGAATCGTCTCGCGGTAAGGAACTTTCGGCGGTTTCAGCGTAAGGTTCACGTTGTAGCGCTTCTGCAGTTTCGCGACGACGACTTCTACGTGCTGTTGTCCATTACCCGCCAGTAAAAATTCTTTCGTTTGGGGATCGCGAGAAAAACGCAGCGCGGGATCTTCCTCCATGATTTTGTGGATCGCGACGCCGATCTTTCTTCATCCGCGCGGGTCTTGGGTTCCACCGCAAAGGTGATGGAAGGCTCCGGCAATTTTACGGGCTCGTAATAGATTTGCGCAGCCTTGTCGCCCAGAGTATCGCCGGTGACCGTCTCCTTGATCTTCGCGATCGCGCCGATGTCGCCGGCGTGCAATTCCTGCACTTCGGTAAGCTGTTTTCCCTGCACAATCATGGTGTGCTGAAAGCGTTCCGGAATATTACGACTGAAGTTCTGAAGCGTGGCATCGTTCTTCAGGACTCCACTCTTCACCTTGAAGTAATTGATGCGCCCGGAAAACGGATCCGCCAGGGTCTTGAAGACAAACACCGAGAGCGGTTGGCCATCATCGTATTTCCGGTCGATGCGCTCGCCCTTGCCGTGCGGCTCGGTAAAACCGAACTGTGAGTGCTCATCCGGATGTGGAAACACGTCAGCTAAAAAAGTCAGCAAACTAGCATTGCCGACATTACGATTCGAAGAAATCATCAGCACCGGAACAATTTTTTCCGACACAATGGCTTTGCGCACCGCGGGAATCAAATCTTCGATCGGAATCGTGCCTTCGCGGAAAAACTCTTCCATCATTTCGTCGTCGCCTTCCGCGATCATCTCTACGAGGCGCTCGTGCGCTTCCTTGGCCTCGTCTATCAGCGCGTCGGGAATGTGATCGATGGTGGCTTTTCCATCGCCATCGGGCGTATAGAAGTGAGCCTTCATCGAGACCAGATCAATCACTCCGCGAAAGCCTTTTTCCGCTCCAATCGGCATTTGCAACGGGACAACCGTGCGGCCAAATAATTCTTGCAGCGATTCCAGCGAGCGTTCAAAGCTGGCCAGTTCGCGATCCATCCAGGTCAAAACAAACGCTCGTGGCACATCGTATTCCGCGCAATAGTCCCAAACTTTTTCCGTGGTGACTTGGGCGCCCACGTGCGCGTCAACGGTGATCAGCACGGCATCCGCGGCGATCAGCGAAGCTTTCGTTTCGGTAATGAAAGTGGAGTAGCCAGGTAGGTCGAGAAAATTAATCTTAACGGTATTGCCTCCGCATAAGGTACACGGCCATTCGGCGTGGGCAATTCCGGTTTGAATCGTTATTTTGCGTTGAATTTCTTCTTCATCCCAATCTGTGGTTGCTGTGCCCTCCGCAACTTTGCCGAAGCGTGGCGTTGCCCCGGCGGTAAACAATAACGACGACACCAGTTGCGTCTTTCCGGTGCCGCCGTGGCCTACAATGCCAACGTTTCTGATGTCCTTGGTCGGATAAACTTTCATCGCAGTCCTCCACGTGGATGTGACCAACAGGGTCACCGGGTGGAGGTCCGCAGAAAAAAACTCAGGCGCGGGCCGGCGCCTGGCGAGTTGTTGGTGAAGGAGAGCGCGGCCCTACCTGGGTCCCGTACCGCGGGGCGAAGGAGAATCGAAAAAATCCCTGGTCCGCTCTTCTTATCGAGCCGATGCTAACACACGGCAAAATCCGGAGCAATGACGGGCAGAATTTAGATAGTTCAGGTTGGTGAAACTTCAAAAATGGCCCGCAAGGTGAGCTTGGACGCTTTCGGAATCTCTAGCGTGCGAACGTAGTCGGGGCGACCGTTGATTTTCAGAAGAATGTTGTGAGGCCCGGCCGGCAGCTTTAACGTTGCGGGTGTGATGCCATGAAATTTTCCATCGATGTAGATTTCCGCTACGTCGGGATTCAGCCGACTTGAAGGTCCAATATTGGCCATGGTTGTGGCCGTGAAGATCGATTCACTCCATCGGGCCTTCCGTGAGCACGATTTCGTGAGTGGGATAGCCGGTCAAGGAGACGCGGGCAATCAGCGGATGTTCCAGCCGCTCGCCAAACGCGGTACGGGTGCGATGGAAGTATCCGCCGGGGTAGTTCTTCTCGAACGGAGTTTGGCCGACAAATATCCCGTTAATTTCAACGGTAGCTCCGGGAGGATTATTGATGATTTTAGGAGTTTCTGCGACGGCGGGCGCTAGTGGAAGGCAGAATAGCGAGATGAAAAAAAAGCATGTTGCGAAGGGAGAGGGATGGCATGGGAGGCTCTCTTCCGGAGCATACTATTAAATTAGATTCTAAGAATATAACTAATGTCAAGATTCAGGCGCGGCTTTGCGAACGTACCCGGAGCAGGTGAGCACGGGAAGCCGCGGATATTTGGGAAAACTTGGATTCATTTCGGAAAGTTTGCAGAGTGTAAACGTTGAGCCTTTTGGTGTTTCAATGAGCCGTGAATGCACGCAGTTTTCGCAAAGTCCGGAAGGGTGAGACTTCATGCTAACTCAGTGCGGCTTGGGCGGCTCTGAGGGAGAGGCAGCCGCCGGGGGAGTTGTCGGGGCATTGGGGGTAGCGGCGGGAGTATCCGAAGCAACAATTGGCTTTTTGAAACGCGATTCGCTGATGGTTACGTTGACTTCAATCTTATCCACCATGACTTTTTGGACCAGCTCAGTTCCCGGTGAGCTCGACTCGATCAGAAATGGATATTCCAGGCCATCGATTTCGCGGAAATCGCGAAAATGAGATTCCCAGGGAATCTCCTGGTTGACATTTTTGCGGGTTCCTTGCCAAAGAACCAGAAAATAGGTAGAGGCATCAAAGGAAAAATAGCTGACCTCCCCGTTCTTGTTGGTGAGTTTTATTTTGTAGGCCGGTTTTCCTTCCACTGTCGTTTTGCCGGCATATTCTAGTTTGTTTCCTTTGGCCTTGTAATCGATAAACGGGCCCTCAAAGTCGGCTTCTTCCTGAATATTGCGCAAATCGGTTTCGTTCATAGGTAGAACAGCAGCGTCGGGGCCAAAAGGATTGTAGATCCAACCGGAGGATTTGCCATCACATACCCGAATCAGAGTTTGATCGCGAAAAGAAGCTTCCATGTGCATTTTGTTTGGCCGTTCGCGTTCCACGACAAAGGGGCCTTCAACGCCCGGAGCAAAAAGGATGGTACCCCGTAAGCGTTCGGTCTGAAGCGACTTGATCTTAACCAACCCGCCGCGTGCTTCGATATATTTGGCGATAACGTCTTCGGTGGTCTGTGCAAAGGCACCGGCCGAAAATATAAGGAGAACGACGAAAAGTAAGAATCTACGCATAACGTATGTATTGCCCCGATACAGCAAGAAGAACCTCACACTTCAGAATGTTAGAAGGAGACGCAGAGAGGGTCAAGGATGGGCCGGGATAGGTGGTAGGAGGGAGGGTGATCCACTTGTCCCATTACGGTAAATGAGACAACAAAAACCCGCGAAGCCCACTGTTACTTTTGCCAATTTCGCCCTCCGCGCGAACATGGAGAATATGTGCGGTATAAGGGATTTCCTCGCTCAATGCCCAAATACGGCTTAGTCCGAGCCGAGAAGTCCCAAAATTCTTGAGTTTACGCGGTACAACCGGAGCGTGCGCAGGATGTGGCCGTGAGACGGAGGCATTATGAGGACGCGAGTTCCCGTAACGGTGATTTTTGCGCTGGTACTCCTCAGTATCGGTGTCCTGGTTTCTTGCAACAAGTCTGAAAGCCCGCAGTCGGGACAGTCGACTGCGCAGGTGTCGAATGCTGAGCCAGCGCCGGCGCGTAACCCGGATCGCAACGCGTACTTCGGTGAGGAGCACATCCACACCAGTTGGTCGGTGGACGCCTGGGTTATCGGCAACCGCCTCACCGGACCGGACGACGCCCTCAAGTATGCGCAGGGCCAAACCATCAAGCATCCGATGGGCTACGACATCAAGATCGACACGCCAATGGACTTTATGGGTGTGACTGACCACTCCGAGTACGTCGGCGTCACCAAGGAAGCGAACACACCGGGTTCGGCAATCAGCAAGATGCCGGACGCACAACCTTTGATTCTGAAGGATCCCAACAACGCAGAGGAGCAGCAGAAGGTCTTTCTGTATCTGCTGTCTCTCACCAGCCGACCTCCGATCAAGGCCTTTATGGCACCGGAAGTGGCTGGTTCAATCTGGAAGGACAATGTAAAGATCGCCGAACAGAATAATCATCCGGGCAAGTTCACTGCGTTCTGTTCTTACGAGTGGACTTCCATGCCAAACAATCGCAACTTACATCGCAACATTTTCTTCCGTGACTGCGTGCATGTGCCGCCGATGCCGTACAGTTCATTGGATTCCAACCATCCCGAGGACCTGTGGAAGTGGATGGACACGCAGCGCAAAGCGGGCAACGAGTTGCTGGCGATTTCGCATAACGCGAATTTGAGCGACGGCTGGATGTATCCGGTGGACCTCGACAGCTTCGGCAGGCCCATCGACGCGGCGTGGGCGTCTTCGCGGGACCGCAACGAGCGGCTGGTGGAAATCACGCAGATCAAGGGTACGTCCGAAACTCACCCGCTGTTGTCCCCCACCGACGAATACGCGAGCTACGAAATTTTCACTGGACTGCTCGGCCTTCCGCCAGACAACGGCCGCGTCGATCACATTCACGGAAGCTTCGCGCGCCAGGCCCTGAAAGACGGCTTGGCCATGCAGGACACCCGCGGCTACAACCCTTATAAGTTCGGCATGGCTGCAGGCTCCGACTCGCACAACACAGCCAGCCCGTACCGCCAGGACAATTTTTTTGGAGGACACGCTCAAGTAGACGGAACGGTTGAGAGGCGCTTGGCTGGGGTCCTGCTGGGGAACACCATCGATTCGCGCTTGGAGAACCCGGGAGGGCTGACCGGCGTATGGGCCGAGGAAAATACGCGCGCGTCCCTTTGGGACGCGATGTATCGCAAGGAAACGTTCGGCGTCAGCGGCCCGCATATCAAAGTGCGCTTCTTCGGCGGCTGGAGCTACAACAACGACATCTTGAACGCGAAGGACTGGGTACACCAGTCGTATGCGAACGGCGTGCCGATGGGCGCGGACCTGCCTCCGATGAAGGGGACGGCTCCGACGTTTGTGGTGTGGGCGGTGAAAGACCCGACTTCGGGAAATCTTGATCGCATCCAGGTCATCAAGGGATGGACCAAGAACGGGCAGAGCTTCGAGAAGATCTTCGACGTGGCGTGGTCCGGCGACCGCAAAGCCAATCAGTGGACGGGGCGAGTTCCGGCGATCCAGAGCACCGTGGATCTGGACAAGGCGACGTACACAAACACGGTAGGTTCAACCGAACTGAAAACGGTCTGGACCGATCCCGAGTTCGACGCCAGCTTACATGCGTTCTACTACGCACGTGTGCTCGAAATTCCCACGCCGCGCTGGACTCTCATCCAGGCAGTGAAAGCCGGAGTTCCACCGCCGGACGTAGTGCCGCTCACAGGTCAGGAGCGCGCGTGGAGTTCACCGATCTGGTACACGCCAAGCACCGAGGCGCGTAAGAATGCGCCCGCTGGCATGACAGTGACCGACCTTAAGAAAAAGGGCGCGACCGCACTGGGCGATGCACAACTGAAGACGCTGGTCGTCGGCAAGGCGTTCTGGGTACGCAATAACGTGACCGGTGACCAGTTCAGCGTCAGCTACACTGCCGAAGGTCAGAGCACCGTGTGGCACGTTGGCACGAGCTCCACAATACCGAGCAACGTCGGTAATCCGATGCGTGAGGGTTACCAGGGGACCACCACGCCGTACAAGATTGAGAACGGCAAAGTGGTGACGACGATTTCGCAGGATCCCTTTGCAGTTACGATCTACAAACTGGGCGACACCTATTACGGCGCCCGCAGTAACGAATTCGGCTATGCCAACTACGAGATCATTCCGACGCCGCAGATCGTTTCCAATCCGCTGACGGCGATGATCGACCAGTTCTCGATTGAGCTAGGGCTGACAGAACAACAGAAACAGCAAATTGTTCCCTTCCTCAAACAGGAGTTGCAGCAATTAGGGGAGCTAAAGAAAGACACGTCCAGCAGCGCATTGCAGAAGGTAGAGCAGTTGAAACAAATCAGCAGTGCAGTCGACGCCAAAATTACGCCTCTGCTGGATCCCGAGCAGCAAAAGAAGTTCCAGGCCATACGCGAAGAGAATCGTCGGAAATTGATCGAGGAGATGGGTAGCAAAGCGATGCAGAAGGTAGAAAGCGACATCAAGCAAAAGATGTAGAGAAGAAATAGGAAAGAACCGCTGGCATGCTGTCAGTCTTGAATCTAGAAGGGTCCAAATGAACACGATCCTCATGCTCGCGGCATTCGGCGAAGCGGGTGCAGGAGTGATTTTGCTAGCGTATCCGTCAATCGTTGTCCGACTACTATTTGGCGTAGAAATCGTCGGTGCAGGCGCTCTCATGAGTCGCCTGGCGGGGATTGCTCTGATCGGATTGGGAGCCGCTTGTTGGCCCGGGGCTGAGACGCGGCGGGCATTCCAAGGCATGTTGACGTACAGCGCTCTGGCGATGTTGTTCCTTATTTACATCGGCGTCCGCGGTGAAGGGATCGGGATGCTGTTGTGGCCCGCCGTTGTCGTCCATGCAATCCTGATCGTCTTTTTGGGAGGCGCGTGGTTGAAACAACAAAAGAGTCCGGTCACGTAGGGGCACGTTCATGGATTTATTTTTAGTAAATCTAACGGTGAAACAGGTCGAGACCCCCAGGAGTTGTTCCGAATGAATGAGGTTTCCGTTGAGCTCGTCTCGGACCAGCAAGGCACTTTCTTGTCCGCGTTGTCCGCCAAATTGCGGGATTCCCTCTTTCCGTTGCTGAAGCGCTGGCTAAGCGAACCACTGCTACACTTCCTGTTGATCGGGATCGCGTTGTTCGCTGTTTACGCCTACATGCATCGAGGTCGAGGCGGAGTCGAGGCGTCGAAGCAAATTGTTCTAAGTCTTGATGACCTCCAACAGATGGATACGTATTTCGTTTCGCAATGGCATCGCCAACCGACTCCGGCTGAGTTTCAGGCCATGGCGGAAGACAAGGTCCGCGAGGAAGTCCTCTACCGCGAAGGGCTGGCCATGGGCCTCGACAAAGACGACACCATCGTGAAGCGTCGCATGGCGCAGAAGATGCAGTTCCTCGCTGAAGATGTGGCGGCTGCGCACGAGCCATCCACCGCAGAGCTGAAAGCTTGGTTCGAGAAGAACGGCAGCAAGTTCGCCCTGCCCAGTCGCTACAGTTTCCGACATCTCTACTTTTCCCCGGACACGCGCGGAAAGGATGCTCAGGACAACGCTGCTAAGACATTAACCAGGATCGTCGGCCAGCCTGAAGACTCAAAGCTTGCGGTTTCGCTCGCCGATCCGTTCATGTTCCAGGACTATTATGGCGACCGTACTCCCGAAGCATTGGCCAAGGAATTCGGACCGCAATTTGCCGTTGCCCTTGAGAAATTGAAACCTGGTTCATGGCAGGGTCCGATTGAGTCCGGCTACGGATGGCACTTGGTGTTTGTCGATACGGTTATCCCTGGACGCATCCCGGCGTTGGAAGAGATTGAATCCGATGTGAAGAACGCGTGGCTGGGCGAGCAAAAGTCGACTGCGTGGCAAAAGGCCTACACGGAAATGCGTGCCAAGTACGCCGTGCTATTGCCTGGTCCTTCCGACAAAGAAAACGCACAAGCGCCAGCTCCTCGTCCAAAGAAACAAGTTCCGGCTCCATCCAGTCAGGCGCCGCTGTGATGTGGCTCCGTGCCAACTGCGCTCGGCTCGCAGCATGCTTGCTGCTTGTTGTTTCGGTTGCGTCGGCGCACGAGGCGCGCCCCTGCTATCTCGAAGTGAAAGAAACTGCGCCTCACCAGTTTGAAATACTCTGGCGCACACCTATGCTCGCCGGAATGCGTCTGCCGGTTATGCTGCAACTTCCCGATGGCGTGAAAAACTTTAAGGAGCCCGTAAGCCAGGAACTCACGGACTCCGTGCTCGAGCGCCGCTGGAT
>DASXIT010000032.1:0-1745 GCA_036497825.1 Candidatus Acidiferrum sp.
TAACTTTGGCAAACTGATGGATCCCCTCGTGGACAAGATAATGCTGGCTGCGGCGTTCATTTCACTAGTGCCTCTTAAGGCCGTGCCAGCGTGGGCAGCAACGACGATCGTGGCGCGAGATTTTTTGATCACCGGATTGCGTCTAATGGCCAGCGCCAAAGGGCGGATTCTTCCAGCGGAAAGTCTGGGTAAACAGAAGACCTCGTGGCAAGTCATCACGGTGCTTTTTTTTCTAGGTCTGTTTTCAACAAGCGAACTGCGGTTCGCCAATGAAGGATCGATATGGTGGCTGCGTGCGTGGAATCAGGCAGGCCCAATTCTAGTCTGGATCACCGTGGCTTTAACGCTTTACTCGGGCCTCGCCTACGCCTGGCGACACCGGGAATTGATCGCTCCGGATCAATAGCGGGCAACGCGAATCTAACCCTCATTCTCATCTCCGCCTTCCGGCAACGCTCCGACACGGCGGTAAACAAACGCCACGAGATATGCTTGTACGTCGCCGGATATTAAGACATAATTTATGACCGAAGACCGATGGCAAGTATTCACCCACGCGGTAAATCGCCGTTCCGGATCAGAAAGCCTTGCTGGTCACCCGAATAGAGCGGGGCGTACCCACTCGACCAGTAGGAAAACGATGATAAATCCGCCGCCTACCAACCAGCGAAGGTCGGGGACGACCGTGCCGCGCGAAACCGGCACTAAATCAAGATCCAGAGCTATGAACTTGTAAGATGCGAGGGGCGCATACGTGGGGTGGGAAATGAGTTTCAAAAACGTGCGCCGGTTAGGATAGCGCACGACAGTCATATTTCCCCAGGTTCTCTCCGGTTGCATGTTAATCAGGTTCTTGGCTTGGGGAGCTCCGATGAATGTGGGATAGGACGCGTGACTCAACCACAGCCATATCAGGCTCTTTTCATAGTACGCGTTGGCCTGTTCGGGCGTTCCCTTGAACTCCGGCGCGCCTGGAAATGGCTGCAGCTTAGGGAAGAAATGGATGAGGTTAAACATATAGACCTGCTTGCCATCGTCGGCCTCCGCCCACGGGCGGAGATGGGCGATGAATGCCTGAACCGCCTTCTGAGGCAGCGGTAGCTTTTCGATAATCGCTACGTATCGATCTATCTCCGCTCGAGTGAGCTTGCCCCCTCCTTGGGAATGCCAGGCCAAGAAGGCCAAGTACAAAATAACAAGCACGGAGGCAAAAATGAGCTCAAACCACATTTTCGTTCCCTTCTTGAATCTCATGCCGCTGTGTGAAACCAATCATGCTGTAAAACCTAGCCACCACTTCCTGGTTAGGCAAAGAATTGGGATAGCAAGGTATTAACCTGTGCGGGCTCTTCGTGTTGGACCCAATGGGTCGCCGTCTCAAACATTTCAAGGTGGCCGTCATCACAGTACAGAAGACTTTCTCTGGCCATTGCTGCATCAACAAACTGGTCGTTTTTCCCCCAAAGCAGTAGCGCGGGCACCTTCACTCGCGAAGCCTTGGAATCCAACGCGAATTTCGACGGCCGCCATAGCGCCGCTCGATACCAGTTAAGCATAGCTGTCAGCGCGTCCTTCCTGGCCCAGGACTTCTTATACTGCTCGAGATCACGATCAGAAAAGACCCCAGGAGGTGAAGTATTCCGCAGAACCCGAACCAGCAGCGCCCAGTCTCGCCTTCGCAGGATGCGTTCGGGTAGCCAAGGAAGCTGAAAAAAGAATAAATACCAGCTCCTCCGCAGCTGCGC
>DASXIT010000033.1:0-32318 GCA_036497825.1 Candidatus Acidiferrum sp.
AGCAGTCGAAGTCTGTCTGAAGGCGTTTTTTAACGAGCCGTGGACGACCGAGAGTCCCCATAGACAGAAAAACAATTCAGCAGAGAGAGTTGATTAACAGAAAACCTGAATCGCTCGGTTAATTTGCTCCTCGTGAGAAAATGCGGCTAGTTCAGATCTGATCCGAAATCAATTTTCCAATCAGTAAGACAAGACGAAGAGTGTCCCCGCCTTTGCATGAGTCAAAACCGCAAAGGGCATTCTGGAAACAGTGGATCAGCTCACGAGCAAATAGGCTGGACGTAACCCTTTTGCGATTATGACGTGGCAGACACCGCGCAGAGTCGTTAGATTTGATATCCTGCTCAGCGTGACCATGTCTGTGTCGTTTCCCAAAATTTCGGCACCGTATTTCCTTCTTTTAAGCGGCGTGCTGGTTGCTGCCCAATCCCCAGCGGGTAAGCCATCTGTAGCGAGCCCGCAGGCGGCAAGCCAATCGAAGCCAACGACTCCCCCAGCGACTGACAATTCCAATACGCCGACTAGTGTGCAAACCACCACGCCGCAAGTGAATCCGGCACCGATCGTTCCACGCGCCGGATTAAATGTTGTGGTAATTGATCCGGCGCACGGGGGCACCGACACGGGTGGGCGTGGCACGGAAGGAATTCGCGAGAGCGATGTGGTATTGGAATTGGCAGCACAATTAAGAAAGACTCTCGAGGCACAAGGATTTCAGGTTGTGCAAACGCGCGACGGAAACGACAACCCGTCGTTCGACGATCGTTCTGCGCGGGCCAACGCCCAGCGTGGGGCCGTCTTCGTCACATTGCACGTGTCGTCTACGGGCATAACCGGAACGGCGCGAGTTTATGTGCCACCCGACTTCCCTTCGGTTACAGACACTAGCGGAATGATTCAGTGGGAAAGGGCGCAGGCTCCCTTTGTTTCGCTTAGCCGCAAGCTTGGTGACCTGGTGCAGATGGAATTGGCGAAGCGATTTAAGGGTTCACCGACCAATGCGCTGGTTGCTCCCGTACGGCAGTTGCGCACCACTGCGGCTCCGGCGATCGCCGTGGAGATTTCTAGCGTATCGGTGGAAAATCGGGCGGATCTAGAGCGGATGGTACCGGGCGTGGCTGACGCGATTACACGTGGCATAGTGGCATTCAAACCTTCCTATGTTGTGCCGATAATATCTTCGGGGTCTGGAGTGAGCCGGCCATGATTCCGCGGTGGATGTATTGGGTTGGTGGCGCGCTGTTCATAGCCGTCCTAGGCGCGGCAATCTATTTTCCAGCGCTGCGCAGCCAGGTGGACAAGGCGCGCCAAATCACCGAGAAAACGGCAGAGCAGGCGCGGCGGGAATTGCTGCCGGTCGCGCCGCCGTCCAGCGGAGACCCGAAGGTAAAAGCAAAAATGTTTTGGGGCTCTTCAGCCAATGATGGCACACTGAAGCCGGTGATCGTGGAATTGCCTTTGTCGAGCGATCCAGTTGCGCGGTCGAAACAAGTCTTGAACACTTTACTAGCCGGGCCGGTAGACTCGGAAGCCCGGACGTTGCCCTCGGACGCGGCACTGCTGGCTTTTTATTTGCTCCCGGACGGTACGGCAGTAGCGGATTTTTCAGAGGCACTGGGGACTTCCATCCCATCGGGAATTCAAAGCGAACAGTTAGCCATCGATTCCATTGCGCGAACCCTGGAAGCGAATGTGCCGCGAGTCAAGCAGCTGAAAATTTTGATTCACGGACAAGAAGTGGATACGCTTGCGGGTCACCTGGATTTGACCCAAACCTTTTTGGTAAGGGGCAATGGGCTTGCGGAAGGGCCAAAATCAACTTCACCCGCGGCGCTGATCACCGCACCGATTGAGAAGGCCGTGGAAAAAGTGAAAGACGCGGTGAAGCGGTAGGGAGAAAGGCCGGGAGGCACCATGCGGAGCGATGGCCGAAGCGCGGATCAGATTCGAGCCGTAAAGATCATTCCCGATTTTATTTCGCAAGCGGAAGGCAGCGTATTGATCGAACTGGGGAAGACGCGGGTCATCTGCACCGCCACCGTAAACGATGGAGTGCCCACTTTTCTGAAAGGAACCGGAAAGGGATGGGTGACCAGCGAGTATGGGATGCTGCCGCGCGCGACGGAAGAACGCACCACCCGCGAAGCTACGCGTGGCAAACAAACGGGACGCACACTGGAAATTCAGCGATTGATCGGCAGATCGCTGCGAGCGATTACCGATCAGGAAGCGCTGGGCGATCGAACAGTTTGGCTCGACTGCGACGTGATTGAGGCCGATGGCGGCACGCGCACTGCGTCCATCACCGGGGCATTCGTGGCCATGGCGCTGGCTATGGAACGGTTGATTGCCATGGGAATATTGAAAAAATCGCCACTGATCGACAGCGTCGCGGCAACCAGTGTGGGAATTGTGGATGACGATGCATTGCTGGATTTGTGTTACGAAGAAGATGCGCGCGCCGATGTGGACATGAATGTAGTGATGACCGGACACGGCGAGTTCGTGGAGGTTCAAGCTACGGCGGAAGGCCGGCCGTTTGCTGGAGGGGAGATGCAAGAATTGCTGCGATTGGCGGAGGTCGGCATTGGCGTGTTGGGAGAAGAGCAGCGGGGCGTGCTGCCGGCCAAGTTTCTGCCGCGAGGAAGATAGTTTTTGGCCGAGCCTCTGCATCGAACCACAAGACTGTTCCTGGCCTCAGGAAATGAAGGCAAGCTGAAGGAATTTCGTGTCCTCGCCAGCGGTCACGCGTTGGATTTGGATTTGCTCCCCAACTATACATCGCTGCCTGAGTTTCCAGAGAACGCACCGACTTTTGCCGAGAATGCGGCAGGCAAAGCGCTCTACTATTCGCGACATTATGATGGGATGGTTTTTGCGGATGATTCCGGACTCGCTGTTCCAGCTCTCGGTGGAGCACCGGGGGTGCTTTCGGCACGCTACGCGGGACCGGGAGCGAGCAATGAACAAAAGATTGCGAAACTTTTGAACGAGTTACGTGGCAGGAAACATGCGGAGAGAGTGGCGCATTTTGTGTGTGTTATCACTGTGGCTTTGCAGGGGAGGGCTTGCGTAGTTGTATCGGGGCAGGTCGACGGTCTTATTCTAGAAGAGCCGCGAGGAATTGGCGGGTTCGGCTATGATCCGGTATTTTATTTCCCGGAATTGTGCAAGACGTTTGCAGAGTTGCAGCCGGAAGAGAAAAACCTGCATAGTCATCGGGGGAAGGCATTTCGACGCATGATGGAAGTGTTGGAGTAGAGCCGAAAGAAAAATAACGCGGAGTTCACGGAGAATTGGTTGCTATGGCTACAAAAAAGAAAGCGGCGCAGAAGAAAATTAAAGGCAAGGGCGTGAAGAAGTTGGCGTCGAAAAAGAAATCGCCTGCTGACACGACATTAAAACCCCGTAAGGTCGCTGGAACTGATCCCAAGCGCGTTGCGGCGATTCTGGCGAAACTTGATGAGGCCTATCCGGAAGCCACATGCGAATTGAAGCATGAGAACGCCTTCCAGTTGCTGATTTCCACAATTCTTTCCGCGCAGTGCACGGATGTGCGGGTTAATCAAGTTACACAAGAACTCTATAAGAAATACAAGACTCCGAAAGACTTCGCATACGCCAATCCCGCTGAACTGGAAAAAGAGATTCGGCCAACTGGATTTTTCCGGAACAAAACGAAATCGATTATTGGAGCCAGCAAGGCGCTGATCGAGCGATTCGAAGGAACCGTTCCCCGAACGATGGTGGAAATACTTACGCTGCCGGGCGTCGCGCGAAAAACCGGCAATGTTGTGCTGGGCACGGCTTACGGAATTGCCAGCGGCGTGGTGGTGGACACGCATGTGCAACGGTTGTCACAGCGTCTTGACCTGACGCGCAACGAAGATCCGAAGAAAATCGAGCAGGATCTGATGGCGATTATTCCACAAAACAAATGGATCCAGTTTTCGCATCAGTTGATTTGGCATGGACGAAGAGTTTGCATCGCGCGCAAACCCAGATGCGTGGACTGCAATTTGGAAAAACTTTGTTACTCGCCGGATAGGACAATTTAGGTTTTTTAGCGGAAAAAGAGCAGTTGTTCCACAGGTGCAATCAAATTGCAGCTTTGACATTGAAAGAACAGCATGTGATAAGTTGTAGGTAATGGCGGCTTCCGCGAAGCCACGTTTTGTTCCATCCAGAGAGATGTACATCGCGGGATTTGCGCTTCTTGCAATAATTTTGCACCTGGTTTTTCGCTATTTATTTCACTTCCCTCCCCTTACTTACAATTTGCCGTTATTTGCCACGCTGTTGGCCGCGGCTCCTTTATTGTGGGTGCTGTTGCAAAAAATTCTGAAACGTGAATTCGGCGCGGATTTACTGGCAGGAATTTCGATCATCACTGCGGTAATTCTTGGACAGTATTTGGTGGCCGGAATCGTAGTGTTGATGCTTTCCGGAGGTGAGGCGCTGGAAGAATTTGCCACCGCGCGCGCATCGTCAGTGCTGGATGCGCTGGCGAGACGAGTGCCCAGCGTGGCACATCGTCGTGAAGTAACCGGGTTGAAAGACGTAAAGCTTGCCGAAATTCGTGTTGGCGATGAGCTAACCGTTTTGCCGCACGAGATTTGTCCAGCAGATGGAACGGTTCTGGAAGGCCACGGTGTGATGGACGAGGCCTACCTGACGGGAGAACCATATCAAATTTCCAAGACCCCTGGGTCTACAGTGATTTCTGGTGCGATCAATGGTGAGGCTGCCATCGTGATTCGTGCTGACAAACTCGCCGACGATTCACGTTATGCGCACATTATGAAAGTGATGCATGACACCGAGCAGCAGCGGCCGCAATTGCGCCGACTCGGCGACCAACTGGGCGCCTGGTACACACCTCTCGCCGTTGGAGTTGCAGCAATCGCGGCGCTCCTCAGTCACGACTCGCAGCGATTTCTGGCCGTGGTGGTAATTGCTACTCCATGTCCCTTACTGCTGGCAATCCCAACGGCAATCATTGGGGCAATTTCGTTGGCTGCCCGGCGGGCGATCATCATCAAGAACCCTTCGGTATTGGAACAAATTTCGAAGTGCCGCACTTTGATCTTTGACAAAACGGGAACGTTGACCTATGGCAGGCCCACGTTGACGGAAATTATTTGTGCAGAAGGGTTTCAGCGCGAGCAAGTGTTGCAAATAGCCGCGAGCGTCGAACGCTATTCGAAACACCCACTGGCCAGCGCGATTGTTGCGGCCGCTACAAAGGAAAACCTTGCGATTCAAGATGTGGAACATATTAGCGAAAAACCAGGCGCTGGGTTGCTCGCTAATGTTGGTGCACATTCGGTCAGAATTACCGGGCGGAATAAAGTGGCTAAGGAAAATCTCTCTTTGCCGGGACTGCAGAGCGGCCTGGAATGCCTGGTTTTTTTTGATGGCAAATATGCCGCCGCAATCCGGTTCCATGACGCGCCGAGAAAAGATACTGCTTCGTTCGTACAGCATCTGGAGCCGAAGCATGGAGTGGCGAAAGTAATGCTGGTGTCGGGCGATCGCGAATCAGAAGTGAAGTATCTGGCGGAGAGTGTAGGAATCACAGAAGTGCATGCAGGAAAGAGCCCGGAAGAAAAAGTGGCCATCGTGAAAGAGGAGACAGCAAAAGCAAAAACGCTGTTCGTTGGAGATGGGATTAACGATGCGCCGGCGCTGATGGCGGCAACCGTAGGCGTTGCCTTTGGCACGCAAAATGATATTACGACAGAGGCGGCGGACGCGGTGGTGCTGGAACCCGCGTTGGGAAAAATTGATGAGTTGATGCACATCGCGAAGCGTATGCGGCGAATCGCTTTGCAAAGTGCGCTGGGGGGAATGGCTGCCAGCGTATTGGGGATGGTCGCCGCTTCACTTGGATTTTTGCCGCCCATTTGGGGAGCTGTGGGGCAAGAAGTGATCGATCTGCTCGCGGTGCTGAATGCGGTGCGGGTGGCGCTGCCTACGGAAGAATTGCAAGATTTTTAGTTCTGTGGGGATCAACAAAAGAAGAGGCCGAGCGAACTCGGCCTTTGCAAATTGAAAATTACTGTGAAGGTTATGGCTTTGTCGGAGGAGGATTCGAAGGCGGCGGGGCCGATTGTTGCGGCGGTGCCTGGGCACCTTTCATGATTTCGCTGAAATCCGGATGCACGGGTCCAGCGGCACCACCTGTGCTCGGGTGTCCGGGAGGCATGCCTCCTGGCGGCATCTCGCCAGGCGCCGGATGCTGAAGAGTGCCGCCAGCGGGCGCACCTTTGACCACAACCCATTCGTCGCCACGCTTTTCCATATTGTAGGCAAGGTTCATGGTGCCGCCGGAATTATCGCCAGTCTTCGCGCGAATTTCCACTTGTGCCATGGCTTGATTGCCGTTCACGGAGAACTGGGTAACGTTGACCTCCATGTTCGGCACGTTCAGGCCTTGCATCGAGGCCAAGTGCTTTAGCACACCCGCCTTGATGGCATCCTTGTCATTCGGCGCGGTTTTGCAAGCGACGCTGAAGAGCAGCAGCACGCCAAGTGCAGTGGCGAGTAATCCTCGAATCATGCAAAGTTCCTTTCCATCAGCGAACCTGAAATTGAAAAACAAGCTGGTTTCTTCCATAGTAGCGAAACACTGCTGGATTGCAATGCGCCGGAACACAGGACGTTGCATGAGGCACAAGATCGACGGAGAATGGAATTTTCTGCGCTGTGGCAAGCTCCCCAGTAAGGTCGGCAAAATTATACCGTTGTGCCGAAGAGTGCTCCAATGCCGGCGGTTACACCCATGGCGAGTGCTCCCCAAAAAGTGACTCGCATAGCTCCCACAAGAACTCCTGCGCCCCCCGCGCGTGCGGCCAATCCACCCAAGAGCGCCAGGAA
Source organism: Candidatus Acidiferrum sp. (assembly GCA_036497825.1). GTDB lineage: Bacteria > Acidobacteriota > Terriglobia > Acidiferrales > UBA7541 > Acidiferrum. The sequence goes on from DASXIT010000033.1 coordinate 6,880, forward strand.
CAATAGTGAAGTTACCGCCACGAACGGGAGCACGGCCGAATGCGGGGCAAGCGCGGTTACCACTAGAGGCATTGCCGCACCAGCAGCAAAACTTGCGGCCGACGCGAGTGCGGCTTGAATAGGCCGCGCACGCGTACTTTCCGAGATGCCGAGTTCATCGCGCGCGTGAGCGCCCAACGCGTCGTGGGCCATCAACTGATCAGCAACTTGCTCAGCAAGAGCGGGGTCAAGTCCGCGTTGCACATAAATGGCTGCGAGTTCTTCGTGCTCACCGGCGGAGTCTGTCTTGAGCTCCTGCCGCTCCAGGTTGAGATCCGCTTGTTCGGTATCCGCTTGCGAGTGCACCGAAACATACTCTCCGGCCGCCATGGACATCGCGCCGGCCACCAATCCCGCAACTCCCGCGATCAGGATATTGTTGTGCGTTGCATGTGCCGCGGCGACTCCCAAAACGAGACTGGCCGTGGAAAGTATTCCATCATTGGCCCCCAAAACCGCGGCGCGTAGCCAGCCAATTCGTTCAGATTTGTGGCGCTCGATTGCAGATAGCATATGGCCTTCCTTATTCGCCGGTAATTTTCAAGCGCTTCTCGACGAGATTCCAGCCGCGTAAACCTAGGGACAATCCAGCCTTCGCCATAGAGGCGGGTGATTCGATCTCAACTTCTTTCACTTCGCCGAGAAGGAGAGAAACGTAGTTGTCGCTGTAATAAGCAGGAAGCACTCGAGCGGAGCCATCGCCGTTTAGCAAGGTGAGCTTGGTCTCGATGGCAGCAACGGTTCCGGTATTTTCCAAACGCACATGGACTTTAACGCCGCCCTTACTTCTGTTTTCTGTGGCGGTAACGGCGAGTTGGGCTTGCGGTAGGCGATTTAGCTTGCGGTAATCGGCGCTTTCTCCGCCAAGCCAATAAAAGTTATCCGAGAGCAGTTTTCCGCTAGTGTCACGCAATTCTAGTTTGAGCAGAACGACATTGCTCTTTAGAAGTGGCTTCAAATCCAACGCCAACGCATCGGTGGCGCCAGTCGGGGCATCTTTCTTTTCTTCATATTCACCAATAACTTTGTTATCGAGCGAGAAAATTCTTGCGCGAACTATCAGTCCATTGGTTGTTGCGGGAAGAGAATTGATGATCTGCACCTGAAACGTGGTGGGATCAAGCTGCACATGGAGCATCTCGCTGGCTTTCTTCACGGCATAGAAAGAGGCTTGCGTGTCGTAATCGGAGCTCAAAATCTGCCAGTTGGAGCTGGGCCATGCAGGTTGCGTCATCCAAAGCATTCTTCCGGTATTCGGCGCCCAGAGGTGCGCGTTCATGCCCTCGAAAATGGCGCGATGCTGAACATAATTGAGCATTTGCGCCTTGCGTCCAAAATCTTCGAGGCTAGTGGCAGCGCCAAATTCTTTTTCAATCTCTTCCATAAAGGCTGTGCTGGCGCCGTTACCGTCCATATGCCAATCGTGATATGCCCAGGCATCGCTGATGGGCCAGAGGTCGGCATCAGGAATCCATCGCTTCCACGTTTCTTCCGTTGGAAAGGAAAGCGTCCCGGTTTCCACGGAAAAACCGTGATTCAGCATATTGAAATACAGTTTTGGATCGACATAGCGGTAGGGCCCGCTATTTTGTAGATTCACCTGATTGGAAGTGGGAGTGTAGTAGCGAGTGCCGTCGAGAGTGCGGATCAATTGATCCAACCCTTCGTTCAGCGTGGGCTGAGGAACACCTTCATTTCGTCCGCACCAGATGACGATGGAGGGATGGTTGCGGAAACGTAAAATCGTGTCACGAGCGTTGTCGAGGAATAGTTGCGGATCTTCCGGCTCTACGTTATAGGACTGCGTGGAAGCCCAGAAATCGTTCCAGACCAGCAAACCGTATTCATCAGCGAGGTCAAAGAAAACCTCTTCGGTGCTCTGTCCAACCCAATTGCGAATAATGTTGACGTTGGCGTCGCGATGCAGACGGAAATAAGGTTCGAGTTTTTCGCGTGAGACGCGTTTGCGAGAATCGTCCATGCCCCAACTGCCGCCGCGAGCAGCGATGCGCACACCGTTCACACGAATCGTGAGAAATGGACTCGCACGGGTATCATCCACAGCTTTTACCGCTGGGGATTTTTCGGCACCGGGTTTCAAGGAAGCGACCCACCACTTCCAACCATCCTTCCATTCCGGCGGAAAAATACTGGGGTAAGGATCGGTGGAAGGAATATTGCGAATGCCTTCATGGGTTATGTCGACAATCTGCTCGTTTTTTTCGCGCGCCATCGTTGGAGAATAATCCACACGGCGAACATGGCCGGTGCTATCCAGCAAACTAATTTCGTAGGTTATTTCTCGTATGCCGAATCGAACATCCTTGGAATCGGACTCTTTGCCATTTTCGGAAAAAGACAATTTCAACGTGTAAAGTTCCGGCTTACCGTAGCCATTAGGCCACCATAGCCGGGGATTCTGGACATTGAGTTGCGGGAACTCCGCGAGAGATAGCTTCACTTCATTTCTTCCGGGTGAAAGAGAGACACTTTTTGCGACAATGACGTTTTCGAATATAGCGCTCAGAGTTCCCTTCACTGCGCTGGAAGAACTGTTTTGCAGCGGCACGGTAATTTCTACTGCCGCTTCATTGGTGTTGGGCAAAGGTAATTTAGTGACAATTTGCGGATCGCCCAGCCGCACTGTGCTGGTTGCGCGCAGCGTGGCTGCCTGCCAAATCCCCGTGTCGCGATCGCGAATCGCGGGAATCCAATCCCATCCTTCGGTGTCCACAAACGTTGGCCCGTCGAGACACATCGCGCCACCATTTTCTCCAGCGCCGGCTTTAATGCTCTGCTCATGGGGAATTCCGGGATGCGGTGGAGGCGAAACGCGCACGGCGAGAACATTGGTTTGGCCGAATTTCAAGGCATCGCTAATATCAAAGACACCGCGGATGAATGCACCTTTTATTGTGCCGAGGGATTTGCCATTTAGCCAAACGGCGGCGAAATAGTTGATGCCTTCAAAGGTCAGTGTCAGGCGGCGGCCTTTCCAATCGTTAGCCGCGCTAAATTCCATGCGGTACCAATAATCCTGCTTGTTCAAAGTTTCGGGGATGGCGAGATTGTTCAGACCATAGTCCGGATCGGGATAGACACCTTGATCGATCATGGTGGTCAATACGGTGCCGGGAACGGTTGCTGGCCACCAATCCTTAGTAGAAAATTCCGCTTGCGAAATAGCTTCGCCAGGTTCCAGCACACTGGGAGCGGGGCGCAACTTCCATCCTCTAGCGAGAGTCCATTCATTTTTGCCATTTGGCTCCAGAGCAGCGCCGCGCGACGGCATATCGGCGGTTTTCATTGGCTTGGAAAATGGAGCTTTGGAGCGCGGCATTGTGGAGGGATCTTGCGGCGTACGATAGCCAGCTTGCTGCCTGTCCTGGAAGGGCCAAGGCTTGGATGCCTCTTCGAACAAGATAATCTCGAAATTCTGAGGCTTCTCCGAAATGCTTTTGATTTCGTCGTCATTCAGTGCATGGCGCAACAACGTCAATCCGGCGATCTTCCCGCCAAAATGCGCTCCATCTGGCCAGGGAAATGTGGGAGGAGCAATTTCGAGAACGTCCCTGACTGAACCTAAATCGAGCATTCCCGCGGCTATGCGATTCCCTTCGCTGAACAAATGAAATTCGCGGCCATCAAAAGTGGCGGCGACAAAATGCCACCTATTGGGAACAAGAGCGGCGACAGCAGAAAGATTGTTGTCCTTACCCGACCAGAGAACCAATTTATTTCCATCGGTGGCGAGATAACGGGAGTACTCGTCTTCCAAATTGCCCAGACCAGCGATCGGGCTGAGACCCTTGGGAAGCTCAGCAAGATTGATCCATGCGTAGAACGTCCAAGGTGAATCTGCGCGCGTAACAGTATCGTTATTCGCTAGCGGCTTCTTCAGACCTTCGCCATCGGGCAGGAAGATGGCGTTGTACGGCCCGTAATACGGTGGATCATTCGTAGGAACGGCATTTTGTGCATCACTGAAAGAGGCGAAAAGGAACAGTGCACACAAAATGCCGAGAATGGCTCTCATGAGTTCCACCTTTTGCTTGATACAAGGCTACAGGATTCAACCAGCCAGCATGCTCTTGCAAAAATGCAGTCCATGCAAGGTTTTCTGTCACTCGCTGTGGTTTTTCAAAAGCGGTCAGGCCAATGGCCAGCCAAGGAAGAATACGTTGGCCGAGGCACCGAAGAATTGGACAAATTTTTGAGTTGTTAGTTTTGGATCTTGTTTAGGCCCAAACGGGGGTCAGCTTGTGACGACGGTCGTGGGTGTGTTCGGAATGGCCATTGTTGTCGAGCCATTTCAGAAGGGAGCGAATGCTGCCGTGCGCGAGGGCGATACTGGAATCGGCAGCACCATAATAGAGGTTGATGGTGTCGCCATCGGCGGCGATGGTGTAGCCGCAGGGAAAGACAACGTCCTGTACATCGCCGTGACGCTCATAATCGGCTTCGGGGGCGAACATCCAAGAGTCTCCGCGATTCAAACATTTTTCCGGATCTTGGAGATCGAACAGAGCCAGACCCAGTCGATAGATTGAACTGGAAGGGGTGCGACGTACGCCGTGATAAATCATCAACCAACCTTCTGAAGTTTCAATCGGCGGTGGTGACATGCCAATCTTGTTAGCATCCCACCAGGCGCCGCGCCGCGCTTCCAGCATGAGCTTGTGACCACCCCAGTGACGCAGATCGGGAGAATAGGATATCCAGACGTGAGCGCCCAGAGGAGTCATCGGACGGTGAATCATCGCCCAGAGCCCATTGATCCGGCGAGGCAGAAGAGCTGCATCCTTATCATCGGGCGGCATGACTACACCAAGTCTCTCGTAACTCCGAAAATTTTCCGTAAGCGCTAAAGAGACTCCAGGACCGCCACGAGAATAAGAAGTGTAGGCCACGGCAAATTTCTTGAGTTCGGGAACAAACGTAATGCGGGGATCTTCAATGCCCCAAATTTCCTCGGGATACTGCTCCGCATCGGGTAAGAGAGTCGGTTGTTGATCGATCTTCCAGCTATCGATTCCATTCACGGAGCGTGCGGCGCATAAATGCGATAGACCGCGGCGATCTTCGACGCGGCAAAGCAGTAGCGTGGACCCGTCAGGCAGCAGCGTTGCGCCAGCGTTGAAGACGCTGTTCATGGAGTATGGCCAGTCCTTTCCGGCCAAGATAGGATTGGCAGGATGCCGGAGAAATAAAGTTTCGTATTTTGTCATTATGGCTTTCATGGAGAATTTCACCGCTTTTCGTAAAACGTATTTCTAAACAATGACAGAGAATGAAAGTTTGAGTGAAAATGTTCAGAGCGTGTTTCCCGTTCCGTCAGATTCTTCCAGCTTGCGCATTTCTAGAAGAGCCATCAGAAAAGACAAGGTTGATTCTGCGCCCTGATTTTCGTTGGCTCTGTCGGGATGCAAGCCGTCCCGGCAACCACCGGTGGTGGGATCGTAGAGCGCAACCTGAAGATCGTTGTCACCCAAGAACCAATTGAACGCGGTCCAAGCTTCTTTGCGCCAGCGGCTCCTTCCTGTTACGCAATAGGCCTGCAGACAGGCGGAAACGGCGGCACATGCTTCAACCGGTTGTTGATCGAACCGCGCTTTCTCCGTGGTCTTAGAATAAAAACCTTCCGAGCCGATCGGCACAAAATGCCCCTTCGCCTCGCAGTGTTGAATGCCCAGCAGCCAATCTAACGATTCGAGTCCAGCGGAAACCATTTCTTCATTTGCAGCACGCGTTCCAGCACGAATCAAGGCCTGAGGCAACCGGGCATTTGAATACGTCAGGCTATTTTCAAACCATTTCCAGTCATCGGTGCGATGGGCACGATACGCATTCATCAAGCGGTTGGCCAGCGTATCCGATGCTCCTAGTGCGGCGCGATCGCCGGGAAACGAATCGAGATATTCCTGCAGGCCGAGTAAAGCGAACGCACAGGCGCGAGGACTCTTGAAATCGGTAGCTGCGGGCACAGCTTGTTCAAACATGCGTCCTGCCGCTCCCCGCCATCCTGCGTCGCGAGATCTGCCAAGAACTGTTCCCAAACCCCACAACGCCCTGCCGTGACTGTCTTCCGAACCTTCCAACTCCTGCCATTGGCGTTCGTAGCTCAGAAGGTTTCTGAAACGTTTTGTAATTGGATCAAACGCAAGCCAGAGAAAGGCCAGATAGCGAGAGGCCAAATCGATTGCGCCTGCTCTTGGACTGGCTCCAAATTCTTCTGCAAGAATGGCGACGATCAATGCGCGCGCGTTGTCGTCGGTTGTGTAACCTTCCGGATAATTTGGAATCACGAAAACGGCGTGCTCGACGATTCCGGTGTGGTCGGTCATGCGATACAAGTGATCCAGCTTTATAGCGGGTAGACGGTCTAAATTTTTTTCCGTATTTTGCGCGGTGAACGTGGCCCGGGGGTTTCGCAGGCGTTCGTTGTAAATGCGTTCAAAACTTTGCATGTATTTTTGCGCCACCCGGTTCCAGACCATGTCTCTTGCATATAGATAAGCACGTTTCCGCATAGCGTGCCGGGCAGTGCCATTGTCCAGCAACTCAAGAGCCTTTTCCGCGATGGCATCGGGATCATCAAAGGGAACGAGCACACCACGCTCGTTGTCCAATAATTCGATGGCGTGAAGATAGGGAGTAGAAATAATGGCTTTGCCGGCGCTCAATGCGTAAGCCAGGGTGCCGGATACAACTTGTTCGCGGTGTTTGTAAGGCGTGATGTAGATGTCGGCCGCGCCGATTAGTTCCACCAATTCTTCGTAGCTCACAAAACGGTTGCGAAAGATAACGTTGGCCTCGACGCCGAGTTCCTTGGCAAGCTTCTGCAGATAGATTCGGTATTGATCTCCTTCACGGCGAAGGATATGCGGGTGAGTTACCCCGGATACCATGTAAACCACATTGCTGTGGCGCGAAAGGATTTTGGGGAGCGCTTTGATGACGTTTTCGATTCCCTTGTTTGGGGAGAGCAGGCCAAAGGTGAGAAGAACATCTTTGCCTTCCGTTCCAAAAGCATCTTTATAGAAGTTAGGATCGGTGAACGGTAGATCGGGAATGCCATGCGGAATCAGATCGATCTTCTCGAGAGGAACATGGAACACTTCCTGAAGGATATCGGAGGAATTCTGGCTCATAACGATCAGGCGGTCGGAGAGCGTCGCAATTTCTTCCATGACCGCACGTTGGTCTGGATTTGGATTACGAAGAACGGTGTGTAACGTGGTCGCGAAAGGCATCTGCAATCGTCGCAACATTTCCAGGATGTGCGAGCCTGCAGGGCCGCCAAAGATACCGTATTCATGTTGCAGGCAAACCAGATCGATGTTGCTGAAATTCAGAAAATCGGCAGCCTGGCGATAGGAAGCAAGATTATCTTCGGAGAGTTCGAAGCGCACTCTGGAGGGATAAATGTAACCTTCTTCGGTATCGTTGACGGGCAGCGCCAACAGCTCCGTCGCGCCATATTCCTTGTGAATGGCATCGCATAAATCTGTCGTAAACGTGGCGATGCCGCAACGGCGAGGAAGATAATTGCCAACAACTGCGATGCGATTGGGGAGTGCTGGGCGCGGCGGCACGGGGGTCAGAACAACGGGTTTTTCATTCAGAGACAAAGGCTGGATCTCAATCATGGTAACAATCTCTGCGGGTATTATTTTCTGCGTCGACATTCGATTTCCTCGGAAACTTTCTACTTGCGGAAGAAACTCCGCCTGGCAACCCAGGGCGATTTGCCCTGGAGACACTCATACTCTGTAACTTTTCAACTACCTACTGGGCTGGGCGATGATCAAGAAACGTGTGCGCTTTACTCGTGTAAGACAACAGTTAGCAACGACTTGTTCACTTTTATTTTGCCGTTGTACTGGATGAACCCTAGTTTTCTGAACTTGTTCATGAAGAAATTCACGCGCGAACGGGTGGTGCCGATCATTTCCGCAAGAGTTTCTTGCGAGATATGACGTAAAAACCCGTCCGGTTGCTCTTGTGCTCCATAGCGCGCCAGAAGCAACAAAGTGCGCGCTAGGCGTTTTTCGCTGGAGTTGAAGAGTTGATCGATCAGATCCTCTTCGATGCGAATATTGTGAGCGAGCATGTAGGCGATGAAATGGTCTGAAAGTTCCTGTTCTGCATGCAAGGCGCGCAGCATCTCTTTTTTCTGAATGACCAACAGCGTTGTCGGGGTCACGGCGGCGGCCGTGCCCATGCGAATCGTTCGACCCGCCATGCAGCCTTCACCAAAAAAGTCAGTCGGACCAAACATGGCAACGACCGCTTCCTTCCCGGAGCCGTTTACTACCGAGAGTTTCACGCCACCCTGTTGGATGTACATGACACTTTCGGCCGCGTCGCCCTGGGCAAAAATTGTCTCGTTCCTGTGAAACTCAGCAATTTTTCTCGATACGCCGGCAGTTTCTAAAAACGCCAGAGGATTGAAAGAGCTGACCCTCCCATTTTCTTTATGTTTCTTTAACTTCATATTTCACTATCGAGAGGGCTATGACTGGGGCACTCTAGTGCCCCTACCACCTTACCAAGAAGCACTTTTCAAAACTGTATAAAAGAGAACAGCGCCAGGTGGTAGGCTCTCTAGAATAGCTGATTGACGAGCGAGCAATTTGAGGCAGAAGGTCGGAATTTGCGCTCAACAGCCTCTGACGCAGATCCTAATCATTATTTTACGTGCAGATAACATGCCCATCTTGTGAAAGCGTGCATACCCACAGATCAAAGACAAAGGGAATTCTTGAAGTCTTGCTGCTGGCGGTTTTCCTTCGCCCTTTTCGCTGCGAGGAATGCGATCACCGTTTCATGAGACAATCCCTGGCAGAAAAACCGGGACCTAAACGTCCTCCGAAAACCAGCTAAAGACGCAACCTGGTTGCTGACTAAGGATGATAGATCCAGGTTGCCGTAGTACCCTGATCATTGTTGGGATATCCTCCGGCGAGCAAAACGGTGCCGTCCTTCAGACGGGTCTCAGTCATGAAATGACGAGGGGCATCAATCTGACCGGCTACGATCATGAATTTTCCAACGGTCGAATCGTACACTTCAACACTCTTACTTCCGCCGGCAATCAATATTCTTCCCTCGCCGACTTGTGCCGCGTCATCAGGTAGCTTGAACCGGCTATCATTCATCGAAGACGTCGGTGTGAATTTACCAGTACGCGGGTCGTATATCTCGGCGCTGGCCAAAGCACCATTCCAATCGCGTTCATCGGAGCCGCCGGCAATAAGCACTTTGCCATCGGAGAGCAGGCCAGCGGCGTGTTTGTAGCGCGCGGTAACCATGTTTCCTGTGACTGTGAAGCTCTTGCTTTGTGGATCGTAAATTTCCGCTGATGCCGTCACGATGTCACCGCGTCCCCCGGCGATCAAGACGCACCCGTCGCTGAGCAAGGTCGATGTTTGTGCAATCCGCGCAAAATGCATGGGGGAAACAGCTTCAAATTTAAGATCAGCGGTGCGAAAAATCTCAGCCGAGGAGATCCCTCCAGGAGTGTCGCGGTCCGTGCCACCTGCAATTAGAACATCGCCATTCACGAGGAGTGTAATACTCGGCCTCCCTCGTAAGACTGTCATCTTCCCAATCACAGTAAATTTTCCAGTTGCTGGATCGTACATTTCGGCAGAATCAGTGCAGTTGTGGCCGACATAGCCTCCAACCACGAGCACCTTGCCGGAGTGCAGCAAAACCGCCGCGTGCCCTACGCGCGCCAGAGCCATGGCCCCAGTCGGCTGAAATTTTCCGGTGGCCGGATCGTACAATTCAGCGGACCGATAAAAATCTTGATTTCGTCGCATCCCCCCTGCGATCAACACACGGCCATCCGGCAAAAGTGTCGCGGTGTGACCAGAACGCGGCTCGAGCATGGGATTCCCCGGCTGAACCGACCCCGGCAAGTTTGCACCCGCAAAAGATACGGTTGGATTAGGCGGCAAAGTAAGAGCAAAAACTAAAGTGGAAGCTGCAAATACGAGGAAGGAGCCTTTGAGGTGAGCCATGAAGGCCTCCTTGGCAATTCTGACGGTTCCGATAGCCGCAAGGTTAGCACAACGAATTCCACATTTGCATCCACACCCCTAGGGTACCGTTGCTCAGAGCAACAGTAAGAGTCAGACATCTCCGCGCTATCAAATCACTTCGGTCAATTCATTTGTCGCGAGATGGGCGGCGCATCCGATGACCTGACGGCCATCGTAACCTCAGAGGTCTTGCGCCAATCCACTTCGCCGATATTCACCGAGCCTTTTCGTCCTTGCACGTCCTGGAACATCAGCAGCTCGCTTTCTCTGTGGTATTTCAAAACTTCAATCGTTTGGTTGGACTTCAGCACCAGAATCGTAAACCGATTGCTGGAGGGCTCAGAGTCTTGGGTATTTGCAGAATTCGCGGAGGTTCCGACAAACGCATTTACTGGCGACTCGATCGTGGCGCTCACATTGTGTTCATTCGCCTGCTGTATCGCGTTCGTTTGAGGTACTGCGGAGTATCCGCTCGGACGGACGCCGGATGCATAGGGCGGACGGTCAGGATGTAATTGCGCTAGATTGCGTGGAATCACGATGTCATCCATCAATCGCAGTTCCAGCGGCTCTTCTCCCTTTAATGTGGGACGAGGACCGCGGAATGGCAAACTGACAACCTTCCACGGCCAAAGTGGAGGAACCATCCACTCCACCACGTCGCGTTTCGCGTGGCCTTTGCCGTCGATGTCGCCATCCTTATCGACCTTATATCCACGGGCCTGGATGATTTTCGCCGGAACGGGCAAGTCCCCACTGGGCAGGATCACCCGGTCGAACGTGAGCTTCAAGTAGCCCTTCCCAACGAAATGTCCCGGTTCCTTGTCTGCTTCCAGATGTCCGCCAAGCATGCTCCCCCTGGGGAATACCGGCTTGCCGAACTCCTGCATGGTTCTGAGATGGCACAACACCGGATCGCCGATCGCCGCAGTCGCCGAAGAAAAATTCGGCTCGTCCAAGGTACATTGCAACAGCGTTCCTGCTGGCACGAGCAGATCCTGGGAATGGATCGTGCTGGCCAACACCAGTAGCGCTATCGCACCCACCAATACTCCGATGAGTCGTTTCATGTTCATCCTCCAGATTGTGATTTTCGATTACGGCTAGGCGAGGCTAGCCGTGCTCACCGCCAGGTTTGCCCGGAGTTCACGACGGGACACGCCCGAGCATCACCCACGGATGCCGAACCCAAACCCAGCAGCCCGGAGAAAGTCGCTCTGCAAATAGAAAAAACAGGTGAGATTGCATGCCGAACCGAGCTAGGCGTTCTATTACCTAGCGGTCAGAGGTTAATTTCCCGCACGTGAGATGCTGGCTGCCACAGTGACCTACCTACAGATGGCTTAGATAACTCAGAGCGATCTTAGGAAATCCAAGATCGCCTGTTTGTCCGCTGTGGACAATGCGTTAAATCGCTGAATGACACCGTTCGCTTCAGAGGGGCCATAGCAGCCAACCTTTTCGAAACGGGTATCTTCATCGCAATCGCCACGGGATTCATGTGCCTGAATAGCTTGCAATAGATCGCTGGTACGGCCGTCGTGCAACAGGAACATCCTCTGCCCGACACCCCACAGCGGAGTTGTTCGAAACATGTCCCCTGTCGCTTGTCCCTGGGTAATATCATCAGCAAGTTTCTTACCCATATGGTGGATCAGCAAATCCGTATAAGCGTGCACAGTCAGGCTTTGCAGCGCTTCCGTTTCGCTCTGCGCCGGAGTCATCATAGTCGGGGTGTGGCATGCGAAGCACCCCACGCCTAGATTTCGCGGGTCGGTTCCAAACAATTGTTGTCCACGAAGCGCACTTGCGGACATCGCCACAGGTTGCGGCGCGTCAAGGAATCGCATGAAAATGGCGAACATTTGCCAATCTGGAAGAATGTGGAGAGGATTGTTGAAGCCTTGGTTGCGCGTGTCGACGGGGTCATTACGGAAGATGTCATTCGGCTCGCTCTTATTCGCAGTACAGGCCGGTGCTTCGTCGGTGGCTTGCGGAAACAGGTCGTTGGTTACGCCCATCTCGACGTTATATGCTTCCCCTGCGAAAATCATGATGGATTTGTTTTGGGCCTTCCAGCCAAAGCGGGTGATCGTACCGTCATTGCCGCTGCGGTTTGGCATCCCCTTGATTCCCAGTTCCTGTCGAATCAACTCCGTTTGTTGATGGCGGTCCAAAATTTCGCGATCTTGAATCCCATCGAGGATTCCTAGTCCAAATAATTGCAATGGAATGCGGAAGCGCGCATTTCCCCGCAAATATTCACCGTCGAAATCAGTAGGTGGCAAGTCGCTCGTCGTGCAAGTCCCTGGCTGACCAGCAGGAAAAATGTCGCTTCTTCCCACCACCGTGAACAACTGATGGACGCCACCATCCGGTGTTCCATTCGGCTTCCGGGCGAACCGCACTTCACGCATGGGCCCGTATTGTTGGGTGAAGGAAGGCACCTTATTGGCCGCACCTTTGCGATGCGATATCAGATCAAACATGGGATTTTCTGGCGCTCGATGCATCTGGGGAGGATCCTGCGGGTTGGGCACCATGAATCCGCCGGAACCGCCCAAGGAAGGTTGGTTGTGGCATGCCGTGCATTGGTCTCCATTAAAGCGGACGCCCAATCCTGATGAGTTTGTTTGCGTGACCAGATTCCCTTTTGCGGGGTCGGTGGTTGAGCCCAGGGTCAAATCACTGCATTCATCGCAGACTGCTTCCAGTTGGAGAGCGCGGTTCAAACCTTCGTTGAACATGGCTAGCTCTATAGGGGTGAGTCCCTTTAAGGGTGCACCAGCCCCTAGTGATCCTTGCCTGACACCCGGGTCCTTTTGGGCGAGAGTCACACCCGCCGTCGTAAAAGTAAGTAATCCAAAGCCCAGCAGGCGAATGGCATTTGCAACTCTGTAGTTCATTGCCCGTCCTCCGTCTTGTAATGTGTAGATTTGTTCCGGTGGTGGCGGACGATATTCTTGAAATCCGCGTTCTGCAATGGATTCCCAATTCCTGAAATCTTCCTTCTTTCTTCCCTGCTATTTGCATGAAGGTAGTGAGTTTATCTATACCTTTGACGGCTAACAGGCCTGTTTTTTCTGGGGCCTGCGTACCGTTTTGCGCATACAATAAGCGGGAAGCGGGCCCAGGTCCCCGGCCACAATCTCATGACTAGGCAACCCCGAACTTCCCTTTTCTACTGCTTTGGCAATTACGAAGTGGACGCCGCTGCTGGCCAGCTTCGCAAGAATGGACGAAAGATTCGTCTAGCCGGACACCCGCTCGAGATTCTTATCTTGCTTGTGGAACGGGCCGGCTCCGTTGTTAGCCGGGAAGAAATTCAAGAGCGACTCTGGTCACAAGAGACGTTTGTCGATTTTGAGAACAGCCTGAACAAGGCCATCAACAAACTCCGTAGCGCCCTAAGCGATTCCGCGGACAAACCGATGTACGTTGAGACACTTCCCCGTCGCGGATATCGGTTCATAGCCAGGGTACAACAAGAGCGACAGCAGGCTCTTCCGGTCATTACTACCTCTACTACAAAGCAGTCAGTCCCTCTTGAAGACGGCCTTCATCCAGAGGTTGGCACCGTCTCCGGAATCCCAGATGCGGCCCGTGCTATTCTCCAAGCCAGACCACGGCGTCTTCCCAGCACAATTTTAGGTTTCGCCGCCGCCGCTTTGCTTATTGGCGTTGGATGGGTTCTCTTCCGGCCTCTCCTGGCGCCACGCGTAATTAAAATTTCATCGCTTACAACATCGGCGCGCGCCGATACCTTTGGACGTTTGCACACCGACGGGGTCCGATTGTTTTTTCTACAGCGTCGAGGTCACCGGTGGGAACTCTCTCAAATGCCTACGTCGGGTGGCGCGATTCAGCCATTCAGTTCTTCCTTTCAAAATTTCAAAGTTCTGGCCATTTCTCCTGACTCTTCTGAACTTCTTATTGCTCCGTTTGAATCCCGCTCTCTTTTATTACCGGTTTGGAGCATGCCTTCCGTCGGTGGAACGGCGCGTCGAATGGGACAAATTTCAGCCATGGACGCCACCTTTACTCCGGATGGCAGTCAAATCACATTTTGCAATGATGAGGGGATTTTCCGCGCGGACCGCAACGGTTTAAATCCTCAAAAAATTCTGGAGCTCAAAGGTCCAAAAGCCGGACTTGCATGGTCGTCGGACGGCAAAGAACTTCGCTTCGAATTGGGAAGTTCGCTAAGTGAAGGCCTCAAGATTTGGTCTGTCAATTCTGACGGCAAAGATCTCCACCAACTTTTCCCGGATTGGAGCGCAGTTCCCAATCAAGGATGTGGGCATTTCTCTCATGACGGTAATCTATTTGTATTCACTGGTTATAGCGCAAATGGCCAGGGCAGCTTGTACATACGTCCCGAGCGCGGCAACGGAGCGGTGTTCGGAAGTAAACCGTTCCGGTTAGACACTGGGCCCTTCTCCATGGATGCAGCGATTTTTGGCACTGACACTCGAAAGGTTTTCGCAATGGGTGACGTTGCGCACACCGAGTACGTAGTTTTTAGCCCTGCGAAACGCGAGTCTCGGGGGCTGCTCGCCGGGGAATCTGCGGTTTGGCTGAACATCTCTCGAGATATGGAATGGGCCGTTTACAGAACCAAGAACGGGAGTCTTTGGATTAGCAAGCTGGATGGCAGTCAACGTCATCAACTCGCTGATGGCTCCCTCTCTCCCGAGCTGCCTGCGTTCCAGCCAAACTCGCACGAACTCGTGTTCTGCCTGCGGCCCCGAGGCTCCACCAACACCAAGATAGCGTCCATTTCGGTGGACGGCGGAGGACTTCGCGACGTCGTCGTGGAACCCTTCTCTGTTTCCGCGCCTTCATGGTCTCCCGACGGAACAAAAATGCTTTATTCCGCCGATGCGGAGCTGGGCCCTTCCTCGGGCATTTTTCTTCTGGATTGGCAAACCAAGGTGAAGCAGAAAATCTCGGGGTCTGAGGCATATTTGAAAACTCGCATGTCGCCCAATGGCAAGTTCATTGCTGCGATAACTGATGATGGATCGCAGATCGGGCTCTACGATGTCGCGGCCAATAAATGGAGCGCGCTGGCCAAAGGCTTAGTGTTCAGCCCTGTTGCCTGGTCTCCGGATTCACAATTCATCTACTACCAGGATGTACTGGAGCCCGATGAACCCGTTCGTCGCCTGAACTTGCAGACGCGCAAATCAGAAATTGTGTTTGAATGCAAACCGCTTCTGGAAGGCAGCGTCTCGCGATGTGCATTTGAAGATCTTCTCCCGGATGGCTCACTACTGGTGCAATTGACAAGAGGCGACCATGAGGTCTACTCCATCGTTCTGGACTTTCGTTAGATTGCCCCCTGACCTAAGTAAAGCTAGAAAACTGCTTTACGCAATTTCGAAACGCGAGACTGTTCTGGCGTCCGTCGGTTGGGACACGGCATCATTAAGACCTTGAGTTGAAGGGCGATATTAGGGTGAGAGAAATACCCTATGCAGGCTATAGATAGAAATGAGTTGGAAACAAAGAAGGAAGTGGTCGGGCACTCTTGCCGATTTTGAACCGCATAGCCCAGTTTCGCGCTTGCCTACAGTCGTTTCGAACCACGACGGCTCATGATTGACCCCGTTATCGGACTAGTGGCGCCACTGCCTGCAACCGAGCGAGTGGCTACACCAACAGAAAATCCCCACAGCATTCGTCTTCAATTTACACCTGAGCGTCAACCACCTCTTTGATTTCATACTCACCGATTTCGGGATACCAATTGATTTCCGGCTTAAGAGCAACATGCTCCTGTTGCTTAACCAATGGTTGATCGAGCGCTTTCGTGCAGGCGGGACTCCGGTATTGATTGTGGACGAAGCGCAAGGCTTTCGTTCGATTTGTTGGAGGAGATTCGACTTCTTCTAAACTTAGAAACTGCCTCCGAAAAACTGCTGCAAATCGTGCTCGTGGGCCAACCAGAGCTCGAAGAGAAGCTCAAACGCCCTGAACTACGGCAACTCCGCCTGCGCATTACGAGAGGACGCTATGTTCGCTTGGACTGCCTGTAGCAGGGTGACATGGCTCATAAGAGCTTTGCGGAAATCATACTCATCAGATGGCATCATCGGACCATATCACGGCGTTCTGTCTTGGCTCGGCTAATCGCAAGATGGTGGGGATAAGCTCTTCGGTAAGGTTTACCTTGTCCAGAAATGCAGCCGCACCGATGCCGTTTGCTATAGTCTTGGCTCTGCATCATTAGAGAAGGACATCGCAAGCAGCGCAGTATCGGAATGCAAACCAACCTTGAGTTGTTCGGATGACATCGGTGAATCGCTTAAATGTAAGTCCATCAAAAGAATTTGTGGTCGCAAGTCCTGAGCCATTTGAATTGTCTCGGCAAGATCAGTTGCCTCGCCAACAAGTTCAACCTCAGTTGCGAAGTCCTCAAGGAATCGACGAACACTCCGTCTCATCGGCTAGAAGAACAGTGATCGACATGGGCGTCACCTCATTGGACGTGATATTACCTTCGTTCCGGTACAGGATTTTACGAACGCTGCAAGCCGAATCAATAAGAATTTTACTGTATGTACAAAGTGCGGCGACGGACAAACCATCGAGAAACTTGCGTCGGCAAGTGGCGGGGTTTCCTGGCAAAGACCATAGCGCATGGAACTTTCTACGCTATTCCAATGACCTGCCTCAGGGAGACAAAGTATGGATATCAAACCGCTTACGACACAGAATGGGCCAATATCCGCTGTCCAATTTGTAGTGTCCCGCGAACCAGAAATTCGTTGTGCAGTTTTGAAAATTTGTTGTGCAAGGTTTGAACCCGAACTCGAAATTGAATAGGAGATGAGAATGTCATCATCACACGATCAACATCGGAAAGACGAAACTATTATGACGAGCGTCGCGGAATCTGTCGGCAGCGCACTGGGCTCGATTGCATCTCACGCCAGCGACGTTTCAGAAGCTCTATCACCAAGCCATCTCTCACACGCGGCGCAGCGCGAAGGAAAGAAACTCGTGCGCAAAAGCAAAACTCTTGCGAGAAGAATTCAAAAGAAAGCTTTGACAAGTCTCAAGCGCAACAAAGTCGCGGTGCCAACCCGACGGGCTGTACGAGGAACAGTTTCGAAAGCTAAATGGACGCACCCAGTGGCTTCCAAAAAGAAAGTTGCACGACGGGGGCGGAGAAAGAAATAAGGTACCGGCTTATTTATTGAGAGAGTTCTGCTATCGCTCGCGTTTCAGCAGATCGTGACTTCCTTCAGCCTGCGAATATTTCGGATTCTTGATCTTGAGCCAGGTTTTGCCGTCGTCCTTTAATCACGCGTGAGATCGCTTGTTCACCAGACTCAACGTCAACTTTTCCAAATCGAGATGAAGGGATGAATCAAAATCATCTCGGGACAATCCTTGAACCGTTATGCAGTGCAACCGGAAAGCCTCGTAGCACTTATCCACTTCCGCAAATTTCGCAATCTTAAAACTCCAAATCGCAGTTGGGAAAGGAGCAGCGAATTAAGGAACGGCAGTCCATGACGGAAGGATATCACCGGCGAACCAAAAGATTCAGTCCGAACGCTCAGCTGCTTTCGGTTACGTCCATCTGGGAAGAGTACGACAGCCTCAGCAACGATGGCTTTCGCGTGCTGGCAGTGGCCACAAAGGATCTTCGCGGAAAGCAAATTTGCAATAAGGGTGATGAGCGCGAACTTGTGCTTCGCGGCTACGTGGCATTTCTCGACCCGCCCAAGGACACGGCTGCCCACGCTCTTGCGGCGCTGCACAGTCACGGTGTTGGCGTAAAAACAACCTAATGCTCTTGACACCGGCTATTCAATCCGCTGTTCACGAGTCTTTTGTTGGGCGACCGGTGCATTCGCTTCTCCGTGTGGCGGTTTCGGCTCTGGCGGTGGAACTGTCGGCGCCGGCTTCCTTACTACTATGAAGGATCGCCAAGAGCGCACTGGGCGCGGTGTCTCCGACATCAAATTGGAAACGTATATCATCCGCGGGAAGCAATCTAAAATAAGTTTTACGAACGCAGTCAAAGGGATTGCTAGGAAGAATCCCATTGCCCCCCAGAGCCATCCCCAAAATAAAACTCCGAGAGTGGCAGCCACAGGCCCGACATTGACTCGCGACCCAATCAGCTTGGGAATTAGAAAACTGGAAGAAATGACATGAAGCGTGATAATCGTCACCATAATGATCAAGAATGGCCCAACTGTTGAAAATTCCAGCAGACCCGCGGCTATCGGCAGCAACGACGCGAGAATGAGGCCCAGAAACGGAATCAGATTTAAATAGCCGCTCAAGATTCCGATTGCAACCGCTCCTGGCAGGTGGACCGCGTATAAAACCGCAACCGTTACGCCAGCCATGACTCCGCCAACCAGCAAATTTCCAATCGTGAAGCCTCGCACCATGGTGGTCAGTCTTTGCGAGAACTGTGGTACATCAATGCGCTGACCAAGCCAAGATTGAAAAGTATTGTAGGCGCGCTCCTTCCCCAGCAGCAGAAAAAAAACCAGAAATGGCAAAACTCCGATACTGATCAAAATGCCAGAAGCAGAGCCAACCCCTTGGATCAAATAAGTAGGCCAGGTTGAAGCCGGCTTCACGGTGACTTCTTCGACCTTTTTCTGTTTGCCATCGGGTGCGGTCAGGCTTCCTGCAGTGGCTTGAACTTTTTCGATCTTCTGGCTGAGCGGCTGTATTACCCGTTTTAGAGCGGCCGCATAGGTAGGCAAGGTCTCGGGAAGAGCCGACAACCGAGTGTAAGACCAATACGTGGCTCCTCCCAGCAATGCCATAACGACCACAACGATGAGTGCCGAGCCGATGCTGCGCGCGATTCCTAAACGTTCAGAGTAATTAATGATCGGGTCGATGAGAATTGCCAGAAGCGAAGCAAGTACAATCGTCAGAAAAAATGAACTGGCGAAATAGCAGAAAGCAAATACCACAGCAATTACGATTACCGCCAGAAAAGCTGAGATTTTTCGCAATATTTGAGTTTCAGATAAGGGCTGTTCTGTGTTTAAGGTCATCCGCACTCCGAATCCTGCATTGGGAACGCTGCTGCTTCCTCGTCGAAAACAGCAGCGTTGTAAATTACAAATTCGATTCAGTCGGTTGCCGATGCGCGGCGAACGTTCGAGGAATCCGCAGCGGCTTCGCTGGTGGAAGCGATATCTTCCGCGCCAGTTCTCTGAAGAATATCCTTTGCCCGGCTCACTTCATCGGAACTATCGCAGTGAACCGAGAGCAACACGCCGCCCTTCTCAAGGCGGCTCTCGTAGCGCTTTGCTTCGTATTCAGGAATTCCCATGCCGATCAAAGCGCCGGTGAAACCGCCCACTGCACCGCCCACCCCAACACCGGCGAGGGCTGCCACAAGCGGGCCTGCAGCAATGAAAGGACCGAGGCCGGGGATTGCTAAAGCGCCAATTCCAACGAGCCATCCCAATGCCCCGCCGATTACAGCTCCTGATCCTGCGCCTGCGGTTGCCCCCTCTGGCGCCTTTGTGGACTTTTCAGTGGCGAGTTCGCGGGTGCCGAGATTTTCCGGAAGCAATACAGAGATGTCAGTGGTCGGAAATCCACCATCGCGTAGAACTGTGATTGCGCTCTCGACGCCACTGCGTGTCGCATAAATACCCAAAACAGACTTATCTCTTGCCATCGTATTTTCTCCTAACCAGGGTTTGATTAAATCTCTTCCGCCGTGGAAAGCCTGCGACACCGTGGGTGGCAAACCTATCGGGGCATTCCCTCAGGTTTGCATACCCCGAACTGTAGGAAGACTGCGGAGTCGCAAATTCCAAAAAGTTTAAATGAAAATTGAAAATATCGTTCGCCGGTTTATTACGAACAACTATTTGCAACCCTACAGCCAATGGCGGATGGAATGTTTTTATCGTTGTTACATAATTTCGCTTCATAACCCGGCTATTAATGGGCATTGGAGTTGACAAGCTAAAGAGGAGGAATATGTTTCTTACGAAAACAGTTTCGGCGCTACTTCTGACGGCGGTACTGTGTATTTTGTTGGGTTGTCAGCAGGAAGCGAAATCCCCCGACGTAACGGACAGTGTGAGACATTCATTGGACCAGGCCGGCCTTAAAGATGTAAACGTTTCGCAAGACCGCGATAAAGGGGTAGTTACGCTTTCCGGCATCACCACTTCAGATACGGAAAAGGCACAGGCGGAATCGATTGCCAGATCGATAGCCTCCAGTGAGGTGATTGCCAATCAGATCGCTGTACGGCCACCAGGAGAGGAAAGTACGACCAAGGATGTGGATTCCGCGTTAGATAAGGCGATAGAAAAAAATCTTGACGCTCAGTTGATTCAGCGCAAATGGAATCACGACATCAAATATGATGTAAAAAATGGCGTTGTTACGCTGAAAGGCGAAGTGAATTCGGAGGGCAAGCGGAGCATGGCCGAAAAAGTGGCTGCGAGCGTTCCGAATGTAAAGCAAGTGGTGAATGAAATTGAAGTAAAGAATCGTAAAGCTTCCTCCTCATCCTCCTCTCGCTAGTCGAAAAGGTGCATCGGGGCATACACCGTTGCACCCTTTTTCGTTTTCTTTGCTGGTATGAAAAGGTTTCAATCCGCTTTCCGTACTTTTCAATAAATGCCAGGTCATCGTTAAAACTAAATATTCATTGCAATTTAAGGAAAGCCAAGCATCTGTTTCGCTGGCTACACCCTCTCGTGTATAGACCCTGAATGAATGCGGTCTTAAGTTGAAAGCTGGGCGAATTTTTAGTAGTTGAGCTTAAAAATCAAACGAGGTGAGTGATGAACAAAAATACATTGCGCGGGTTATTTGTGGATGAGTTGCGTGATTTGTACGATGCAGAGAATCGTTTGGTCAAGGCAATTCCGAAAATGGCCAAGGCTGCGAGCTCAGAAGAGCTGCGCGCCGGATTTGAGGAACACCTGGAACAAACCAAAGAACATGTTGAGCGGCTGAAGCAAGTCCTGACGTCCCTGGGAGAAAAAGCAACGGTGAAAAAGTGTCCAGGGATAATTGGGATTTTGGAAGAAGGCGAAGAGATGATGGGGGAAGATTTCGAGGTCGCGGTGATGGATGCAGCTTTGATCTCGGCCGCGCAACGAGTCGAACACTATGAAATTGCGGCATATGGTTGCGTGCATGCATGGGCCCAAGTCTTGGGAGAAAAAAGTGCCGCTAGTTTGCTGGAAAAGACCCTCGATGAAGAAAAGGAGACGGATGAAAAGTTAACCGAGTTGGCTGAGGAAATTAACGCACAAGCCAATCCCGGAAGTAAAGACGATGAATCTGCCGGTTCAACCAAATCATCAGATGAAGAGGAAAACATTGACGAAGACAAGCCACGCTCACGTACTGCCGGAGCTTAACACACGACGTCAAATGCAAAAGAGCGCCACTTCTAAACGGAGTGGCGCCCATTTTTTATCAGCGCAGCAGTCAGGTCGATCAGTGATCAGGCCGCAGTATTGATGTCGCTTATCACCGGTTCAGAAGTTGTCGACAAGCTCACCAGTTTCTTGTGAAGAATGGTCCTGGCACGAAACACGCGATGTTTGACACGTTGAGACGGCAAGCCAAATTTTGCGGTTATTTCCTTATTCGTCCATCCCTCAATTTTGCACAGCAGGAAAATGTTCCTGAGTGGAGGAGAAAGTTCCTCGAGCACTTTCGACGCCAGTTCCTTGTTCATGTACTCGCGCTCCGGATTTGTACTTGGATCGGTCAAATCTAATCTTGAAACTTCGCCGTCCTCGCGCCAACTCGGCGCGAGTTTGGAATGCCGATCCGCAATCCAACGCACCGGCATCGTGAAAACGAAGTCGGGCGTCGCTTGCCGCGCAAGTAGGCTCTCGTCCTTCACATCTGGATAGAGCACTGTAACTCGGGTCGAGGAGCCGACATTGTTATGCAATCAAATCAGGAGTTGGCCGCTGCTGATGTTGCGCGGCTGACAGGCAACGTAACTGAAACTGTAGTGCCCTTGCCATTCGATTCGATCTGGAGAGTGCCGCCTAGTTGTCGGATTCTTTCCCGCATCCCACGAATACCAACACCCATCACGCCACACGAATTGAGCTCAAGCTGTTTTTCCAGTGGAATCCCTACTCCATCATCCGAGATTTTGCAATGAACATGTCCATCGCCTTGAGCTAATTGAATCCTTGCGCTGCGACTTCCAGAATGATGATGAATATTTGTAAGGGATTCCTGCACGATGCGGAAAATTGCAAGTTCCGATTCACTTGTCATACGGCTAAGTCTCGGCGGCATGTCGAGACTCACGTCAATCTTACTGCGTTGAGTGAATCCGTCTATAAACCACCGAATTGCGGACTCCAACCCTATTTCGTCCAGTAAAGGCGGGTGTAACAAATGTGACAGCGTACGAATTTCTGACTGAATTTGCTCCACAAGTTTTTGGTTCTCCTCAACGCATTTTTCTGCTTGAGGACTGAGTTTCTCTTTTTCTCTCGCCACCTTTGAAATATTCATACCGATGGCAGCGAGCAACTGCCCGACACTGTCATGTAATTCACGAGCGATACGCCGCCGTTCCGCGTCTTGGGATTGAAGCAGTCGAGCGGAAAGGTCTCGAACAACCTGAGATTGTTCGATCAATTCTTCGTTCTTTTCCTGAAATTCAGCCGTTCGCTCTCGAACCCGTTCCTCAAGTTCGTCGTGAACTGCCTTGAGTCTTGCTTCCGTCAGTTTACGTTCGGTAATGTCACGGGCGATTTTTGAAGCACCAACAATTCTGCCTTCTCTATCTCTTACCGGAGATATCGTCAATGAAACTGATACTGTATCCCCCGTCTTTTTCCTGCGAGTTGTTTCGAAATGATCGACGCAATGTCCGGCGGATATCCGTTTAAGAATTGCTGTCTCCTCGCCCTGTAACTCAGGAGGGATGATGATCGTAATCGGCTGTCCGATTGTTTCTTTAGAAGTCCATCCAAACAAACGCTCAGCACTTTGATTCCAGCTCGTGATGATCCCGTTGAGATTTTTAGAGACGATGGCGTCGTCAGAGGAATTTACAATAGCCGCCAATAATGACTTCGAGGTAGCCCCACGTCGATTGGACTCACCAAGAGCAATAATCGCGCCTGAGAAAACGAGAAAGCCGAGCACACCGTACAAGTGCGATCGATCCTGAATCCTGAAGGAGTGATAAGGGACTAAGAAAAAATAGTCGACACCTAAGCGCATATCAAGCTACTAAGAATCGAAGGACCTAGGCCGCAGTACCAAGAACAAAAAACAACCACAAGCCATACTGTATGATACGGATTTGTCTCACCTAGGACGGGAGTTAGCAGGTAGCGCAAGTAAAGGGCTGCAACAGCCGATAATACCGCTAGCGCATAACGAGTCATCTGGTAGGATGACCTGTTCACAACCTTAGAGAAATCATATTTATCAGGGGTCATGATTTTCTGAGCGAGAAATCTTCCAAATAGTCGGAATTAGAACGTCATACATCTTTGCTTTGTCCAACATGGCAACTGCGCCGAATCCTTCGGCAAGTTTTCTACTCTCCGCATCTTCTTCGCCTGCTAGGGACATCGCCACAACCCTCGATCCACAAACGGAAAGCCGATTCTTGACCACAATAGGTTCATATGCAGCATCATCGGGCATATGCAAATCGAGAAGAATTAAATCCGGTTTGAGGGAAGTTGCCAGGGAGATGGCCTGCTTAAAGCTTTCGGCCTCGCCTAATACCTCGATAGACGGGTCCTCAGCAAGCAGGCGTTTGATGGCTTTACGAATAATCGGGGCATCGTCGGCAACAAGTAGACGTACACAGTTCGTTTGGTTCACATTTGTCTCGATTTCGCTAATTTTAGCTTGGAAAGCTTTTGTCGATCCGCTAGGCGTTTCCGCTTCATTTCTTCGGCAAGAACTTTCTGCGCGACAATCAGCGGCACCGCTTCTATCTTGATTTTTATTCTGCGCAACGATTTTCCCTCTTGAACACCTCGACGCTAACAGAGCCCCAGTCGTACGGGCCAACTCTTTAGCGAAATCTTGGGCTGCTTTAGTACAAGCAAATTGTCGGATTAATGGCACGGGACGTTTCCCTTATCGTCGCTGTCTAGCAATCAGACGCTAGTATTTCTACTTGACAAATCTATTAGGGTTCGTTACGTTAACGTCTCGCATGATAACTGACGGTATCGTTTAGGAGGTCCTTTATGCCTCAGATCACCCATAAGAAAAAGGAACGTCATTTCAAAACGATGACGCAAGCGGATGTCCCGCAGGGCCGTCATGGGAAACACCGGTTAATCGTAACGGCAATTCTTAATGATCTCGATCAATTGAAAGATGGCAGTGCGCTCAAAGTGCCGTTGGCGGAATTGGCCGAGTCTAAAGCAAAAGTCCGCGCCGCTCTAAATAGGGCTATTCGAAAGGCCGGACGCACGGTTGCGACTGCCTCAGACACAAACTTTTTGTATGTTTGGAACGCGAGAGGCTAAAAACAGCGTTTGCTAACCGGAGATCTCTCCGAGTAGAGGAGAACCCGGCGCGCTGTAGGTCTTCCTTGGCTGTATCCGCCGTTTCCAGCTTCGTGCCCGTTTAGGTCGACCATGACGGCACCAACGCTCTCCCCCTCACAGACCCCACCGTGCAGATTTCCACGCAGCAGGTTCCTCAGGTGCCACTCCCCGCACAGTTCCAAGAACGTGTGATCCAAGGAAGCAACAAAGGATGGCGACGGAGGGCTGCGAATATTTCTCCCACGTTAACCTCTTCCCGCGAGTTCGGCGATTGAGCCACTTTCTCCAGATACGGCAGACCCCTCGATAGAACTTCCAGATGCTCCTGGAGTTCGTCGGTAGTCCGTAGTATTGGTAGTGGCCCCGGAGCTTGGCGTTGAGGGTTTGCTGCTGTTCCTCCACAGGTTCGTGGCGGTTCGCCTGGCACCATTCGGCAATCGCCTTCAGGCCCCGTCGTAACCGCTTCTTCATCGTTCGCACGTTCACTGTGAATTTCCCTTTCCGGCTGCAGGAGCAGAGGTGCGTGAAGCCGAGGAAATCGAACGTGGCCGGTTTCTTCCCCTGCCACTTCGCATGTTCCTCCGCGTATCGCCCAAAGTCCACCAGCCGCGTCTTCTCCGGGTGGAGCGTCAAACCGTATTTTGCAAATCGTTTCGGTAAGACCTCCATCACTTTCTCGGTATCCTCCCGATACTGGAAACACAGCACGGCATCGTCGGCAAAACGTATCTCGTGTGCGGCCCCTTTCAAGCGGGGCTTCACCTCATGCTCGAACCATTCATCGAGCACGTAGTGCAGGTAAATGTTGGCCAGCAGCGGACTGATC
>DASXIT010000034.1:0-4291 GCA_036497825.1 Candidatus Acidiferrum sp.
CAGGCGTTAGAAAATGCCATCAAAGATGTTAAACCAGACTTGTTGTTGGTGCTCGCGGACAATTCATTAAGCAAATTGGCATACCGTTCTGCTCGAAAACATGGCTTGCCGTTGGCTGGTCTTTTTCTGGACTGGGTTCCAATTTTGAAAGGGCATTTCGGACACCGTTGGACGCGGCCCGCGCTGAGCCGCTGGTTCCGGCGGTTCTATGGTGAGTGCGATCTGGCTTTTTGCACCAGCGACGGGATGCAGGAGGTGCTCGGGTCACATCCGAACAGCCACGTCATTTACCCGATGCCCGGCAGACATCGCGTACCAGAAAAGCCCTGGCCGGCGGCCAACGGAAAATTCCGGCTGGTCTATGTCGGCTCGGTGGAAAATTTCTATGGCCGGATGCTTTGCTCACTCATCGAGAAAATCGAGGCGACGAACGATTTGGAAATTATCGTGGTCGGACCGAATGCGGACTGGCCGATCCAATTCCTGCGACGTGTCAAAGCCAACGGAATTTACGTTGGCTTTAAACCGCCCGAAGAAGCGGCGGAGGTGCTCGCGGGTGCGGACGCCCTGCTTGTAGTGATGAGCTTCGAGAAGGAACATGAACTTTTCATGCGCACCAGTTTCACCACGAAATTTCTGGACTACGTTGCATTCGGAAAGCCTGTGATTCTTTGGGGCCCAGACTATTGCACGCCGTTTCGCGTGGCGCACAAGCATGGCGGCGCGGTGGCGGTGAACCAGAATGACGCCGACGCGATCGTTTCCGCCTGCCGTCAAATCGCCGGAAACGCGGTATGGCGCGAACAGCTTTCGGAGGAGGCGACGCGGCTGCACCAGACTTTGTTCAACCCCGAGCGGCTGCAGGAAATCTTTGTCGGTGAAATCGAAAAGCTCGTTGCAGGTTCAAAGAAATGAGCAAGCCAAACATTCTTCGCCGAATCGGTATGAGGGTGTTGCTCTGGATTTTGGGAAATGAAGAGCAAAGCCGGACTTGTGAATTAAACCGCGTCCTGTATGAGCGAAGCGCTGATGGACGCAGCCTGGGTCATTTTTCTCACCCACAAGTCGAGGTTGGAGAACACACCTACGGGCTACGGCGGGAATGTTTCATTGCCTACCATCCCGACGATCACGTCCAGATCGGGAAGTTTTGCAGTATTGGCGATGGCGTGCGGTTTGTCTTTGGAGAGCATCGAACAGACGGCGTAACAACCTTTCCGTTGCGTGCCGTGTGTTTCAACAACCCTCCACATGCCGATGCTTTGAGTAAAGGCGACATTCTTGTGGGGCATGACGTTTGGGTTGGCGTCGGCGCGATGATTCTCTCTGGCGTGAAGATCGGAAATGGCGCAATCGTCGCTGCCGGGGCGGTCGTCGCGAAAGATGTGCCGCCTTACTCCATCGTTGGCGGTGTCCCGGCAAAGGTGATAAAACTGCGCCTGTCCGAACTTCAAATCGCCGCCCTGGAGAAGATTCAGTGGTGGAACTGGCCGATGGAGAAAGTCAAAGCTAACCTGGAATGCTTTTACGGGGATGTTGATGCATTCATCCAACGCCATCTGCCCGACATAAAATAAACGGCGCGCTCTACTGATGGTGTCTGTTTGCCTGGCGATTCTCAATTACAACGGCAAAAAACATTTGGAGCAGTTGCTGCCGACGGCTCGCGCGGCCGCGGAGAAATTTCCTGGCACCTGTACAGTTGTAGTCCTCGATAACCAAAGCACCGATGACGATGTGGCTTGGATTCAACGCGAATTTCCTTCGGTTCAAACAACCGTAGCACCGAAAAATGATTTTCTGTTTTCGTACAACTGGTTCGCGCAGGAAAGGACCGAAGACATCTTCGTGCTTCTGAATAACGATTTAAAAGTGGATCCCGATTTCCTTGCTCCGTTAATACGGCATTTCCAATCGCCGGACGTTTTTTCGGTTTCGGCGCGAAGCTATGATTGGAACGGAGCAGAGGTTACCAGCGGCGCAGCCCGCCTGAATTTCAAAAACGGGTTTTACAGCTGGAAATTCGATACGCAACATCAGAATACCTGTCATACCTTGTTTACGTCTGGCGGCTTTATGGCTGTTGATCGAAAGAAATTCCTTGAGTTGGCAGGTTTCAACAGGCTTTTTGCGCCAGCATACTGCGAAGATGTGGATCTCTGTTTTCGCGCATGGCGTCGAGGATGGCGTTGCATTTATGAACCAGGCAGCATCGTCTGGCATTGGCACCAGGGCTCCTGGTCAAATCATTCAACCGAGAGGTTGGGTTCTCTCGAATTGAGAAATCTTTTATTGATGCAATGGTCCACTTTCCCGATGCACAAGGGCCGGTGGGCGAGATTGCGGAGCCTTGTGAAGCTCTTCATCGGCTCGCTTTTCTCCCGGGATCGAGTTTGGGTGAAGACCTATCCCGCAACGCTCCTTTATTGGTTGGCCGTCCGCAGGCAATACCTTTGGATGAAGGTGCGCGACCGTGACCTGCGCCAAATTTTGTCCCGGATCGAAGAAGAATGCTGACGCAAAAAGCTCCTGAGTCCCGGATGGCGAAGGGATCTGCGATCAAACGAATGTTTCTGAAGGGAATCCAATGGAACCAGTTGTCCTTGCCCTAGCCAGTAACGAACGCTATTTCCCCGGCCTCTATTGCGCGGTGGCGAGCGCACTAAGCCACTTGGACTCAACGAGAGAAGTGGACTTAAAGGTGCTGGACGGCGGTATTTCGCAGACGTCCAGGGATACTCTTTCGAGGTTGATTGATTCCGTTGACGGAGCCGTGCGCCAGGAGTTTGTGCCGGTGGAGTCATCAATTTTTCGTAAGGCGACACTGGGACCTGGCAAATCACACATGGCGTATTGCCGGATCTTGCTGCCACACTTGCTAGATGTGCCACGCTTGATCTATCTCGACTGCGATGTCCTTGTATTCCGCAACCTTTCGGAGCCGTTTGATCTTGAACTTTCGCCTGGCAAAGTCGTCGCCGCAGTTCGTGATTCAGAAACTCTAACGCTTGGAGAAGACTCCCAGACTCTGGCGGCCGCGATGAAGCTTCCGGCTAATGGAGAATACTTCAATTCAGGCGTGATGCTGATGAATCTGAGTCAGCTGAAAAACGAGAATTTTACGAAACGATCCGTCGATTTTCTGGAAGCCCAGAGCCGGCTCTATCGATTTCACGACCAGTCGGCCATTAACTTTCTACTTCACGGGAGGATTGCTGAGTTGCCTGAACAATGGAATCGAGCGTTCTGGCGCTTCGACGAGCAGGAGAACAATAATCTCGACTGCGTGATCCATTACACGGGTTCAGTGCCGTGGCTTGGCGGGACAGCCGGCCCGGCCCAGGAATTGTTTGAACGATTTGCAGCCGAGGCGGGGCTGCCTGTCAACCGGAGTTCACCTCCATTCAGGAAGTCAGTGCGCCGAAGGCTTTGGCGGAATGGGCTCGCTCCGTTGCGCGCGCTTGCTTTTCCGTTGGCATCGTCGGTATACCGACTTGCTGGGAAAAAAGAAAAGGCGGCTGGGTATCAAAGGGCAGCGCGTTACTGGCTCGATTACATTCGCAATATGCCTGGTCGGCGACAGCTTCATCGCCGGCGCAGCCACGAAATTAGTAGGATGAAATTTGCGCTCCGCGCCTATCCGCTCGCTTCATGAGAGTTTTACATCTCAATACTCATTCTTCAGGCGGCAGTTACGAATACGCGGCGCTCCTTTCCACTGCATTAGCGGAGCAGGGGATTGACAGCCATGTGCTCTGCAAAGATTCGCAACCGGCAGAACCCGGCAGGCTTTTCTTAGATCGCATTATCCGCCGATCGTATGTTTCCTTGTCCACTGCGCCTTGGCATGGAACGTGGCGGCTGTTGTCTCCGCCGGCACCCGAGGATCTGGACGGAGTTGATGTGGTCCATCTTCACACGGTGGCCGACTGGTTCGACGTTCCCCGTTGGTTGGAAACGCTGCCGCGCAGAATTGGCGTCGTTATCAGTGTCCACGATATGTGGCACGTGACCGGAGGCTGCTTTCTTTATCGTGGATGCGATCGCCATGCCACCCAGACACATCCTTGCGATTTCTGTCCGATCTTGAGGTGGCCCGCAAACCGAATTCTGGCAAAGGCTGCGCATTCGCGGAAATTGCGGGCATATCGGAATTGTGGAGCACGCATGGTCACAAACAGCCAGTGGCTGGCCGGAATTGCCAGGCGAAGTCCAATAGCCGAAACCTGTGGCAGTGTGCTAGTAATTCCGCCTGGAATCGACACGAGCGTTTTTAGACCGCAAGACAAGA
>DASXIT010000035.1:0-2957 GCA_036497825.1 Candidatus Acidiferrum sp.
CTCCTCGCGCTCATCCCCGAATCCACCGTCGACCTCATCTTCGCCGACCCGCCGTACTTCCTTTCCAACGGCGGCATCACCTGCCACGCCGGACGCATGGTCAGCGTCAACAAAGGCGCTTGGGACAAGTCCAACGGTCCCGACGCCAATCACGAATTCAATCGCTCCTGGCTCGCTGCCTGCCAGCGCGTACTCAAGCCCAATGGCTCCATCTGGGTCAGCGGCACCGCCCACGTCATCCATTCCGTCGGCTTCGCCATGCAGCAACTCGGCTTCAAACTTCTCAACGACATTTCCTGGGTCAAGCCCAATCCTCCTCCCAATCTCGCTTGCCGTTATTTCACCCATGCCACCGAAACCATCATCTGGGCCGCGCGCGACAAAAAGTCTCGCCACACCTTTAACTACAAGCTCATGAAGGAAACCAATCGCGGCAAGCAAATGAAATCCGTCTGGGAAATCAAGCCCCCAGAAAAATGGGAGAAATCTTTCGGCAAGCATCCCACACAAAAGCCCCTCGCTCTGCTAGAACGCATCCTTCGCGCATCGACAAACGAACAAGACGTGGTTCTCGATCCGTTTTCAGGCAGCGGCACCACCGTCTTAGCCGCACTCCGCACGCGCCGCACCGCGATTGGATTAGAACTCTCTTGTGATTACCTCGCGCTCACACTCCAACGCATCACTTCCCAGATAGTGCACGTCGCACTTTCTCTCTCCACCATTCACTTTTCTGTTGATCTCTTCGCCGATCCTGTGGATCGATCAGATCGCGCAAGTTGTGCGCGAACGCACTCTCAGCCCAGCTCAATGTCGATCGAACTAAAACTAATCCAGCAAGAGTGCCGCTTTCACTTCATAGGCCGCCACAACCGCACCGTAATCTTTTCCGTTCTCGCCGCCACGCTAGACGACGCCATCGAACAGTTCCGCTCCTCAGGCCGTTCCGCATCCGACGCCCTCTTCATCATCAAAACCGAAACCCAAATCTTCCTCGCCTAAGCTTTGCTCATGTAGTGGCCAGCCTTGAGGCTGGTTCTTTCTTCTCTCGAGATCGCACCCATGATCTAATCCCTGTAATGGATTTATCCATCCCCACAACAATCGGGCTCGAGATGTACAAAAGCGCCTCGCAACGCGCACGTATCGGAACCGAAGCGTGGGGCGCAATAAATCTATTTTGCCTCTCCTGCAAATCGCCGCGCCTGACTCGCAGTCCCCACAACACCGCCGCGGTCGACTTCACATGTCCGATTTGCTGTTCGCCCTATCAGCTAAAGAGTCAATCAAAACCCTTCGGCTCCAAAATCCTCGACTCCGCCTATTCAGAAATGAAAAAGGCCATCCTCGAAGACCGCACGCCGAATCTCTTCGTGTTGCACTACGACCTGCCGACCTGGACCGTTCGCACCGTCATCCTCATCCCTAAATTCGCGTTTGCGTTGTCCACTCTCGAATGCCGCAAGCCTCTGGCTGCAACCGCCCGCCGTGCCGGTTGGGTTGGCTGCAACATCCTGCTCGACAAAATCCCAACCGACGCCCGAATTTCGATAATTGCGGCGGGAACACAGTGCGCGCCCTCTGAGACCAGGCGCGCTTACCAACGTCTCCGCCCCTTAGAAGCATTAAAGGTCGAAAAACGCGGCTGGACGCTCGACGTTCTCAACGTGGTCCGCTCTCTACAAAAGTCAGCTTTCGAATTATCAGAGGTTTATGCCAAGGACGGGGAATTAGCCAAACTCCATCCACAAAATCGCCATGTCCGCGACAAAATCCGCCAACAACTTCAAGTCCTCCGCGACCTGCGTATTTTAGAATTTCTCGGGAATGGAACTTATCGCCTGCGCTAATTCTGGAAAGCGCCAGAGGCGCGGTACAAACTAGCCCAGTGCGTCAGCACTGGGAATATTGCACGACAAGAGGGGACGACAAGAGCGGACAGACGGGACGTTTTCCGTTGGACGGCCTGTGCAACCGACTCTGAGGAATAACTCCCTCTTACACGGCCACAATCTTCAATCTCGGGAACGACCCCCGATACATCCCTTCATCCAACGTTAGCAAAGTGTACCCATTGACTTCGGCATGCGCCCCAATCAGAAAATCGGCCAGCAATCGCCTCGCTTCTCCGCCTTTTTGCTTCTTCCGGCGCGCCACGTACTCCTGAAACGCCCGCCCCGCCGCTCGCCAAACCTTCTCTTCCGTATCCCAATCCACAACGATTCCAGCGTCTTCGCAAAACTTATCCAGAAATGTTTCGCTTCGCCCCGGTGCCGCTAACAACTCCGCGTAAACCACACCCGAAATTACCAACCTTGTTCCGAAAGTCGCGTCTAACGCTTGCCGAGCCATTCGATGCATAGCATCGTCTGCATCCCACAAACCAACTAATACGTTAGTGTCTATTGTGATGGTCACTACCAATCCACCTATTCGCCACGCAAATCTCGGATCCACTTCTGAATAGCTTTACGGCCTTTTCCGATTCCCGGATTGCCAATACCTTCGTACTTCTTAAAAGGACTCTCTCTCCGTAACCCTTTCACCCTCACGCCGTGGCGATCTTCTTCGAATACCAGATGGTCTCCGGCCCGAACGCCCAATCTCCGCCGGATCTCCCGAGGAATCGTGACCTGACCTTTGCTCGTAACTTTTGCCCGTTTTCTCATAGCCACCCCAATTCCTTACTTTATCACATTCTTCCTTACTTTCGCCTCCGAAGGTTGTTATCGGTTGTTATCGTCCGGGCACGATCAACGTGATGCCATACGAATATAATAGACAACTAGTAATTATCATGCTATCCTGGTCTGTGACAGTTCGGCACCAGTGTCGCTTGCCCAGAGCGCATTCCGCGATGGGCCGTTAACCAATCCCTCCCGCTAACCTCCGTCCACTGCTCCAAATCTCGCTAAGTCCTTTGTTTCCCCTTCATACAGCCCATATCGCTGTAACCC
>DASXIT010000036.1:0-19220 GCA_036497825.1 Candidatus Acidiferrum sp.
GGTGCTCTCGGCGCGCATCTCTGAACTGGGCCTCGGGGGATGCTATGTGGACGCCTTGAATCCATTTCCCGCAGGCACACAGGTGGAGTTGCGAATTATCAGGGACCAGGGCATCTTCCAGACCAAAGCGAAAGTAGTGTACTGCGACTCAACATTTGGGATGGGCATGGCATTTATCGAGACGGCGTCCGATCAGCGGTCGATACTGGAAGTGTGGATAGCGGATATCGTAAGCCAACTTAAGCCGACTTCGTAGTTCCCTTCCGTTTATTAAACAATGAATTCCATTTTTGCAGCAGCACGTGTTCCGACAGGAGACATACGCACTAAGAGCAACGCGATTGTGCCGAGAGTGGGGCGCATGGTCGAAGCTGCACCAAAGTGGGATTGTTGCGGTCGAGCAGGTCTGGGCGCTCCTTACCTAATAGCTTCAAAACGAGTCTCTTACCTTGCAGTGTTCCGATAATTACTTGGCTCATGGATTGCACTCATTGAGGGGTGGACAAGGGGAGATCCTTGCGCCCCTGGCGTCAAGCAGGACTGCGAGTAGCACCAGTGCATTGACGATAACTGGTCTGTCAGACGACGCCTAAGAAATGCCTTCCCAGCGGGGAAAACACAAAGCCAAGGACGAAGATGCCGATGATCGCAAGGGCCGCAAACTGTAACCAACGGTTGGGAGAGGTGCTTGTAGGCATCTACGCTTGTTCCTATGCTACGTGGCTAAGTTGTGCTGCCTTGGTTGTATCACGCATAGACCATATCCCCTGGTCGGCCAAACCAGGAAAGCGTCTTAAGACACGTTGCCCAGTGACGCATGATATTGCAATTTCTGTTGCGCGGAACTACGAACGTTCGGAGGACGGAATGACCTCCCAACCCTATCTCTTCCGCCTACAGAATAGGGGACTCAGCGGCATCGCCCTCCAAAAGAAGAGAAAGGGAGAAATTATGTTTGCACGTCATATCACTCTGCAGCTAAGGCCAAATCTTGGGAAAGAATTTCGCAGCACGTTTGAGAAGGAAATCGTTCCTCTGCTGAAAAAGCAGAAGGGATTTGTAGATGAACTGCTTTTGGTCGCACCGGAAAAGAGAGAAATAGTAGCCATCAGCCTGTGGGAAACGAGGGAGTTGGCGGAGACTTATCACCAGGAAGTGTATCCCAAGGTCGAGAACTTGGTGGAGAAGTACATCGAGGGATTCCCGGTCATCAAGAACTTCGAAGAGCAGTATGCCACGTTCCACAAGATCGCTATGCCCGCAACAGTTTGATTCTTAGTGGTCGGTTGTTGGCGAGGGGGGTGAAGTCGCCCCCCACATTTGTTTGACTGATGCTCAGAACGGTAGTGAGTGCCACGAGTGTGGCTCAATTCCCTTATTTCGCGTCTGCGTGCACGAGAATGTGATGGTGAGACTGCACTGCCGCTTCAATTTGCATAATGTCGTCGTCAAATTGGTAGAAACCGCTTTTCCATTCCCCGTTCGTTTCTCCATCGAATACCTGTAGCACGGCAAAATCAACTGTGGGACCCTGACTTGCCGTCGGAAATTGCTTACCCGCATAACGGATCATATGCTGCTTTAAGAGGTTTCTACTTTCTTCCAAAGATAAGACCGCGCGCAATATACCCCGACGATTGGCCGGCTGGGAATAATAGATGTTAGCCATAACTCAATCAGTCTGAAGGTTGGCAGAGGAGAGGTATGTGATGTTAATCACATAGTATTGTAAATATTTTCCATAGAGAGTTGGCGAGAATCACCACTACAAGTGACTCGCTCGTCTTGGCGTGCAAGTGCTGAAGATCCAATGATAGAGTTCTGTAGCGATTGAGATAGAAAGGGTGCACTGGTTGAAGACTGCGGACACTGTCATCGTCGGTTCAGGTTCGTTGGCGCAAGGGATTGTGTATGCACTGTCTCAGGTTGCGAAGGATTCACTGCGGGTTGCAATCATCGGCAGATCCGCTGCAAAGATCTCGCGAATCGCCCTTATCGCCAATGCGCGCGCTGAGACCTTTCATGTGCCTGCCACTTTTTGCGCTTTGGCGATTCGTGACTTCAGGGCCCTGGCCTTTTCACGCGCGTTTCGTTCTCTCAAGCCCAAGGTCATTCTTCTCGCCGCGTCCCTGCAATCACCGTGGGAGAGTTCTCAGGGGCAAAATGCTTGGACAAAGTTGATCGCAAGTGGCGGATTCGGGATCACGCTACCACTGCAGTTGGCACTCGCTGCCGAACTGAGTCGCGGCGCGACCGATAGCAAAGCTGCGATTGTGAATGCTTGCTATCCGGACTGTGTGAACGTCGTCCTTCACCGTCTACAGCTTCCCGTGACCTGTGGTGTCGGGAATGCCGCGATCGTGGAAGCTTTTTGCGCTTCTCGGGATAGCATGGGCCAAGATGGTACGGGTCGAGGCGGCCTGGCAGTTGGCAAAGTTAAGGTCGTGGCGCATCACGGTCAGTTGAGCGCATGGTTGAGGGGGAAGGCTTCTGAAAGCCAACCTCGCGTGTGGGTGAAGGACAGAGAAAAAAACAGTCTTCGGTTACGCCCCAACTTCGGCGACATACGTGACGACTTGAATGGTGTCACCGCGGCAACCGCGACGCCTGTGTTGCTGTCATTGTTGACAGGAGAAATTCTCCACACCAGCATTCCGGGAGTAGCGGGGATGCCCGGAGGATATCCGTTTGTCCTGAAGGATGGGAGATTCGTTTTGCGACTCCCAAGCGGCCTAACCACGGGCCAGGCTATCGCACATAACAAAAAAGGTGAGCGACTCGATGGCCTCGATTTAGAGTCGGACGCGAAGTTCACCGGCAAAGCCCGCCGTGCTCTAGCCGAAGCCAATTTCGAATATGCGGAAGGATTCGATCTGGCCGGATGGCCGAAAGTCTGCAGCAAACTGGTTGCCTTGAGAGAGCGGCTTCGCCAAGTAAAAGTGTGACGGCCCGGACTGCGTGAGCGGAAATGCCGCGGAATCGTTTCTTTGTCGTGTCGCCATCTTGGCGGCATCCTCAAACCCGAGAGCCGTCTGGAAGCCGTTGCCATCTTCTTTTTATGAGGTCGGAGCTTCCTGTTCCGACATAAACGTACACACCTTTATCGGGCTTCGGCCTCTGAAGAAATTCTTTCAGCCAAACTGTAAACGACATTTGCGATAGCACAGTTCAGTATTTCTGTCGGTTCGCCCGAGGACTAATTCCAAATCGTTAATGCCTGCCGCCCGTCATTGAGTTTGTAGATGAGGCTTTTGGTTTAGGCCATTGCCTCCATCGGATGAACGTCGCGATTGATTTTGCTTTGGGCTTCGCGCCGGGATACGGATAGATCGTAGTGCGCTTGCAGATTTACCCAGAACTCCGGCGTCGTGCCAAAGTATCGCGCTAGTCTAAGTGCCATCTCCGCAGAGATGCCGCGCTCCTCCTTCACAATTTCATACACACTTGGCGGAGCAACCCGCAGAGCCAGCGCCAGTTTATTGGGATTCAATCCGAACGGAACAATAAATTCCTCGCGAAGGATTTCCCCAGGATGAATTGGCTTTAGTTTGCCCATGTTGCCTCTCAGTGATAATCCACAATCTCAACCTCGTACGCGTCGCCTTCACGCCATTCAAAACAAATTCGATATTGGTCATTGATCCGGATCGAATGCTGATTCTTGCGATCCCCCATCAGTCTCTCAAGCCTATTTCCGGGTGGCACTTTCAAATCTTCCAAGCTACCGGCCGCATGAATTAACAGAAGTTTGCGCCGTGCTGGCCCCTCGATCGCTTGCCATTGACGGACTCTCTCGTCGTTGAACAGCCGTTCGGTGTCCTCTGTTTTGAACGACCTGATCACTCGTTCAGAATATAATGCGATGCATTATATGTAAAGCGATAGTTGACCCAAGGTATTAGGCCTTCGGGCGACGCCGGTGGCATTTCCGAGGGCAACGTATTTGGACGCGTGCGCAAGGTGCTTAAACTTCCAGCCTCGCCACAATAATTTCTGCATTCGAATACAGGTACTTATGAGCAAACAGTACTAATAGGTTTACACTTCACTATGTCCTGTCGGTTGGTAGGTATCTTAATCTCTAATAGTAATATGTTATATACTCAGATAAGTATTTTAGTCCACGTTAACACAAGACTTTCGCCTGTAAGTCCTTTGTTTCCCTTGATAGAAAAAACAACAAGGCGGGGGCCCATCTTCAAAATCCCATCCCTCTTTCCTGCGTCGAGAATCGAAGGGATAGGTGGTGCGTTATGAATAAAAGAGTGGCACGTTCTGCAAGTACAATGGCGCGATTTGCTAGTGATTCCGGCCGGCTCGCCAACTAAGATGACTGAGAGATTGATTCGGGAGGACCAAAAAGATGAGTGAAGCTACGGGACAAGTAACCGCCAAGGCGGATGTAAAACAACAGACATTTCCAGCGAGAGCGTGGGCAGCTCTCAGTCCGAATGCCGCGCTTGGGGCGCATTCGATTGTGCGGCGCGCTCCACGGGCGCAGGACGTGCAGATAGAGATTCTGCATTGCGGAGTTTGTCATTCGGATCTGCACCAGGTGCGCAACGAGTGGAAAGAGGTGATGCCGACGGTTTATCCCCTCGTGCCAGGACACGAAATTGTCGGGCGCGTGGTGAAGGTCGGAAGCGCGGTCAAGAAATTTAAGGAAGGCGACATCGCAGCGGTCGGATGCATGGTGGATTCTTGTCGAGTGTGCGAGAGCTGCCTGGCGGGAGAAGAACAGTATTGCGTAAACGGAATGACGCTGACGTATAACGGCGAAGACAAAATACTCGGCGGCGTTACCTATGGCGGCTATTCCGAAAGCATCGTGGTGGATGAGGCCTATGTGTTGCGCGTGCCGAATAAATTGGACCCCGCCGGCACTGCCCCACTGCTCTGCGCAGGGATCACGACTTATTCCCCGTTACGGCATTGGAAGGTTAACAAAGGACAGAAAGTGGGCATCGTGGGACTGGGCGGACTGGGGCACATGGGATTGAAGTTTGCCCATGCCTTTGGAGCGCACACGGTGCTGTTCACCACTTCGGCCAACAAAACCGCTGACGCAGTGCGACTTGGCGCAGACGAAGTCGTTATTTCAAAGAACGAAGCGGAAATGCAAAAACATGCCGGCAGCTTTAACTTCATTCTAGATGCGGTGTCGGCCAATCACGACATCAACGCCTACATAAATTTGCTGAAGCGCGATGGCACCCTTACCCTGGTGGGTGCGCCAGAGAAACCGATGCCGGTATCTTCGTTTGGCTTCCTGATGGGCAGGCGCAGTCTGGCCGGCTCGGCGATTGGCGGCATTCGAGAGACGCAAGAGATGCTGGACTTCTGCGGCGAGCACGGAATTACCGCCGATATCGAGAAGATCGCCATTCAACAGATCGATAAAGCGTACGAACGGCTGCTGAAGAGCGACGTGAAGTACCGCTTTGTGATCGATATGGCATCTCTTAAGAGTTAGCTTGGCGCACCGCCTCAGGAGGTCGGTCCCTACAGAGACGAAGGCGTGAAGGTTATGACGAACCGGTTCAGAGTTTCCAGTGCGCTTATCCGCAGGCTCCAGGATGTTGGCCTTGAGCCTTTGGTGGTGTTGCGCCAGGCCGGCCTCCCCATGGGATTGTTCAACCAAGAAAAAATTCTGGTTACAACCGATGAACTGTTTTCCATTTACCGCGGGATTGCGGAAGTCAGCCGGGATCCTGCCATCGGACTAAAACTAGGAACGGAAGACCGCGTAGAACGCTACGATCCGATTTCGATCGCGGCGCTTTACGCGCGTTCGTTTCGTGACGCTTTGCAGCGGATGGCGCGGTACAAGCAACTGACCTGCCCGGAGGAGATACGGGTGGCAGAAAGCGGAGATGAATGGGCGGTTCAATTTCTATGGCTATTGGCCGATGAGAAGGAGCCGGAGCTGCTGATTGATGTTTGTTTCGCATGGATCGTGGGAATTGGGCGACGAGGCACGGAACGCGCGGTAAACCCAAAACGAGTGGAGCTGCAGAGGCCAGAGGCCAATCGTAAAATTTATGAAGAACACTTTCGCTGCCCGGTGAAATTTGATGCGCCACAGAACATGCTGGTGTTCGGTATAGAGGATGTGGAGCGGCCGTTTCTGACACACAACGCGGACTTGCTGGCGATTGTGGCGCCGCAATTGGAAGCGGAGTTGACGCAGCAGCTTGCGCAAAGAACGGTTCGCGAACAAGTAAAGGGGATCTTGAAGAAGCTGCTCGCCGGACAGCGCCCAGGATTGGAAGATGTAGCGCGGGAGTTGCGGCTGAGCACGCGCACGTTACAACGGCGCCTGACGGGTGAGAGCGCAAAGTTTCAGCAGTTGATGGAAGAAGCGCGACGTGAACTGGCGCAACACTATTTGTTGCATTCCACACTGGAATTGAACGAGACCGCGTACCTGTTGGGATTTGAAGATGCCAATTCGTTCTTTCGCGCCTTTCAACATTGGGAAGGAACTTCCCCAGGAGAATGGCGCGCCGTGCACGCACGGGCTATGCGAGAAAGCCAATCCGCCAACGTATAGTCCCCTCAAATGGCAAGCAGTTTTTGATCGCACTGTGATGCGCTCAGGAGTAAACTGCCAAAACCTTCGCGGTGCGTGAACCGCGCAATTGGTTATTCCTTGGCGAGGAGAATTACGATGGCGACACCTTCAGCAGGACTGAGCGGGCAGAACGAACTTTACGGGCAACTGGTAGACGCGCTGAATACATTGTTCGGCGTGCATCCCGGTTTCCGGGCAACTCACGCGAAGGGCGTGATCTGCGAGGGCACGTTCACGCCGAATGTGGCGGCGGCTTCGCTGAGCCGCGCGCCGCATTTTCAGGGAGCACTTACTCCAGTGACGGTGCGGTTTTCGGATTTTACGGGAATACCGAATATTCCGGATAACGATCCGAACGCAAATCCACGCGGGATGGGGATCAAGTTTCACGTGGATGGAGGAGCGGAGACCGACATTGTGGCGCACTCGTTCAACGGATTTCCGGTGGGCACAGCTGAGGAGTTCCTGGAGTTTCTGCGCGCCGTGGCTAGTAGCGCCCCGGATGCGCCGAAGCCGTCGCCGGTCGAACTGTTTCTGAGTACGCGGCCGCGCGCGGCGGCATTTGTGACGACGCCAAAGCCGGCACCCGCGAGCTTCGCATCGCAATCATATTATTCGGTGAATGCGCTTAAGTTTACGAACGCGCACGGAACGAGCCGCTATGCTCGTTACCAGATCCATCCGGTGGATGGAGAAGCGCACCTAAACGATGCGGAGACGGCCGCGAAACCTGCTAATTACTTGTTCGATGAGATTGTTGAGCGGCTTGCGAAGGCCCCGGCGAAATTCAAACTTGTCGCGCAACTTGCGGCGGAGGGCGATAAAACCCAGGACGCCTCGATTACTTGGCCGGA
Organism: Candidatus Acidiferrum sp.; assembly: GCA_036497825.1. Classification (GTDB taxonomy): domain Bacteria; phylum Acidobacteriota; class Terriglobia; order Acidiferrales; family UBA7541; genus Acidiferrum. The sequence goes on from DASXIT010000036.1 coordinate 7,429, forward strand.
TGATCGTCCCCGGGTGGAATTAGGAGTGATCACCGTGACGAAGCGAGCGGAGGATAGCGACGCGATTCAAAGGAGATTGGTGTTTGATCCGGCGAATTTAATTGATGGCATTGAATTGTCGAACGATCCGCTGCCCGCGGCTCGCTCGGCGGTTTACAGCATTGCGTATCAACGCCGCAACGCGCAAAGCTAAGTAGGTCTAAGAGAAGGTCACACCCAGGAAGAAACTCAGGACCCACACGCAACTACGGCGTGTAGGACACCCCAGCACAGTCAAGAGTGACTGTGCCACTAGTGGCTAGAAGAAAGAGAGTTTGATGGAGAGGTATTTTTTGGGATTTTTGCGGAACTCTTCGATTAGCTTACGCATGTCGGCGGTGAGGTTGGTGACATTGTCGTAGAGTTGGGGGTCGTTGAAGAGTTTGCCGGCGGTGTTGTCGGATTTATTTAGTTTGGCGGTGGCGGTATCGATATTGGTGCTGGCATCGCGCAGTTTATTGTAGAGAGTTTCATCGGTGACTAGTTTACCGAGAGTTCCCTTCCCTGCGCGGACGTCGCCCATCAAAGCATTGCCGTTATCTATGGCTTTCTTGGCTTCATCATAGAGGCTGGGGTCGTAGAGAAGCTTGCCGATGGTGCCTTTCTGCTCTCGAACGTCGGAAAGAATGGTGTTGAGCTGATCAACGCCTTTATCGACCTTCACATATAGATCGTCGTTGTAAACCATCTTGCCGAGCGTGCCTTTTCCAGATTGCACAGTGGTCACAATCTGATTGCCCTTGAGAAGAAGATTGTTGAGATTGTTGTAGGCCTGTTCGTCGGTGATGAGCTTACCGAGAGTTCCCTTACCCGCTTTCAGATCCTCGATGATTTCGGAAACTTGACCGCTGAGTGTTTTGAAGTTGGCCATGAGGTCGGTGACATCGCCTGCGGTAACGGTCTGGCCTTCCTGAATAGGAGTGCCGGTGAATCCGCGCTGAATATTGACGTAGCGATTGCCGAGGAGACCTTCAGTAACAAGAGAAGCAGTGGAATCGGTGAGGATCTCGTCCTGAAATCTTTTGTCGAGGCGCATGTCGACCATGATGTTGTTCTTGGGGTCGGGTGGCTTGCCATGATTGCGCGGCACTAACTGAATATCATCGACGCTACCGATGACGACGCCATCGAGTTTTACAGGGGCGCCCGGAGCGAGGCCAGAGACTTCCGGAAGGTAGGTTTTGATTCGATATTTAGGGCCGAGAAAACCGGCGCCGGTGACATAGAAAATGGCCACGGCCAGGACGGCGAGACCAAGCATGACGAATAAACCAACGCGCAATTCTGACCAGGTCAATTGTTTGCGCTGCGCCATCCCTTTGGATCCTCCGCCAAATCCCTAGTTGGTAAATCTTCTGCGACAACTATACAAGAATCAAATCAAAAATCGTTGGAGATAAGGATCTTTGGTGGCTAATAGCTCCTCGGGAAAACCCTCGAAGTAGACTTTGCCATCGCGAAGAACCAGAAAACGGGTAACGATGGGATTGCGCTCTTCTGAAACACGATCCCGACTGACGCGTTTTGTTTGCGGATCAAAATGAAAATTGGCGAGGGCGAAACCATCTTGCAATCGATGCGTGGCGAGTAGTGCGGTAACCCCAAAAACGTCGCGAAGGCGGAGAATCAAGGTAATGATAGTTTGCGAAGTGACCGGATCAAGACCCGCCGTGGGAGAATCGTAGAGAACGATTTTGGGGCGATTGATGAGCGCGCGGGCGATGGAAACGCGGCGGCGCATCCCTCCGGAAAGTTCGGAGGGGAGCATATCCATGGTGTGTTCGAGTTCGACGAAGCGGAGAATTTCTTCGACGCGTGGCTGAAAAACTTCTGGCGGTTGGCGATCTTCGATCAAGCGATAAGCCACATTTTCGCCGACGGTGAGCGAATCGAAAAGGGCGCCTTCCTGAAAGACGAAACCGAGATTGCGGCGAAAGTCGAGGAGGTCGCGCTCGGGAGTGCCAGAGACGCGCTGGCCGAGGACTTCGATCTCGCCACGATCCGGGGACATCAGACCAACGGCTAGTTTGAGAGTAAGTGTCTTGCCGGTGCCGGTTTCGCCGAGAAGGACAAGGGTCTCGCGGTGTTTCGCGGTGAAGGAGATGCCGCGAAGGACCTCACCCTCGGGGAAGCCGAGGTGAACATCGCGAAAATCAATGACGGGCTTGTTGGGATCTGGCGCAGTGGTTGAAGGAGTGTTGGGGGAAGAGGACATGTAGAGTTAGAAGATTTTGCCTGGGGATGCGAGATTGATGAGTGAAGTGGTCGGCACGGTGGATGGTCTCGATGGGTAACTTGGGACAGCGTAACCGGGGAGGATGGGGGCGTCAAGCGGTGGGTGGCAGCAAAATCAAAGGATAACGCAGAGACGCAGAGGGCACAGGGAAGGATGGAAAGACACCGACTGACTACCTCGGATGTTGTCACCCAGAGAAACGATACGCAGAGTAATTTGTTTGAACTACACCCGCACCCTTGAAGACGAAGGTGCGGCACCCGTGGAAAACCTAAGACTCACACGCGAGTAGGGCGCGTGGGGCAACCGCGAAGAGAAACCCAAGAGCCAATCGGGAGATTGGCGTTCCAGGGGAGTGACTGTGCCACGGAGCACAAGACTAGTTAGGAAGTGATTGTGGGAGTTTGCTGGACGGAAGTGGCGGGGACCGATACACTCAAAGATTATGTTGAAATTTTATACGGCAGGGGAATCGCACGGAGAGGCGCTGCTTGCGTTTGTGTCTGGACTGCCTGCGGGAATACCGGTTGATTTTGAGTTGATACAGCGGGATTTGCACCGTCGGCAGTTGGGATATGGGCGTGGGGGGCGGCAAAAGATAGAAAAGGATAAGGCGGAAATTTTTGCAGGAGTGCATCACGGGCAGACGATCGGGGCGCCGATTGCTTTGCGGATCGTGAATCGAGATTGGGCGAACTGGGAAAAAATATTGCCGGTGGAGGCTTCGGATGCACCGGAGGCGAGTTCGCGGAAGTTGGTTGCGCCACGGCCTGGGCATGCGGATTTGGCGGGGTCGCAAAAATTTAATTTTCATGATGCGCGGTATGTGCTGGAAAGAGCGTCTGCACGGGAAACAGCGGCTCGGGTCGCGGCGGGTGCGTTTGCAAAATTGCTGTTGAAGGAATTCGAGACGGAGATTGCCAGCCACACGATGCAGGTGGGGCATGTGCGGCTGGAACGCGCGGCGAAATGGGGAGAGATAGAGGCGGTATGCGGAGATTTGGATTCGCCGCTGCGATGCGTGGATGCAGCACTGCAAGAAAAAATGAAGGCGGAAGTGGATGCAGCGCTGAAGGCTGGCGACACGGTTGGCGGCGTGTTTGAGATTGTGGTGCACAATGTGCCGGTGGGATTAGGCTCGCACGCACAATGGGATGAAAAGCTGGATGGAAAATTGGCGCAGGCGTTGATGAGCGTGCAAGCGGTAAAAGCCGTGGAAATTGGTTCGGGGATACTGGCGGCGGGATCGTACGGGAGCGAAGTGCAGGACGAAATTTCTTATGACAAGGGTGCGAAGAAATTCCGGCGGTCGACAAATCGTGCGGGAGGATTGGAAGGAGGGATCACGAATGGCGAGGATCTGATCATTCGTGGGTTCCTGAAGCCGATATCGACTTTGCGCAAGGCGTTGGGAACGGCAGACATGGTTACAAAAGAACCCGTGCAGGCGGCTTATGAGCGGTCGGACTGGTGCGTGGTGCCTGCCGGGGGCGTAGCGGGAGAGGCAATGGTTGCTCTTGTGCTAGCGGATGCTTTTCTGCAAAAATTTGGAGGAGACTCCTTGACAGAGATGCGGCGGAATTTCGAGGGATATGGCAAACAAATCGACAACTTCTGAACCTGCGACACCGGTGGCCGGGACGACCGCCGCTACGGTGCCGCAGACTGCCGTCGCGCGGAAACTGTACACAATCGTGAAGTACGGCGACCCAGTATTGGAGAAGCCCGCGGCAGTGGTCAAGAAGTTTGACGCAGAGTTGGAAGAGCTTGCGGAAGATATGTTCGCGACGATGTATGCGGCTCAAGGAATTGGATTGGCAGCGCCGCAAGTCGGGAAGAGCATCCGGCTGGCGGTAGTCGATGTAACGACGGGGAAAAACCCAGAAGCGAAGATCGTGCTGGTGAATCCGGAAATTATTCATGCGGAAGGCGAAGCGCGGGAAGAGGAAGGATGCCTGTCGATTCCAGGATTCCGCGGATATGTGATCCGGCCGCAATTTGTGACGGTGCGGGCGCAAAATGCGAAGGGCGAAACGTTTGAGATTCGCGGAGAGAACTTGCTGGCGCGGGCGTTTTGCCACGAGATCGATCATTTGAATGGGGTGTTGTTTTTGCAGCACCTGAGCATGCTGAAGCGCGATTTAATCAAGCGAAAAATCAAGAAGCTGCGTAAAGAGGGCGAGTGGTAGATTATTCACCTGCGCAGGTGAATGGATAATGCAGCGCTTACGAATCGTTTTTTGCGGCACGCCAAAGTTTGCAGTTCCCTCCTTGAACCAACTCCTGGAACAACCTGAATTTGAAATTCTGGCGGTGTATACGCAGCCGGACCGCCCGCGCGGACGCGGACAGGAGATTTCGTTTACTCCGGTGAAGGAAGTAGCGCTGGCGGCGAAAATTCCGGTGCACCAGCCAGCCAAGATTCGGGCGCCGGAAGTAGAACAGGAACTGCGCGCGTTGGCGCCGGATGTAATTGTGATCATCGCGTACGGACAGATCATCCCGGCGCGGTTGCTGGATATTCCAAAATATGGATGGATTAATTTGCACGCTTCCCTGCTGCCAAAATATCGCGGGGCGGCGCCCATCAATTGGGCGATCGTGAATGGAGAAACGAAGACCGGGAATACTACGATGCGGATTGATGCGGGAATGGATACAGGGGAGATGCTGCTGCAACAGGAATTGACGATTGGAGCGGACGAAACGGCGCCCGAGTTGATGGGGCGATTGGCGGATGCGGGCGGGCCCTTAATGGTGGAGACATTGCGCGGAATTGCCGCCGGGACGATTGTGGGGCGAGCACAGAATCATGCGGAAGCTACGACAGTGCTGATATTGAAGCGTGAGGATGGATTGATCGACTGGTCGATGAGCGCGAGGCAGATTTACAATCGGATGCGCGGGTTTAAACCTTGGCCGGATGCGTATACGCAGTTCCGGAGCCAGACTTGCCACCTTAGTGGCGTGCCGGTGTCTAAGGATGAGGGTGACGCTGAATTGGCGGACGGCTTCAGAAAGCCGTCCCTACATAATGCGGCGCTGCGTGATGACGAGCCAGGGACGATTTTGAGTGGTGGAGGAAAAGTGCGGGTGGTATGCTGGCAAAGCAGCCTATTGGAGCTAATTAACGTCAAACTGGAAGGACGCAAGCAAGTGTCCGCCGCAGAATTTGCAAATGGAGCGAGATTGCAGGCCAGGGAACGCTTTGGAAAACGTTAATTTGCGCCGCATCCCACGGTCAGGCATACTCGCCCTTTGCGCCCCTACAAGCGAAATCGTTAGGTAGCATCGGAGCCAAACATAAATGAAGAGCCAGAGTTGGATTCAAGAATCGACGGAAGTTTCTGCACACGGAAAAGTATGGCGACGAATTGCGAGTTGCGTGCTTGCGTGGCAATTGGTCTGCTTGCCGATGGCAACGATCGGAAGCGATGCGAAGCCGGCGACCAAGGTTAGCACGACGACCGCGGACCCGATACTGGCGGTGATGCAGAGCGAGTTGAACCGGGCAAAGACGGATCTGTCGAAGAGCGACCCGGCTCCCTACTTTTTGAGCTACACGGTGAATGATCAGGACGTGATTGTGATTGCTGGATCGTACGGTGGATTGCTGTCGGATTCAGCAATGAGGCGGCGGACTGTGGACGTGGTGATGCGGGTGGGAACGCCGGAGTTGGACAATACACACGGGCAAAGCCGCTCGAGCGGGATGATCAGTGGAACATTGCCGCTGGATGATGACACGGATGCAACGGCGCGGCTGTTGTGGGAGTTGACAGATCGCGGGTATAAGCGCGCGGCGCCTGCTTACTTAAATGTGAAGACGACAACGGCGGTCAGGGCGGAGGAAGAGGATAAGTCCCCAGATTTTTCGAAAGAAGTGCCAAAGGTACATGCGGGAGAAAAGCTGACGCAACCGCCGTTTGACAAGGCGGCGTGGGAAGGCGTGATTCGCCGGGTTTCCGCGGGATTTTCAAAATATCCGAACGTTTATTATTCGACGGTGTATCTGCAGGTTTCGGTGGCGAATTCGCGGATGGTGACGAGCGACGGGTCTTCGCTGGCCATGCCGGGAGCTTCGGCGCGCTTGGTGATGGAAGCACAGACGCGCGCGGATGATGGAATGGACCTGCTGCGCGTAGAAACGTTTCAGGCGCCAACGGCGGCGGGATTACCCAAGGAAGCGGAGTTGATGGGCAAGATCGACAAGATGGCTACGGATTTGGAAGCGCTGCGAAAGGCTCCGGTTGCAGAGCCTTATGACGGGCCAGCCATGTTGAGCGGAAGAGCTGCCGCGGTGTTTTTCCATGAGGTGTTGGGACACCGGTTGGAAGGCCACCGGCAACGGGACGAAGATGAAGGACAAACATTCACGAAGAAAGTTGGACAGGAAATTCTGCCAACTTTCCTGAGCGTGACGGATGATCCGACATTGAAGGAATTGGATGGAGTGAAATTGTCGGGAACGTATGAGTACGATAACGAAGGAGTGCCGGCGCAAAAAGTGGAAGTGATCAAGAACGGGGTTCTGGAGAGCTTCCTGATGTCACGGATGCCGATTAAAGGGTTTGACGTTTCGAACGGACATGGACGAAATCAACCGGGATTGATGCCGACGGGTAGGCAAGGAAATTTGATTGTGTCTTCGATGCAGACGATTCCCGAATCCGAAATGAAGGAAAAGCTGCGGGAAGAAGCGAAAAAACAAGGAAAGCCTTACGGACTTTATTTCGACGACATTCAGGGGGGATTCACGTTGACCACGCGGTCGTTGCCACAATCCTTTCAAGTGCTGCCCGTTATTGTGTACAAAGTGTATGCGGATGGAAGGCCGGATGAATTGGTACGCGGAGTGGACATTGTAGGAACGCCATTGGCCGCGCTGACGAGGATCATTACTACCGGCGACAAACAGCACGTGTTCAACGGAGTGTGCGGGGCGGAAAGTGGGAGCGTGCCAGTGTCGGCGGCGGCGCCTGCGATGTTGTTCAGCGAGATGGAAGTGCAGAAACAGGCGCATGGGCGCGACCGGCCTCCGATATTGCCGCCCCCAGGATTTGAGACGGCAACAACGGGCAACGGCAAAGACGCAATAGCAAAAGCGGCGGTGAAGCCATGAAGATGACTCATCTCCTGAAAAAAGTTGTGTTGGTCATTGGGTTGATTGCTTTTGCTGGGTTTACGAGGCCGGTAGCAGCAAGCGATAACAATCCGAGTGCAAGTGATGCGAACCCATCGCCAAATGCGACAGCTGCGGCACACGAAGCGGCAAAAGGCGATCCGCTGCTGGAGGCATTGCTGACAGAACTGGATCGATCGACGGCGACGCTAAAGATGGATCAGGTGCAGCGGCCGTATTACCTGGAATACCGAGTGCATGATGTGGAGGAGTACAACGCGGAAGCGGCGTTTGGCGCTTTGCGCGAAGATCAGCGGACGCACGTGCGAGTGTTGCGAGTGGTAGTGCGACTGGGAAATTACAAGCAGGACAGCTTCTATAACCAGGGGCTGGGAAGCGCGTCGATCTTGACGACGGATAACGACAGCGTGGCCTTGCGCAGGCAAATCTGGCTGCTTACGGACGAAGCGTATAAAGAAGCGGCCGATGCTTACGCCGAAAAGCTATCGAGTTTGAAGCAGTTCAGCGCGGATCCGAATCCGGTGGACGATTTTGCACGTGCACCGGTGGTCAGCGCGGTGGGAGAGACGGTAAAGCTGAAAGTAGACGAAGGTTCGTGGAAGAAGACGGTGGAGGAGATGACGAATCTTTACCGTAAATATCCTGAAGTGCAGTCGTTGACGGCCGCTGCACGATTCAGCGCCACGAATGAATACCTGGTGAATTCGGAAGGAAGCATCTTGCGGGATGGCAGGACAACCGCGACGGTGTCGGTGAATGGATCGACGCAAGCGGAAGACGGGATGCGGTTGAGCAGGAACCCGTTCTGGACGGAAGAACTGCCAAGTGATTTGCCAAACCGCGAAGCATTGTTAAAAGAAGCGACCAAGATGCTGGACACGCTGGAAGCGCTGAGGAAGGCGCCGATCGTGGAAGAGTCTTACCGAGGGCCAGTGCTGTTTACGCCGGATGCCGCGGACGATGTGGTAGCAGGAATGATTGGCGGAAATATATTGGGGCGGAAGCCGCCACTAGGAAGGCCGAATCGTACGACGGGAGCATTCGCAACGAGCTACAAAACGCGAGTGCTGCCGAAGTTCGTAACAGTGGTGGATGATCCAACGCTGAAAGAATTTCAAGGAAAGAGATTGCTAGGTTATTACGCGGTGGACAGCGAGGGAGTGAAGGCGCAGGAAGTGACGATCGTGGATGCCGGGGTACTGCAGAATTATCTGGTGAACCGGCAACCGATAAGGGACTTCCCTGCTTCGAATGGCCACGGACGGTCGTCGCCGGGGACGAATCCGCAGCCGGCAATTGGGACGCTGATTGTGAAGAGCTCGGAGCCGGAGTCGGCGGAGGAGTTGAAGAAAAAAGCGCTGCAGATGGCTGGGGAGCAGTCGAAGCCCTATGCGTACCGAGTGGATACGCTGGGGCCGGGAAATTCGCCGCGGTTGCTGTATCGCGTGTATGTGAGCGATGGACATGAAGAATTAGTGCGTGGCGCGGTGTTTAATGAGCTGGACATTCGGGCGCTGCGAAATGACCTGATCGCGCTGGGAGATGATCCTCTGGTGAGCAACCGAACCGGTGGAATTGGGCAGACGGTGATTGCACCGTCGTTGCTGTTTGACGAGTTGGAAGTGAAGAGAGCAGATACCACGAAGGAAAAGTTGCCAGAGTATCCGGCGCCTGCGATGAAGAAGTAGGCTGGAGGACGGACGGTTGGCGGACCGCCTCCCCTCACGGGGCAACCAAGAAGGCGGTCCCTACATTAACAAGAAAAGCCAAAAGCAACCCCAAGTCCCACACGCAAAATCAGCGAGTGGGGCACCTCGAGAAAACCACGGAGGGACCCAAGAGCACAGTCAAGAGTGACTGTGCCACGAAGTAGTTCGTGATAGTGAGAAACGTTTTGGTAGAAAAGAATTGACGCAGAATGCTTGAGGTTTGAGACTGGCAAGTATGACGTTGCGAGAACGATTGGAATGGCTGACGCGGATGGCGTTTCTGGTATTTATATTGGCGTCGGCGGCATTCTTAAGCGCGATCACGGCAATGCGGATCGCGATTCACGGGCGAGAAACGACAATGCCTAACCTCGTTGGAAAAAATGTGGAAGAAGCGGCGCAGGTACTGCGGTCCAAAGGACTGTTGCTGCGAGTGGCAGACCGGGTGTATAGCGATGTGCCGATCAACCAGGTGGTGAGGCAGACGCCTCCACCGGGAATGCTGATGAAGGTTTCACAACAGGCGCACGTGGTGCTGAGCCTAGGGCAGCGGCAATTGGAGATTCCTTCGCTGGAGGGAAATACGCTGCGGGTTTCGCGGATTCAGTTGCTGCGTTCGGGGCTGCAGGTGGGAGAAGTGTCAAATGTGGTGCTGTCTGATGAGCCTTCCGATACGGTGGTGATTCAGAATCCGAAGCCGGGTAAAGGCGCGGGAACGCCGCGCGTGGATTTCTTGGTAGCGGGAGTGCCGCGAGAAATTTCGTATGTGATGCCCTATTTGATCGGGTTGAACGAGATGGAAGTGCAACGGCGGATGGATCAGGCACACTTGAGGACGAAAATTCATTATGTGGATGCTTCGCAATGGCCGCATGGGACGGTGATCGATCAGGCGCCGTTGGCGGGATCGCGGATTGGGTTGGCTACGGACGTGGATTTGACGGTGGCGAATTGAGGGGTACAGTTTTCAGTGGTCAGTTTTACGTTTTAAGTAAACAAAAAACCAAGGAATTTAACGCAGAGGCGCAGAGTTCACAGAGAAGAGTGGGCAAGAAAGACTACCATCCGTTACGAACGACCAGACATTTGTTCCGAGGGCTTTTCCACTCATCCACAGCAGTCATCATCACAACAAGGGTTTCTAATCACTCCTTCGAGACTTAGGGTAAACGAGAGTGGGACACGTCAGATTGAACCCAAGGCCTACACGCAGAGGCGGTGAGTGGAGCACACCCAAGAAAAATACGAGTTACTGGAACAAAGAGCAGGTGGAGTGCGTTCATTATGCATGCGAGGGGTGGTGTGGATGCGTAGAGTGATCGCGATTGCGGTGATGGCGTTGGGAATGGGTGGGACGATGGCTGCGGGGAGTTGGGGGCAGCAGCCGATACGGGTGGATGTGAATTTGGTGAATGTAGCGTTTACGGCGAGGGATTCTCATGGAGCGCTGGTGAATGGCCTGACAAAGGATGATGTGGAATTGTCTGAGGATGGAGTGCCGCAGAAGATCGAGTTTTTTGCGAAGAGCATGGATGTGCCGTTGACGCTGGCATTGATTGTGGATGTGAGCGGGAGCCAGGATCACTTTGGAAAACAGCATGAAAGGGATTTGGAAGTGTTTTTGAAGGAAGTGCTGGGGCCAAGGGACCGGGTGTTTCTGATTTGTTTTGGAAATCATCTCCGAGTGGTAGCGGACTATACGAATTCGGCGGAAGAGATTATTGAGAATTACCGGCTGTTCGATAAGGGGAAAAAGCACTTTCCGGAGTTGGCGGCAGATGAAACGCGAGAAGATGGGACCGCGTTCTACGATTCGATCTTCTATAGCGTGACGGATAAGCTCTCGCAGGCAGGCGGGCGGCAGGCGATTCTGATGTTCAGCGACGGAGAAGATAATTCGAGTTCGCATAACATGATGCAGACGGTGGAAACGGCGCAGGCAGCGAACGTGGTGTTCTACGCGATTCGTTATACGGAAGAGAAGCACGGGAAGCTGACCTCGAGAAATAAGTATGGAATCAGCGTGATGGATCGGATTGCGAAAGAAACGGGAGGAATGCACCTAGATGCGCGGGAAACCGATCCACACGAATATTTTCGGGAGATTGCGGAGGAGTTGCGAACGTCGTATGAGGTGGGATATTACCCGGCGAACAAGAACAAGGATGCATCGTTCCGGAAGATTGTGATCAAGCCGAAACAGGACGGCGTGAAGATTCGGACGAAGACTGGATATTTCGCCCGTTAACAAAGCCGCGAAGAAAGTTATTTTGCTTCCGATTTGTTGTGCAGTTTGGTGCACATGGTCAGGGCATTATTCGGATCGACGGCGCTGTCGCCTTCTTCGATGTGTTGAATGACGCCGTTCTTGTCAATCACGATGTTGGCGCGTTGCGCCCATTCATAGGTCTGGTTCTGCTGGTCGTAGCCTTTGAGAATGCCGTAGGCCGTCAGCATTTTCTTGTTCATGTCGCTTAAGAGAGGGAATTTGACACCGATCTGTTTGGCGAAAGCGGCGTTGGCTGCGGGGGAATCGATGCTTACTCCGAAAACTTCTGTATCCGAGGTATCAATCTTGCCAGAAGTGATTCCAGACTGGACCGCCTGGAGTTGTTTGGTTCAACCACCTGTAAAGGCGAGGACGTAAACCGCAAGAAAGACATTT
>DASXIT010000037.1:0-3455 GCA_036497825.1 Candidatus Acidiferrum sp.
ACTCCTGAACTGTCTCCGCTCGACAGCGTTACCACGGTTGACTCTCGACTCCGCAGTCCGGAAACTCTGCAATGGAACGCCAACGTTGAACGCGAACTATCGGGGGGCTGGATTGCTACCGTTGCCTATGTGGGAACCCGCGGCGAACATCTTTATTTGAATCATGAACTGAATCCCGGCGTTGATGGCGTACGCCTCAATCCAGACCGTGGCGGAATTTTCGCGCGCACCAACAACGGGGACTCCAACTATCATGCGCTGCAGGCCAAGCTGGAACGCGCCTTCCGTCACGGTTTCCTTTTCCGCGCTGGATACACTTTCGGCCGCTCCATCGACAACGGCTCCGAGGTTTTCGTAACCTCCGGCGGCAGCACTCGCGCTCAGGATCAGTTCTCCTTCCGCGGCGACCGTGGCCCTTCGGCCTTCGATCGCCAGCATCGCGCGGTTTTCACCTGGGTGTACCAGATTCCCGGCACCCACGGGGATTCCGGGGCGATGCGCGCTATGAACGTGGTAACCAATGGCTGGCAGGTTTCGGGCACAGCGGCCTTTGAAAGCGGCGCACCGGAAACCATCAGCTTCGGCGGATTCGACCAGAACGGAGACCTTTCCGGCTTCAACGACCGCCCCACATTGGGGAATCCAACCGTGCCGATCAATTACACCGCTGCCTGTCGCGATGCCAACAGCACCTGCGATACTGGCGTCGGATTCAGCGTTGACGGTGTCCATTTCGTGGATTTCAACTCTTCCTTTGGACTTGATCCAGTTACTGGTAATTTCACGGCGAAAGCCAGCGATTTCCATTACCTCGCGATCGTCGGAACCAATGGCAATATCGGCAGAAATACTTTCTATAACCCCGGACGCGAAGACTGGGCCATGTCCATTCAACGGGAATTCAAGATTCACGAACGGCAGGCCTTCCTGCTCAGAATGGAAGCGTTCAATCCCTTCAATCACCCTAACCTGGGCGGCGGCGAAGACGGTGTCCCCAGCGTGAGCGGTGACATTATTAATGCGAACTTCCTTAACAAGAGCGTCACCAGTGTTGGAGGCCGGTCCATCAAATTCTACGCGCGATATAGCTTCTAACCCTCCGCGCGCTTCGCGACGGTTCGTCAGAGTGGAGGAGCTCAACTCCTCCACTCTTTTTTTTCGCCAGCCACCGGAAAACTTTTCCGGCGTAAAATGGGGCGCAGGTGAACCCCATGGCTTCAACCACGCAACCGCAAGGCTTCGGATTCCGCATCAATAGCACACCGCAAGGCGCGGCGCATAGCGATCTCCCCGCGGGCTTCGCGGAATTTCTCTTGCCACTGCACCGCGCCTTCAAAGATCGCCATAGCGCCTTGCTCGCGGCTCGGCGCAACGCGCTGCAAGCGTCTCTGGAAGGACACAAACCAACGCATCTGCCCGCCAGCGCAATGAATCGCGAAGAGTGGCGCATTGAGCTTCCCGATTGGTGCCGGGATCAGCGCAATCAGATGACCGGGCCAGCCGACGACGCCGAACTCGTCGTGAAAATGCTCAATTCCGGCGCTCCAGGAGTCATGCTGGATTTGGAAGATTCGACCGTAAACGATTGGGAGCATCAAAAACTTGGCGTGGAAAATGTTTTGCACGCGCTGCGTGGCACGCTCACCTATTTCGACAAGAAGCGCAACATTCAGGCCGCCATTCAGCCCAGCAAAACCGTCGTCTGGATTCGCGCCCGCGGTCTCCATCTCCATCAGGCGGGTGTTTTACCGAATGAAATCTGTTCTGCTTCCATTTTCGATGTCGCACGAATTGTGTTCGCAGTAAAACGCGAAGAACTGAAGCATCCGCTGGCGTTCTACATTCCGAAATCCGAATCCGCGGACGAAGCTCTCTTCTGGCGCGATCTGTTCCAAAAGCTTGCCGAACTGCGCGGCTGGCCCGGGGATTACATCAAGTGCATGGCTCTGGTGGAATCTCATCCTCTGGCTTACCAGATGGAAGAATTCCTCTACAATCTTCGCGATCACATCTTTGGACTCAATCTCGGCCGTTGGGATTATATGGCCAGCCTCATTCATTTCAATCTGGACGATCCGCGCTGGGTGCTCCCCGATCGCAACACCATTCCCCACGATGTTGCCTTCTTCCAGAATTTGCGCACACTGTTGCCGGAGATTTGCCACAAGCGCGGCGCGCTGGCTATCGGCGGCATGACCGCGCTCTATCCCAGCCGCGAAGACGCGGAGCTCAACGCCCGCGCGCTCTCGGTACTCGAAAAAGACAAAAAGAATGAAGCTCTGTGCTTCATGGATGGCGCCTGGACTGGCCATCCGGACCAGAACACCATCGCCATGAATCAATTCCCCGAGCCCAATCAATTAAGCAAGAGGCCCGCGAACGCGGAACGCTATCCCGATCTTCGTCCCGCACCAACCGGAGTCGGAAAGAGAACGGCAACCGGAACTCGTGCCGCCATCCGCACGGTGATTCGCTATCGCAACGGCGTTTTGAATGGCAAAGGCGCAAGCCTGCTCGACGGCTACATGGAAGATCTGGCCACCGATCGCATCTATCGCTTGATGATTTCGCAGAGAATGAAACATTGGCGGGAATCAGCGATCGCAGAAAGTGAAAGCGGCTCCGGCGAGCCAGTCGCTCACACTCCCGAATTCGTCACTCGCTTATTTGATGAAGAGCTGCAGAAACTTCTCATAGACACCCCACGCGGCGAGCGAGGCACACCGGAAACGCTGCGCGAAGCACGGCGCATCGCCGAAGCAATGATCGTACACAACGAATTCGACCCTATCTAGCTTTGGTTTTTTATCAGCAGCAAGCTCTAAAAAGAGACGCCCCAGAATGAGGCATCCGGCTTTTCCAGCTCGAAGCCGGTGTCCCAGGCTTCGTGGTCGCGCCACACCACCTGGGCCTCGGCCTTGCGGCCAGTCACCGGATGGATCAGGCGAACCTGCTTGTGCAGCGGCAACGGCGCTCCCACGATGGCCATGCAGCCCGAGTGGCTGACGTCCACGGTAACCGCGTTGGCGTGCTGCTTCTGGGCGTTTTCATCCCACTCGACCAGAAATTTCACGCGCGAAATCACGCGCTTGTGGGTACGCATTCGCGCCCAACGATCTTCCAAACTATCCAAAGGCTTCTTTAAAGTGTTCATCGCCACGGCGAACCTCACTGCGTGGTAGATTTCGTCCGTGGGCTTGGGGCACTCATAAAAATAGTACCGCCGCAGCCTCCGGTCAATGGTACTTTTTCGGAAAAGTAAACTCCTGCCAAGGCATCACGGAAGCGGCGAAATTGTCAGAGAAACTTCTAAGCCAACCTAGCCTCGGACTTTCCTCCCCGAATCAATCGGATTCCTCTCGTAACCCATTGTCAACATTCAGCTTCGAAACCTGAATACGCACGTCAAATAGCTAGTCCTATGACTTTCGGTACTCCAATTCTTTGCACACTCT
>DASXIT010000038.1:0-5401 GCA_036497825.1 Candidatus Acidiferrum sp.
CCCTCGGTTCGTGTGCCTCCTGGGGTGGGGTGCCCTCGGCGGATCCGAATCCGACAGGCGCGTCAGGCGTCGGTCAGCTGCTGGAAGGGAAGACGGTGGTTACCCTTCCAGGCTGTCCGGCGAATCCGTATATCTTGCTCGGCACTTTGCTGCAGTATGTAGCGCTCGGCAAGTTGCCAGAACTCGACGAACTTGGCCGCCCCAAGTTTGCCTATGGTCGTGTGATTCACGAACATTGCCCACGTCGCGCTCATTTCGACGCAGGCCGCTTCGCGGAAGAATATGGTGACGAAGGCCATCGGCTGGGCTACTGCCTCTACAAACTGGGCTGCAAAGGTCCGGCGACCCATGCAAGTTGCTCCGTCCTGCAATTCTGTGAAGTTGTCGATGCCTGGCCAATTGGTCTGGGTCACCCGTGCTTTGGCTGCACGGAACAGGCCGTAGCTTTTCGCATGCCGATGCTCAAGCCCGCAGAAATTGTTCGTCCAACGCCACCAGCCACTTACGCTCCTATCGCGGCTCCGCAAGGCTCGATCAGTCCAATTGCCACAGGAATTGGCGGCCTGATTGGGGGCGCATTGGTTGGCGCTGGCTGGATGGCCTCCAAGCAGTTTGGTTCAAAGGCAGCAGACCGGCCGCCCGAAGAACCACCAAAACAGGATCAGACCGGAACGTCGGGCAAGGAGTGACCGAGCCATGGACGTAAACCGCAGAGATGTAATCAAGGCGCTGTTTGGCGGCTCCGCAGTGGCCGCCATTGCTTCCACTGGTGTCGCTTCGCCCGCTCGGGCATCGGAATCCGAGACGATTCCGCCTCTCCCCGATGCCGTGGGGTTGATGTACGACGCCACGAAATGCATCGGATGCCGCGCCTGCATGCCCGCATGCCAGGATGAAAATGGACTTAAACCAGACACTGGCGCTACGGGAGGCTTGTATCACCAGCCCTACGCGCTGAACTCGAATACCAAGAATCTCATTAAGCTCTACGCCTCTCCTGATGGACAGGAACGTTCCTTCATTAAGCAACAGTGCATGCATTGTGTCGATCCGGCATGCGTCAGCGGCTGCCCGATGCAGGCTCTGCATAAGGAACCGCTTGGGGTGGTCGGCTGGAAATCGTCACTTTGCATTGGTTGCCGTTATTGCCAGATCGCTTGCCCGTTCAACATTCCCAAGTTCGAATGGCACGCGGTAAATCCCAAAATCGTAAAGTGCGAACTCTGCCGCCACACTGTGGGTACTACGGCCACGCAGCCCGCCTGCACCAGGGTTTGCCCGACACACGCCGTAATCTATGGCAAGCGTACGGAGCTTCTTGCAGAAGCGCATCGCCGCATCTCTGAACGGCCCGGCTTTTATTTTCAAGATCGCGTGTACGGAGAAAAGGAAGCCGGCGGCACTCAGTGCCTGATTCTCTCTCACGTCGACTTCTCGAAGCTCGGATTGCCAAAGCTTGGCAACGAATCGGCACCTTCGCAGGTTCGCCGCTCCACCAACTTCATTTATCGCGGATTTCTCACTCCTATTGTTGCTTACGGGGGAATCGTCGCGATCATGCGTAACCGCTGGAAAGACCATCTCGAGCACGTTGAAAAAGAGAAACAACCTGAATCCCATTCCGAGGAGAACCACGCATGACGGCCACTTGGCAAAAATGCATCCGGTTAAAAGAGCCTCTGCTCACGAAACCGTTCTACCTGTTTGCCGGGCTCGCTTCACTTGCGCTACTTCTCGGGATATTTCGCGAATTCACCGGGCTCGGTTACGTCACCAACTTGAATGACGGATATTCCTGGGGGTTATTCAAAAACTGGAATGTTACAGCACTCACAGCTCTAGGTTCGGGTGGCTATGCCGTTGCCGTACTTGCTTGGATATTTAACGAACGAAAGTTTCACCCCATTCTTCGCACGGCTGTACTCACGAGTCTGCTCGGCTATGGGACCGGCATGTTGGCCTTGGGATTTGACGTTGGCCGCCCGTGGAATTTCATCCGCATGAACGATCCCCGGAACTGGAATATGCATTCGGTGCTGCTGGAAGTGGCTGTCTGCATGACCGCGTACGCAATTCTGGCGCTCGACATGGAAAATATGCCGCCATTTCTCGAGCGTATCTATCGTGGCAGTGACCCGAAAAAAAGTGCACTGGCTTTGAAGTTCTTCCACTTCATGCAAAAAACATTTCCGTTCGGCATCGCCCTGGCGTTCATTCTACCCTCGATGCATCAATCTTCACTCGGTTCATTGATGTATCTGGCCGGCAATCGTGTGAACACTCTTTGGCAAACGCCTCGTCTTCCGCTTCTTTACCTCTTGATGGCCTACATTCTAGGATTTGCCTGCGTGCTGCTGGTTCTGATGTTGAGCAGCTATGTCTGGAACCTCGGCCGCGATTTCGTGATTTTCGGCAAGCTTGCCAGCATCATGTCCTGGACTGCGCTTATCTGGCTGGTGATTCAATTCGCGGATCTCCTCTATCGCGGAGTGCTTGCACAAGTTTTCACCTTTGATCGTTACAGCATTTGCTTTCTGGTTGAAACAATCCTGCTGCTGATTCCAGCCATTGCCTTGCGCAGCGCTGCCGTTCGCCAGAATCCAAGATCGCTGTTCCGTATGACGTTCTTACTCACACTCGGCGGTTTGCTTTATCGTTTCACGCCAACCACGATTGCCTTCAATCCACTTGGCGATTATCGATATTTCCCCTCCGTCACAGAAATTCTGATGAGCATTGGGTTCACTTCACTTGCTGTCGCCATATTTTTATATGCCGTAAAGAAGTTCTCGATCCTTCCGGCCTCTGCCGGAAAGATCGCTGCAGAGGCGGCTATGCCGCCATTTGACACCTTGTAGTGGGGGAGAGTTCATGAGCAATCGCATCACGATTGATCCAATAACGCGAATCGAGGGGCACCTGCGCATCGATGTGAATATTGACGATGGCAAGGTGAACGATTCCTGGGCCTCTGGCACAATGTTCCGCGGCATAGAAACGATTCTGACTGGTCGCGATCCCCGTGAAGCGTGGCTCTTCACCCAGCGTTTCTGCGGTGTCTGCACCACCGTTCATGCGATCGCTTCCGTCCGCGCGGTGGAAAATGCGGCTGGCATTCGAGTGCCCCCGAACGCGCAATACATCCGCAATCTGATTCTCATTGCTCACGCCCTGCAAGATCATATCGTTCACTTCTATCACCTCTGCGCACTCGACTGGGTCGATGTAGTTTCCGCTCTGTCGGCCGATCCCGCCAAGACAGCCGCTCTGGCTAATAGCCTTTCCAATTGGAACCGCAATAGCTATCAGGATTTCAAGCAAGTGCAAGATCGCGTGAAGGCTTTCGTTGCCAACGGCCAACTGGGCATTTTCGCTAACGGCTATTGGGGCCACCCCGCGATGCACCTTTCGCCAGAAGTAAATCTTCTCGCCGTCGCGCACTATCTGCAGGCTCTCGAATACCAGCGCCGCGCCAATCAGATCGTGGCCATTCTTGGCAGCAAGACACCGAACATTCAAAACCTCGCGGTCGGCGGCGTGGCCAACGCAATCAATCTCGATAACCAGGCCACCTTGAACATGGACAAACTATTCATGATCAAGGATCTGTTCGATGAGCTGAACGAATTCGTTCGCAAAGTTTACTTTGTTGATGCCTGCGCTGTCGCCGCGATGTACCCCGATTGGTTCAACTATGGAGCCGGTGTCACGAATTATCTTGCGGTCCCAGATCTTCCGTTGGATAGCGCCATGACGCAATTCGATTTGCCCGGAGGCATCATTTTCGATGGTAAGCTCGATGGCGTTTACGCAATAAAAAATCACACGGACTCGCGATTGCTGAACGGAGTAACCGAAAACGTTTCGCACTCCTGGTACGAAGGCGAAAAGACACTTCATCCCTGGAAGGGCGAGACCAATCCTCGTTTCACCGGTTTCAAAGATGATGGCAAATATACTTGGGTGAAGTCTCCACGCTTTGAAGGCAAGCCCATGCAAGTCGGACCGCTATCGCAAGTCTTGGTTGGCTTTGCGCAGGGCCACCCCCTGACCGTGAAGTGGGCTAGCGAAGCAATCAAGAACGTTTCCGCACTCACAAAGAAACCGGTAACTCCGGTCATGCTGCAATCTACGCTAGGACGTATCGCCGCGCGCGCCATTCGCGCCGCCATGCTCTCCGATCTGGCAAACAAGCATTGGGAAATGCTGGTGAAGAACATCGCTTCCGGCGACGTGAAAATCTTCGTCAAGCCACAGTTTGGCGATAATGAATTGCACGGCGTTGGATTCCACGAAGCACCCCGCGGCACACTGTCGCACTGGGTTGTGATTAAAGAGGGGCAGATCGCCAACTACCAGGCGGTCGTTCCCACTACATGGAATGCCGGGCCTCGCGACGAAAATGGAACCCATGGCCCGTATGAAGCCTCATTAATCGGCAATCCCGTGGCTGACGCGCAGAAGCCACTGGAAGTTCTCCGCACTGTCCATTCCTTCGATCCTTGCCTGGCATGCGCGATTCACACCTTTGATCCAGTGGGCAAGGAAATCATCAGTGTTTCCTGAAAGGAGCGATAACTATGAACGAAGCGGCACAAACCGTTCCCGTACGCACCGGGGAAAAGACGATTGACTCCGAACATGATGTTCAGATGCAACTTCTCGATTCGCTATCACACGCGCTGCAGGAAGTGGACGGTCTTTCTCCGGCGAATTACATCCTGGACCAGTTCGTTGAGTTTTCTGATATGCATTTTCTTTCCGAACAACTGGTTATGCGCCTTCATGGATATCCCGGGTATGAGCCACACCTCGAAGAGCACACCCGCCTGATGAAGAAAGTCCGTGAAATTCGCAGCACCGTAAATAGCGGAGAAGCCAAAATCGGCTTTCAGTTGGTTCAACAATTGCGCGAATGGCTGCTCACGCACATTGCCATCGAAGATGTGACCTTCGGCGAATTCCTCAGGAGTAAAGAAGGAAAAACTTTGTGATGCAGGCAAAGCGCATCGGAATCTTAAGCGTTGGCAACGTCCTGATGGGGGATGACGGTATCGGACCGTTCATCCTGAAGACTCTGGAATCCCGCTATATATTTCCTGCAAACGTCGTACTCGATGACCTGGGCACGCCCGGACTTGGTATCACTTCCTTTTTCTCGGACTATGACGCGGTCATTTTAATCGATGCGGTGCGCGCCGCTGGACAGCCTGGAGACGTGAAGCTGTATCACAAGGATCAGTTGGTGCAGATTCGCATCCAGCCCAGGATCAGTCCACACGATCCCGCATTGGTAGAAGCTCTCTTGTTTGCAGAGTTGAGCGGCATTTGCCCGCAGGAAGTTTTGCTTGTCGGTATCATTCCCGAATGTTGCGAGCTGAGCTGCGATCTGACCCCGGTG
>DASXIT010000039.1:0-21599 GCA_036497825.1 Candidatus Acidiferrum sp.
CCACACCGACACCGCAAAGGGCAAGAACCACCATTCTCTCTTTCCAGACCGGCTTGCGCGAAAACGTGGCAATCAGGTGGGTTGTGAAGCCAAAGCAAGGCAGCATAGCCACATAAACTTCGGCCTGGGCAAAATACCAGAACAGCCGCTGCCACAGAATCGGCAGGCTTCCCTGTCGCACCAGATTTTGTGGTTGATGCGCCAGAAAAGAAACGGTAGAAAAGAAATTTGAACCGAGGAGACGATCGGAAAGCACACTGGCACTCCCCGCTAGCAACACACTGAAAATCAGCATGCTGAGGATCGCGTTGATGAACCAAGCCCACACGGTTATCGGCATTCGCGGCAGAGTCATCCCTTCGGTCCGAAGGTCGATCGTGGTAGTGACAAAATTAATTGCACTGAGCAAGGCCGCAAATGAAAAAATGGAAGCGCTGATGAGCCACAGATCAATCCCGGAATTCAGGGTAAGAAAAAACGAACCAGTCATTCCCAGTAAAGACGCAAAAGCTATCCAAAAAGAAAATCGATTGAGCGACGGAAAAGCCATTTCCCGGGCGCCGATCTGCAGCGGCAAAAGATAATTCCCAAAGCCAAGTTGCGGAGCAGCGGTAAGCACATAGAACACCATCAACGACCCGTGCAAAAGGCGGACTGCGGCAAAGCGCTCGGGGGTAGCTTCGATATCGCTCAGAAATGGAATCGCGGTAGTCGGCCAAGACGCGTGGATACGCAGCAGGGTCGAAAGAATCATGCCCACAAAAACGCTGGCAAGCGCCAACCAAAGATATTGCAACCCGATGGTTTTATGATGGGTAGAGAAAACGTATCGGGAGAGAAAACCCCTTTGGGCGTGAGCAGACGGGTTGGCTCCTTCGTCGTAAGTGGCCATTTTAGAGGTAGTTCCGCCCCAAGCGGCACCCTGAACCAATTCGTATATTAGCGGCTGTAGAGGAAAATGCAAGGGAGGCGGAATAACTCAACCGCGCTGATGAGCCGCCGTTTTCTGCGATACCATATTTATCGGCCGTCGATTCTCTCTACAATCCGGCCAGAGGATTCCATGATGACAGATAGGCCAAATCCCGCCGCAATGTGGAACGAACGATTTGCTCAACCCGAACCAGTCTACGGTCACGAACCAAATACCTACCTTCGAGACCAAGCCAAGAAGCGACTGAACGCTGGTGCGAAAATCCTGGTGCCGGCCGATGGCTACGGCAGAAACGGTTTGTGGCTAGCCAAGCAAGGATTCGATGTCACCACGGTAGACGTGTCGGCCGTAGGAGTGGAACGAGCACGCAAGGCAGCAAAAGAAAATGGAATCAACGCAAGTATTCTGTTGAGCGACCTGAATAAATGGGAATGGCCAAAAGGAGAATTCGACGCCGTGGCCTCTATTTATTTGCATTTGCCTCCGGATCAGCGACCCGGAATTCATACGCGCATGTTTCAAGCCCTGAAGCGGGGCGGAATTATCATTTTTGAAGCATTCAATCCCGCACAATTGAAGTTTTCGTCGGGTGGTCCCAAACAAGTGGAGTTGCTCTATACCGAAGAAATTCTCCGCCGTGATTTTGCATCCGCCGAAGTGATCGAACTCACAGAAATGGAAGCAGACTTGGCGGAAGGAAAAATGCACTCGGGCAGATCCGCTGTAGTGCGTGCAGTCTTTCGAAAATAACATTAAGGCAATTTCAAAATATTGTCATGCTATAGCGCGTCGCCCTTTTGCGCTAAAGCATCTCAAGCTGAGGTACTTTGTAATGTCGATAGCGAGCGGTCCGCGAACCACTACTGAAATTGCTTTTGAAAACTGGCGAATTGTTCGCGAAGCGTTTCCAGTTCCCTCCGCAGTGCATCCACTTCCACTTCAAGCTGGGTAATCCGTTCGGCTGCGGCAGAATCCAACGCTGGTGCGACCGAACTCGCTGGAATTTCCACTTCGTCATGATTTGCCGCCGCTTCCTCGCCCGCAAACAAATGCATGTACCGGGATTCCTTGGTGCCCGGCTGGCGTGGCAGAATTTTCACCAGCGGTGGCTCGCGGCGCATCAGATGATTCAAAGCAGAATGCACTGCCTCAAGATCCTCAAATTCGTACATACGCTCTGTGCGAGTGCGGAGTTCGCCGGGGGTTTGTGGCCCCCGGAGAAGAAGCACGCACAGCACGGCAATTTCGTGGCGGTGAAAATTGTAAAGTTCGCTGAGGCGATGCTCGAATTTGGCAACGCGAGAATCGCTGCTGGCACTCCGCACCAAAGCTTGTTCGGACAAACTGCGAATGGCCTGCCGAACCGCCGCTTCGTCGAGCGACAGGACAGGCTCGCGATTCGACTTTTGATTGCACGCGTTCATTAACGCGTTCAGCGAAAGCGGATAATATTCCGGCGTGGTGATTTCTTTTTCGATCAGGCAGCCAAGCACGCGGATTTCAGCTTCGGAAAATTCCTGAGCCATATAGAAATGATACCAGCAGATAGCGGCGGGATGAAGGTGGTCTACTTTCACCTTGTTTACCTCTTGCGTGGCTCTGTGCTAGAAACGGACTCTGCATTTTCTGGGATTTGGATTTGTGGGCACGGCTTAAGAGCCTCTCGCTTTATATTCGCGATCTTTGAGGGGAGACCATGAGCATTAAGACAGCTATTCCACACCGTTGATGCACGTAGCCGATATTGAGACCTCGATTCGCTTTTATGAACTCCTGGGATTCGTGACCATCGATACCGATCGCGGCAAACCACTGGGGTGGGCACGCCTCCACGTTGATGGCGGCGCCGTGATGTTTGTCCGCGCAGAAAAACCCATCGATCCGCACGCTCAAGGGATCATGCTCTGCATGTATACCCCGGACCTGGTCGGTTTCCGTGAGCAGCTATTGGCCAACGGCGTTAAAGTTCCGCCGATCGTTCACCCCGAATACATGCCCAGCGGTGAGTTAGACTTTGCTGACCCCGATGGCTTCCACATTGCCGTGATGCATTGGGGCAAACCCGAGCAAGAAGCATGGGAGAAGCGTCTGGCTGAAAATAAATAGCGGTGTTGTTTTTGTAATTGGATTTGTTGCGGCCGCCTTTTTACCCTGAGCAAGGCGAAAGGTTGAGCAGGGCGCACTTTTCCTAAACCAATTGCTCGCACCACACTCGCTCAATAGCTCGCAATCATGCTTCTTCTCGTCTATACTTATTAGGTTCTGAAACGCGGTCGTGGCGGAACTGGCAGACGCACCAGCTTGAGGGGCTGGCGGTAGCAATACCGTGGTGGTTCGAATCCACTCGGCCGCACCATTCCTTTCCAGTAAAATCAACGCAATCACTAGAGTGAGAAATAAAATGACCAGCCTCACCAAGCTGGTACAACCCACCTGCAGGCCAATGTGGAGCTAACGTTCAGCTTGCTCGCCTTCACAATGATCCTCATGTCCAATCAGGTATATTCGATTGAGGAGGTGCGTCGATGACTACGGCTCAAACTTCGGTTGCGCTGCCAACGATTGACGAAGTGCGCGCAGCAGCCGAGTCGGTCTACCGCCTGATGCAGCCCACCCCGCAATACCGCTGGCCGCTGCTCTGCCAGCGCCTCGGCACAGAGGTCTGGGTGAAACACGAGAACCACACACCCATCGGCGCCTTCAAGGCGCGCACCGCCATCGTCTACGCCGAAGAGTTACTCAAGCGCGAACCCAACACACACGGACTGATTGCTGCCACCCGCGGGAATCACGGCCAGTCGGTAGCGCTCGCAGCGCAGCGAAAAAAATTGGATTGCGTGATCGTCGTCCCGCACGGCAACAGCGCCAGCAAAAACGCAGCCATGCGCGCGCAAGGAGCGAGGCTCGTTGAATACGGTGAGGACTTTCAGTCCTCCTTGGAGCATGCCCATAAATTGGCTGCCGTATCGGGCTATCACCTGGTGCCGCCCTACCACCGCGATATTCTGCTGGGCGTAGCCACTTACTGGCTTGAACTGTTCATCGCAGTGCCCGAAATTGATGTGGCCTACGTGCCGGTTGGCATGGGTTCGGGAATTTGTTCCGCCGCGGCGGTACGCAATGGGCTGGGATTGCACACAAAGCTGGTTGGCGTAGTTTCCGATCACGCGCCAACGTATGCCTTGTCACTTGCCCAACGACAAATCGTCGAATCGCCCGCGCAAGCAGTCCTTGCGGATGGCCTGTCCTGCCGCCGGGGAAACGAATCTGCGCTGCAGGTCATGCTGGACAATGTCGATCACATCATCCGCGTCACCGACACAGAAGTTGCCAGTGCTATGCGTATCTTCTTTACCGACACACACAACGTTGTCGAAGGAGCCGGCGCAGCTAGCTTGTCCGCCGCGTTGAAAGAAGTTCACGAATTAAGTGGAAAGCGCGTAGCAGTCATCGCCACAGGCGGAAACGTCGACTCCGACGTCTTCGCTCGCATCCTTAGCGGACAGCTTTAAGTAATTTGGAAGGTAGTAGTTGCAGAAAAGTAGCAAGTGGGCTGCTGCACTCCAAGGAATTACGGCTTGGTTGGCGCGACGGGTGCCGGTTGCTGAGGCGTGGAAGACTGCGGTGCGGCAGGAGTCGGCGTTACTGGTGCCGGCGTTGTCTTCGTTGCTGGCTTCGAATACTGCTGCAGGATCGAACTTCCACCTTCGGCGCGATCGACGCGCACTGCCAGCGCCAAAGCGCAAACCATGAACATGATGGCGCACCAGGTGGTCGCCTGAGAAAGCACAGATGCCGCCCCACGCGGACCAAAAGCCGTTTGACTTCCAGCACCACCGAACGCACCGGCCAAATCAGCCGCTTTGCCGCTCTGCAAAAGCACAACGACAATCAGCACCAGGCAATTCAGCACGAAAAACGAGGTAAGGAGCCACCCCGCCCAACGAAACCCGGTAATTATGATCCCGAATCCTACGATCAGCGAGATCGCCCATTTCAATCCAGATGGCATTTCCAAGCACCTCAAACGTTAAATTGCGTGAACCGACTGTCTAATCTCCCGAATCGGCAAATTCCCTCGCCTCAGCGGGGCCAATCCTTCACCAAACTTGCGAACGACTTCGGATCCAAGCTCGCTCCGCCGACCAGCGCGCCATCGAGTTCTTCCTGAGCCATCAATCCCTTGATATTGTCGGGCTTGACGCTTCCGCCGTACAAAATCCGCAAAGCGGAAGCACTTGAGGCGGAGAACTGAGTGGCGGCACACTGGCGCACAAACTTGTGCACTGCGGCTGCGATTTCCGGAGTTGCTGTACGGCCCGTGCCGATAGCCCAGACCGGTTCGTAAGCTATTAGAATACGGGAGAATTCCTCGGGGGTCAACGCACCCACACTGCCTTTGAACTGCGCTTCGATTACTTTTTCTGTGTTCCCAGCTTCCCGATCGGCCAACATTTCACCGATACACGCGATGGGTGTCAGCCCGGCAGCAAGGGCGGCTTTGGCCTTCTTGAAGACCGTTTCGTTGGTGTCCCCGAAAAACTGGCGGCGTTCGGAATGGCCAACGATGCAATATCGGCAACCGGCTTCTACCAGCATGACAGTCGAGATCTGCCCGGTAAACGCTCCCTCTTTTTCCCAATAAACGTCCTGGCCAGAGATGCCAATCTTGGTGCCCTTTGCGCCTTCAATCGCCACTGGAATATTAGTAAATGGCGGCGCAATCACAATGTCGCAGTCGCTGACGCCAGCCACCAGCGGCGCAAAAGCCGAGAAAAAGGCGCAGGTGTCCGCCTGAGTCTTATACATTTTCCAATTGCCTGCGATGACGCGGCGACGCTTTGAGGTGCTCATTTGTTGGTAAGGGCCTCCACGCCCGGTAGTTTCCTGCCACCTAGAAATTCCAGAGAAGCTCCGCCGCCGGTAGAAATGTGCGACACGTGCTTGGCGAGGCCCGATTGGTGAATGGCAGCGACGGAGTCTCCGCCACCGACAATCGAGACTGCTCCGTCGTCGGATGCGGCCGCGACAGCCTTCGCAATTTCAAGAGTCCCATGAGCAAATGCGGGCATTTCAAACACGCCCATAGGGCCGTTCCAAACAATGGTTTTGGCCATGGCAAGTTCGGCTTTGTACGCGGCAACCGTTTTGGGACCGATGTCGAGCCCCATCTGGTCCGCCGGAGTGTCGAGAATCGATACCGTGGTCGCGGGGGCATCAGCCTTGAATTCCGGCGCAACGACCTCATCGATGGGAAGGAGCAACTTGAATTTTTTCTTCTTGGCATCCTCAAGGATCTTCGTCGCTAAACCGACTTTGTCGAGTTCAACCAGAGATTTGCCGATCTCCAGTCCTTGCGCTTTCAGAAAGGTGTAAGCCATTCCGCCGCCAATCAGCATGACATCGGCAATCTTCATCAGGTTTTCAACCACTTCGATCTTGTCGCTCACCTTAGCCCCGCCAAGAATAGCCACAAATGGCCGCGCCGGATCGTTCATTGCCTTGCTCAGGTACGCGATCTCCTTCTCCATCAGTAAGCCGGCCGCGGATTTCTTTACGCATTTGGTGATCCCCACTGTGGAAGCATGGGCCCGATGCGCCGATCCGAAAGCATCCAGCACGAACAACCCGTCGCACAGCGTCGCGAGCTGCCCCGCAAATTTCGGGTCGTTCTTTTCTTCTTCAGCGTGGAAACGCACGTTTTCCAGCAGCAGCACTTCGCCATCCTTCAGGTTCTTACTCATAGTTTCGGCCGCTGTTCCCACGCAAAAGTCAGAGAACTCCACGTGTTTACCCAGCAGTTCTTCCAGTTTCCTTGCTACCGGCCGCAGCGAGTACTTCCGATCGACTGTCCCCTTCGGGCGCCCCAGGTGTGAGGCCAACACCAGCCGGCCGCCTTTCTCGATCGCAAGCTTCAGTGTAGGCAGCGTTTCCCGGATGCGGGTATCGTCAGTCACCACGCCATCTTTCAGGGGCACATTGAAATCCACGCGAATGAACACACGCTTACCGCGCAAATCCAGATCTTGAATCGTAAGTTTTGCCATGTTGACTCTGCCTTCAGATCGATTTTTATTCGAAACAATTAACCGTGGCTGCCGTGATAGAAGGAGTCCTCAACTCAACCGCATTCGACTCAACAAAGTGGTGGGGAAGCCTGCAACTTCTCAAGTTTGCACCAAACGCAGGCTTCCCGATTGCTCTTCCACAACGGTAAAGGCAGTCTTTCGGTAAGACTAAGACTGCCCCACCCCACTAAAACTTCGATGCCACCAACTTGATCAGATCGCGTACACGGCAGGAATAGCCCCACTCATTGTCGTACCACGAGAGAACCTTGATGCACTTGTCGCCCACGACCTTGGTGTAGTCTGCATCCACAATCGAAGAATTCGAGTTGCCCTTGAAGTCGCAGGAAACCAATTCTTCTTCGGTATAGCCCAGGATTCCCTTTAACGGGCCATGAGCTGCAGCTTTCAAAGCGGCGTTTACAGACTCCTTCGTGGCAGGCTTTTCCACGAACACGGTCACGTCCACCACGCTGACATTAGGCGTGGGCACGCGCATTGAGTAGCCGTCCAGCTTGCCGTCCAGTTCAGGGATGACCAGCTTCAACGCTTTTGCCGCACCGGTTGTGCTGGGAATCATGTTCAAGGCTGCCGCGCGCGCACGCCGCAAATCCTTGTGAGGTAGGTCAAGCAACTTCTGGTCGTTCGTGTAGGAGTGGATCGTGGTCATTGTGCCCGCGACGATTTTAAAAGTGTCATTCAGAACTTTCGCTACAGGCGCGAGGCAATTCGTGGTGCAGGAGGCATTCGAGACCACGTGATGCTTTGCCGGATCGTAGGTTTTATCGTTCACGCCCAACACGAACGTGGCGTCTGGATCCGTGGCCGGCGCCGAGATAATGACCTTCTTCACGGTTCCGCGTATGTGCTTCCGTGCATCGGCGCCCTTGGTGAACAATCCGGTGGATTCCACAACGATGTCAGCGCCCACACTGGCCCAGTCGATTTCCGCTGGATCCTTAACCTTGAATACCTTGATCGGCTTCCCTTCGATGCTGATCGTATCTTCCGTGTGCGTGATTTTATGCGGCAGGTTGCCGAGCACGGAGTCATACTTCAACAGGTGCGCGAGGGTCTTTGAATCTGTGATGTCATTCACTGCGACGAATTGAATATCCTTGTCGTCGAGTGCTGTGCGCACAATATTCCGACCGATGCGGCCGAAGCCGTTGATTCCAACCTTAATAGGCATTACTTTCCTCCGATGAGGGATGTAGGATAGCGGCAAAGAGCAAGCGAGGAGGCCGCGAGTAGAACAGAAAATGCTAGGTGTAGTGTAAAGAAAAGTCAACGTCAGGCATTGTGCCCTGTGTCACACGGCTGGAAAATCTGTCGAAAAAGACACCTCACGCGCAAACGAAAAGGCCATTTGTCCCATTTTGGCAGCTTATCGTTTGTTGCCTCCCAACAGCGAGCCAAGCACTCCACGAATGATCTGGCGCCCCACCGAACTACCCATAGCCCTCGCCGCGCTTTTCGCCATTACATCCACAACACTGTCGCTACGCCGGCCACCACCGGTGGAGTGGCTCATTCCGGGAATATTCTCATACCAAGGAGGCGATGCGGGAGCGCCAGGAGTGCCCTGCGTTGGCAATTGCTGCCCCGCACGCGCCTTCAAAATCTCAAATGCCGATTCCCGGTCAACCGCCTTTTCATAGACGCCCGCAACCAATGAGTGCTGAATCAACTGGGTCCGCTGCTCTGGAGTAATGGGTCCAATCTGGCTGTGTGGCGGGCAAATCAGGGCTCTTTCGACCACGTTTGGGGTTCCATTCTCGTCCAAAAAAGACACCAGCGCCTCTCCTACTGCCAATTGCGTAATCACTTCTTCGATCTTCAATGCGGGATTAGGGCGGAAAGTTTCCGCAGCGGCACGCACGGATTTCTGGTCCTTCGGCGTGAAAGCCCGTAAAGCATGTTGCACGCGATTTCCCAGTTGGCCCAGCACAGTTTCGGGAAGATCCAGTGGATTCTGCGTAACAAAATAGACTCCTACACCCTTCGATCGTATCAACCTCACGATCTGAACCACCTTGTCCTCAATAATTCTTGGAAGGTCAGAGAAAAGGAGATGCGCCTCGTCAAAGAAGAAAACCAACTTGGGTTTGTCTGGATCGCCCACTTCAGGTAGTCGCTCAAAGAGCGAGGTAAGCAGCCACAACAGAAAAGTGGCATAGAGTTTTGGCGACTGAATGAGCTTGTCGGCGGCAAGAATATTGACGACCCCGTGGCCATTCGAATCGGTTTGCAGCAGATCGTCGAGGTTCAGCGCCGGCTCGCCAAAAAATTTCTCTCCACCCTGCTGCTGAATTGCCAAGATGCCGCGCTGAATCGAGCCGATACTAGCGGCCGAAATGTTTCCGTATTGAGTTTGAAACTGCTTAGCGTTGTCGCCCACATACTGCAAGATCGATTGAAGATCTTTGATATCGAGCAAAAGGAGGCTGTTATCGTCGGCAATTTTGAAAACGAGCGCAAGGACGCTCTCTTGAACATCATTCAGGTTCAGCAAACGAGCCAATAGTAGGGGCCCCATTTCAGAAATCGTTGCTCGCACTGGATGGCCCTGTTCACCGAACACATCCCAACAAGTAGCGGGGCAGCCCGCGAATGCAAAATTGGTTAGCTTTAATTTCTTCACCCGTTCCGCAATTTTTGGATTTTCTGCCGCAGGCTGGCTGACGCCGGAGAGATCGCCTTTCACGTCGGCGGCAAACACCGGCACACCGATACTGCTGAACGCTTCGGCCATCACTTGCAGCGTGACGGTTTTCCCCGTTCCCGTTGCGCCTGCTACCAGTCCATGACGATTCGCCATGCGGGGCAACAAATAAAGCGGCTCTTTACTTTGCGCGATCAAAAGTGGCTCAGCCATAAAGTGTTCTCCCGAATTGAAATCCAGCGCGCGCCTGATTGATTGTATGCATTTTCCTTGCGAAGCAGAAAGTGGAGAATTTTTCTCGATGAGATCTACTGGGGAAATTGTTTGATCGCGGTAACTCTCTCGCTGGTGAAGCGTACGAATATGGTTTTGTCGGGCGGATGGCCGTAAATCCAATCCTCTGTGTCGTTCCCGTTGGTGTCGCGCTCGCGCACTTTTCGATCAGGCTTACCCATCGCGGCAACCACTTCATCGCGATCCATCCCGATAATCGCGTGACGCTCGGTAATCGCCTTTTTCGTAGCTGGCGGCAGCGTGTCGATCCAGTGCACCGAAGCCGACCGCACTTTATTAAAATCCAGGAACGGCGC
This sequence comes from Candidatus Acidiferrum sp., assembly GCA_036497825.1. GTDB lineage: Bacteria > Acidobacteriota > Terriglobia > Acidiferrales > UBA7541 > Acidiferrum. Next base: position 10,258 of record DASXIT010000039.1, read on the forward strand.
GAGTATTTCCTTCAATTGGTCGGGTGAAAGTTCCGGAACATGCTGCGAAAAGTTTACGTAAATCGTGCCACCCATCCCCGGTTGGAATCCCGGAGGCCCTTGCCCTTGTTGCGTGTCCTGCTGAGTGCTAGTAGATTGCGGCATCGGATCGCTACCGCCTATCCCTATTTGTATACGATCCCTCCAATGCTTCTTGGGGCGTCCCCCGCCATTTAAATCCACAGTGATGCTGTTATCGTGAAATTCCAGATTCGTAATTTGCACGTTGTCGCCGCTATTGATGGCCGCGCCATGGGTCGCCACGGAACGATCCAGATATTCCTCGTTAATCGGCTTATCCACGTAAAGAATGAATCCCTCTTTGCCACCAGGAACTGGTTTGCGCGCCTTAGCAAATTCCCCGGAAACATAGCGAATCAGGGAAAGTTTGGACGACTCAGAGAGCACACTGCCATTTTTAGCAGGCGCGGGCGTGGTCTTGTCTTGCCCCGTCGTTTCATCCACCTGGATTACCGGCATGACTTGAATGCTTTCCCCAGATGGAAATGCCTGCGAAGCGTTCGGTTGGGGCTGACGTAAGGAAGACACTTGCGGCACGTCGGCCGCCGCGAGGCAAGCAAAAACTAAAGCGATGGACCAGCGATAATACATAGGGTATCGGCCGAGCCCGGCCTCGGCACTAGTCTATCTTAAGATGCGGCCAGTGGCGAGATTGGCTGTTCGGAATTATTGTGTCACCACCGTCACGCCCTGCCGGTCTATGAACATCGGCAACAGTTGGCCGCCGGCTTCGACTACTGCGTTTTCCACTCTTTCGCGAGCGTCCGGCTCGATCAGTAGCACCAGGCAACCGCCACCGCCTGCACCACAAACTTTGCCGGCAAGCGCGCCCTTTCGCCGCGAACTATCAATGATCCGATCAATCGTTTTCGTGGAGATGGTGGGCAAATTTCGCCTGCGAAACATCCATTCGTCATGCATCAACCTGCCAGTTTCTTTCCAATTGGCAGATTCAAGCGCTACTCGCATCTTCTGGGCAATCTGCGAAATCTTCTCAATATTGTTTCGCACCGACTTCTTGCCGTCGATATGCGCTTTGAAAACTTCCCAATTGTTGATGCCGGATTGCCGCGGTTTCCCGGTATAGCAAACCACTAGCCTCCGTTGCAGTTCATCGATATTGACCCGCAACTCGATGCGTCGTTCTCCGCCGGGTGTCAGTTCCACAGCACAGACACCTCCAAACGCGGGTGGATAGTGATCCTGCGTTCCCGTTGGCACGCGGATTACGATTCCTTCCGCATCCCGGCTGATGTGAATCCAGTCAACCTTTCCCTTCCCAGCTCCGGTATAGCGATCTAATGCTGCGCAGATCGCCACCGCCATGGCGCTTGACCCTCCAATACCCGCCCCGGCAGGCGCTTCGGAATTCGTGGTCAGCGTAAACCCGCCCGACGGTTTGAAAAACTTTACGATTTCTGCCAGCAACGGCAGGCGAAATCGTTTCACCTTTTCGAGCTTGGCAAAGGAAGAAAAGGACTCCTCTCGATTTGTGTCCAGGGACACCAGCTTGATTCGCTCATCGCCAACTGGATGAGTTTCGATCACGCATTGTGCGTAACGGGATATAGCAGCGTTTAGCGTGACTGCGCCTGGATGAAACAGATATAGCGGCCAGATATCCAGCGTGCCACCAGCCAGATCAACCCGCGTGGGTGCTTTCGATTCGATGCGCATACTTTTCCCGAAAAAATAAATTTTGGTTCGGATAACTTTGATGGAGCGATGATCTACCCAAATTCTAAACGCAAAGCCACTCGAAGTTGCGAGGAAATTCGCGAACTTTCCAAGACTCAACTGGGCAAGCCGTTGTCCTCAACCTCTTTGATTTACTTCAAACTGATAACTGAAAACTAGCTAGTCCCAATCCCTGGGCACTTTCACGTACGAGCCATTCAGCGCAGCAATCGATGGGCATCCCAGCAGTTTTAGCGTTCGCTCTATGTCGGTTCTCAAAATGTCGATGGCACGCGCCACTCCGGCTGGCCCAGCAGCGGCCAAACCATATCCGTAAGCTCGACCAATCAGCACAGCCCGCGCGCCCAGGCAGATCGCTTTCACGATATCGCTTCCTCGGCGGATGCCTCCATCCATTAGCACTTCAATCCGCCCACCTACTGCCTCTACCACCTCCGGCAGGGCACGCAGCGTAGCCGATACGCCATCCAGTTGCCGTCCCCCATGATTCGAAACAATGACCCCTGCAGCGCCTTCATCAATGGCCCGCTTGGCGTCTTCACCCGTAAGCACCCCTTTCATCACGATTGGCCCCGGCCACATTTTCCTCAGCCATCGCAAATCTTCCCACGTGACTACAGCCTGAGCCAGCGCCGCCGTAACGTCGACCAGTGGCATCGGCCCTTTACCCGGCTCAATAATGTTCTGCAAGCGTGGCGTGCCGCCGTCCAGCAGAAATGACGCCAACCATCCGGGGTGCCTCAGCAAGTTCGGAACAAACGGAATTTTTTCAAGTATTGAGCCACTCAGTAGTTGCTTCATCCCGTTGCGTGGATCGCGCTCACGCATTCCCGCTACCGCAGTATCAATTGTTACGACGAGCGCAGAAAACCCGGCCCGGCGCGCTCGTTCGATTGCCCCCTGTGCTACTTCCCTTCCGCCCACCAGATAAAGTTGAAACCACGCTGGCCCAGTTGTTGCCGCCTTCACATCTTCCAACCTGTGCGCAGAAATGGTCGACAAGGTGTAGATCGTGCCCACCGCTCCCGCAGCTGCGGCCGCTGCCAACTCGCCTCTTGGGTGCATCATCCGGCTGTATCCAACCGGAGCAAGAATTGCCGGAAATAACAATTCTTGCCCCAGCACTTTGGTTCGCAAATCAACTTGGGGGATCGAGACGGCTTGTCGCGGCCGAAATGTCACATCATCAAAAATGCGGCAATTTTCCCGCAGCGTGACTTCGCCTTCTGCGCCGCCATCTAGGTAATCAAAAATAACTCTGGGCAATCGTTTCCGCGCCATCTCTCGTAGATCATGAACATTCACAACTCGTGGTGGTCCCAGCGAACTAGGTATGTTGGTCATTGTTTGTTTCAGCGTTCACTTTAAGTGCGGCATCGCGCTCTGCGAATCATCTGTTGCCGTAATTCAATTTGTTTCACAGGCGCTGAGACGTTGAGCTACCCTCTGTAACCAAGATAATTGTACGCAACTTCCCCTTAGTCAATAACCCAGTTCAAAATGTGATCAATGCAGTTTCCCAATGCCAGTCTTGATGGCAACCGCCGGAACAGCCATACAAAAAAGTTTATCCACCCTCGATTTCGGCGTATCTAATTTAGTGGTCAATGTCGCTGAAATCCGCCAGGTGGACATGTACCCATAGCGTCCCAACGATTCGTCCTACCGGGCAAGATCCAGCTTTCCCGGGGCGACTAGATGTAGAATCCATACCATTTCGCAGTGCCATTTATGCGGCCAAGTTTGCTTTCGAATCTGCTTGTGGAATCCATTCCAACTCAGAGAGGTACCCGGCATGCACGACGAAAAAGAGAAAGACACATTGACGCGTAGGGGATTTCTGGGAGTGAGTTCGGGGGCCCTCGCGGCTGCTGGCATCCTTTCCCCCACGACCTTGGGGGGACAAGAAAAGCAGGACAATAAGCCCAAGTACGATAGAAGCGCCAGCGATCCCGGCCCCACCAATGCGCCTCTGGACGCTGCGAATCCCGATTCGGTCTCTCCCCCTCCCACGGATGCCGGCGGTGTGCAGACCTTCAAGTACCCTTTCTCGTTCGGGCACAAGCGGCTTCATGAAGGTGGCTGGTCGCGCGAAGTCACCCAGCGCGAGCTTGCGGTCTCAAAGACTCTGGCCGGAGTCGACATGCGGCTTACCGCCGGCGGTGTTCGCGAGTTGCATTGGCACACCGCCGCCGAATGGGCGTTCATGCTCTATGGCACTGCCCGCATTACCTGCATCGATTCTGACGGCAAGAGCTTTGTCACCGACGTCAAAGAAAATGAGTTGTGGTATTTCCCGCCGGGCATTCCGCATTCCATCCAGGGATTGGCTCCCGATGGCTGCGAGTTTTTGTTAGTTTTCGATGACGGCAATTTTTCGGAATACGAGACGGTGCTGCTATCCGACTGGATGGCCAACACCCCTCCCGAAGTGGTCGCCAAGAATTTTGGCATCAGCCAAAAAGCAATTGCCAGCATGCCGAAGAAGGAGCTATTCATCTTTCAGGCCCAAGTACCCGGCCCTCTTGAGGAAGACCGCCGTCTCGCCGCGGGAAAACTTGGCCCTTCACCGATCGATTTTGCTTTTCGCACCATGCAGATGCCTCCCACCAAGACCAACAAAAGCGGCGAAGTCCGCATCATCGATTCCAGCACTTTCAAAGTAGCCACGAACATTGCCGCGGCAATTGTCACCGTCAAGCCCGGCGGTGTACGCGAACTGCATTGGCACCCCAACGCTGACGAATGGCAGTACTTCTTCGGCGGCAAGGGACGTATGACCGTTTTTGCGACGGGTGGCCGCGCACGCACCATGGATTTCGAGACCGGCGACGTAGGCTACGTGCAAAAAACTCTGCCCCACTACGTCGAAAACACCGGCACAACCGACCTGAAGTTCCTGGAGATGTTCAAGAGTAGCTATTACCAGGATCTAGCGCTTTCGGAATGGCTGACGCACACCCCGCCAGAGCTTGTAGCCGCGCACCTGAATCTCGATAGAGCCACTCTCGACGCTATACCCAAAGATAAAACGGTAATCATGCCGGAATAGTCTCGACGACTTTCCATACCGAATCGTTAGCCAGATGCCAAATTTCTACGAAGAGTAGAAACCAACTCTCTGTGAATGGTTGTGGAATTACTTGATTTGAATGGAGCGGCCTATCGGAATCGAACCGACACCTGAACCTTGGCAAATCTGAAGGGAACGGCGTGTCAACAACTTACGAGGCACTTTCAAGAGCACTCAGTAGCGTTTAGAGCGGTCAGAAACACTTAATGGTCCTACAGTTGGTCCCACGCGGAAGGCGGGTTGGCACCCTTTATTCTTGAACCGCGAACGGGTTCAGGTTTCTCATTCAGGATTTTGCATTGTTAGTGCTCAAGTTGGAGATTGTTTCCGAGCAGAGGACAGCGGACGTTGGGTAGCGCGCCTGGCTTGGGCGCAGGTGGTCCCGAGTTCAAACAGGACATGAAAATGTCTCCTTTTTCTGCCCCATTTTTCTGGGGCACCCAAAAGCGAGGGCTGCTGCTTCCAAAGCGAGCGGCTGCTTTATGGGAGGGAACCCAATGATGTAAGGGCGGAACCGGGAAAGCAGAAGCGGCGAAGCTGCCGGACGCAGGAATTAGCCTGAAGCAGTGCCCAGAAAAATGAGCGGCAGAAAAAGGCTGGCCTACTGAACTGGGAAGACCGGCATGAAGTGAGCCGTGGTGGACAATTAAGGCGGAACACAAAAAAGATCAGTGCACCAACACTCCTGGGCGCGATGGAGGGGCTCGATTCGAATGGCCGCTCCGATAGTGAGTGGCGGATGGCTGTGGCCAATGCAGTCGGTCGGCGCGGTTCGCACTGCGCGACGGCAGACCCGTTGAAGTCGCCGATGATGGCTTGGGGCACGTTTCGCGGCGGTTACTTCCGGGTGGCCGACCATCCGGAAATTGATCGGTTCGGTCAACACTACGGCGTTGCACAGGGTCCCATGCGACCTTGGTCGTGCTGAGAGCTGGTCCCGTCAGCCATTGTTTAACTCCGACGCAGAGGACTAATTAGAGCCGCTGTTGAGGAGAGCATCGACGGCTTCCTCAACCTTCTCGAAAGGCTGGTCCGGACTCGGCGCTGGCTGCAGTTGTCCCCGGCGATCGATCAGAAAAATCGCTGGGTAACGGGCAATGTCGCGATAGAAGTTGGGGACCTGCCCGCTTAGCGTGAGAAGCGGGTAACTCACCCCGACCTGTTCCCCATATTTCCGTTGGACACTGACGTCCTCGTCGGACAGCCCGAACACAATGAGCCCCTGATCCTTTTGCTCTCGGTACAACCGGTCGAGCTTCGGCATCTCCACTCGACAAGGCAGGCACCAGGTCGCCCAAATACTGACGAGCACAACCTTACCCTTCTGATCCCCCAGGCGCTGGCTCTTCCCGTAAAGGTCCAAGGTATCGAACGGTGGCGCGGCTACGCCCCGCATCGCCATGTTTCGGGACTGCTTCCAGCGGGTGATGCCGTCGCTCACAGGATTCCAAGCGAGACCCAGCGAGAGAATCGCGATGGCCAAACCCATTTTCCCGGATAGCGAGAGCGCGTGCCGGCGACGGTCCTTTATGACGAGAATAAAGGTGATCAGAAGCGGCAAGGTCATTGCGAGAGTGGACAAGGAGAGACGAAAGAGCCAATCCTTTTCGAGGTCGGCACTGGCCCGCGTCAGGATCGAATAGACGAGCGCATACAAAAAGAGGGCTGCCAGCGGCGAAAGGATACCGGCGACGAGCACAAGGTAGTTGGACAGTTTGGTCATTGACCGGTAGGATCGAAATCGAGTCTCAATATAATGTCCCCCGCCCATGTGCAAGACTGTGGGCTGATTTTGATCTAGGTGCGCTCGAAAGTAGGGCTGCCATTTAGGGTTGTTTGCCGACGGATGACTGACTAACCGGAAATAACAGGATTACTTCCTGTTTGCCGACCACTCGTCCAGAATCTCTTCCGTTAGTTCCCAGATGGCCGTTTCCAAGGATGCAACCGAAAATGTGTCAGCCAGTACTTGGCATGTCCAGTCAGCCGACTTACCCTCCTTTGAATGGCGGCTAAACAGATTTGGAGGTTCTTCGGCTACGGCAGGACGATGACTACTCCCGTCATTCCCAACTCATCGTGCAGCACGCACTTGTACTGGTAAATGCCGGGTTGGGTGAAGGTCGCACGGAAGCGCGTCGCACTGTTGAGGTTGAACGGAGCTTGCGCCAGACCAGTACGATCTTGCGGCAGCTCGGTTATGAAGCCGGAGTGCACCGCATCCGAAGGCGAGCTGAGGTAGGCGTGGCGCGCGCCGTCTGCATCCGTCGTGACGTTCAAAGAAGGCGGAATCTGATGTTGATTGTCCGGCTCAGGCCCAAACGTTATGGTGTGGCTGGTCACAGCTTCTGCCGTGGTCCACTCTACGGTTTCGCCGACATGGATCACTTTCACCGCGTCCATGAAACGCATGACCGACGCGGTTTCCGTGCCTCCGCCAGTGCCAATGATCTCACCTGCGCCTGCCACTACGGCGTGGTCGTCGTTTTCTTGGTGTACGTGCGCTGAAGCGCGGGCCTCTGAGAGCAAATCGGCACGTTGCCGGTCCGCCTGCCGGTCGTAAAAAGCCTGATCGTGCGGCAATGGCGCGGACGAATCCAATACATGCACGGTGGCGGTCATGTTGGGATGAGCCAGACACACCAGCTTGAAGTTGCCGATGGTGGGAAAAATCACGGTATAGGTCTTCCCGTCGGCGTCCGTGAGGATGCCGCTATTCACACAGGTAGAATTGTCAAAAACCGAGGAATCGAGAGTCCGTCCGTCGGGCGGCATTCCGCCCGCACAGCCGGTAAAGCGATTGGGTCGCACCTGGCCTAGCGCTAGAAACGTGACGGTGTGAACTTCGTTGCTTGGAAACGACCAGGTGATGCTGTCGTTGGCGTGAATCCAAACCTCGTTGGGCAAAAAAGCGAGCGCCTGGTGGGCTCTGTTGCCGTTTTGCGCGCCGACCTGTATTTGCCAGGTATCAGCCAGCGCCGCAGACGGAAGAAGGAAAGCAATCAGCAGAGCACACTGAGGGAAAATCAACTGAAATCGTGACTTAAGTAGATTCGTCATGGCTCCTCCTCGGGCAGTGCGGCGTTAACAATCAGGCAGTCCGTGCGCAGGGTCAATGCCATGCGCATGAAACGTAGGTGACACCGCACCTTATTGATTCCCGGAGGTTTTCGGGGCGCAGTGACAGTGCTTACCACACCCTTACACGAATGGGGATATACTTCGCCTAATCGGAGCCAGCAGGTGACCACCGAAGCCAAGCCGAACGTGGTGCATTTTGGCGTGTACGAGTTCGTCCCGCACACGCAGGAGTTGCGCAAAGCCGGCATCCGCATTCGCTTGGAGGGTCAGCCGCTCGCCATCCTGGAGATGTTGCTGGAACGGCCTGCGGAATTGGTCACGCGCGAGGAATTGCAGAAAAAACTCTGGCCCACGGATACATTTGTCGACTTTGAACACAGCTTGAACGCGGCCGTCAAGCGTTTACGAGCGGCGTTGAACGACTCCGCGGATCAGCCCCGGTACGTTGAAACCCTGGCGCGCCGAGGGTATCGCTTCATCGCACCACTGAACGAGGCAGGCCACGGACTTGGCCTTGCGGCGTCCCCCGCCAGTCCATCGGTTGCCAAAACAACGCCCGCATCTGGCGGCCGAAGATTGTCGCTCATTGCGATCACGGTGCTAGCCTTTGCCTTCGGCGGCTGGGAATGGCGGCAATGGCGGCATCGTTTGCCCGCCGTTCCGGTGATTCATTCATTGGCTGTCCTTCCGCTAGCGAACTTAAGCGGAGATGCATCGCAGGAATACCTGGCCGATGGCATGACCGAGGAGCTCATCGGACGGCTCTCGCACATCCAAGGTCTTCGTGTCATCTCTCGCACCTCGGCCATGCACTTCAAGAACACGCAGCTGCGGGTGCCTGAGATCGCCAAGATGCTCGGCGTGGATGCGATTGTCGAAGGCTCTGTGACACGCGAGGGCAGTCACATTCGCGTCCACGCACAATTGATTCGCGGCGCGACTGACGAGCACATTTGGGCAGAAGAATACGAACGAGAGTATCGAAGCATTCTTGGCCTACAGGAAGACGTCGCGAGGAACATCGCCGGGCGAATCGAGAGCAGCCTCTTGCCACAAGGGCGGGCGAGACTGCCAACAGCGAGCACGGTTTCCCCGGAAGCTTACGAGGATTACCTGAGGGGCCGGTACTACTTCAACCAGAGAACCGAGGATGCGCTGAACAAAAGCATCGTGATCTTCCGGCGAGCAATCGACCGAGAACCCAACTATGCCTTGGCTTATTGCGGCCTGGCTGATGCTTACGCGCTGCTCGGATTTCGGGGCAGTTTTCCATCGAAAGACGCGCTGTCTCACGCCGAGGCGGCGGCGCTGAAAGCCATCGAACTGGACGACACCCTCGCCGAGGCGCACGCATCTCGCGCATTCATCGCCGAGACTTATGAGTGGGATTGGACAACCGCGGAGCGAGAGTATAAGCGAGCGTTGGAACTCAACGCGGGTGATGCTCGGGCCCACCACTGGTACGCCGGTTATCTGATGTATGTAGGACGACTTGACGAGGGGATTGCCGAAGCCAGGCGCGCACGCGACCTCGATCCTTTGTCCTTGCCGGTGAACAATGCGCTCGCGGGCAGGTTGCTCGTGGCGGGCCGAGTCGATGAGGCGCTGGCGCAAGTGCGTAAGACCTTGGAAATCGATCCCCATTTTGCTCCAGCCCACCAGACTTTAGGCTGGGCTTACTTGAATCAGGGGAAGCATGGGGAAGCTATTCAAGAGTTCCAACAGGCGTTGCAACTCTCCGGAAACGAGACCACCGACCTCACGTTGGATCTAGGCTTTGCCTATGCCGTAGCGGGGAAAAGAGAGGAGGCACGCAAGATCCTCGCCAAGCTGAAGCAACAGAACGAGAAGGGGCTGGTCCCATCCGCTCCCATCGCGATTCTCTACGGGGCCTTGAGTGAGCCAGATGAAGCCTTCGCCTGGCTGGAGAAGGCTTACCAGGAGCATGACCCCGAACTTACCTACATCAACGTGCCTGGCCGGCGGTTCGAACCTCTGCGCCACGACCCGCGCTTTAGAAAGCTACTTGTCCGGATGGGATTGGCGGACTGAAATAACTTTCGACCTTGCTGTTACGATAGACAGGTTGCCGAGTTTTCGCGGCAAGTTCTAATAAGCGCGGTAATCCCTCAAATCCACTTCCCAAACTTGCCCGAAGTACCTTTGTCAGAAATCGTCCGCTTCGATAGCATTTGGCGATTCCGGGCGGATCACGGGCAAACCTGATCCTACCCATCACGAACCACTCTGATCATTGATCGATGGCATGGAGGCCAGCGATCATGAAGCACAGACCAACTTCCCGCAGAATACGCAGACCCACCAAATCCGTCTTGCGTTTGCTAGACCTTGAACACGCCAAAACCGCAGTCTTGAACAGCCTCACTTCCTCGGATGCGCAGAGGGGATATCGTCACGCGATCGATGAATTCGTTGATTGGTATTGTTCAGAACCGCGTTTGGCGTTCAATAGAATTTTCGTCTTGCGCTATCGCTCTCATCTCGAATCTCGGCAACTCGCGCCAGGGACCATCAATCTTCGAATGGGTGCTGTGCGCCGTCTCGCGTACGAAGCAGCCGATTGTGGTCTACTCAGTGCCGATTTGGCAGCGGGTATTCGGCGCGTTAAAGGCGTGAAGAAGTTAGGCGCTTCGTCTTGGCAACTGGCTGACCGCACAACAAGGGCAAGCGCTCTGGCAAATTCCCGACCGCCAGCGACTCAAAGGAAAGCGCGACCGCGCTTTTTGGCGCTGCTGCTCGCGTGCGGATTGAGAAGACATGAAGCCGTCGCATTGACCTTTGATCATCTCCAGCAGCGCGAAGAACGCTGGGCCATCGTTGATTTAGTAGGCAAAGGAGGCCATGTTCGAACCGTTCCGGTTCCCGATTGGGTGAGAACCGAGTTGGACGAGTGGCTCGCTGCCGCCGCAATTGATCGAGGCAAACTGTTTCGCAGAGTCAACAAAGGGGGCAAGACATGGGGAGAAGGCATGACGGTCAAAGCGGTATGGCATATCGTAAAGGAAGCCGCGAGGCGCATTGGTGTCGCAAAAATAGCGCCTCACGATTTGCGCCGAACTTATGCTCGGCTCTGCCACGCCTCTGGATGCGAGTTGGAACAGATTCAGTTCCTTTTGGGTCACGTTTCGGTTCAGACCACCGAACGCTATCTTGGCTGCAAACAGAGGATTCGGTCAGCGGTCAATGATCGAATCGGCCTCGAGCCGGCTCCGTGAGCCGGACAAAGGATTCCGGAAGTGTTGCCGACTATCCACCCAGAACTGTCGGATCGGCTACGCGCTCATGGGACAGCGAAAACTTATTGCCCACTGAACGACCGTCTGCACATAAAAAGAGGCTTCCTTAAACCGCTGATGACTAGATAGGATGGTTCGCGCAGAAAGCGCGGAACTACCCGCGCTTTTCGAAA
>DASXIT010000040.1:0-2993 GCA_036497825.1 Candidatus Acidiferrum sp.
CTTCCCTACGCCGTTTATCTCCCTGCTGGAAATTCGATTCACTTTAAGGCTGAGACATTTGTTGAAATTGCAGAGTGCCGCGTCCTTTCCCAAGCCAAATTAGTGCCTAAACTAATTAAACCAGAGGATGTTGCCAGCGGCCTACGGGGTGGCGGAAATGCATCTCGACAGATTGTCGACATCATCCGCCCAGATTTCCCCGCGGACAAGTTGGTCGTGATTGAGGTCTACACGCCTGCCGGGAATTGGTCGAGTTTCCCACCGCACAAACATGAAGTACATAATCCGCCTACAGAAGTAGATCTCGATGAAATTTATTATTATCGGATTGATCGTCCGCGCGAGGGTTTCGCGCTTCAACAACTCTACTCCTCCGACAAAACCAGCGATGTCACGGTGCGAGCCCATGATGGCGATGCCGTTTTGGTTCGCTCTGGCTATCATCCGGTTGTTGCGGGTCCAGGGTACAACGTCTACTATTTAAATTTTCTCGCGGGCAGTTCCAGGACCCTGGCGGTTACGGAAGATCCCAATCATGTGTGGCTAAAGGAAACGTGGAAAGAGATCGATCCGCGCTTACCGCTGGTGCGCTAGCTCGATAAACTAAAGTGAAATTGATGATGCGAAGAACCGGAAACGAAAATAATGATCTTATCTCAAAGCCCCGACACTAAGCGCTTAGACTTTCCGGCCTTCTTCACGCTGGCATCCACTCGGCTTCTGCGGCATGCTAGTGGGCAATTTAGGTCGCAATGCCCAAGGAGTCTAGTTCGATGAAACGCCGTTTAACGATGGCCCAAGCCTTGGTGACTTTTTTGCAGAGCCAGTATTCAGCTCGAGATGGGAAAGAATACCGGTTCATCCAAGGCTGCTTCGGAATTTTCGGCCATGGCAACGTGGCGGGAATCGGGCAAGCCCTCGAGCAGGAATCGCGGCTTCGTTATTACTTGTGCCGAAATGAGCAAGCCATGGTTCATACGGCGGCGGCTTTCGCCAAGGCCAGTTTTCGCAAGCAGACATTAGCATGCACTTCGTCGATCGGACCTGGTGCAACGAACATGCTCACCGGCGCGGCGCTGGCAACGATTAATCGGCTGCCGGTATTACTCTTGCCAGGAGATATTTTTGCTCGACGAAATGTGGCGCCCGTTTTGCAACAACTGGAATCTTCAGCCTCACAGGATATTTCTGTTAATGATTGCTTCAAACCAGTATCGCGATACTGGGATCGCATTCAAAGGCCGGAGCAGCTTCTCACTTCCCTGCCGGAAGCAATGCGCGTCCTAACGTCGCCTGCTGAAACAGGAACGGTGACACTTAGCTTGCCCCAGGATGTACAGGCAGAGGCCTTTGATTATCCCGAGGAATTTTTTCAGAAGCGGATATGGCCGATACAGCGGAGTCGCTCCGATCAGGGTCTTCTGAAGCAGGCGGCAGAGTGGATTCGGTCAGCGAAAAAACCTCTAATCGTTGCAGGTGGCGGCGTTCTTTATTCGGAGGCGTTTGCCGCCCTAGCAAAGTTAGCCGAGGCAACAGGCATTCCGGTTGGCGAGACGCAAGCGGGAAAAGGCGCATTGTCGTTTGACCATCCCCAAGAACTTGGCGCAATTGGCGTGACCGGAACGCCCGGCGCAAACATTCTTGCTCGCGAAGCAGACCTAGTCATCGGGATTGGCACGAGATACAGCGACTTTACCAGCGCTTCGAAAACGGCGTTCCAAAACCCTGCGGTGCGATTCATTAATATTAACGTGACGGAATTCGATGCCTACAAACACGCGGCGATCCCGTTGGTGGGAGATGCACGGGACACGCTGGAAGAACTACATGCAACGATTTCCGGCTACAGCGTCGCCAGCGAATATCGAAGCAGGATTGCTGCATTTCGCGACGAGTGGGAAAGGGAAGTCGATCGAATTTATGGCCTTCGTAAAGGGCCACCGATCAGTCAAGGAGAAGTGATTGGGGCGGTGAATCAGTTCGTCGAAGCCGAAGACGTGATGATCAATGCGGCTGGGAGCATGCCCGGTGATTTGCATAAGTTGTGGCGGACGCGGAAACCCGGTGGATATCACATGGAGTATGGCTACTCTTGCATGGGTTACGAGATTGCCGGCGGCCTCGGAATCAAGATGGCCAACCCGGAGCGCGAAGTTTACGTCTTAGTCGGCGACGGATCATATTTGATGATGGCGCAGGAAATCGTTACATCGCTGCAAGAAGGCTACAAATTGAATATCGTGCTGCTGGATAACCACGGATTCTCGAGTATCGGCGGCTTGAGCCGGAGCCTAGGAAATGAGGGCATGGGAACAAATTACCGTTTCCGTCGTGGAGAAAAATACGATGGAGAATTGCTTCCGGTGGACTTCGTCGCAAACGCAGCAAGCCTTGGTGCACACGCGGTTCGGGTGCGCACGCATGACGAACTAGTGGCCGCTCTGGCTGCTGCGAAGACAGAGACACGAACGAACATTGTGGTTGTGGAAACTTCCTATGACGAACACGTTCCCGGATATGAATCGTGGTGGGATGTGCCGATTGCCGAAGTCTCGGAGAGAGAGACAGTTCGCGCGGCACGGAAGATTTACGAAGAAGCTCGCAAAAAGGAAAGATTTTTCTACTAAGCGCAAAGCCCGCGGAATTTCCGACAAAACAGGTCGCACGAAGTAATTTGCATTGTCTTACGTAAGAAAGAGGCCAGGGTGGAAACAACCACAGGGGCAGTGCAGGCGGGGTCGCCCGGACAACCTCACCTGAAACGCGTGTTGGGCCTTTGGGACCTGATTTACTACGGCGTGATTCTGACTTCGCCCATCGCGGCAGTTCCGCTGTTTGGCGAGGCACAAGTTCTGTCGCACGGCCACTCGACGGCGACGATGCTACTGGCGATGGTGGCGATGTCTGTCACCGCGATCAGTTTCGGGCGAATGGCCTACGTTTATCCTTCTGCCGGGTCCGTTTACACCTATGTGAGCCGCGGCAGAAGGATA
>DASXIT010000041.1:0-20290 GCA_036497825.1 Candidatus Acidiferrum sp.
CAGGATGCAAGAACACGTCGGTGTATTTCGCGATTTTCTCCGCCAGCATGGGAAGACGCTTGAAGAGCAGGAGTTGGTCGCAGCCAAGCTCATGGGGCGGTGGCGCAGTGGCGCTCCGCTGGTCCTCGCGCCGGAAACGGACGATCCCGCACTCGGCGCAGACCTCCGGCGCACAAACGATTTCAACTACGGGAAGATGGATCCATACGGTTATTCCTGCCCCCTCGGTGCTCACGCTCGGCGGATGAATCCGCGTGACACTGCGGCGAACATGCAGCGCAGGAAGATGATCCGGCGCGGAGGCACTTACGGGCCGCCCTTACCTGAGGGAGCGCCGGAAGACGGAGTAGAGCGCGGTATCGCTGGCTTCGTTGGTTGCGCAAGCCTTGTCCGCCAGTTTGAGTTCGCGATTAACGTGTGGGCGAACGATCCGAACTTTCATGAGCTCGGGAATGAACGTGATCCGTTCGCCGGCACCCAGGACGGGACCTTTGACATGACGATCCCGAAACGACCCGTCCGGAAGCAGATCAAGGGCCTGCCCGCTTTCACGACCGTTCGAGGCGGTGCCTACTTCTTCCTCCCCGGTATTAAGGCTCTTCGATACCTTGCGACACTCGCAAACGGGAACTAGGTCCAGTTCCCTTTAAACAAAGAAAGGACGCTTGAGATGGGTGAATTGAAATCCGCAGCAAGAACATACAACCAGACCCATGTTCCGCGGAAATACACTCCGGGCAAGCGGCGGTTCAGCATTTACTGGTCATGGAGCTACCCGTGGGAAGCCGGACGGGATCCTGCGGCAATGGAAAACCGTTTTTCGACAATTACCGAGGTCCGCAACGTCGCTTGGCCGGCCTACGAAACGCCCGAGTATAGTGAGGCGCAATTTCTCCAGGGCATTGCCGGGACCCTGGAGCTTTTCCACCGCTCCGCACTTAGCTTCCAGCAGGTCGTCGGTGAGACCACCGGTTATCCCGTTGCCGTCTTCCAGCGCATTGACCAGGCGGGATTCAGGCTCCCGATTGATGAGCGAATTCTTGCAGACAGCGACACTCTCCTGGTCTTCGGCCTCGACCACCTGCTTTCCGATCAGGAAGCTGAGCCAGAGGAAATCGCGGCTATTCGGGAATGGCTCACCCGCGAAGGTACTTGCCTGGTGATCGGGCCGCACCACGACGTCGGCTCAACCGGCGACATGAAACAGCGCCAGGTGGAATACCTGCACCACGGAGATCCTCTCGTCCCACGCCAACAGCGCTTCAGTCGGTACACCCGCTCGCTGATGAAGGCGCTCGATGTCCCGGTGATCAACGAATACGGACTCCGCCCGGCGGTGGTCAAAGGCACCAAAGACATCGCGCCGCTATCAACTTTCCGAGATTTGGACGAGCTTGGACTGCTCAAGAACGTTCCCACGCTCAATTTCCATCCCCACTTACCGCACTACAAACTAACCGGTGAGGATGCCAAGTCGGTACGTGTGCTGGCTCGCCAACCGATTGCTCTGGACCGCCCGCATCCCTTCACGGAGGCGGGCAACAAGGAGTTCAACTGTCTGCTCTGGATGCCGCCGAAAGACAAACGCGCTGGCAACATCGTGCTGGTTGACTCGACAAACTTCACTACGCTCTTCGGTGGAACCGACAGCCTGAAGCAGTTCTGGAAGAATCTAGCTAAGTGGTAAAGGATGCTGATGGAAATCCTGAACAAAATAGTTCAAATAGCGGTTCTCGTCTTTGTGGTTTCAAGCATGCTTGCCGTGGGTCTGAGTCTCACCGTGGGGCAGATCCTAATCCCGCTCCGTAACGTCAAGCTCGTCTGCCTGGCATTGCTCGCGAATTTTGTTCTGATGCCACTGGGGGCATTGGCCATCGCAAGACTGCTCCGGCTCGAGCAGCCGCTGCAGGTTGCATTAGTGCTGCTCGGTGCAGCAGCCGGAGCACCGTTCCTCCCCAAGCTAGCATCAATTGCCAAAGGCAATCTTGCCTTTTCGGTAGGCTTAATGGTCCTGCTGATGGTCGTGACGGTTGCTTACATGCCGCTCGTTTTGCCAGTGCTGCTTAAAGGCGTTTCGGTGAATCCTGTAAAAATCGCCCGCTCTCTTGTGTTTCTTATGCTGCTCCCTCTGGCTGCAGGGCTTGCAACGAAGGCTCGCTACGAGGTTGCTGCGGCACGCGTACGGCCTTGGCTCGACCGGATCTCCAACCTAAGTCTCGCTCTCCTGATTTTGCTGCTCTTGGTATTGAATATCCAAAACCTAATCGGCTTGTTCGGCACGCGCGGCATTTTGGCGAGCATCCTCTTCCTTATCCTTGGCGCTGGTGTAGGGTGGTTTCTCGGAGGGCCCGGCGCTGATACAAGGGGAGTGCTGGCGTTAGGTACTGCTCAGCGCAATATTGCCGCCGCGCTCGTGGTCGGGGGCCAAAACTTCCACGATCCGAAGGTCATCGTCATGGTGGTTGTTGTTGCGATTGTCGGACTCCTTCTTCTCATGCCGCTTTCGCGTGGACTGGCCAAGCGCAGCAAGGAGCAGGCAGCCTAGAACAGTGTCAATCTCGGTGAGATGCACCAGGTGTGGAGGACGTGGATCCGTGGAGGACAGGTGAGAAGAATCCTTACACTTTCTTGGATTATTCTGGTTGGTCTTGTCATCGTAATCTTGGCGTTGCTTGCGCCAGCGGCGGTGCAAGCGCAAGTCCGGGGCACATACCCACCCGGTATGAATGCTTTCAATTCTGGAGTGACACCCGAATCAGGGTTTACGTACGCAAACTCCCTCCTGTTTTACGCGCGTGACGAGGAAGTGGGGATCAATGGCGAAGTCACGGCCACCGGGCAGAACGCAGCATTGATGGACTTAAATAATCTCGTTTGGGTGAGCAAGAAAGAGATATTGGGTGGTGCGAAATTCTCGCTTGTGGCTACCTTGATCATCTCCGACAGTTCACTAACTTCCGATGTCAATGGCCCAATCAATGGTGCGGGCGGATTTGGCAACTTCTTTTTCCAGCCATTTATTCTTGGGTGGCAGAAAAATCGCGTTGAACTTCGGGCAGCCTACGGAGTCTTGGCACCTACCGGAAGATTCACCGCTGGCGCAAACAACAATGTCGGTGATGGTTATTGGACGCAAGCCCCGTCAGGGGCACAAACATTTTATCTGACTCAGGACAAAAGGACCGCGGTCTCTGCCTTCGAGATGTACGAGATTAATGGAACCCAGCAGGGTACCAATATTCATCCTGGCCAAACCTTCGATCTCGACTACTCGCTCACTCAGACATTCACTCCTCGGGAAGATATGCGACTCCAATTGGGACTGGTAGGCTACGGTCAATATCAGACGACCGATAAGACTGGGTCAACGGTTACGCCAGCGCAGGCGGCAGCTCATTACAAGGTCAATGCACTTGGGTTTGGGGCAGGTCTGAACTTTCCAAAACGGAGAGCCAGCTTGGGCTTCAAGTACTTTAAAGAATTCGAGAATAGATCAACGTTCCAAGGTTACTCAGTGCAGATTTCCGGCGCGATGACTTTCTAGCCATATGCCGTGGGGTCGCGCCGATACTCGGAAGCTAGGAAAGATTAAGGGTAAGTTGGGCAATAAAACGAAGTTTTGCTAAAGGGAGCGAGTAATATGTCAAAAAGTGAAGCGACGGCAACAAAAAAGATTCAGGCGAAAAACGAGGTCTATAGCGACGGGCATCCGCTCGATGCGATTCAGTACCTGGAGGCGAAACTGATCCTGAAACCCGATCCGTTTACGTCGGTTGAGAGCTTTCGGGAGTTCGGCCGGATCGTAGCGAAAACCACAAAGCAATTCGACAAAATCGATTTCATTCCAGACCCGGAAGCGGGCCTGCGGCCAAAGATACGCGAGATCGTATTCCTGGACACCCCGGATTTCCGGCTGTACAACAACGCGTTTATTTTGCGGCGGAGGGTGACATACGTGGACGGTTTCCCGGAAGGCGACCCTGAGATTGTGTTCAAGTTCCGGCATCCGGATGAAAAGACGGCTGCGGCGATGGACGTGCGGCCAAAGATTTCGGGGAAATACAAGATCAAGTTCAAGTCAGAGGCTTTGCCGTTGAAGGACAAGCTCGGCGGATACCGTGTTCTGTACTCACACAATTGCGAGTTCGGGCAGAGCCAGATTCACCAGGATGACCGGATGGCCATGAGTACGGTGACCAGCATTCTACCCGCGCTGAACTACTTGAAGAAGTCGCCGGACGAGCGGGTGGGGCTGGTAAACGAAGGAATTGTGGAGGAAGTGCTGCTGCCGCTGGGGCAGATTGATTTTCACAAGGGACAGGTGGCGAAGTGCGACGTGTCTTTGTGGAGGACGAGAGGCGAGCACAAGCCACTGGTGGGAGAGTTCGCGTTTCAGGCGAAGTTCGAACGGCGCGAAGATGTGCACGAGAATGCAAAGAAACGCGCGGAGCAGTATTACCTGGCGTTGCAAGAGGCGGCCAAGAAATGGATCGCTTTGGGATGCACCAAGACGGGGATGGTATATCGCCTGAAGGGAAACGAGCCGCAAAGCCATGAGTGATTCTTCCCCTGCATCGGCGATCGCTGTACAGGCTCGCGAAACGATTCCTGCGTCTCCTGTCCATGTCAGTGTTGGTCAGATCTTCCTCGAGTTCTTGTTGATCGGCGCGACGAGTTTTGGTGGTGGAGTGGTGGCCTATCTCCGGAACGGTCTGGTGGCCAAACGCCATTGGATCGACGATAAGGAGTTTGTTGAACTGCTGGCAATTAGCCAAACCCTGCCCGGTCTGAATGCCACCAACATGGCGATCCTGGTGGGAGATAAGTTGCGAGGAGCACTAGGCTCCATCGCTGCGATATGCGGCGTGTGCCTTCCCGGTGGATTGCTCATGTACCTGGTTGGGATGGTCTACGCCGCGCACGGCGATCATCCCATGATCACGGCGGCACTCAAGGGTGTAGCTGCGGCTGCGGTCGGGCTCATCTTGGCAACTTGCGTACAACTGGGCAAAAAGTCGCTGACCCACGCGTACGATCTCATCTTTGTTGCACTTACGGTGCTCGGTGTGAATCGACTGCATCAATCCGTTCCGCGCGTTCTTGTCGTCGTTGGAATTATCGCCATCCTCTGGTACCACCCCAGAAAGACCGTAATAGACGGAGAGAAGCAATGAACCAGATACCTGCCTTGATTCGTGTCTTTGCCTACTTGTCGATACTGACTGTGGGTGGCGGCATGGCGGCATTCCCCGAGATGAAGGTGCTGACCGTCGACGTACACCACTGGTTGACTTTCCCGCAGTTAATTCACTTGTACAGCGTGGGGCAAATGGCGCCGGGGCCCAACATGATGATGATCGTTTCCATCGGAGAGTGGGCTGCGGGGCTTCCTGGTGCGCTCGTTGTCTTACTCGCGTTCTTCGGGCCCACGGCGCTCCTCACTTTTATTGTAGGGCGCCTCTGGAAGCAGCTGGAAAGGTGGCCGTGGCGCGCGTCAATTCAAAAAGGACTCGCGCCGGTGTCCATCGGACTGCTGCTTGCGGGCTGTTTCACGATGGCCAAGGGCGCGATCTTCGGCTTGGAGACGGCAACGATCGCGGTGGCCGTATTGTTGATTCTGCTCCACTACAAGATTAATCCAGCGCTACTGGTCCTGGCAGGAGCCATCGTGGGCGTATTGTCGTTTGCTCACTCTTGACGAAGCGATTTCATGGAAATGGCTTCGAGTCCTCGAAATAGGCGTGGAGCAGAAACGGAATGCCCAGCGATGATACCACTTGCCATCTTCGCATCGGTCCTCTTCCTCTACAGTCTGGTGTCGCAGAGTCTGGAGCGCACTGTCCTCACCGCGCCCATCGTCTTCACGCTCTCAGGGATGCTGATGTTCCGCTTCATTCCAGAAGTCATGAGAGCCGGTGTCGATTCGCAGCTCTTCCTACGCTTAGCTGAAGTCGGTCTGGTGCTGCTGCTGTTCACCGATGCACGCCGCACCGAACTGAAGGTCTTGCAAAAAATTGGGAATCTTCCCGCTCGATTATTAAGCGTCGGCATGTTGTTAACCATCCTGTTGGGCACGATCGGTGCACGATTAGTGTTTCCGCATCTTTCTTTGTGGGAAGCGGCTATCCTGAGCACAATCCTTGCGCCGACTGACGCCGGTCTGGGACAAGTCGTAGTAAGCAGTCCAAGAGTACCCATACGCATCCGTGAGGCGCTAAACGTGGAAGCCGGTCTAAACGACGGGCTTTCTGTCCCCTTCCTCCTGTTCTTTATGGCCCTCGCCGCAGCCAAGATCGCAGGAAGCAAAGCGAGCCTGATGCAGTTCATCATCGAGCAGCTTGGGGTTGGTGTGCTGATTGGAGTGGTCATTGGCCTACTTGGTGGATGGTTCCTGGGCATCGCGCGGCAACGCGGTTGGATGGCAGAATCTTTCCTCCCAACCGGCGTGGTTGTCCTGCCGGTGCTCTGCATGGTGGCCTCGGAAATGGCCGACGCGAGCATGTTCATTGCTTCTTTTGTTGCTGGCTTGGCGGTGCAGGTCGGATTCAGGGAAGCCGGCAAACACAGTGTCGAATTTGCCGAAGAATGGGGACAACTGTTTAATCTCTCCGTGTTCTTTCTTTTCGGGATGCTCATCGTGCGGGATTGGGCGCAATTTGCTCCTTCTGCTTGGATCTATGCAATCGTCAGCTTAACAATCGTACGGATTCTGCCTGTGGCGGCCGCTCTTATCGGCACGGGCTTGAGTCCCGCCAGCACCATTTTCATGGGATGGTTCGGTCCGCGTGGTCTGGCCTCCATCGTCTTGGGGTTGGTTTACCTGGAGCAAGAACTGCATTTGCCCGGTGAGTCAACAATCCGGGTGGCGGTGATGGTGACCGTCGTACTTAGTATCTTCGCCCACGGACTGAGCGCAATGCCAGGCATCGGCCTCTATTCGCAGAAAATTGCACAACTTTCAGTCAGCGCCCCCGAGCATCAAGAGGTCTGATCGTGACGATGATAGCTATCTCGCAGCTACAAACACTTTCTGATTTGCGTGTCCATGGCAACCGGAAGCTAAATGGTGGGAAATCACCCCTGAAAAAGCTGCATACGGGTGTAGAGTTTGTTCTTGGAATAGAGACTCTCGATAAAGAAAACACTGAGGAAGCTCGAAATTGATTTTACGAGCATCACCTGAGACTCAGCCCAAACACGCGACCTAAAATGAGCACACCATGACGGACTCCGACGCACTCATTGGGAAGACCATCTCTCACTACCGCATCCTCGGAAAGCTTGGCGGGGGCGGTATGGGAGTGGTTTATAAGGCCGAGGACACCCGCCTGCATCGATTCATCGCGCTGAAGTTTCTCTCTAGCGAGTTAGCCAACGACCCTGAATCTCTAGAGCGTTTCCGCCGGGAGGCTGAGGCCGCTTCGGCGTTGAATCATCCGAACATTTGCACCATTTACGACATCGGTGAGCACGACGGCCAAGCCTTCATCGCCATGGAGTTTCTGGATGGGAAGATGTTGAGGGATTGTATTGCGGGTAAGCCTCTCCCACTGGCGCAAGTTTTAGATCTGGCCTCCCAGATCGCTGATGGGCTAAATGCAGCGCACAAGAAAGGCATCGTGCATCGCGATATCAAGCCTGCGAATATCTTTGCTACCGAGCACGGTCACGCCAAGATTCTGGATTTCGGCTTAGCCAAGTTGAGCACCAAGTCAGAGAGCGAAGTTACTCTGACCGGAGATGCTACCGCCGGACCCTTCGAAATTCAATTGACGCGAACGGGAACGATGATGGGCACAGTGGCCTATATGTCGCCAGAGCAAGTACGCGGCGAAGAACTCGACGCGCGCACAGACATTTTTTCGTTCGGTATTGTTCTCTACGAAATGGCGACCGCCCAGCAAGCCTTTCCCGGGCACACTACAGGACTTGTTACCGATGCAATTCTGAATCGTGAACCCGCACCTTTACGTCGCGCGGTTTCTTACGATGGATTAGAGCTGGAACGCATCGTTACTAAGGCGCTGCAGAAAGATCGCAATCTACGCTACCAAACTGCAGCCGAGCTTCGCTCCGATTTACTTGCGTACAAGTCCTACGTTGAATTGGGTCGAACTACGAAACCGAATCTGATAAAGCGACTGCCATCGGTGCCCAAAAGAACGATGACGCGAGTAGCGGCGGCCGTCGTCGCCGTTGGCCTTGTTGTAACGGCTTGGCTCGTGTTTCCGCGTCACGCGCATGCCTTGAGATCGACCGATACCGTCGTGTTGGCCGACTTCGTTAACTCCACGGGCGATCCGGTTTTCGACGATACGCTTAAGCAGGGCTTGGCGACCGATCTACAACAGTCTCCATTCTTCAATATTTTGCCCGACCGGAAGACGCGCGCGACTCTTAAACTGATGGGTCGAGCTGCTGATGATCGTGTTACTGGGGAGTTGGCACAGGAGGTCTGCCAGCGAACGCAAAGTGCGGCCGTCATAGCAGGTTCGATTTCAACTCTTGGAACGCAGTACGTGCTTAGTCTGAATGCCGTGAATTGCCAGACAGGCGACTCGCTCGCGAGGGAGACGGCTCAGACAGCAAAAAAAGAGGATGTGTTGAATGTTCTCGACGGTGAGGCCACGAGCCTTCGGAAAGAAGTCGGTGAGTCAGTAAGTTCGATCCAAAAATACGATATTCCACTTCGCGAGGCCACAACGTCATCACTCGAGGCCCTGAAGGCCTACACGTTGGGTGTCAAAGCTGTCAACAGCGGTGACTTAACTGCCGGTATCCAGCTTTTGCAGCAATCCGTTGAACTCGACCCCAATTTCGCAGTCGCCTACCAGGGGCTCGGAATCGCTTACCAAAACCGGGCAGAATCTGGCTTGGCCAGCGAGAATCTACAGAAGGCTTATGCACTGAGTGGCCGGGTGAGCGAAAGAGAAAAGCTCATGATTCTTGCTGCTTATTACTTGCTTGTTACCGGGGAGGCGTACAAAGCCAGTGGGACCTACGAACTGTGGGCGCAGACATACCCTCGGGAGTTTTCGCCGCACAATAACTTGGGGCAAATCTACTCCGACGTTGGACAATACGATAAAGCTCGTGCCGAGTACCTCGATGCTATCCGCATGAGTCCGGATGTTGGTAATTTGTTCTCCAACCTCGTTTCAGTTTACTCTCGCTTGAATCGCATAGACGAGGCGAAGACGGTCTATGAGCAGGCGGTAACTCGCAAGCTGGAATCCCCGACGCTGCATCGCAACCGATATATGGTTGCATTTCTTGAGGGCGATATGGCCGAGATGGCCCGCCAGTCGGCTTGGAGCGCCAACCAAGCTGGGTCTGACGATACCATGCTTGCCCTTCAAGCAGCTACGCAAGCATTTTCAGGTCATCTGGGAGAAACCCGAGAACTATCTAGGCTTGCAGTCGATTCCGCACAGCGTTTTGGTCAGCAGGAGACCGCTGCCGAGCGGGAGGTAGACGAAGCTCTTCGAGAGGCGGAGTTCGGCAACACTGCCCAGGCCCACGCTCAGACCACCGCAGCGATGACCCTCGCCTCCACACGCGCGGTGCAGCTTCTCGCAGCGCTCGCTCTGGCCAGGGCCGGAGATTCAGACCGTGCGCGGAAGATGGCGGATGAACTGGAAAAACAAAACCCAGTGAATACGATCATCAATGGCTACTGGCTACCCACCATTCGCGCGAGCGTCGAACTCAGTCGCAAGAATCCAGCCAAAAGCATCGAGATTCTTCAGGCAGCGGCACCCTTCGACCTCTCTCAAAAGCTGTACCCGGTCTATGTACGGGGCCAGGCTTATCTGGCACTGCGTCAGGGGAGCGCGGCAGCAGCCGAGTTCCAGAAGATCCTCGACCATCGCGGAATTGTGCTGAATGAACCCATCGGAGCACTCGCGCATCTTCAACTTGGTCGGGCATACGCAATATCAGGCGACATTGTCAGAGCCCGCCTCGCCTATGAGGACTTCCTCACACTCTGGAAAGACGCGGACCCCGACATCCCCATCCTGAAGGAAGCGAAGGCCGAGTACGCGAAGTTCCAGTAGTTACTTGCGAAACTGTGCGAAAAACTTTGTCAGTGCCTGGTTGGTCGGTAACGTTCGTACGAGGCCCAGAGTTGGTTGGTTTTTGTTGAAGGCGATTTCTGTCGAAGACTTCATACTCAGTTGCCCCGATTGTGTCCAAAAGTTGAATGAGAACGCAAATCGCGCCATCCGCAGGTATTGCTTTTTGGGAAGGGCATCAATGAGAAGAAAAAGAAGAACGAGAAAAGCAGATCGACACAAAGAGCAAATTGGGTCTTCCTGGCTTAGAACACGTTAAATCAATAGTTGTCAAGCTGTCTTTGCCCAGAGCATCAGTAAGGCACTTATTTTAGTTTTACATACGCCATATTTATACGTATACTTACAGACGTGAAGAAACGACCCAAGCGCCGATTAGACTTTTGGATTGGTCAAGACCAGTACGATTCGCTCCTCGCCAGGTTTGAGTGTCTCGGTGTGCCGATAGCTGAACAGATTCGTCGAGCAATCGACGAGTTTCTGCAAACGCATGGCAAGGTCTCTCCATCTAAGAAGCGAAAAAATGAACAGGCCAAGAAATATTCGTGATGCAATCTGTCCAGATTTGAAGTCACCGACCTCGGAGATTCCCGAGATTGACCGAAAGATGCTTCTGACCCTCGACGGAGAGAGTATCGACTGGCATTCGGGACCTCCTGAAATTGTTGTTCCGTTTACGGAAACCTATCACTTTGGAAAACCAAGCTAGTTGCGCGCCAGCAACAAGTTCTAGGATTGCAAACGGCAGAAGGAAAGGGGCGACGATGGAAATCAAAATGACGGAAGTAGTAGAAACTAAGAAGCGGGAGCGGGGGTCCGGTCGAATCTACCGTCGCGGAAATGCGCTCTGGATTTGCTACTACGACGCAGATGGACGCCAGCGAAGGGAAAGTGTTAGCCCCGCCATCGAAGCCGAACGGCAAAAGGGAAAGAAGGTTATCAATGAGTGGAAGGTCGCCGAACAACTTCTTAGTAAGCAGGTCGGCGCAAAACTCAACGACATTCTCCCCTCTCCGAAAAAATCCCGCGTGACTGTCGGCAAACTTTACGACGACGAAGTAGCGTACCTTCTCACGAAAGGAAAGCCGAAGACTGCTGCTTGGCTGAAGAGCCGTTGGGACGGTCGGCTCAAGGAAGCGTTCGGCGCACGACGCGCACGCGAGATTCGCCTCGCGGATTTGACGGCCTACCAGTTGCAGCGCATGGAATATTATTGGAAGCGTTTCCCCGATGCGACGCAAAAGAAAATCTCCGCTTGCGAGACAGCGGTTAATGGTGACCTCGCTGCACTTCGGATGATGTTTTATAGGGGCAAGAGACAGGAGAAGATTGACGTAGTTCCCACGTTCCCGGAGCAATTCATTGGGGCGGGGGAACGCGAAGGGACGGTCAATGAAGAGCAGTTTCAATCGATGCTCGATGCTTGCGGTCCCGATGAACTCTGGCTGAGGACGTTTCTCACAATGGCTTACAACTGGGGATATAGATTAAGAGAACTTCTTAATCTACAGGTCATCCGAGTAAACTTCCGAGAGCGGACCGTCTATCTGCCGCCGCGCTCGACGAAAAACAAGAAGCCGCGCATGGTTCCTATTTCGGAAGAAGAAGTTCCGCTACTCCTTGGCTGCGTCGAGGGGAAATCCCCCGAGGATTTTGTGTTTACTCGAAAAGACGGAAAGCGAGTACTCGATTTTCGCATTCGATGGGAACAACTGGTTTCAGAGGCGAAGGCCGGACACGCGGAGATTGACCTCAGCGGAAAGCAGACCTGGGTCCCGGCTATTCCTCACGACCTGCGGAGAACGGCTGTTTCACAAATGCTCTCCGGCGGTATGCCACCAGAAGCCGTTCGTTCACTGGTCGGGCACCTCTCGAAAGAGATGACCGAGCGGTACTACAAGCCGGCCATAGAAACCCTGCGACGCTTGCAACGCGACGCGAAGGCGAATTTGGCAATTCTCGCAAAAGATGGCGAAATTCCCGAGAATCGTCGTTTGACGAAAGTGCACAGTTCGTGCACAATTGCCACAAATCTGGAAACTGAAGGGAAACAAGCCCTTTAGTTTCAATGTGCGGGAGTGGCGGAACTGGCAGACGCGCAAGACTTAGGATCTTGTGGCCGAAAGGTCGTGGAGGTTCAAGTCCTCTCTCCCGCACCAAAACTTTATTTGAGATTCCCTTCCTTTTTTATCAACGAGCCGACAGTGCTGCGATGCGAGCTGTCGCCTCCTTGACTCCAGCTTCGATTCTAAATGCCGCATAAATATCGCATGCTTCTTCCCACAGCGCTTTGGCCTGCTCCGATCTGAGGACCGCGAGACTACGAATAGCGTTCGCTAGATCAAGTGGCAAGCGCTCTTGATGATTTCGGTAAAGAGCCAGCGCTTCGTGGTAACAAGACTCTGCCAGATCAGTAAATCCTTCTTCGCGATAAACATCACCAAGATGCCTAACCGTGTGCGCGAGTACGAGCGGCTCATCAATCTGCCGAAAGAGCGCCACGGCCTCTTCATAACATTGTCTAGCCGTCGCCCCGTCACGTCGCCGGGCCGATTCGCCGCGCTTCCTAAGATCTTGCGCGCGCCCAAGCTGGGCTGAGCGATCTGCGTCCGATAACATGTTTCCCTCCTCGCGATAGATTTCTACTTATAGCAGATGTCACGCTACCACTATTGGACGCACCGTTTCGGGTAGCGTTTGCACCACACACTTGGGTATCTATTGAAGATCGGTCACTCCCTCGTCTCAGTATTTTCGGAGATCAAATGGCGGAAGCTGAAACACGTGATGGCGAGCGGCGGTCCGCAATTTGTTATTAGTTTCAGCCAAAGCGATTGCGGAATTGGTCAGAAATCTTATGGAGATTCCCGCCGCAGGCAGCAAGCTTGCGCCTGCTTGAATGTTCGGAATACTCTCCAATTCCTGGCGCAGAGCGGCAAGGATTTGCGGCCAGTCTTGCGGATGATCGTCAACAATCGCCAGCGCAGCGGAATAAGAGAAATCGCTCATGACTCCAAGTGATTGCAGGGAGTGGCTAAGCGGAGTCATTTTTAGGCGATTGAGAAAGATGGGCCTGCCGTTGAGTTTGATTTCAGTGCGCAGATCCAGATCGCGGAATTTCCATTCTTCATGCAGAGCCTGTCTCCCCGCGGCAAATCCATCGAAAAACATTCCGCGGCTGCCGGCATCCATTTCCACAAGGAGAGTTTGCCGAAGGCTGGAGCCGGGATGCGGAATCAGATGGTCGGGAAGATATTCCAGGAAAGATCCGGTCGCCAGTTTGATATGAGTTTTCTGCTCGGCTGCGTGGTGAGATGTGCGATAAACGCGGTTAGCAGAAGGCGTGGTGAGGCACACGCTAGCATTCTCACCCAAAGTAATTTCAGAGCGAAGACAATCTCCGCCGAGGATGCCGCCGGTGGGATTGAGCAGGAGAAGATACGCAGTGCCGTCAGCGAGTGCGAGCGGAGACAAAATCTGAAGTGGCAAGGTAAATCGCGAACGACGCAAGACTGTAGCGTCCCCTTGGCGCTCAAAGAGCAAGCGCAAGAAGCCGTCGCGGCCGGAGCGGTCAGGACTCGAAGAGCAGGCCGTGGCGAATCCATTCAACGACGGCGGGGACTCCAGTTCCATCTTTGAGATTGGTGAAAACGTAAGGTCTCTCTCCTCGGACGCGCTTGGTATCACGCTCCATAATTTCCAGACTTGCGCCGACGTACGGGGCAAGATCAATTTTGTTGATGACCAGCAATCCAGAAGTAGTGATGCCGGGGCCCCCTTTTCGGGGAATCTTGTCTCCCTCAGCAACGTCGATGACATAGATGGTCGCATCGACAAGTTCCGGACTGAATGTCGCGGCAAGATTGTCTCCACCGCTTTCGATGAAGAGAATCTCCATGTTGGGAAATTTTTTGAAAAGTTCGGCGGAGGCTTCCAGATTGACGGACGCATCTTCGCGGATTGCGGTATGCGGGCAGCCACCAGTTTCAACACCAACGATCCGTTCCACAGGCAGAACGCCCCGCCGCGTCAAGAAATCGGCATCCTCGCGCGTGTAAATATCATTGGTAATTACGCCCAGATCGTAAACTTCCTTCATTCGCGTGCAGAGCGCCTCGACAAGTGCCGTTTTCCCGGAACCAACCGGCCCGCCAATCCCAATTTTTAACGGCTTGTTGTTCATGAGCGGAATAGCCGTGCCTCCAAAGTCTCATGCTCCATTGACGCAATCTCTAGTTCGGGTGCGCAATTCCAGATATCCTCTTCGCGAAGATGCTGAATACTAGCCACAAGTTCGGCGATCAATGGCTGAACATTCCAGAGGATGCGTTGGCCTGCAAGCTGGCCCATGGGCATAAGCCGCAACGATGCGCCTACAAGAATGGAGCTGGTGGAATAAAGATAGGCGGACGCCAGTTGCGATGGAGGCCAATCAAGAATTGCGCCGCAAATACCAAAAGCTACAGGATGGTGGCCGTACGCAGCGCCAGTGTTTACTTGCTGCGTAAACTTTTCGACGAACGTATTGTTCGATAGTTCGTGGAGAATCCGCAGCGTTTGCCGACCCATTTGACGGCTGGCTTCGCGCAACTCAGTGGCGGATTTGGTGGCATGCACTTTATGATCAAGGCGAATGCATGCGTCGAGATCATCGTTGAGCGCTGCGCCGCAAGCACAGTGAGCAAGGACGGCATCAGTGGGCGCGGCGGAATATTGCAAATAGGTGCGCAGAAACGCTTCGACGCCCGCCGCATCGCAGACTTTCCCATTTTGCACGAAAGTTTCCAAGCCGAAAGAATGGGCGTAGCCGCCGGCAGGAAAAAGGCCGTCACTGAATTGCAGCAGATGTAGAAAAGATTCACTGTTCATGGCGATGGCCCTGCGAAATCGGTGTGAATATCGCGTTTCTGCGTTCCCAAGGAATGTGCAAGCGGTCAAAGAGTTGCGTCATGGCGATATCGTCAGGCACCAGCAGCGAGTCTCCGTCGATGGCCAGCGCAAAATGCCGGTTGCCGACTTCAAAGGCCAAGCGAATCGCTTCCTGATTATTTTTTGGCTTTACGGCGATGACGGATTCAGATGCAGCTTCGACTCGAACGTAATAATCCCTCTGAACACAAAGAATTGTTCCAGTTGCTAATACAGTTCCTGTAGGCAAGGCCAGCGCCAACTCGCGGCCATTCTTCGTGGTGAATTTTCCGCGCAGCCAGCGGCGCTGCTCCCAGGTCATGGCAATACTGTCCGCTTCCCTGTCGTTCATTTCTTCGGGAGAGAGAGCTTGCGCGAGTTGTTCAACGATCACCATTGCGAGTTTGTTCCTCGAATCCATTAAAAAAGAAAATACCGCTGCGCCATGGGCAAAACTCTTGCAGCTTCGCAAGTTAAGAGCTGGCCATCCGCACGCACTTCATAGGTATCGGCATCCACGTCAATCTTAGGCAATGCATCGTTGTGGATCATGTTTTTCTTGGTCAGGCCACGGCAATTTTTCACCGCAACAATTTTCTTCTCCAGACCCAAATGCTTGGGAACGCCAGCGTCCAGAGCAGCCTTGGAAACAAAGGTGATGGATGTGGACTGCGTGGCACGGCCGTAACTTCCATACATCGGTCGATAAATGACCGGTTGCGGTGTGGGAATCGAAGCATTGGCATCGCCCATTACGGACCATGCAATGAAGCCGCCCTTGAGGATCATTTCCGGCTTCACACCGAAAAACGCGGGCTTCCAAATTACAAGATCGGCAAATTTGCCAACTTCGATTGAACCAACTTCATGGGAAATTCCGTGAGCGATAGCAGGGTTGATCGTGTACTTCGCGACATAACGGCGGGCGCGAAGATTATCGTTGTCCGTCGATTCATTGGGCAGCGAACCGCGCTGTCGCTTCATTTTGTCGGCCGTTTGCCAGGTGCGCGTCACCACTTCGCCGATGCGCCCCATGGCTTGCGAGTCGGAAGACATCATGCTGATGGCCCCGATGTCGTGCAGCACATCTTCGGCGGCGATGGTCTCCGCGCGAATCCGCGATTCCGCGAAAGCAATATCTTCGGGAATCGAAGGACTGAGGTGATGGCAAACCATGAGCATGTCGAGATGCTCGTCAAGCGTGTTCACCGTGAATGGCATGGTGGGATTTGTGGAAGAGGGCAAACAGTTCGCTTCCCCGCATACCTTAATAATGTCCGGCGCGTGGCCGCCTCCCGCGCCCTCTGTGTGATAAGTGTGAATAGTGCGGCCCTTGAAAGCGTCGATGGAATCCTGCACGAAACCGGATTCGTTCAGCGTGTCGGTGTGAATCGCAACTTGTACATCGAATTGTTCCGCGACGGTTAGAGCGCAATCGATCGCGGCCGGTGTAGTGCCCCAATCTTCGTGGAGCTTCAGCCCAATTGCGCCTGCCTGGATTTGCTCCGCCAGCGGAGCGGGCCGCGAAGAATTTCCTTTGCCAAGAAAACCGAGATTAACCGGGAAAGCTTCTGCGGCTTCCAACATTCGGTGCATATTCCATTCGCCGGGCGTGCAAGTTGTAGCGTTGGTGCCAGTCGCTGGACCTGTTCCGCCACCCAGAAGAGTAGTGATGCCACCGGAAAGCGCGGCCCAAACCAGTTGTGGGCAAATGAAATGAATGTGCGAATCGATACCGCCTGCCGTGACAATTCGATTTTCCCCGGCGATCACTTCCGTGCCCGCGCCTAGAATCATTCCCGGCGTGACGCCATCCATCACGTCTGGATTGCCAGCTTTTCCGATGCCGACGATTCTGCCGCCGCGAATGCCGATGTCGGCCTTCACAATGCCGGTGTGGTCGATGATGATGGCGTTGGTGATGACCAGATCAAGAACGCCATCGGACAAAACTGCAGTCGACGATTGGCCCATGCCATCGCGAATCACTTTTCCACCGCCGAACTTGGCTTCTTCGCCTGGCGTGGTGAGATCTTTTTCGATCTCAACAAACAGCTCGCTGTCGGCAAGGCGGATACGGTCGCCGGTTGTAGGGCCATAGAGCTGTGCGTATTGTGTTCTGGGGATCTTCAGGCTCATGGATGCGCGCCTCTCATTCGGCTTTCAGAAATTCTCGCTGCTTCGCGCGGGCGAGCGATGCGGACTTGTTGCTGTCAGTCGTAGTTGATCCCTCCGTCAGACTATTCAACCCATATACAGAGCGCGAGCCTGCAAGTTCGGTAAGCTCGACACGTTTGCTATCGCCAGGTTCAAAGCGCACCGCGGTGCCGGCAGGAATGTTCAATCGCATGCCAAAAGTAAGCTGACGATCGAATTGCAACCCCCGATTCACCTCGAAGAAATGAAAATGAGAGCCGACCTGGACGGGCCGGTCGGAAGCGTTGGCAACATTAATCGTGAGCACGCGGCGATTCGGATTGGCGATAATGGGTTCATTCTTAAGTCGATATTCGCCGGGAATCATGTGCTCCCTCCTTATTTCACTACGCAGGGCAACTCACTGCATCGCAACGCCACGACGGTCAACCTAACGGATCGGATGGTGCACCGTGACCAGTTTCGTGCCATCTGGAAATGTGCCTTCCACCTGAATTTCATCCAGCATTTCAGGCACTCCTTCCAGCACGTCGGCACGAGTCAGAATTGTCGCGCCAAATTCCATGACTTCAGAAACGGAACGCCCGTCGCGGATCGCTTCAAGCAACTCGGCAGTGATCAACGCCAGTGCCTCCGGGTGATTTAGCTTCAAACCACGAGCGCGACGCCTGCGCGCCAGGTCCGCAGCAACCACAATCATTAATTTATCGATTTCTCTAGGAGTGAGGTGCATAACCTTGGGCCTTTAACGCAGCAGCGAGGCTATACCGTACCAGAGTAGGCGGCGTGTGGGCTAGTTCGTTGTGGGTACACTTGCACGGTCTGGCGTTTTTGGACAGAATGAATGCCACATTCGGCTTCTTTTTTATACTGGAGTTACGGCCATGCAGGAGCGCAACATTCGCGATGTTTTGAACCTCTATAATCCAGGCGATCCGCTGGAAAAAGCTTTTACGATTCCCGCGCCTTGGTATTTCGACAAGCGCATCGAAAAATTGGAACGCAACAGCGTGTTTGCCGCGAATTGGCAAGTCGTTGGCCGGTTGGATCAGGTGAAAGAACCGGGGCAATTTTTCACCATTGATGTGAATGAAGAGCCTCTCGTGGTGGTGCGCAGTGAAGATGGAAAATTGCGCGCATTTTACAACGTGTGCCGTCATCACGCAGCCGCCGTCGTGCCAGAGGCGAGCGGGTGCGCAAAACAGTTTCGCTGCCCCTATCATGGCTGGACGTATGGAAACGACGGAGCATTGAAGGGCATGGTGGAATTCGAAGGCGTGTGCAATTTTGACCGCGCCGACAATGGACTTGTGCCAGTTCGAGTAGATGTTTGGGAGAATTTCATTTTCCTGAATCTGGATGGACATGCCGCGCCGTTAAGGGAATTTCTTGGCAAAGTTCCGGAGCTGGTGGCGCCTCTAAACCTGAAAGAAAAACTGCATTATTTCGACCGGCGGATTTACACACTGAACTGCAATTGGAAGGTGTATGTCGACAATTATCTGGACGGCGGCTATCACGTGCCGCATGCGCACAAAGGCCTGAGCAGCGTAGTGGAATACACAAAATATACGATCGAGAATTTCGAGCGCTCTTGCCTGCAGTCGAGCCCACTTTATTCCTCCGCAGCGTCCGAATCGGCGATTGGTTCAACGCGGCAGGGTCACGCCTTTTATTTGTGGCTGTATCCCAACTTCATGATCAATGCGTATTCCGGCGTGATGGACACGAATCTAGTGCTTCCATTGGGCGTGGACAAATGCGCAGTGATTTTTGATTACTACTTTTCGGATATCAGCGCTGCGGCGGCTCAGCATCATAAGGAAAGCATCGCCGTCAGCGAAAAGGTCCAGGATGAGGATATGGCCATCTGCGACTCGGTGCAAAGAGGCCTCTCTTCTCGTGCGTACGTCGCGGGTCGCTTGTCTGTGCGCCGTGAAGCAGGCGAGCATTTGTTTCACCGCTTGTTGCATTCGGACATGTCCAAAGCGGTAAGTCAGTCGGTAGCGGCGGATTAGATTATTCAGTTGGTTTGTAGCGAGATTGCAGTGCGCTGATCAACTCTTGTTCCAGCGTCCCGGTTGAACGCAGCGGCCAGACAACTGGTTGAGCAGAAATTTTGTCGGTGGACTTCCCTTCCCCTTGAATGTGCACAGTGATTTGCACTCGCGCATAATTGTCGTTCAGTTCCGTAGTGCGGATTGTCGCCGCAACTTTGCCACCCGCGAATTGCACAGGTTCCACGAGCACTTTTATGTCTCCGTATTTTGCAAGCTCTTCGTCGTTAAGATAACGCACAAAACTCCAGGTATCTTCGGACGCGTGATTTTCACCAATGCGCCACTGAAATTCGCGAACCGTCGATTGCAGAAATTCCTGAATCTCGATGGGCTGTCCTTTTGCTTCGATACAAACCGGAAGAGGCTCCGCCGGCAACGGATGCTTGGACTTTTTCGCTGACTTGGATTTGGCGCTGGGTGCGAGAACGGGATTTGCCGAGCACGGGCGTGAATTCGCAGTCGTGGCTATTTGCGATGGAACAGGAACAGCCGGCTGTTGCGAAAATGAGGCAGTGGGAAAGCAGCAAAGTGCAGCAAGGAGAAGTGGGGAAGCAGAAAACGGAATGCTTGAACTTGAGCGACCTCTCATAATATTGAGACTACTGGAAGAAATGAGTTTTGCGGCAATCGAACTGTGGGTTGTTCGCAACTTGCAACCTGCTGAATTGAGTGGTAGCCATACTGGCGATGGGTGCGTCTAAGCAGGGTAAGCAAACCGTGGGCAAAGTGCACGCATTAGATAAGTTCTGTATGATTTCACAGTGAATTAAAAAGCGCCTGCTTCAGGAAGCGGCCACTATAAGAGACTTTCGGAGGGTACGGATGGGGTTGAGGACAAGTGGGCGGACATTTTTGCTGTCCGCGATTTTGAGTTTTGGACCTGGCGCTGCCAACGTTTTTGCGCAAACGCCAGCGCCAGCAGCGGCGGTCGCACCGGCACACAAGCTACCGACCATTCCCTACGAAGAATATAAGTTGAAAAACGGGCTGCAGGTGATTTTGACGGAAGATCACACGCTTCCTCTCGTCTCCGTAAACATTTGGTATCACGTGGGAGCAGCAAACGAAAAAGCGGGGCGAACCGGATTC
>DASXIT010000042.1:0-47103 GCA_036497825.1 Candidatus Acidiferrum sp.
CGGCGCGAACCTCAGCCCCTTGAATATTCGCCGCAACTCCGGCCAAACCAAAATCTGTAATTCGGATTTTGCCCGACCCGTCGAGCATCAGATTCGAAGGCTTAAGATCCCGGTGAACGATCCCACGATCGTGCGCTGCCGCCAGCCCTGCGCAGATCTGCCTCGATACTTCGGCCGCTTTATCCTGCGGAAGCCTTCCAATGCGCCTAACCAGCGAGGAAAGATCCTCACCATCTACATATTCCATCGTCAAGAAGGGCACACCGTTCGCATCACCTATATCAAAAACCCGGCAAACGTTGGGATGAGAAATCTGCCGCGCCACTCGTACTTCGGAATGAAAACGTTCCAGGATCGATGCATCCTGTGAAAACGAAATGGGAAGAAATTTAATCGCCACTACTTGGGACAGTTTAAGATCCTCGGCTCGATAAACCTCGCCCATGCCACCACGCCCCAGCAGCGCTACAATTCGATAGCGCTCTGCGACAATCACGCCGGGCGCAAATCGGCCGCCGCCGATCGAATCAGTCGTGGTAAGAATCGAATTGGCCGAAGAGGCAGAACGTGGTCGCCGCGAACCGGACGCAGCAGAGGATACACGTCGTGGCGTTACAGGCTCGTCCGAAGCAAGAGTATCTAGATTCGCCTCTAGAAGTTCTTCGTCGCCAAGCACAGTCGCATCGGCGTCCGAAGCAACAGGCTTGCCACAACGTGCACAAAACCGCGCATTTTCTGCAACTTCAGTTCCACATGAAATGCAAAACATAAGTGCGTGATTCTACCACTGCCGGCACACAACTTGAAATTTCGGCTTAGCTTGCGCGTTCTACTTGCACTGCGGTTCCGTAGGCCAAAACTTCCGTAACTCCTTGCATCACTTCGTTTGCGTCGTATCGCATCGCCAGAATTGCATTCGCGCCGTGCTCGGCGGCATGCTCTAACAGCAATTCATATGCTTCCCCTCGAGCTTTCTCGCACAGTTCCGTCAACACGCTGATATTGCCCCCGACAATCGTCTGAATACCTGCTGCAAGGTTTCCCAAAACACTTCGCGAGCGCACCGTAATTCCGCGCACAACCCCGAAGTTTCTCACTACTCGATACCCCGGCAGCTCATTCGACGTAGTAACCATTGAAGAATCCACCCGGTTCGCCATGATCCTCCTACCCTCCTCGACAGATGTTTACCGGTGCGATTCTACCCCCAGATAAGCCCATCCGCACAGTGTCGTCGTCTGCTATTCTCAATCCACATGGAAACTGTTTTTTATCTTTTAGCGATCCTGCAGATCGCCTCGGGGCTCTATCTGCTTTGGCAGGGTATTCTTTGGCTAAGCTATGTCCAGAAGAGGCTCAAGACTGATCCTGGCTTTTATGCCCCGCGAACAGCAGTTTTGTGTCCTTGCCGTGGAATGGAAGCCGGCCTCGAGCGCAACCTTGTTTCGCTGTGTGAGTTTGATCATCAGAATTACGAAGTTTTTTTTATTCTTGCCTCGGAAAGCGATCCAGCTTATAGCGTGTTAAAGCGGGTAGCTGCTTCCTCGCGCGTGCCTGCTCACATCGTGATTGCCGGTGAACCCCAGAATTGCAGCGAAAAAGTGAACAATCTTCGCACTGCAATCGAGCAGTTGCCGCCTGATTTTGAAATCCTGGTCTTCGCCGACTCGGACGGTCGTCCCGGTAAATCGTGGCTCCACAAATTAGTCGCGCCGCTTGCCGATTCGCGAATCGGTGCCACTTCCACCATGCGCTGGTTCATTCCTACAGACAATAGTCTCGCCACGGCGCTGTTGGCCGCCTGGAATGCGCCCATCGTTACAATGCTTGGTGCTCACACCAAAAATTTTTGCTGGGGCGGTGGGACTGCGATTCGCCGAGCCATTTTCCAGGAAATTGGCATGATGGACGTGTGGCAATACGCCTTCAGCGACGACTATTCTTTGACCACCATGATCGAGCGCGGACGTCGCTTCGTCGTCTTTCTGCCAGAATGTTTGACAGTGTCTTACGTGCAGACGGATTTTCCGGGTCTGCTCGAATTCACGAACCGCCAGATTCGTATCACCAAAGTATACCGGCCCGAGATGTGGGGGATGGCGTTTGCGACACATTTCCTCTACTGCATCACTCTTCTGCTCGGAGCTTATATCGCCATGAGCCTCACGATATCTTCGAGGCCCGCGTTTCACATCGCAACACTTGTCGCGCTGCCTTTGTTGCTGGCGGCAATTCGTGGCGCTATTCGAGTGATTGGTGTCACAGAGGCTCTACCTGCTGTGAAAAAACAAATCATGTCGCAATCGTGGATTTATATCGTGTTAACACTTTTCGTTCCATTCCTGTATTTGTTTAACTTTTTTTCTTCGCTTGCCGGCCATCGTCTGCAATGGCGTGGAATTAATTACGAATTGATTTCCACCGAACAGACCCGCATCCTGGGCCGCTAATTCCCCCTAACTTGGAAAAAAGTGCGGTCTTCACGCAATTTCTACCTACCATTTAAACCTGATTGTTTTATTATTCGCCCCTAAGTAATTGAAAACCATACTGTAAAAAGAACTAGTAGTACGGCAGGCGGAGTGCAAAACCCTACCGTGGTCAGGTGTAGCGTTAGCAAGACATTAGACGGGGACTCCTTTTCGTTTATCTCCTGGTGGTGACTCTGAGGGTCTTTCTGGGGATAAATCGAGCCTGTTTTCGCTTCAGGCCCTGTCGCTTGCCCGATGATTCCGACCACCTCTTAGGAGGCAACAACATAACAAAACTATAGGAAGTGTCTCGTTCCCACCACGCGACACCTACGGAGGAGTCAAAAGTGAAGTTCATCCGCAGAACGCATTCGATTGGCCAAACGAAGTCTTCTCAAGCTAAGCCTGTATACCTTTTCTATGAAAAGGCCACCGGTACTGCTCACTTTCATGTCGATGCTGGGCCCGATGGCGAGCTGCCTGTCGACCACGCTGCTGGTTTACTGGCCATGCATTGCATGGTCCGGGGCCAGTCGCCTGCCGACTACATGATTATGGTACCCGCTGATCCCAATAGCCTTTCCGGTCTTACCGAAAAAGCTCAACAGATCTTGCAATCAGGCCACAGTGCAAAAAGTGCCGTCAGGTTGACCCGTCGTGAAGAAGAAGTATTGGATGGCGTATTGAAGAGTTTGGCTAATAAGGAAATCGCTTGCCAGCTCAACCTCTCCGAAAGAACCGTCAAATTCCACGTCTCTTCCTTACTGGCTAAGTTCAAAGTACGCAGTCGTATGGAATTACTCCGCGAATCCTCTCGGCTTTCCTTGAAATCTATGCCTGCTCCAGTGGCGGCTCCGACAGCCCACTTTGGCCCATTTGTTTCCGAGGAAGAATTTCGCGCTCCCGTCAATTCGGGCAAGATTTTGCCGTTAGCTCGTGCCCGGATGATGGCCTGATAGAGCAGGTCTCGTTAGTTCGTTATAGTTATTTCCGAAAAAAAGAACCCGGCACCAAGGGGCGCCGGGTTCTTTTTAGATACTGAGAATTTCTTACTTTTTGGCAACATCGTACAGCTCGGCAGACTTATCCCAATTCACAACGTTCCACCAGGCTTCGATGTAATCCGCTCGCAGGTTTTGATACTTCAGGTAGTAGGCATGTTCCCAAACATCAATTCCGAGGACTGCCTTACCTCCTGCTATGTATTGCGTATCCTGATTTGCTGTCGAGTCGATGACCAGCTTTCCGTCCTTGACCAACAGCCAGGCCCATCCGGAGCCAAAGCGG
Source organism: Candidatus Acidiferrum sp. (assembly GCA_036497825.1). GTDB lineage: Bacteria > Acidobacteriota > Terriglobia > Acidiferrales > UBA7541 > Acidiferrum. Next base: position 3,759 of record DASXIT010000042.1, read on the forward strand.
CCCAAACCTGCGGCTTTGAACTTGTCTTTGAAGACGGCAAACGACCCAAAGCTCGCATTGATTGCAGTCGCCAGATCGCCTTTCGGCTCGCCGCCTCCACCTTTCTTCATCTCCAGCCAGAACAACGAGTGGTTCCAGTGTCCGCCTCCATTGTTCCGCACCGCCGTCCGAATGTTCTCGGGGACGGCATCCAGGTTCTTCATTAATTCATCGATGGACTTGCTTTGCAGGTCTGGGTGACCTTCCAAAGCCTTATTCAGATTGGTTACATAGGCTCCGTGATGTTTGTCATGATGGATCTCCATCGTTTTTGCGTCGATGTAAGGCTCCAGCGCGTCGAACGAATACGGCAGGGGGGGAACGGTGAATGCCACGTGTGTATCCTCCATAGTATTGAGATTGGAATTCGATTCTGACTTGGTTTCAGCATGCAGCAAACTGGATGCAACCTGGCACGCACCGAGTAAACCTGCACCTACAACTCCACTGTTCCGTAGGAACTTGCGGCGATCCATAAAACCCTCAGCTTCTGGTCTCAGCGCGACTGCTGTCCAAGGGTCTCAGTGCTGGGCAAGTATACCGCCACAACTAGCAACCACTCAACTCTAGCGAGCGTGTAGCACTTGAGAAAAACCTATGGACCAACAAGTCTTTAGATGCGCGACAACGCCCATTCGGCAGATTCCGCTATGACCTCGTCCCTGGACTTTGCCAACCGCTCCAGCGTATCGATGGCCTCTCTGGCCTCCCTCTTGGATCGTTCTAGGCCTGTGTTACCCAGCGCAACGCAGGCATTGCGCACCATTCCTTTCCACTTTGTACGCTTCATCGCGCTGCCGCGAAATATTTCCCGGAATTCTTCTTCCGTAAGTCTTGCCAGCCATTCTAATTCAGGCAGCAGTAAGGATTTGTCCGTGTCCATGTCGCGCGGCTGAAACTCTTTCAGCGGCGCTATCGGAGCCGCTCGATTGTAAGGACAAACATCCTGGCAAATGTCGCAGCCATACACTTGCCAACCCATTTGCTCTCGAAACTCCTCCGGAATGCTCCCGCGCAGCTCAATCGTCAAATAGGAAATGCACCGCCGCGCATCCATCACATACGGTTCTACGAGTGCCCCGGTCGGACAAGCATCCAGGCATTGCCGGCAATTGCCGCACAAATCCACGGGTGGCCGTTCGTTATCCGTTAAAGAAGGCACAAGATCGAGCGAGGTCAGAATCACGCCAAGGAACAACCAAGAGCCCAACTTCTCGTTCAGAAGCAATGTGTTTTTGCCGAGCCAACCCAATCCTGCATACTTCGCCAGCACTCTCTCCGGAACCGGGCCGGTGTCTGCATACGCGCGCGCGCCAAATGGTTCAGAAACCTTCTGTTTTAGTAGCAACTCCAGCGCGTTTAATTTGCTCCACAAAACCTCGTGATAGTCGTCGCCCCATGCGTATCTTGAAATCCATCCACGCGCGCCTCCTGGATGAATCGTGCCAGCAACCTCCACCGAATACGGGTGCTCTGTGTTGTAATTCAATCCGCAAACAACAATGCTGCGAAGCGACTCAAGAACCAGCGAAGGATCTTGCCTCCGCGGATCTTCTAAATATTTCATTTCCCCTTGAAAACCGTGGGCAATCCAGTCCTTGAAATAGTCAAGCTCCGGAAAAGCAGCCGCAGACACCACTCCGCACAAATCAAATCCCAACAAGTGGGCTTGCTCGGTAATCCATTTCGTTTCCATCGGAGGTGCCATGTCTCTTGGATGGGGTTCTTAATTCTGTGGCACAGTCACTCTTGCTGGCCCTGAGCTCTGAAAGGACTGTGCTCTTGGGCTAGCTTTGCCCGAGCCACTGAGTCTTTCTCAATTGATCAACTACTTGAAGCTTCTCACTGCCTCAGTCTCATCGGTATACACTTCAAACACCGTAAACAACTTTGTGATCTGTAGCAGGTCCTTCACTTTGCGCGTCAGATTCAAGAGCTTCAACTCGCCCTGCCGGTTGCGAACTGCGGTGAATCCGCTGACCAATTCGCCGATCCCCGAGCTATCAATGTAATTGATGTCACCAAGGTTCAGAATGATGTTTGTCCGGCCGCCTTCCAGCAAATCCCGAATCGTCTTGCGCAACAATGCGCTTCCTTCACCCAATGCGATCCGTCCGCTAAGATCCACCATCGTGATCTGACCAACTTCGCGTGTCGTTGTAATTAAAGCTGCCATGAGTCTTCCTTATGCTTCTTGATGAGGTGCAGCATCCGAACGCGATGCTGGGTTTGACCCGTTGCTGGCCGGTGATCCGGGCAGCGGAAGCTTCTTCATCATGATGATTTCCGCGCCCCCAGTTCGCCCCGACACCACATCGAATTCGTCCATGAACGCGCGCATTAAAAAGATTCCACGCCCCGATGTACTTAGCAGATTCTCTTCTGCCAGAGGGTCAGGTACATCAACAAGTTTAAATCCTTTACCCTCATCCATGACATGAATAATCATTTTGTCCTGATTTAGATCGATCCCGAGGTGGATCTTCTTATCCGGCTTTTCCTGATTCCCATAGTGGAACGCGTTGATTACGCCTTCGCGAACAGCCATTCCAATCCGGTAACACTCATCCTCGCCAAACCCTGCCGCCTCCGCCACCCGGAGACACATCTCCTCCGCGAGATTAACGCTCTCTACGTGGGTATCCAAGACAACTTCCAGGTGCTTGGTATCGGGCGTCATTCCTACCGTGTCGCGAGCCTAATTCCCTGAAAAATTACGTACATATCCGTAACACACCGCACAAACACAAGTCAATGGAGCCTTTCGCGGACCCTGCCTAACAGTCCCGCAACTCTCCCTTCAAGTGTTAGGATAGGCATCGAAACGGCAGGAAGGTACCCAATGCTCGCTTCAAGCAAGATGATCGGTTTTGTTCCAACCAAAGATTCCAAAACTGCCAGAGATTTTTACGAGGGCAAACTTGGCTTTCAGTTTATCAGCGATGACCCTTTTGCACTGGTGATGCGAGCTGGCGAGAACATCATTCGAATCGCCAAGGCCACGGATTTTACTCCCGCCCCCTACACCGTCCTTGGCTGGGAAGTGCAACACATTGAGGCGATCGTCAAGTGGCTCAGCGAACGTGGTGTTGTCTTTGAAAAATATCCATTCGTTCAAGACCAGCAACTTGGTATCTGGACCACGCCTTCCGGTGACAAGGTGGCCTGGTTTAAAGATCCCGACGGTAACGTACTTTCTGTTAGCCAGCACCTATAGTGGGTATCTGCACTAACAAAGCGCGAGTATCTACACAGACATTTTGGGGTTCTACCATGGCGCCAAATGGCATTCTCTTACTCTTGGCGGGCGGCGATCGACGGTCCATTGGTCGCGTCAACGAAGTGGCAAGACGGGTAGTTAAAGCTCCACGGCTATTTCCCCAACTGATTGCTGCTTTGTGGTCCGAAGACGCTATCGTTCGGATACGAGCGGCAGACGCAACGGAGAAGGTCACACGGACAAATCCCATTCTTCTTGGCCCACACAAAAAGGAACTGCTCGGTCTATTGGCGGAAGCAACCGACAAGGAATTGCGTTGGCATCTGGCAATGATCGTTCCGCGTCTCTCGCTGACCACCAGAGAACGACAATGGGCCTCAACTTTGCTACAGGAATACCTCAAGGATAGCAGTTCGATTGTTAAGACGTGTGCACTTCAAGGATTGGCGGATTTGTCGGAAAATGATCCAAGTCTTAAAGCAAATGTTCTGGAGCTTTTGCGCGCCCGTGGCCGAACTGGTACATCGGCAATGAAAGCGCGTAGTCGTAAATTGCTCCTTCACTTGGAACACAGGTAATCGGCGTCCTGGTATTGGCATTTTGGGAGCTACCGCTTAGCGTCTCTTGAGCGCCTCCAGAGCTTCGAGCGTCTTCGGCCAATCAGATCGCAACAATCTGGATAAACTTCGGTCCGCGAGCACTCTTCCCCCTGTCTGGCAGCGTGCGCAATAGTTCGTCTCGTTGTCCGCATAGCGAATCCGTTGAATCTTTTCACCGCACCTGGGACAAGGCTCACCATACTTGCCGTGAACTGCCATATCCTTCCGAAAAGCGGTCACTTTTTCGGGAAATCTTGCCGCAGCCTCCTTTTGCAGCCGATCCATCCATAACCCCAGCGTATCGCATGTCGCAGCAAACAGCCGTTCCCATTCTTGGGTTTTCAGTTTCTGCGTCAGAGCGATAGGCGACAGTTGTGCCGCATGCAAAATTTCATCCGAATAAGCGTTGCCGATTCCGCTGAGCAGCCGTGGATCAGTCAGAGCCCTTTTTAGCGTGTGATTTTCGATTGTGAGCACACCGCGAAACGAGTGGAGATCGCTTCTGAGAATATCGATCCCTCCTGGGTCGAGCGAACGCAAACCCTCTTCGCCCTTCACAATGTGCAGCGATGCGCGATGCTTTGTTCCCGCTTCGGTGAGCACCAACGAGCCATCCGCAAAGTCAAAAGCCGCCAAACTGTGCCGCCCCGCCAACTTTGCTTCCGGATCTTGCCAGTGTAGCCGTCCAGCAATCATCAAGTGCAGCACCAGCCAGACATCGCCATCTACTCCAATTGCGATGCGTTTGCCGATCCGCCGCAGTCCTCGCACACAGCGGCCTTCCACGCTGGCAATTGGCGGTTCCGCAGTTCGCAGAAGAAAAGGACTTGCCAGCCGTACGTGCTTGACTGGCTGGCTCACAATGCGCGTTTCGAGCGCACTGATATACGCAGAAATGTCCGGCAGCTCCGGCATGCTTAACAGATTGCACAGGCTGCCGACACTTTTGCAACCGCTAAGCCCAATAGGAGCGGTCCAGGGTCCTATACTGAATCGCTTCGCTCAGGTGTTTCAGCTCGATATTTCTCGATGCGTCCAGATCCGCCATCGTTCGCGACACCTTCAAAAATCCGTTCATGCGACCGACCTGACAACCCCAATCGCGTCACGGCGTTCTCCAGAAGCTTCTCGCCCTCCGCTGAAATTGCACAATGGTTCGAATCATCTTCGGAGCCATCTGCGCATTGCTGTAAATTCGTCTTCTCGCCTTTGTGTCGCGAAAAAATGAAAAAAGTTAAGATACCAATGGAAATCCTCAAGGTCGAGAATTTCGGGACAAACTCGCCAGCTACCTCCTTGAAAGCAACGTGCTGGTGGCGATTAAACGCCACGGCGATACGGTTGGCTACTACATCCCGGCACGGCGAAAACGCACGGAAGCAGACCGGGCTGCGCTCATGGAAGCAGCCTCTCGCCTACAGGCGATGCTGGCTGCCGAAGGAATCTCCGAGGACGAAATTCTCAAGGACTGCAAGCAATGACGCGGAACCAAGCGTAGGCGACGAGCGTCGTGTGCGAAATAATCGGACATCGAAGATGTCATGACGTACCATTGAGAGCAGCAGAAATGTCCGGACTGTCTCGCCCGCCGTTGTCGTTGAGACGTATGTGCCAAGTCTTGAATTCTTGTGGTTGGACACGGGCGTTATACAAGCTCCTTTAATAGCACTTTGGACGATGGGTTGGTCCTCCTAAACAAGTTTTTAGATACCCTTGGCCCAGCTTTCGCACCTGTCACGTTCCCGTAAATCAACGTTCATATCTCTTGTGATTACTCTCCTTTACTGCTCTTCGTTGCCAACGTATAGTCGTCCCGTACGCTCGCAACACATTCCTCAAGCGAGAGGTTGCCTATGACTGGTTTGATTGTGCTCGGCGTCCTCGTTCTTCTCGTCATCTTTGCAATTGGCATGTACAACGGACTGGTCCGTCTGAAAGTCCAATGCGATAACGCCTGGGCCGACATCGATGTCCAACTGAAACGCCGTTACGATTTGATCCCCAATTTAGTGGAAACCGTAAAAGGCTACGCGGCACACGAAAAGGGAACGCTCGAAGCAGTTATCAATGCCCGGAACCGCGCTATGTCCGCCACGGGCCCTGCGGACAAGGCGCAAGCCGAAAATGTCCTATCCGGAGCACTGAAAAGTCTCTTTGCTCTTTCTGAAGCGTATCCCCAGCTTCGCGCCATTGAGGGGTTCACGTCTCTACAAAATTCTCTTTCCCAAATTGAAGATACCGTGCAGAACGCGCGGCGCTATTACAACGCCGTCGTTCGGGATTTCAATACCAAAATTCTCCAATTCCCAACGAACATTTTCGCTGGCATGCTGGGTTTCAAGCAGCGCGAATTCTTCGAAGTGGGTTCTGCCGCGGAGCGTGAAGCTCCGAAAGTCAGTTTCGGCAGCCCGACCGCGCCGACCGCCTGAATCCGGCGCAGATTAATCTATGTTCCTGCGATTACGACTTTTCCGCCGCACCATCGGTCTTCTTACTCTCTTGTTGTTTATCTGCTGTTCCTTCACGCCTGCTCAGCAGAAGCAACGTCAACTCAAGAAGTTCTATGCGGACATCGTCATTACTCCCGATGGTAAAGTCGAAATTACGGAGAGCATCACCTTCAAATTTATTGGAGGGCCCTGGCAGGGTATCTATCGAAATATTCCGGTCCAATACGTCGGCCCTGGCGGCATGAATTACAGTTTATTTCTCAACGTAAAAGGTGTCCGCGATGAAGAGGGCCGACCCCTGAAATTCGAGTCCAGCCGCGAACGGCAATACCGCAAACTGAAAATCTTCATTCCCAACGCCGACAATAGCACTCGCACGATTTCTATCGAGTACACCGTTTCCGACGCGCTTCGATTCTTCGACGATCATGATGAGTTCTATTGGAACATCACGGGAGATGAGTGGCCCATCCCCATCGAATCCGCTGGCGCACACATTGTGTTCCCTGCAAACGCGACTGATCTTCGCGCGAATGCCTACACCGGTGCGTACCGCTCACAGGGTCGGGAGGCACACGTTGAAATCGCCGGTGCCGGTGTTGACGTCAACACCACTAGTCCCCTAGGCGTGCGTGAAGGTCTTACCGTAGCCATTGCCTGTGACAAGGGGGTATTCAAGGAACCTACCGCTGCCGATCTTTTTTGGCTTTACCTGCGAAGCAACTGGCCCATCGTCATTCCGATCTTTGCCTTCTTCGGAATGTTTCGACTGTGGTGGACAAAAGGCCGCGATCCACGGCTCCGTCCGATCGCCGCCCAATACGAACCACCCGATGGGTTGACTCCCGGAGAAGTCGGCACGCTAATCGACAACTCCGTCGACATGCGCGATATCACTGCTTCGATCGTCGACCTGGCCGTTCGCGGCTATCTCGTCATCGAAGAGCAGCAGAAAGATCATCTCCTCGGCCTTACCCACAGCACAGAATATGTCTTTCACTTGAAAAAGCCGCGTGCCGAGTGGTCTGCCCTCAAACCGCATGAGCAACAACTTCTCGACGGCATATTCACGAATGGAACTATAGAGGAAGCTGTTACGCTTTCTGATCTGCACAATCGCTTCTACACCAGCATTCCTCCGATCAAGAGCGCCATCTTTGGCTCACTAGTGGGAAAGGGCTACTACGCGAAACGGCCAGACAGCGTCCGCTCAACCTACATTGGCATTGGGGTTGTCTCTGGTCTACTGCTCATTTGGGTTGGCTCATGGATTGCCAGGCACTCGGGCATGACCCCGCTTGCGTTTATTCTCGCGGGGATTCTTACGGGAGCAATTATCTGCGGCTTCGGCTGGTTTATGTCCGCACGCACCCAAACAGGCGCAAGGGCTCTTGAAGGTGTTTTAGGTTTTGAGGATTTCCTGGATCACGTGGAGGCTGACCGGTTCAATCGTATGATCAAGACTCCTGCCATGTTCGAAAAGTTTCTTCCCTTCGCTATGGCTCTAGGTGTTGAAAAGAATTGGAGCAAGGCCTTTCAAGGCATATATACGCAGCCTCCTCAATGGTATCAGGGTGCTTACGGTGCAAATTTCTATCCTTATATGTTCGTGAATAATTTGGGCAGCATGAGCACTCAAGTCGGTAGCGTCATGACCTCCGCGCCTCGTAGCTCTGGGGGGTCGGGCTTCGGTGGAGGTGGTGGATTTTCAGGGGGCGGCTTTGGTTGCGGAGGTGGCGACGCCTTTTAAGCTTCTGTTTTTTCGCTTTTCTGGTTCAGCCCGTACGCTTCCAACACATCTCGAAGTCGTACGACACCCAACATTTCGCGCAGATTCGCTCGGCTCACCACCGGCAATACATCCAGTCGCGTTGCTCCCATGCGCTGCAATGCGATATCGAACGTGTGGTCGGCATGCAAATGAGCGAATTCCGCCGACTTCACCAGTTCTCCTACTTGCTTGACTGGCTCTGTTGATCGCATCGCACTCTCCACATCTCCCCGATTTAGCAATCCGATCACACCTCGTCGATCCGCAACCGGCCAGGTTCTGTCGCTGCCCTGTTGCATGCGTTCCACCGCCTTATCAAGCGGTTCATCGGCCAGCAAAACATTTGTAGGAGGCCGCATCAGTCGCGCAACTTGCCGCTGGCTTCGCCGCGTATAGCTTTCCGCCACCGGCAGATGGATCCCGTCTTGTTCCGCCAGAACTTCATATATTGGTTTGCTCTGTATACGCGATGCGATGAAGTAGCTCACTAGATTTGAAATCATCAAGGGCACAATCACCGCGTAATCCCGCGTGATCTCGAAGATCATCACCACCGAAGTCATCGGCGCGCGCACAACTCCGGCGAAAGCCGCGCCCATCCCCACCAGTGCATAAGCCCCTGGTTGTGCTACGTAGCCGGGAAAAAAGTGTTTAGCGATTCCACCCATGAATCCCCCAAGCATCGCGCCGATGAACAAGCTCGGACCAAAAATACCACCCGCGTTTCCTGATGCGTAGCTGATCGCAGTAGCGATCAGCTTCAATACCAACAGCACCACGACTAATTTCAGCGCCATGCCTCCGTTCAGAACATCGCCCACGTATTTGTAGCCCACGCCCATCACTTGTGGCACGAACCAGCCCATCACGCCGATCAGCAGCCCCCCGGCTAGTGGCTGATACCAAACCGTTTTGCGTGGCAATTTTGCGAACCACTTCCTACTTCTCAGCAGCAACTGCGTGAAGGCAACCGAGACCAATCCTCCAGCCACCCCCAGGATTGCGTAAATCACCAGTTCCCACGGATTCACCAGCGAATATTGCGGCACTTGAAACAGCGGATCATTTCCAAGTAACAAGCGCATAACGCCCCAACTGGTCGCCGACGCCAAAACCACTGAACCCAATACTGGCGCGTGTAAATCTCCTACGACCTCTTCCAGCGCAAACAAAACCGCAGCCAATGGCGTATTAAACGCCGCAGCAACGGCCGCGGCCGCTCCAACTGGAATCAGAGCCTTTACGCGTTCCGGTCGCAATCCAAGTGTTCTTCCCAGCACCGATGCGATTCCACCGCCCACTTGCACTGCTGGCCCTTCACGGCCAAGCGGAATCCCGCATGCCAATGTCGCCGCAGTACAGAAGAATTTTCCGAACACGGTAGAAAGCGTGATTCGCCCTTCGCGTGCATACAGCGCTGCTTTCGTTTGAGGAACTCCGCTGCCACGGGCATCTGGAAAAAAGCGAAACAAGAGATAACCCATGGACAGCGAACCGATCGAGGGAACCAGCAACCGTCTCCACGGAGCACTCCCCACCGGATACAACCGCGCTCCAAATCGTTCCGTCACCAAGATGAACGCAACTACAGTCAATCCCACCAGTGCGCCGATGAGCAGCGTGAGCACCAGGAACACCTGCTCCTCGCGCTCCCCTATAAAGGAAGTCCATTCAGCCGAGCGGGCTCCCCACCAGCTCACTCTGCCAGGTTCCGGCTGTCCGTTCGCTATGGTAGGTGCGCTATCCACTTGCATCCTGTCGTGGTCCGAATCTTTCAGTTTTCTAAATGATTGGATGCATCTTCAAACTAAGAGGCATCTGCAGTTGCTTTCGAACTTTCGGTTCCAACGCCGAAATATCGCCAGCGGAAAATCTGTTCACGAGTGCGTTCCTCTTCCAAATGTTTCGTTCTGGCTTTCAATAAGTCTTTTAGAGAGATCATGCCGACCAGTTGTCGCGTTTCCCGCACCACCACTGGCATTCTGGTCACGCCTTTTTCCGCCATGCGATGTACGGCGACTCGCAGCGGCTCATCCGGATAAGCTTCCGCCGTTACCGGTTTGGCAATTTCTTCCACTCGCATTTGGTTTTCCGCTTTGTTTCCAAATTTTAGTTTCCCTAGCTCGCTTCTTGCAATCAAGCCTTGCAAATCACCGTACTCATTCACCACCGGCAACAATCGTTGCGCCTGATGGCGATCCCTACGCAAAACATTCTCTACTTCGCTTACAAGAATACTTCCCTGCACTGCAGCGAATTTCGTCCGCATCACCTCACGCACATATAACAATTCCAGAGGATCTACGGCATACTCTGCACTGACATGGTAACCGCGACGCGCGACCTTCTCCGTCAATATGGAACGTCGCAACAGCAGCGTCGAAACCGCATAAGAAACCATACAGCCTATCAGCAGTGGTAACAGCATGTTCCAGTCATGCGTTTCTTCCACGGTGAAGACAATTGCGGTCAACGGCACGCGTAGTGCCGCACTCAATGTGGCCCCGATACCGATCATGGCCCAGAATCCGGGACCCATATTCGGCAAGCCGTGGGAAAGCAATGCGCCAAGAGCAGCGCCAATCATCATCACTGGCGCCAAAACTCCTCCGGACGTTCCAGAGCCCAGCGCCACAGACCAGATCAACCATTTCACAATCAATACGCCGAGCACCAGGCGCAACGAATGATCTCCTTGAACCAGTTGGCCAATTACTTCATATCCCACTCCCAACGCTTGCGGGAAGAACAGTCCTCCAAAACCCACCACCAGGCCGCCGATTGCCGGCCACCACATCCAGTGGATTGGCAATTTGCCGAACAAATCCTCGAATAGATAAACCGAATTCGACAAGGGGATCGCCACTAAACCGCACACTGTGCCTGCAAGCACGCAACACAGCAATGTAATGGGAGAAATGAGCGATGTGTGCGGCGCTACAGGGAAGAGTGGCCCCTGACCCAGCAGATATTGCCTGAGCAATGCTGCCGTCGCACTAGCCAGTGCAACGGGGATGATGCTTCGAGGTTTGCGTTCGAACAGGAGAAGCTCGATTGCCAGTAGCACGGAAGAAATTGGCGCCGCAAACGTTGCAGACATTCCTGCCGCAGCTCCTGCCACCAGCAGCGTCTTGCGTTCCGCGCTGGTAAGGTGGAACATCTGCGCTACCATTGAGCCAAATGCGCCACCGGTCATAATTATTGGCCCCTCGGCGCCGAACGGACCGCCTGAGCCGATGGATATTGCCGCGGACACGGTTTTTAGCAACGCGACTTTCGGTTCAATCCGGCTTCCATTCAATAAAATGGACTCGATCGCTTCCGGTATTCCATGCCCACGGATGCGTTCTGAGCCGTAACGCGCCATTAGGCCGACGATCATTGCCCCGAGGACCGGCACAAACACCGCCAGCCAGCCTAAGTGATGGTTCCAGGGTGAATTGGCGGCAGTCGAAAATCTCCCGAAATAGAATAAATTAGTGAAAAATGCGATTAGCCGGAGCAAAACCAACGCACAAACCGCAGCAACCGCGCCGATCGGAATCGCCAGTGCCGCGATCTTCAGCACGCGCAGCTCTATTGTAAAATCTCCCAGTCCTTTATCCTTTGCCTGCTTCACAGGTTCGTTTTCCTTTTTATGATTTTTGCTGCGGCAAAATCTAGCGGACCACCACTCAAGTCTTGTCGTGCTTCTCTTTCTTCTCAACACATTTCGGATGCTTATTCGAACCTGTCTCAAGCAATGCGCTGATCGCTTCCACTAATTGCTGTCCGTCGCTTCGCAGCTCAATCAACCGCTTCTGGGCCACTTTTTGCAGCAACTTTTCCCCGCGGCCCTGCAACGACACCAGCACTTGGCGCCGGTCTTTGATGCTGCGGGTACGCTTCACATACCCGTGTTGCTCCATCCGGTCCACCAATTCCACCGCACTGTGATGCTGCAGAGATAATCGTTCTGCCAGCGTCCGTATCGAGGCCTCGCTGGTTTCCGGAAGTCCGCGAAGCGCTAGTAACAGAAGGTATTGTTGAGGCTCTAAACCCGCCTCTCGCGCCGTGGCATCGCCGTCCTGAACAAACTTTCGTATCTGGTAGCGCAATTCCGCCAGCGCCAGGAATTCCTCTTCGGTAATGCTCTTGGCCATGAATCGAGTATATCGTATTACGATATATCTGGCCACACCGGGCGGCAAACGGGCTAGGTATCGGTAACTAGTGTTTGTAGAGAGGCACTGCGCGTCCTGTTAAGTCTGTGCAATGATGGGGTTTGGGCATCAAGGTTCGATCCAGACTGCTATAGGGCTTTCCGAAAGGCCTTCTGCGTTTTGTAATGTTCATATCCATGCCTGAGGTAAAACCCGTGAGCCCGCCGGCGAATCACGTTCGATCGTACGGACATGCCCTTGCATTTCATTTTACGCGCCCATTTTTCCGCTGCCTTCAGCAGCATCCCTCCAGCACCACGACTACGCACCTGCTCATCCACAATCAATCCATTCACTTCTGCGCGCGGTTCAACTTCCAGCAGCGGAATCACACTGGCGTGCACCCAGCCAATCAGCCTTTCTTCCTTCGTTTCCGCCACAAAGCACGCCGCGCTCTTGTCACGCAAGACAACGCCTAGTCGCTTTTTCATTCTTGTTTTTGCTGTGGGATAGCCTAGCTGACCGCTCAACTTGGCTATTCGATCCGCATCGGTCACTTTCGCGGATCGGATTTTGACTGCCTGGTGCTTTGCCACAAGTGTCATTTCTAAAATGTCTTGTCAGAATCGATGAGGATCGTGACCGGCCCTTCATTCACCAATTCCACTGACATCATGGCCTGGAAGATTCCGGTCCCCACCGTTATTCCTAATCCCCGCATCGTTTTACAAAACTCTTCATACAACTTTTTCGCCAATTCCGGCGGTGCCGCAGAAATAAAGCTAGGACGCCGCTGTCCTCGCGCATCGCCATACAAAGTAAATTGCGAAACCACCAACGCTCCGCCTTTCATATCCAGCAGCGACCGGTTCATCTTTCCGGACTCATCCTCAAATATCCGAAGATTCGCTACTTTCTCCGCCATGGCGGCCGCAGTGGCAGGACCATCTTCCTTACCGACACCCAACAGAATCATCAGGCCCGATCCAACTTCGCCGGTCACTTCTCCCCCGACCGTGACCTTGGCCCGGCTCACCCGCTGCACGACTATCCTCATCTTTTTCCTTGTAGTGGCTGACCTTTAGATCGGCCACTCACAAAAACACGTCAACCACAACGCGACAGCTTCCATCACCTACTTCTTCTCTTCCTTCTTTGCTGGCTTCCGTGGAAGCATTTCTGGCAATTCCGCTGTGTTATACGCAAACACCGCCAGCACCGCTGCTCCTTGCGTCAGATCATCCCACCTCACGCGATCCAGGGTGTCTGCCTGCGAATGATGCGTCTTCTCGTAATCGGCCGGATCTTGCACGCACCAGAATCCTGGCACGCCTGCTTGGTCAAAGGGTACATGGTCCGATCCGCCCTCGCTTCGCAATGTCGGCTCCATAATCCCCGCTGTTTCCGCCAGGGGATACAGAACCCGGTCCATCGTCTCTCGCACGTTGTAATTTCCCATCAAGCCGACCGTCAACACTCTTCCCGTGCCGGTGTCGTGTATCAGCACGCCGGATATTTTTGGCAACTCATCTTTATGTCTCTTCACATACTCTCTCGATCCGTTCAGGCCTTGTTCTTCTCCCGTAAACAGAACGAATCGAATCGTACGCTTCGGTTTAAGTCCGCTTTTCTGCAACGCGCGCGCTGCTTCGAGCACGGCCATAGATCCCGTCCCGTTATCCGTGGCTCCCGTTCCCAGGTCCCACGAATCCAAATGCCCTCCTAAAATCACAACCTCGTCGGCTTTTTCCGCTCCGGTAATTTCCGCCACCGTGTTGTACACCGTAACCGGTGTACCGCCGAGCGTCCCTTGTACATTCACCTCAACTTGCACCGGAGTGCCCTCGTCCAGCATTCTCCACAGGTCCAGATAGTCCTCACGCGCCATGAATGCTGTCGGAACAACCGAAGCTGCATACTCGCGCGAGAACGTGCTCATATTCAGCAGCCCATACATTTTTTCCGAACCCAACAATAACGCTGCCACCTTTTCGTCGTTCATCATCTTCATCAGTTCTACGCGCATTTTTCTCATCGCACCACTATCGACAGGCCTCTGCTCGACGGGGTGCATCAATGGCAATGTTCCTTCTCCCCAAGGAGTCAGCATCGGATTCAGTGGCGGCTCCAAATCGCGCGGCTTTCCCATCAACACAATTTTCCCTCCAAGCTTGCCCTTATATTTTTCGAGGTCTTCCACTTTTTCGGCATCAATCCCAATGACCGCGCCCTTCACGGTGCCATCTGTCGAGGGTGACCATCCCGCCGTAGCCATCGTCAGTTCATGCTCCGTTGGCCACAGCACCCGGCCCGTTGCCGGCCCACGTTTCCAACCATTCGCAATCGTCCAGGATTCTAGGTGGACGTTCGACAATCCCAGCGCCTTAAATTGATCCTCTGTCCAGTGACTCGCTTGATCCAATTGCGGCGAACCAGTAAGCCTCGGGCCAATCTGCGTGGTCAGAAACGTAAGATCACTCTTCAATTGAGCTTCATCTGCTTTTACCAACTCCACAAGTTTTTTGTCTGTCTCTACAATCGGATCTTTCGCAGGCTCGCTCTTGGTGGCCGTGGTTGCCGAAACCTTTGGAGCCAGCGGCCGTCTTGGCATCAGCTCCGGCAGTTGCGCAGTGTTATACGCCCACGCAGCCATCACCTGCGCCCCTTGCAACAAGTCATCTTTCCACGCCTTATCAAACGTGTCTGATTGGCTGTGATGTGTTTTGGGGTACTCGGCCAAATCTTGCGCACACCAGAATCCAGGCACACCCACTTGATCGAACGACAAGCTGTCCGTCCCGTATTCTCGGGCCAAGGTTGTTTCCAACAACTTCAAGTCGTGCAACGGTGCAATTACCTGATCCACTGTCTCACGCGCCTGATAATTGTCATGCAGGCCAATCGCCAGCACGCGTCCAGTTCCACTGTCGTGGATCAACGCTCCAGAAACTCTGGCCATCTCATCTTTATGCGCCTTCACATATTCTTTCGATCCAATTAAGCCTTCTTCTTCGCCGGTAAACAGTACAAATCGAATCGTTCGCCTTGGTCGCAGATTCAGTTTTGCCAACGTCCTTGCCGCTTCGATCACCACCATCGAGCCGGTGCCGTTGTCGGTCGTTCCCGTTCCCAAATCCCACGAATCCAGGTGGCCTCCCAAAATCACAAACTCATCCGGCCGTTCCGTGCCGCGTAAATCGGCAACGGTGTTGTACACCTCCACCGGTTTGTCGCTCACTGAATTGTTGATCTCGATCTCCAGTTCCACTGGCCCTTTCTTCAGCAATCGCCAGATCAGCCGGTACCCTTCTCCAGCAATGAATGCGGTCGGAATTGGCCCGACGGTGAATGCTTCATTCGTCGCGTCCGTCATATTCAGCAACGCATGCGGTTTGTTCGAATCACGCAGCACGGCCACCGCACCCTGATCTACCAGAAACTTTCTTGTTGCTTTCACCATTTCCAGATATTTGTCGTAGGGATCGGGCAATGCCGGTTGGCCAACTGGCGGAGGTGGCTCTTCCATCGGGTGATACACTTCCGCATTTTGATCAATGGGTTTTGGTGGAGAAAGCGGCCGCGGTTCAGTGGCGATTACGATGGCACCCTTTAGCTTGCCCGCAAACTTTGCAAAATCTTCAGGCTTCTTCGCATCGAAATACACTACCGGCCCGCGCACTGTTCCTTTCGTGTTGGGCGACCACGCGGCCGATGCAATCGTAAGCGGATGTGCCGCGGGAGCAATCATCCGAGCTTTTGCTGTGCCGCGAACCCATGCGTGCGGAACAGAATAGGCTTCCAGGTGGACATTCGTCAGGCCATACTTCTTGAACATCTCCACGGTCCAATCGCTGGCTTGTTTGAGCAGCGGCGATCCCGTCAGGCGCGGACCGATCCGGTCCGACAGATATTCCAAATTGTCCATCAACTCGCTGTGATCATGAATTTCCACCAATATCTGTGCATCCGTGGCAGCTATGGAATTTCCTTCCTCGGTAGCGGCGCGCGCCATCCATGCCTTCGCTGCAACCAGCGTCGCCAGCACCACCGCCACAACCATCAACCTCCGGATCATCCTCATTCCACTCACCCCTAAAAGCTTCCTGAAATCTCGCGGCACACGTACTTCTTAAGCCAAGCCAAATGCAACACCACTGTTCATTTCTCGGATTTTTTCTTTCTCTTTACTTTTGATTTAATCTTCGTCTGCTTCTTTATTCCTGATTTCCATCCGCGTGGCGCCTTCTGACAGAATGGACAATAAAAGCTGCTCCGCCCCGCCACAATTCCTCGTCGTATTTCCGTTTTGCACCGGAAACAGAGCTTCCCTTCCCTTCCATACACTTGGTGGTGCCGCTGATATTCTCCCGGTTGGCCTTCCGCGTCAAGAAAGTCTGAAATCGATGATCCCCGCAGAACAATGGCATCCCGCAAAATGCCTTGCAGCGATTTATAAAGCAGCTTCAACTGTTCCTTACTTAAGCTTGCGCCTGGTTTTGCCGGATGTATTTTCGCTCGCCATAAACTTTCGTCCGCATAAATATTACCGACGCCGCGCAGCACTCCTTGATCCAATAGCAATGCTTTGATCCGCGTACGCCGCCCCGCTATTCTTTTCTCAAAATCCGCGAAAGCTGCTTCCAGCGGGTCAGCTCCAAATCGCAACAGCTCTTTGCGCAGCACTTCGCCTGCTAAGTACGCCATTCGCCCAAATCGCCGAGGATCGACGTAGCGAAGCTCACGTCCATCATCCAATAGCATCACTACGTGCGTATGTTTCGCATGAATCTCGCTCGCCGCAACAGGCAACAACATCCCTGTCATTCCCAAATGCACCAACAGGGCTGCCTCTTTGTCGCTCGCTGTCCCCGTTAGATCCGTCAGCCGCAACAACAAAAATTTCCCGTACCGCTCCACCACGCGGACCTTGCGCCCGGGAAGTTCCCGTTCCACCTCTGCTGGATTGTCGATGAAATCGGTCTTCCCCAGTGCTACGCTGATAATTTGCTTCCCTGCTATCGTTTTCTGCAGCCCGCGCGCAACGGTCTCAACTTCGGGGAGTTCTGGCATATTTGTCCGATTTGTCCAAGCTACCACACCCGCGTTCACAATGCCTGCGGACGCGCTTCGAGGTATACCCGGTTCTGGACGCGATTGTGGATCTGGCGGTCGTTCTTGTCGAGGATTTGCGCAAAAGTATTGGCGCCCCACGACGACAGAGGTCGCTGCGGCGGCTGGTCTACTTTTGAACGACTAGGAGCCTCCGAACACTCGGAAGCCCCTCCATTTAATTAACCGTCGCAGTGATCTGGGTAAGGCTTGCTGGTGCAGTGCTATATCCTGCCGGCACGCTAGGCGTCACGACGCTGATCGTGCTGGTCCCTGCAGTCGACGGCTGGAGGCTTATTCCTCCTACGTCCGTCGTTCCGTTCACCGGGAACGTCACCGTCCCTCCGTTTGTGATTGTACCCACGGCAGTATTGGAACTGGTGACCGTTACGGTTACCGAACCTCCTCCTTGTGGGCCGACACTCTGCCCACACGCTACCGCACTGGTCAAAGTCGCGCTGTACGCGCACATCGATACGGACAGCGCTGTGGCACTGGAAGTAGTAGTCGTAGTGAAGTTGCCCTAATTGATCTCAAATGCGGTAGGTCCACTGTGATGATGTTTGTCGGGTCGCTGCTGGTCAACATTAACGTCTCCGAGGTTGGTGGTGCTGCGCCAAGGCTGAGGGACCCCGGCGTCTCCAGGTTATTCCCCAAGCTCTGGTTTGATAGGTTGATGGCCGGAGCCGCAGTCACATTAATCGTCGCGGTGACCGTGTTAACTCCGGGGGAACTCACAGTTAGTGTTGCGGAGATGTCAGCAGGTCATCCTGAGGAAGCTCGTCGCATTCTCGATCGCCTTACGCGCATCGCAAAACACGAGTACGCGGGGCCGGTCAACCTTGCGGCAATTTATGTTGCGATGGGAAACAACGATGAAGCGCTTCTATGGCTGCACTCTGCCATGCAAACTGGTGACGGCGCTATAGTTTGGTAGATCCCAGATTCGACAAACTTCGCAACGATTCACAATTCCAGAAAATGCTCTCTTCTCTTGACTCACCCAGCCAGACAGATTGATTTGGCAATCACTCGCGTGCTCTTTATTTCTGCTGATAGTTCGGATACGGCGGATGATCCGGAATAACAACCGGACTTTTCTTCAAAGCGTCTAGAGTAACCTGCACCGCCTTCTCTAACTGCGGATCGTGTCCCGCGGCAACGGACGCTGGATCATTCTCTACCTCAATATCCGGCGCAATCCCGTGGTTCTCTACTTCCCATTCACCTTTGAGTCCATAGATCGCCACGCGCGGTGCGGTCACACCTCCACCATCCATCAACGGTGGATAGCCGTAGATGCCGACCAGTCCACCCCACGTTCTTGTTCCTACCAGCGGCCCCACGTTGTCTTGTTTAAACATCCACGGCAACGCGTCGCCGCCAGAGCCTGACATTTCATTGATGATCATGGTCTTTGGACCGTAGATTTGCGCCAGCGGCGAGCAAAACTTCTCGCCTTCCCGCGATATCGCACAGTTTCGCAGCGGCCGTTTCAACATATCAATGATGTAGTCCGCGATTTGTCCGCCATGGTTATATCGTTCGTCAATCACCGCCGCTTGTTTCCCAACCTGCGCATAGTAGAACCGGTTGAAGTTCTTGTATCCGCCCACTGCCGTATCCGGCACATGTACATAGGCTAGCTTTCCTCCGCTCAGCTCATCGACCTTTCGACGGTTATCTTCTTCCCATGCGCGGTTGCGCAGTGCAAATTCGCTGTCAACAGGCACCACCGACACTTCCCGTTCATCCCGCCCATCGGGATTCGGTCCCACTTTGATTTTGATCTGCTTGCCCGCCATATTTTCGAAGAAGCTATATACTTCCGTTGGGGGACGAACCTCTCTTCCGTTTACTTCCAGCAGATACTCACCAACTTTCACGTCGACTCCGGGCTGTGTCAGTGGTGCCCGCAAATCCGGGTTCCAGTTCTCGCCATTATAAATTCGTGCAAACCGGTAGCGGCCATTCTCGACCTTGTAATCCGCTCCGAGCAGCCCGCCTTTCACTTCTTTGGGCTTCGGAATATCCCCGCCAAAAATGAACATATGCCCAATCGTGACTTGCCCCAGCATCTCGATGAACAAATAGTTCAGATCTTCGCGACCGCCTAATCTCGCCAGGTACACACTGTATTCTTTTTCCGCGCTTGGGATATTCAAGCCGTGATGATTCGGGTCATAGAGAAAATCCCGCTCGATGCGCCACACTTCGCGATACATCTGATTCCACTCTGCCCGCGGGTCGACATAGACTTCCATGTCCCCAAGATTCAGCGCACCTTCGCCCGGCTTTGGCGCCGCAGCAGTAGCAGCAATGATCCACGGAGATGTTGGCGCAGGGCCCTGCTTGAACAGCGCCTTCTCGCCATTCGCCGATACCGTGAGCACACTCACCCCACCCACGAATGGTTCCGTCTTTCGCGTGCTTAGATCGAATTTGCTGACCGTTGTGAGCGCTGGTTCTGAAAAACGCGGCACATCCACGATTTCCGACAAGAATAGAATTCCCGCTTTGCCGGTGTTTAGCCCGACGTAGTTGGCTGCGCGAATTGGCAGCGCCACAATTCGCTGCCCAATTCCGTCTAAATCAATCGTAACGACAGGCGTTTCTTCCTTCTTTTCGCCCTCTTTCTTGTCGGCCTCTTTCTTGTCGCTTTCTTTCCCCTTATCTTTGTCTTTGTCCGCAGCTGACTTCTTATCCGTATCCTTGGACTTGGCTGCGTCCTTTCCCTTTTCCTCGCTCTTCGCAATTTTCTCTTCGTCACTCTGCGGCTCTATCGGGTTCGGGTCACCTTTCTTCAATACCACCGCATAGACATTCCTTAGCAGTGGATGTTGATAACTGGAAAGATCCAGCCAGGCATTCGACAGGCCCACATCGGTGCTCGACACGAAGTACAGCGACTTACCATCCCGATCAAATACGGGGTAGCGCGAGTCCGCGGTTCCATCTGTAATTTGCGATTCCTTTGCGCTCTCCACCGAATACACAAATACCGAATGAAAATGGCTCTGTAGAAATTTTGTATACGTAATCCACTTACTGTCTGGCGACCAGGTCGGATTCATCGCACTCGACGGATCATCAAACAGTTCCGTTGCCACTCTTACCGGCGTCCCCTTATCCACATCCACATACCAAAGGTTCAATCGTTTATCCAAGTAGGCGATTTTCTTACTGTCCGGCGACCACAATAGGCTGTAGAAAAAAGAAGGCGGATTTCCCAAATTGATCTTCTTGATCGCTCCTAATCCCGACTGGTCGACGATATGCATCGCGTACTCGCCAGACTCATCCGAAAAATAGGCGATCCACTTTCCGTCTGGTGACCACGCCGGATCGCGATCTTCAATGCTCGTCGTTCGCGTCAGGTTCCGAATATCGCCTTTCTCCGCCGGCACAGTGAGAATTTCTCCGTGCGCCTCAAATACCGCTCGCGCACCAGTAGGAGAGATTGCCGCGTTTTGAATCTGCTCCACGACTTTTTCATAGTGTGGCCTTGTATCCGGCAGATCACCGGAAACCGTAATGTGGACTTGCTTCGATTTTCCGGTGCCCGGATCGAACAGGAAAATCCCGCCGAATTGCTCGTAAACCAGCGAGTCAGGTCCCGATGAAACCGTCTTAAAATCGAGGCCCGTGTTTTCCACTTCCTGTTTCACACTCTTGGTCTTCGTATCGTAGGAAAACAGAGTTATTGGGCCATTCCGGTCAGAAAGAAAGTACACTTTGTCCTTGAACCACACTGGACTCGACTCATTCGAGTTCTGCCGCGGCACCTTCTCCAACTCCAAATCCTTCAATCGCACGATATAAATCGGCGTCGTTTGGCCGCCGCGATATTTTTTCCACGCTGGCTGCCACTTCAGGTTCGGCACGTACGCAATTTTTTCTGCGTCAGGCGAATAACCTCCATCAAATGCCCGCCACATGGGCAATACTTCCGCCACGCCACCTTCCACCGGCACGGTATAGAACCTGGTGATGTCCGCAAATGCATCGCGATCGGAAACGAACAGTACTTTCTTGCCATCCGGCGTCCATCCCATCGCCCCATCTTGCCCTGGATGCCATGTCAATCTCTTCGGCTCACCACCAGAAGCCGGCATGACGTACACGTCCCGGTTCCCGTCATAATTTGCGCTGAACGCGATCCATTTCCCATCGGGTGAGAAACTGGGCTCGCTTTCATGCCCTCCTGTCGTCAGTTGCCGCGCCGCGCCACCTTCCCTGGGCACCGTCCATAGATATCCGCCATAGGCGAACACAATGTCCGTGCGACTTACCGTCGGCCCTTGCAACATCAACGGTGAATCTTCTGCCTGAGCCGCAATTGCGTTCGTCACAAACACAACCAGCAACAGAAGTAATTGGAACCGTCCGCGCATGAATCCCCCCTTCGCCTTTTCTACAAATATTCACTTACTTGGAACGCATCAGAGGAAAACGAAGTTCAAATCCATCTCAAAAACAGAAATGCGAATCGGGATCCCAATATCCTCACGGTAGGGGTATGCCGGGTGTCGCTACAATTCCAGCCATTCGCAGCAATTCCTTATATTCCTCGTCGCTAATCAACGAAATAATCAGTCGCACATTTTTCAGTAATTTCATTTTCTTTAGCGCTGGATTCGCGCGCATTTCCGCCAACGTCACCGGACGCGGCAGCTTTTCAAATGCCCTTAAATCTGCAACAAGGTTTTTCTCTTTCCGGTCATGCGGGTCGGGATAGGGGTCGCGGGTGATTTCGGCAATGGAATAGAGCGAGCGTTCGGGCGCGGAATGATAACAAAGAACGCGATCGCCCTTTTTCACCTGTTTCAGTGCCCGGATTGCGTCTGGCTTGGAGCCCGCGCCATGCCACATTTCCTTGCCCTTAACGAAAAGGGTATCCCAGTGGTAATGATGTGGGTCTGCGCTGAAGATCCAGTAATGTCGTATTGGAGGAGTCGCGGTCGCCATCGGCCCAGAATTCGGGTGCAATATACACGTTAATTAGACGAAAACCAAACAAAATGTAAGAGATAGCTAAATTACTCGATACAAAAGGTTTAAAACTACTCGAAGGCTGTGCAAATCCTGCTAAGTGCCTGATTTTATTGCAATTAAACAAAAGTGAATCGTTTGGATTTCCAAGGAGATTTGCTAATTAATTAGAAACACTATACTTAGCCTATCCCAGGTTCACAAAGATATCCTCACCACGAACTTCAGTCCCGTAACAGTCTACCCCAGCTTTCGGATTTTCTAATACTTTCCCAGTGGCCACGTCAAATTGCCACCCATGCCACGGACAAGTCACTACTTTTCCTTCCAGCGTACCCTGGCCCAGAGGGCCCCCACGGTGCAAACAGGTATTATTGATCGCATAGATCTTGCCATCCACGTTCGCCAGTGCGACGGCCTTGCCCTCGATCTGAAACTCTCGCACCGTTCCCGCAGGCAACTCCCCGATCTTCGCTGTCCTCACAAATCCCATTCCCGTGTTTCTCCTGAACCCGTTTCCAGGCCTGAAGTTCCTACTTAAAACGTAGAACTGTCAACAGCTCACTGTTATTCCCCCGGCTCGGCAACCTGCGCAATCATCACGCTTTTCTTAAATTCTTCCACCATCTCGGTCTTCAATCGCACTTCGGTCGGCCGTTTCGCTAAGGTCATATCGTCTATCTTGTCCTGCAGCTTCAGCAGAGCATAAAACAAAGCCTCTGGCCGCGGCGGGCATCCCACCACATAAACATCTACCGGCACAATCCGGTCCACGCCCTGCAGCACGGAATACGAGTTAAATGGTCCACCCACGCTTGAACAAGCGCCCATCGAGATGCACCATTTCGGATCCGGCATCTGCTGCCAAACTCGCTGGATCACCTGCGCCATCTTCAGCGTTACCGTGCCTGACACAATCATCAGATCTGATTGCCGCGGCGATGGCCGGAACACTTCCGCTC
Organism: Candidatus Acidiferrum sp.; assembly: GCA_036497825.1. GTDB lineage: Bacteria > Acidobacteriota > Terriglobia > Acidiferrales > UBA7541 > Acidiferrum. Next base: position 27,043 of record DASXIT010000042.1, read on the forward strand.
CGAAACGCGCCATATCAAATCGCGCGGTCGTCGATGCGATCATTTCAATCGCACAGCAGGCCAACCCAAAGGTCAGCGGCCACAACGAACTTTTCCGGGCCCAATTGAAAACGTAATCCACCGAGGTGATGAGGACATTTTTCTCAAACCGTTGATCAATGACACCCATATGAACTCCCATCTCTTCCCTTGCTGCTGCGCAGTATATCCTCCGCTTTCTAGCCCCGTCAAAGACCAACGTCACACCTCTCCTGAGCGCTGCAGCCTAGCATCACGACCCCGGCATGATCCGAAACGTCTTGTTCTTTCCCCAACGATAAATTTCAAAATCTTTGTCTAAGGTCAGAATATCGCCGGTACCGAACTGATCAGCCATGCGAATCAGGCACGCATCCGCCAGATCAATTTCCCGGTCTTCATACTTGCGCAGACGTTGCCTGATTCCATCTGTGTCTGTCGAAATTTGGAAAGAAACCTGGAATATTCCCGCAGCCACATTCTCAACTACAGTTGCCGGCGCACCAGGCAATTTCCTTAGCAAGTAACAACTTTCTGCGATTACGGGCTCGCATGTGAGCAAAGGGGATTCAATTGTCTTAATTAGTTTCGCGCAGGCCTCATGTTGACGCTCGCTGCGGTCCAACAGCGCAACGATCACACCGGTATCGATCAATACCGGTTTCATTTTCCAAACTCCTTTAAATGCTTCTTGTTTGATCCCAGGTCGGGAACTCCGGAACGGAATTTCCCCAAGCCGATCACCCCGCGTTTCCTTCTATGCAGATAACTCGCTTCCAGTATCCGAAGCCCTTCCCTCACGACCATGGACGGGCTCCACTCAAGTTCTTGCACCAGCGCTTTAAGTCTCTTTCGCGACCGTTCATCTAGTCTAGCCTGTATTGTGTTCCCCATATTTACATTGTACTACAAGGCTCATCGCGTAATACAGACCCATTGTGCTGGAGGGTGCCCCACCCTTGCTTTTGAAGGGAGGGTTCTGACGATCAAGCACCCAGCCTCTCCGCTTCTTCGTGTTTCTCGGCGGCCCGCTGCGCCTCTACATTATATTTCCCCTATCCCTATTTCCGCGCTCCCGGATCATCGAACTGCTTCGCCAACAATCCCCAATATCCACTCGGAGTTAGCCGCTGCCAGATATCCACAAAATAAGAATCGACCCCAATCAGCACCCGGGCCTTGCGCCTCTCCACGCCCTCCAGAATTTTTGCCGCCGCCACGTCCGGGTCCGTGCGAGCAATCCGCTGAAACCGCGCCATGCTTTCTTCGTGCAAGCTGTCCCCAGCCCGATCCCCGCGTTTCGCATATTTTGCGATCGAAGTCCGCACAAACCCCGGATGCACGCAGGTTACGCAAACATTCGTATCTTGCAATTCATGCTGTAAGCTTTCCGTAAATCCCCGCACCGCAAATTTGCTGGCACAATACGCGCTTTGCCCGATCGCCCCCACAAATCCCAACAAGCTCGAAGTATTGACGATGTGCGCTCTTTTTTCCCTCTTCAGCATCGGCAGAAAATAAGCTGTCCCGTAAATGACGCCCCAGAAGTTCACATCCATCAACCAACGGAAATTCTCGAGCGATATCTCTTCGAAATTTCCCAGCAGCGCCACTCCCGCGTTGTTGAATAGCAAATTGGCCCTGTCATGCTGTTGTTCAACTGCTGCTGCAAACTCTTTCACCTGCGCTTCGTTTGCTACATCCACCAAATGCAAACTGATCTTTCCAGCGGGCGAGCCAAGCAGCGACCTGGTTTCCGCCAATCCCTTTTCATTCACATCCGATAAAGCCAACGATGCCCCTTGCACCGCCAGTTGCTGCGCCAGGCAACGCCCCATCCCCGAACCCGCTCCAGTAATCACTGCAACGCTTTCCGCAAAGAAACTCATAAAGCCCTCACCTGTTTCAATAACAACTCCAATCGCACTCATACCACATCAAACCACTTCCCGCCTGTGCTCTCTGCACAACCTGCCCGCCCAACCGCACCTAACGGCGCCAAGTATTTTGCTCTCCGGTATTGGGTTGAGCTGGGAACGACGCAGCCGCGCTCGCCTTACAACTTACTGTCCGGCAGAGACTTAGAAGAGAACAGCTTCAAGAAGGAAACGAAACACGCACCAGATTTCGCCCGGCTCTTTTCGCTTCATACAACATCTGATCCGCCTTGCGGACCAGCCCTGAAAATTCCGTGGCATCTTTACTATGAAAGCCCGCAACTCCAAAACTTGCATTCACGCTCACGCTTTGCCCTTGAAACGGAAACGACAGCGCCGCGAATTGCTCACGAAACCGATCCACCGTTACTTTCACCTGCTCCGCGTCAACATGTGTAATGACTAACAAAAATTCGTCCCCGCCTAGCCGCCCGCAAACATCGGAAGCCCTGGTGTTTTTTTTCAAAATATCCGCAAACGTTTTCAGCACAATATCACCTGCATCGTGGCCAAACGAATCGTTGATCGTTTTAAAGCAATCGATATCCCCCAGCGCGACCCACAACCAATATCCATGCCGCGCCGCACCGCGCAGTTGCCTTTCAGCCCAATCCTCAATCGCTCGCCGGTTTGGCAATCCCGTTAAAGGGTCCGTTCGAGCCGCCTCTTCCAATTTTTGACTCTTCAGCGCAATCTCGCGATTCAAATCAATGATGCGGCGACCAACACCAATTCGCGCCAGCATCTCTCCCGGATCGAACGGCTTCGTCAGATAGTCATCCGCGCCGGCCTGCAACCCCTTCACCACATTTTCTTTTTCCGTGTTGCTGGTCATCAAAATCAAGTACGTATACGGACGGGTATTGTCTGTGCGAATTCGTTGGCACAATTCCAATCCGGAAAAATCCGGCATCATCCAATCCGTAATGACCATGCAGGGAGAATGCCGTTGGTATAAATCCATCGCTTCCGCACCGTTCTGAGCGAATAGCAGCGAAAATGGCTCCGAGCAAACGATCTGTTCGACAAGCTTCCGATACACGGGAGAATCGTCGACGACCAGCACCTCATACTTAGGGTTTGGCGAGCTCATCTGGATGTGGCGCTGATGCTTTCCCTGACGCCGACCTGTTCTGTATATTTGCGTGCTTTTAATGAATGTAGCAGAACCCCCCGAATGTGCTTCCTTTTCAGCCAAGATCGCGCGTAAGAAGCAACTCTATCTGCCTATTTCTAGTTGTGCACTTTTGCCACTTGGTTCGTGGCACAGCCACTCTTGACTGTACTCTTGGGTTCCGGCTTCGAAATTCTCAAGCCTTCTCTCCATGCACTAACAACGCGCCTTCCGCCTTGAGCGCCTTCAACTGCTCCGCGTCTCGGAACCATCTTCCCGTATACGTTTCCGGCGATGGCGATGGATCAACCACTCGTTCGTGCTTCACCTTCGTAAATCCAGCGCTCCGAAAAAGCTCCGCCCACTCTTCCGCCGCCAGCAAATGTGTTTTCACGGCCAGCAATTCGCCCCACTGATGGCCATGCGGATTGTCTCGATAGTAGTTGATCAAAATCCAGGCTTGCCCCCCTGGTCGCAGCACGCGAAATAATTCTTTTATTCCAGAGGCGGGCTCCGGCCAGTAATACGAAGATTCCACAGATATCGCGTGCGAAAAGAAATTGCCTTCCCACGGAATCTCTTCCACTTCGCCTGTTATGAACATTACATTGTCAAATTCCTGGCTGTTTCGGCGCGCCACTCGGATCATCTCATCCGAAATATCCATGCCAACCACGCGGCCCTCCGGCACCTTTTTCGCCAATCGCCCCGACAACCATCCCGATCCGCATCCCACGTCCAGCACATTATCGGTCCGGCCGAGCTGCATCTTCTCAAGGACAGGCAACGTGATCGGCAGGTGGTCCTCTTCCATACCATCGCCGCGCCCAGCCTCTGCCCAGCGATTAAATTCTTCTCGTAGATTTTGCTTTTTGGATTCGGTCATCTTCCAGCCCCTGGTTGTTTGATTCGTTTTTCAAAGGGCTGGGTGCATTAGAGAGAATCAAACAGTCCGGCCGCACGCAGTGCAGAAGTGTGCGCTGGGATAAGCGAACGTTCCGCATTGGCTGCAAAACCGCCCTCCCGCTGGCACAGGAACCAACCTCACCGAGCCATACGGTTCCGCCGCACACGCCCAGACCAGGGCAATCACCCAACCGATTAGCGTCCACCCCAGAAACAGGTTTAGCAGGAATATCCCGGCGGCATCATGCTTCTCTCGCCCAATAATCGTCGGCAGGAAATACAGAAGAATAAGGCACATCAGGGTCAGCACAGGGCACCCCCTCAAATCAACTCAGGCGCAGCAAACTCCGCCCGCCTCTATATCTAGATACGCACCCACACTCTAAATTGTTTCCCATACCCTTCAGCTAAATTCGGAAAGTTACAAGCCCGCGCCCTGCACCTTCACCAAAAGTTCCGCGAACTTCTGTTTCCGCTCTTCCTGGTCTTTGCCGCCTTCTTTTTCCGCCAACTGTGTGATGTTCATCGAGCAGAACTTCGGCCCGCACATTGAGCAGAATTTTGCCTCTTTGTAAAAATCATCCGGCAAATTCTCGTCATGCATAGCCTTGGCGGTCGGCGGATCGAGCGACAACTCAAATTGTTTATTCCAATCAAACAAAAACCGCGCATAGCTCAGGGCATCATCGCGGTCTCGCGCTCCCGGCCTGTGCCGCGCCACATCCGCCGCGTGCGCCGCAATCTTGTACGCAATTACGCCCTGCTTCACATCCTCAGGATTCGGCAACCCCAAATGCTCCTTCGGCGTTACGTAGCACAGCATCGACGCGCCATACCAGCCAATCATCGCCGCGCCAATCGCACTCGTAATATGGTCGTAGCCCGGCGCAATGTCCGTCACTAGCGGCCCCAGCGTGTAGAAAGGCGCCTCGTAGCACCATTCATTTTCCTTGTCCACTTGCTCCTTGATCTTGTCCATCGGCACGTGCCCCGGGCCTTCCACCATCACCTGTACATCTTGCTCCCAAGCCTTCTTCGTCAATTCGCCCAGCACTCTCAATTCGGCGAACTGCGCTTCATCGCTGGCGTCCGCCAAGCATCCCGGACGCATTCCATCGCCCAACGAAAAACTTACATCGTGCTTTTTGAAAATTTTCACGATGTCGTCAAACCGCTCGTATAGAAAATTCTGCTTCTTGTGGTGTTCCATCCAGTGCGCCATCAACGATCCGCCGCGCGACACGATTCCCGTAATCCGTTTGCGTACCAGAGGCACCTGTTCCCGCAGTACGCCGGCGTGAATCGTCATGTAATCCACGCCCTGTTCGGCTTGCTCTTCAATTACTTCGAGCATCAAGTCGATGGTCAGATCCTCTGGCCGCCGTACCCGTGAAATTGCCTCATAGACCGGCACTGTCCCAATCGGTACCGGCGAAGCATCGATAATCGCCTTGCGAATTTCCGGAATGTTTCCTCCGGTAGACAAATCCATTACCGTGTCCGCGCCGTAGTGCACGCCGTGATGCAGTTTCTTCAGCTCTTCGGCAATATCCGAATTGGTCGAAGAATTCCCGATGTTCGCGTTGATTTTGCACTTGAACGCAACCCCAATCCCCATCGGTTCCAGGTTGCGGTGATGAATATTGGCGGGAATGATCGCGCGTCCACGCGCTACTTCACTGCGCACCAGCTCGGGTTCCAGCTTTTCGCGCTTGGCGACATACTCCATCTCTTCGGTGATCACACCGAGCCGCGCCAAATGCATCTGCGACATGTTGCGGTTGCCGTTCGCACCCGCCTGACTCGCTTCTCTCTTCTCAATCCAGCTATCGCGCAACGCCATTGAAGCCTCCCCTGAGCCCGTGCCACCAGTCATCGAATGCACCTCGACCCCCTGATGCGCCTCTTACAAGTCTCAAATTATGGCATCGTGCCGCAGGAACAACAACCGCCAGCAATCTGCCCCTGAATCAACCCGCCGCCTGGCGTTCCTCCGTGCCACACAGTCACTCCTGACTCTGTTCTCGTATGCCAATCGTACTCAACTTACCTCATCCCTCCACCAACACCTTATACTGCGCCTCCGTCAAAGGCACCACAGACAATCGTCCAATCCTCACCAGCGGTGAATCCGCAAACAGTTTATTCGCCTTGATCTCCCCTAGCGGCACCGGCTTCCCCAAGGCTTTTCCTGCCTTGATGATCACGATTGGCTTTTTCGGGTCCTTGGCATTCACGGAAACAACTGTCGCGGTTCCGACTGCGCTTTTCACATTTCCCGTTTCATAGATGATCAGCCGATCACCCGCTTTCATTTCTTGAAGATGCCTCACCGCTACAGGATTTTTCACTCCATCCCACTGCGTCTCTTTATCCTTCATCAATTCCGCAAATGAATACTCCGTGGGTTCGGTTTTCAGTAAATATGCGCCAGCCATATGCTTCTCCATTCATCTTGACTCGAACCCCGCAAGTATACGCCGCCGTTCGTGATTTTTTGCGACACAAAAAAAAGGGGAGCATCCCGCTCCCCCTTATTTATTTTTGTTTTCTTAACCCTGTTTATGCCGCAGCCTCAATTTTCTGAACGTGAATCACGTTATTCGCCTGGTCCAATGTGCCGGTCACCGTCACGACTTTCCCCTCGTAACGCTTGGCTGCTTTCTGATCGTCAAGCATGTAGGAGGTCTTGCCACTCGAATCTTTGAGCACGTACTTGCCGTTGGCTTTCGTGATTTTTCCACCGAACATTTGCGCATCAGCATCGCTGCCAGGCTGTGTTTGCTGACTTGGCGAAGTCTGCGGATCCTGTGACTGCAACCCGTAAGCCAGCAAGGTGCTGGTTAAAGGTAGTACAGAAGCCAAGGCTGCCGAAGCGATTGCAAATGAAAATTTCTTCTTCATGTTTGGTCCCCCCAAATTGGCCAGACAAGTCGATGGTTGCAATCAAGGACCCACTCTTCCATGCCTTAAGTCCTGTTCTTCTTGAAACAACGATAAAGCCGGGTAAATCCGCCCATGTTTTTGTTGCGCATCTCAGAAAATTATTCCGGTACTAGCCTCCCGCTATACCTCAATCCATGTATTCTTCCGTTCACTTACCCGGTACGCGATCCCCTGTCTCGTGATCCTATTCTTCCCCGATGGCGGGATCTTCTCTCTCCCTTCAAAACTGAAACGAATGACTCAACGGAAGGCATCCCCATGTACATTTCACTGCTCCGAGATCCGCACACTCCACAACCCGAGCAACCCACTCCGCAGCCTCCCCAACCGGAGCAGCCGTTTCCCGATACGCCGCGCCCCGAAATTCCTCCCATCGGTCCCGAAGATCCACGTCTTCCTCCTCCCGACCCTGATCCTGGCCCTGAGTCAGTCCCTCAACCGGACGGTCTCGGCTGGTCGGAATAACGGACCCCTTAGATAGGCAGGTTACAAGGAGCTTCTTCTGTATCCTCTTCGTATATCCCAAGACAGAGAGGTGTCCTTATGCGCCACGCCATCGCGACCACGATGCTCCTTGCGCTCGTCAGTTCGGCCCCGGCCTTTCCCAAAACTGACACCAAGTTTGAGTCCGCGGAGGTCGGAAAATCTCACATGGAATTTGATTGCCCAGCCAGGCGACATCTTCGCCTTTATGTGCGCTCCGGCGAAATCCATGTCGTTGGCACGGATGATTCCAAGATCTCCGTCGATTTGAGCGGTAAGAACGCCGGCAACATCCAGAACGTGATAGCACGCCTGACCTGCACTCCAAACGCTGCCGAGCTGAACGTCTCCGGCGGACCAAAGTCCGAATTTTCCATCACCATTCATGTCCCTAAGACCCTCGATCTCTACGCGCGAATTCCTGCCGGTGAAGTCACAGTCGAGAATATTACTGGGAACAAGGATGTAGAATTGCACGCTGGTGAATTGATCATTTACGTAGGCAACGCCAATGATTATGGCCACGTGGACGCTTCCGTGATCACCGGGGAGGTGGATGCTGAGGTATTTGGCTTCAATAAGGGTGGCTTGTTTCGAACTGTCTCGAGAGACTCCAACGGCCATTATTCATTGCACGCCCATGTTGGCACCGGCCAATTAACTCTTCGCTAGAAACACTCCCTGTCCTGGCGCAGAAGGCAATCGCCTGCAACGATTCCACAGCTTTCAGTCCCGCAGTTGATAACGAACCAATAAATTATTTATTTAACGCTTAATCTGGCGAACGTAAAGCGAACCCATGACCACTTCCATGCTATTCTAGGGCTTTCAACGTGCTCCTAATCGCCCATGCGATTCGAGCGAAGGATTTCACAGTGAGTGGTTCGAGCGACCGTTTTTACCCCGCGCTCAAGCGCTACTGGGGTTACGACGCCTTCCGCCCCAAGCAGGAAGAAATCGTGCGCGCTCTTTCCGCTGGCCAAGACGTTTGTGTGGTTATGCCCACCGGCGGCGGTAAATCACTTTGTTATCAGTTACCGGCCGTCCTGGACGAACAGCGCACCGCCGTGGTCATCTCCCCGCTGATTGCCCTCATGCAGGATCAAGTCACGCAACTTGGTCAGATGGGTATTCCCGCAGTTTTCCTCAATAGCGCGGTCGCGGAATCCGACCGTCGCGACGTCAAGCAGAAGGCCATCGCCGGCCAGTACCGCCTAATGTACGTCTCCCCGGAACGCGCCGTGATGGATGGCACCGCGGAATGGCTGAAGAAGGTCCCTGTCTCTTTTTTCGCGATTGATGAGGCTCACTGCATTTCTGAATGGGGTCATGATTTCCGACCCGAGTATCGCCAACTTAAAAAACTCCGCGAACTGTTTCCCAACCGCCCCATCGCCGCTTTCACCGCCAGTGCCACCAAGCAAGTTCGCCACGACATCGTCCAGCAATTAAAGCTGCACAACGCGTTCAAGTCGGTGACCAGTTTTTATCGCCAGAATCTGCGCTACATCGTCAAGGAATGTAACGGCAACCTCCAGGACCAACTGCTGCTCGCTGCTGCAAAGAACGCCCGCAGCGGCAATGTCATCATCTATTCGCCAACCGTAGCGCGGGTCGGTGAAATCGTTGACCTGCTAGAAGAAAACGGCATTGCCGCCATCGGCTATCACGGTCAAATGGACAACAAAGCGCGGCGCGAGAATCAGGAAAAATGGATGGCCGAAGAAGTTCGGGTTCTGGTCGGCACAATTGCATTCGGCTTGGGAATCAATAAACCCAATGTTCGCGCGGTGATCCGCTTGGGATTGCCGGAAAGCATTGAGCAGCTTTACCAGGAAACTGGGCGCGCCGGACGCGATGGCTTGTCCGCAGACTGCTATTTGTTATGGCAAAAGAAAGACACTGGCCTGCGCGCCTATTTCATTGGCAAGATCGGCGATTCTCAGGAGCAGGAACGCGCCTGGCAACGCTATCGCCAGATGCAAAGTTTTGTCGCTTCGCAAAATTGCCGCCCCCGGCTCATCTGCGAGCACTTCGGCGAAACTGTGAAATGGGAAAAGTGCGGGCATTGTAATGCCTGCGCGGGTATGCCTGCTTGGATGGCTGGTGAAGGCACTTCGCCGAAACACAAGCCGAGACAAGGTCGCCTGATCCCCACGCGCAAGGTCGAACAGTATTCCGGTGGCTATGACAGCTTCATGGCCAGTGATGTCAATGAGGAATTGATGGATTTCTTACGGGAGTGGCGCCGCAACAAAGCGAAAGAAAAAGGAGTGGCCGCCTTCATCGTTCTCCATGACTCCACACTGGAAGCGTTGTGCCGTGTTCAACCTGCGACGCTCGACCAACTTCTGCGCGTTTCCGGCATCGGGGAATCTAAAGCGGAACTTTACGGCCAGGAAATTCTGAACGCTCTGCAAAGCTTCAAACGAGGCGAACGTGCAAAAAATGATTGGCAAGCGAAGGCTTCCAGCCCGGCGCGCGAAACCCTGGAATTGCTGCAACAAGGAAATACCTTCGAAGAAATTGCCCAGCGTCGTGGCAGAAAAGTAAGCACCGTCGTGGCCCTGATCTCTAGCCTGATCGAAAGTGGCGAAACTGAATTCAAGGAAGAGTGGATGGAACCCGAACACTACCGGCTCATCCACGAAGCCTGTCTCCACCTGGGGATGGATCTGCTGAGACCCATCAAAGACTCGTTGCCAGAAAAAATCAGTTACGATGAGGTTCGCTTGGTCGTTTCTCATCTACGCCGAAAAGAGCAAGGGCCTAAATCAAGCGGAGCTGCGGCCTGAAAAATTACTCTCCGTCGTGGTGGAAATTTCAATGCGCCATGGAAACCGGTTGGTGCGGTGGCGCTTTCTTCATGATGAAAACCAGCGGAATCATCCCCAGGCACACCACTCCCAGAATCCAGAACACATCGATAAACGACAACATCGCGGCCTGCCTCTGCATTTCACCGTATACCAGCGCCTGCGCCTGTTGTGCGGACCCCGCTGCGTCAGCGCCATGAACATGCAGCGCCCCAGTAAGTCCGCGCAGCATGTCGCGATAACGCGGATTAATCGGAGAAAGGTTCTCAATCAAATTGGCTTGATGCTTCTGCGCCAAACGCGCCTGCAGCGTTGTGACTAGGGAAATCCCCACGCTGCCGCCGATATTGCGCGCCAGATTGATCATCCCCGTCGCGTTGTTCATTTTCTCTTTGGGAACAAATGAAAATGCCATCACATTGATCGGCACAAATAGAAATCCCAACCCGCCGCGCGAAATCATCCACACCAGCACAAACGTTCCGAAACTTGTATACAGATTGAGTTTTGAAAGTTGAAACATACCGATGGCTAGAATGACCAGTCCGAATACAACCAGTCTCCGTGGGTCGTGCTTCACTAGCAGCCTGCCGATAATCGGCATCGATATCATCGTTACAATCGCACCGGGCGAAAGCACCAATCCGCTGAGCTGCGCCGTATACCCAACTAAAGTTTGCAGCAAAACAGGCAGCAGGACCGTCGTGCCATAAAGCACGATCCCGAGCGCAAACATGGTGGCCGTCGCCGCGGCGTAATTGCGGTCCTTAAACAGATGCAATTCAATCACCGGATCTTTCTGCCGTAGTTCCCAGAAAACTACTCCTACCAAACCCACAAGCGAAGCAATCATGCACCACACAATAAAGTGAGACCCGAACCAATCGTCCCGCTGGCCTTTATCCAACACAACTTGCAGAAAGCCGAGTCCAACACTCAATAGCCCCAACCCGATATAGTCGATGCGAATCCGCTCACCACTCTTTTTCCGCTCAAGATGTGGCGGATCAATAATGAGCCAAGTAGTCAGCATTATAGAAAGGAGCCCGACCGGAAGATTGATCAGAAAAATCCATCGCCACGAATAATTGTCAGTGATCCAACCTCCCAGCGTTGGCCCGATAATGGGCGCGACAACCACACCCATTCCATAGATCGCCATCGCCATTCCCTGCTTCTGCCGCGGAAAACTCTCCACCAGAATCGCCTGCGAAACGGGCTGCAATCCTCCCCCGCCTGCTCCTTGCAAAATGCGGAAGAAAACCAGCAGAGGCAAAGTCGGAGCAAGTCCGCAAAGCAGCGAACTCACTACGAACGTGAAGACACAAGCAATGTAAAAGCGCTTCCTGCCAAAAATACGCGAAAGCCAGCCGGTCAGAGGAAGAACGATAGCGTTCGAAACCAGGTAGGAGGTGAGCACCCAAGTGCTCTCATCAATTCCCGCGGAAAGACTTCCAGCAATGTAGGGAAGTGACACGTTGGCAATGCTGGTATCCAGCACTTCCATGAAGGTCGCCAGCATCACCGTGCCGGCGATCCACCACGGATTTATCGTTGGCCGCCAAAGATCCGGTACAGGCAGCGATTGAGCCGAAGTCGCCACGCTCTTATGTTAAGAATTAGTAAAGAACCCGGCAGTGTCGAGGGTCACATGCCCTAGCGCTGACAAATCACAACACTTCTACTTCCGTGTGGCTGGCAACTGCAGACGTGGAAAGAGCAATGAGCCATTGCGCAGCGTAATAAGAAACCAGGATGAAGAAACTTGCCCACGGTATCGATGCGCGAAAACGATCGAAAGAAAGTAGCGAATCGGACAGCACGAAAAGAAGAGTACCCGCAGCTGCGCAGAATGCTGCGTTATTATTCAGAATCAGGAAGCGACCCATGGACTGGGCCGCCATCGAAGTGACCACCAATACATAAATGGCAACCGGTAAACGCAAGCCTGGAGGGATGGTAGGACGGAGAAATTCATAAAATGACCCGATTATGGCGAGATACAGGATCCAAACGGACACGCGAGCGGGAAATTTAACATCACGAGAAAATCCGACCAGATAAGAAATATGGGCGAGAAGAAAGGCCGTTAGCCCATAAAGGAATAGGTAGCCGGGAAGCATGAGCAGAATGTCGCCGATCAGCGACAAAAATAACCCCAGCGAGATCCACAGTGCTAACGGAGAAGCCTGTTGCCTCCAGTTTCTTAAAGAAATGGCAAGGATCAGTGCAGTAGCCACCGGCTTGAAAATATACGTGAGCCATGGTTCGTAAAGAGGCAACGCACCGAGAAGCAGAGAAACAGCAACGAGCGCTAGAATACTGGTGATCCGTGTGAAGTTGAGCGGCAAAAGCTGGACTCCCATCTGTAATGCGGGAGCGAGAATCAACCGACCGGGCGGAAGGACGAATGAGAAATAGGCTCGCCCCTACGCGTCGACTGTTTTCCTGGTTACTTAAGCGGGGCCTTCCCGTTGAACCGGGCGCCTGTGCCGAGTTCTTCTTCAATGCGCAGCAGTTGGTTGTATTTTGCAATACGATCGGTGCGTGATCCAGAACCTGTCTTAATTTGACCAGCGGCAGTGGCGACGGCCAGGTCAGCGATAAAGGTGTCTTCCGATTCGCCAGAGCGGTGCGAAATAACCGAATTGTATCCGGCCTTGCGAGCCAACTCGATCGCATCGATCGTTTCAGTCACCGTGCCGATCTGGTTGAGCTTGATGAGAATCGAATTTGCGATTCCTTCGTTAATCCCTCGCGCCAGCCGTTCCGTATTGGTCACAAAAAGATCATCACCAACGAGCTGAATTTTCTTCTTGGATGCCTTGCTCCCAACACTCTCCGTTAGTGTTTTCCATCCGGCCCAGTCGTCTTCGGCCATTCCGTCTTCCAGTGAGACAATGGGATATTTTTCAACCCATCTGGTCCAATACCCAACCAGCTCAGATGACGTATGCACGGACTTATCGGATTTCTTAAACACATATTTTCCGCTGGCTTTGTCGAAAAACTCGCTGGCAGCGGGATCCAATGCGATGGAAATCTGTTCCCCGGGTTTGTATCCCGCTGTTGCAATCGCCTCCAAAACAATTTGGATCGCTTCTTCGTTGGACTTGCAACTGGGGGCAAATCCGCCTTCATCCCCAACCGAGGTGGAATATCCGTGTTTTTTCAGTGCAGCCTTTAGGGCGTGAAATACTTCGACTCCCCAACGCAGCGCTTCGCTAAAGCTCGGTGCCCCAATCGGCATGACCATAAATTCTTGGAAGTCCACGGAACTATCGGCGTGCGCTCCGCCATTCAGAATGTTCATCATCGGCACAGGAAGTAGATTCGCTGAAGTGTCCGTCGAATAGCGTGACAAATATTTGTACAGCGGTTGTTTCAGCGAAACCGCAGCCGCCCGAGCCGCAGCCATGGAAATAGCCAGGATGGCGTTAGCGCCCAGGCGTGATTTCGTCGGCGTGCCATCGAGCGCAATCATTTTGTGATCGAGACTGCGCTGATCGGCCGCGTCGCTCCCCGTTACCGCCTTTGCCAGTTCGCCGTTGGCATTCGCTACCGCTTTTAATACGCCTTTCCCAACATATTTCGACTTATCGCCGTCCCGAAGTTCCAGCGCTTCGTGTTCCCCCGTCGAGGCCCCCGACGGAACAATGGCGCGGCCAAACGCGCCGGATTCCAGTGTGACCTCAGCTTCGACGGTAGGATTGCCGCGCGAGTCGAGTACCTGGCGGGCATGTATGCGGGTAATTTTCGTGGACATAAATGTGACGTCTCCTGAGTGATTTCGAACTAAAGATTGTAACAGAGGCTTAGTGAGCGAAGGGTGACGGGGAACACGTATAGAAAAAGTGCAATCGCAGGTGAGTTTACCTATTCCGACTCGGGTTCCTCGATAAGAGATTCCTGGCGAACTACAACTACAATCCCCGAGCTAGTCACGTGGAACCGCCGCCGGTCGGCTTCGAGGTCGTAGCCGATCTCCGTGTGCTCCGGCAGACTTACGTGGCGATCAATAATTGCCCGCCGAATTTTGGAGTGCCGCCCAACATTGACGTGATTGTAGATGATGGAGTCCGACACGTCTGAATAGCTGTTCACGCGTACGTCGTATCCCACCACGCAATTCTGTACTTTGCCTCCCGACAGAATCGACCCGCCTCCCACAATTGAATCGAGCGCCACGCCCATGCGGTCAGGATCAGCAAACACAAACTTCGCTGGGGGATATTGTTGTTGCCACGTGCGCAGCGGCCAATTCTTGTCGTACAAGTTGAATACCGGAGACACTCCAACAAGGTCCATATTCGCTTCATAGTAAGCGTCGATCGTGCCGACATCCCTCCAGTACAGCGATTCCTGGCTGTTCTCGTCGACAAAGTTGTACGCAAACACTCGATTCTTCGAAATGATCCGCGGAAGAATATCTTTTCCAAAATCGTGCGCTGACTTCGGATCCTCCGAATCAGCTAGCAGCATCGGTATCAGCAATTGCGTATTAAAAATATAAACGCCCATGGACGCGTTGCAATGCGAAGGCTTGTACGGGGAAGGTTTGGGCTTGGCAGGCTTTTCCTCGAAACCAATGATTCGCCATTCCTTGTCGGTTTCGATCACTCCAAACTGTTTGGCGGCTTCTTCCGTCGGTATTTCCAGGGTAGCCACGGTCACGTCGGCGCCCGATTCCACGTGCTGGTTCAACATCTTGGCGTAATTCATCTTGTAGATGTGGTCGCCAGAAAGGATAAACACGTACTTAGACCGTTCGCTGCCAATCGAATATATGTTTTGATAAACAGCATCCGCCGTTCCCTGGTACCACTGCTGAGAGACGCGCATCTGTGGCGGAAGCACTTCAATGAATTCTCCAAGCCCCATTAGCGGAGACCATCCCGCTCTCGTGTGGCGGCTCAGACTGAGCGCCTTATATTGAGTGAGAACAAAAACTCGGCGAAGCCCCGAATTCACGCAATTGGAAAGTGTAATGTCGATGATTCGATACAGTGCGCCAAATGGAACGGCTGGCTTGGCTCGATCGCGCGTCAGCGGCCAGAGACGTTCGCCTTGACCACCGGCAAGCAACACTGCAAGAGCATCGCGCATATCGGGCATAAGGGCCGACTCCCAAACAAGTTTGAGAAGCACCTCAGTGTATCAGGACTGGCAAGAAGCGGCAGTAAGGGAAAACCCGATTCCTCAGTTAACTGGACTATCATGAGTAAACACCTGATACAGAGAAAGATGGAAGAAGTGGCTTTGCGAGAAAGAGTTCTTGACTTCACTAGGGGGAATTGACTACAAGAAGCCAGCAACCTCATGCGATAATAGCTTAGGGGTAGTGCCCATGCGGTATCGAGGCACTGCAATCATCCAATCCGAACCGGAACTGGGGTGAATTACATTGGCAGAAGTAGTCATTCAAGAGAGTGAGTCTCTTGAGAATGCACTCCGTCGTTTTAAGCGGAAAGTGCAGCAAGAAGACATCATTAAGGAAATCAAGAAGCACAGCTTCTATATGAAGCCAGGCGAGAAGCGCCGGGCTAAAGAAGCGCTTTCGCGGAAGCGACTGCGTAAGAAGCAGCGTCGCGAACAGGATTAATTTCCTGCGCGTGATGAGGCTCGGCGCCGCACTTCCGGGATCAGGCCCCTATCAGGCAGAGTCGTTTGGGTAAAAGATGTCCAGGTCTTCAATCGCAAGCCCCAGGGATCCGTGCCCGGCGTTCCCGGTGTATAGGTCTACTTTTATTCCAAGGCCCATGGTGGAAGATCGACCCGTTCTCCCTGCCCGACAGGGTTCTCAGGGGGAGCGCTCATGGAATTCCACGATAGGGTATTAAAGTGTTCGGAATGCGGTGCCGAGTTTGTTTTTACTGCTGGCGAACAGATGTTTTTCGCCGACAAAGGTTTTAAGAACGAACCCAAACGTTGCAAAGGCTGCAAGGCCAAGCGCGCCGAGGGTGGTGGAGGTGGCGGCGGTAATGCCACCCAGATGCGAGGCGAAACGAAAACCACGTGTTCGCAATGCGGGAAGGAAACCACGGTTCCCTTCCGCCCGACACAGGGTAGACCGGTATTTTGCCGCGAATGCTTCCAGGCCAGGCGATCGATGGGCGCGGCGTGAAGTCTAACGAGTTTTAGTCCACAAATTGCAACGTTGATAGGCGCATTGACCAAATCCATGCGCCTTTTTTCTGTTAAGACACCAGTTTTCTTTTCAACCTGCTTTTCTTTTCCAAATGTAGGTGGCACAGTCACTCTTGACTGTGCTCTTGGGTTTCGTTCCTCCTTATGCATTCAAGAGTTCCCCGACAGCCAAGACTCAAACTGCGCCAAAGATTCCGGCATATTCGCCCGCCCATATCCAAACCGAATATGTCGAGGCTCCTCATAAACGCTGCCCGGCAGCAGCAGGACCCCTGCTTGTTGAACCACCGATTCGCAAAATTGGTAAACGTCTCTTTCAGGCTTGAACTGCACAAATCCAATCGGGCTGGCATTCGGTGGAGTCCAGGAAAAAAGATCGGCTCTCCGTGTAAGAAACTCCGAAAGTAAGTTCAGATTGCGCAGAACTAACCCACGATTGCGTTCCACTAATTTATCGCGATGGCGTAGCGCAAGGTCGGTTAAAAATTCGCTTGGAGCGCTGCTGCAAATGGTCGTGTAGTACTTAAGATCGATGCATTTCTTTAAAATTTCCGCATCACGCGATACCAGCCAACCCAGCCGCAAACCCGGCAACCCATACGTCTTGCTCATTGAGCCAAGGCTGACCGCCCGATCGTAAAGGTCGCACGCTGCGGGAAGACGAGTAGCCGGATCGTGTTCTAGTTCGCGATAAACTTCATCACAAAAAACATAAATTCCCCGTTTATTTGCAAGTTCCAATACCCATTTCAAACTCTCCGCAGGCATAAGCAGCCCGGTAGGATTATGTGGTGTGTTGATATAAATGGCTCTGGTATTGGGCTGGATCAGAGACTCCAACGCGGCCATATCGTGAACCCATCCGTTTTCGGACTTGCGTCGCCAGGCAGAGACACCTGCTCCCGTGCTCTTCACCAGCGTGAACGCACTTTCATAGCAAGGCGTCTCCACAATCACGTGATCGCCGGACCCGACCAGCGCATGATAAAAAAGGAAGATGGCTTCTTCCGCGGCGGCCACAACCAAAACATCTTCAGCATGGATATTTTTGTACAAAGACGTAATCGTCTTTCGAAGCCACGGCGCGCCGGGAGTTTCCGTATAGCCGCACCAGTGCTTTAGAAAGGCATCGTGAGCGCCGGGCTCGAACTCCAACAGGTCGGCGATGGTTCGAGATTCCGCGTCAGACGAAGACAGAAGATATTTGGCGGTAAACTCATATTTCCCAAAATATTCTTCAATGCGAAAGGGTGCAATTTGCATGCTGGAGAGTTTGCCAAGTAAGAGGCAACGCGTCTAGAACCAAATTGAGCCCGAAGTTGGGGTAGAATTCGCTCTGGATTGGAGTGAACCGGTGACACGTCGAACGATTTTGATATCCTGCGCAATCGGCGCGGCATTGCTAGCGGGCTTATCGGCCAGCCACGCAGACACGGCGGGCAAAGATTATTGGGTGAAGTTGGTGTGCGAATCATCGGACCGCATTGCCACGGTACATTTCGGTCCAAAGGGAGCCGCGCTGGAGAAGACCACGGAAACGCGGATCTTGCAGAGCGACATGAGCGGCCCACACGGAATTGCGTTTTCACCCGATCGCAAGAATTTTTACGTTTCCATCGGACATGGCCGCCCTTTCGGTACTGCCATCAAATATGTCAGCGACAATGATCAAGTCGTCGGCCAAGTTGGCCTCGGACTTTTCCCGGCTACCGAAGATGTGTCTCCAGACGGAAATTTCTTGTATGTAGTGAACTTCAACCTGCACGGCGACATGGTCCCCAGCAGCGTTTCCGTTGTTGCCACCGACCAGATGTTGGAAGTGGCGCGCATTCCCACATGCGTCATGCCCCACGGCTCTCGCGTAACTCGCGATGGCAAAAAACAATATTCAGGATGCATGATGGACGATCTCCTGGTGGAGATCGATGCTGAAAAAATGCGGTTGACCCGCACGTTTCTCCTAACCGCGGGCAAAGAGCAGGGCTACAACGGGCTCCCTCCTAAAGATACCGCGATGCCCGCGAACCATGCGGATCATCCGGGTATGAATATGAGCGCAGCGACTTGCCAGCCAACCTGGGCTCAACCATCTGTAGATGGAAAGAGAATTTTTGTTGCCTGCAATAAATCGAACGAGATTGTGGAAGTGGATAGCGAAAGCTGGTCCTTGGTAAAAAGAATTCCCGCGGGCAACGGAATCTATAACCTGGCAGTAACTCCTGACGGGAAATTACTGGTGGCGACCAACAAGCGGGACGCTTCCGTTTCCATTTTCGAGATCGAGAGCGGAAAAGAGTTGGCGCGCGTACCTACAAAGAGAAAAGTGGTCCATGGAGTGGCGATTTCTCCGGACAATCTGTATGCATTCGTTACGGTCGAAGGCATTGGCGAACAACCGGGAACAGTCGAAGTTGTGGACTTGGAAGCGAAAAAAATTGCCGCCAGTGTGGATACCCCTCCGCAAGCCGCAGGCATCGATTTCTGGAAAATGAATTAGCTTTCCCGAAATTGGGTTGTTTCGCGGACGTTGTAGGGGCGGCCTTACGCCGTCCTCTTTCAGTTACCGCGGCGGTTCGCTAGCTTGCGTGTAGGGTTTATGTTTGCCTAGCCGTGTGATCCACAGTCCGCCATGAACGTCGTTTATATAAATCAAATTTTTGTAAGGGTAGGCTCCCCAGGCAAATGGCAAATTCGTACGATAGGCTTGCGGATCGCCTGACCAGAATCGCGCGATTTCTCTTCCTTGGTTATACAATTCGCCGCGCAGCTCCCCAGAAACATCCACCATGCGCGCGCCACCGTTGTAGTAGCCGATGTACATCACATCGTCAATCACCCAGATGTTGTGCGAACCAGCCTCCGGAACACTGTACGTGGCAACTTCGCGTGGATGCTGAATATCACTGACGTCAAGGATGTGCGCAATCCCACGAACCGGAATCCGGTCATGCGACGCCAGACTAAATGAAGCGGGAAACACCTCATCCCCGAGGAATAAATAATTCTTGTAGCGATAAACGGCGTGCGTACCCGCCAGCCAGCCGGATCCATACAATTCGTCGTAGTTAAAACGATAATTCGAGACAAACTGCGGATGCTCCGGACTTCCACCTTTGATCCCATTGCCAACATCAAGAATCACCACCCCGTCGCGCCAATAAGCCAGGTACGCCAGTCCATCCACAACCTGCACATCGTGCAGGTAACGTCCCGCCATCGTGAATCCCCCGCCTTCTTCCGTGGGAATAGCCACCTTCATTTGCGACTGGCCCGAACTTTCGACCTGCCAACGAGCCACTTCCTTCGGGTTTTTAACGTCGGCGAAATCAATAATTCGCAAGGAACCTGTAGCATCATCGGTAATGTAGGCATAATGCGAGTTGATGTACGCGCTGTGGACTCCACCGGTTACCGTCGCCGTGTATTCGGAAATTATTTTTGGATGTATCGGGTCGGCAGTGTCGAGGAAAACGATCCCATTCTTCCGATTGGAAGCCCCTTCCCGTGTGATCACACCGATCTTTCCGTCTGGTGTGACGCTCACATCATTGATAATGCGCGCGTCCACTTTCAGCGGATCAGCGCTCTGCGGATGAGATGGATCGGCGATGTCATAAATGTAGACTTTGTCGCTGATAGCCGAAAGATACGCGTAGTGGTCCCAAATCCATTCTTCGGCAAACTGTTCATCTTT
>DASXIT010000043.1:0-6937 GCA_036497825.1 Candidatus Acidiferrum sp.
CACGTTCCGCGACATGAAAAACGCGGGAATGTCTTATTTTTGAATCCCGGATGCGTGACGCGACCAAACCGCGGTTCTCCGCCGAGCGCGGCATGGCTTGAAATTGCTGCTGAAAAATTTACTTGGAGACTCGTCCCGCTCCGTTGAAGCAATTCCGCGCAGGCTGGATCCGAACCACAGATTTTCGTCACATATGTAACAAAAGATTGATGAGGAGGCCTGCGCGGCTTACGAGCCCGGCAATGGGACCGCAACATCAGCGAAGCGCGAGTCGCAAGCCTGCTACTTGCTGATTGACCCCAGAGCTTAAGATGATGGCGCGGCGCGCGCCCACTAATGCCATGCGTGAATGCGCAAGCCGCAACGAAATAGCCGGGTCGGCGTGAAGCACAGGCGGAAGCTCGCCATGCCGCAGGGCTTGGGCTCCCAACATGACTTGCCACAGGCTCGAGGCGCCTACGCTTTCGCCTAGCGCTGGCTTTGCCGCGTAAGTAACGGCATCTGGGATCACCTGCTCCAACGCCCCCTGCTCTGCCTGGTCGATGAACGTGCCGTTAGCGCTCGAGATTACCACGTCGATTTCGACTTCAATGAGATCACGCAGTATTCCCTTCAGAACTTCCTCTGCTTCCCCTCGCTTTCCGTAGCTGTCGCCTGGATGAGCGCGTTCGATTGTAATCGGCCCTTCTCGTGCGAGCACGATTGCTCCTGCTCCTTCGCTTAAAATCATTCCTCGCTTTTGTTTACCGAATGGCTCAATAGGGGGCGCGGAACGAAGCAAACGCCATCGCCAGTACGCGTCACACAACAACCAATCGACTTCTTCCGTCCCGACAATCAGGCAATAATCGAGAGCCTCATTCGTCATCACGTCCTCGGCCATTTTTATTGCCAGGAGGCCCACCGCTCCGTCGCCAACCACAGTGTAAGTGGTCCCGGTAACACCCAGAATTGCTGCGAGATGGCTCGCCGGCGCATTAAAAACGGTTTCCGGAAACAAGAGGGGACTGGCCGACTGCGCACCCATCTCGACGACATCGCGATAGAAACGTTTGGTGTAAATGACGCCTCCGTTTGAGATCGCGAAGATGAGCGCAATTCGCCCCGCGTTTTGCGAATCCGCCTTTACCCCGGCAGCCTTCAACGCCTCCAGACCTGCTGCTGCGGCGAATCGCGAAATCACGCTGGCCCGGCGAAGACGCGGATGCGCCAAACCCGGCAGCGCCGACTGGGGTACGCGGAACGCGCTGTAAGATCGGTCCCCAACCCGTTCGGAAATTGCTGTCGCAGACGCCTCGTCGCCATGAAGCAGCCGGTCCCATACCGGATCAACGCCATTTCCAAGAGTGGTCACCCACCCCATTCCGGCGATCGCCAAACTCATGCTCCAACTCTACGCATCAGAATCGAAGCATTCGTCCCGCCAAAGCCAAATGAATTCGAAAGCGCCGTACCCACAACAGCCGGTCGCGACTCGTTCGCCACAACGTTTAGATCAAGGCCGTCGTCTAAAGCGCCAAAATTGATGTTGGGAGGAAGAAATTGATCCTTGAGCGCCAGCAAACAGAAAATAGCCTCCACTGCGCCAGCGGCTCCCAATGAATGACCCATCATGCTCTTGGTCGAACTCACCGGAACGCCATTAAACAGCGCACTGATCGCCTTCCCCTCGGCTGCGTCATTGAATATCGTGGCTGTCCCGTGTGCGTTGATGTAATCGACTTCGCCTGCCGAAATTTGCGCACTGTGAAGAGCTCGCTCCATCGCCTGCCGCGGCCCGAGACCGGAAGGATCCGGCTGTGTGATGTGAAAATTATCCGTGGAAATCCCGTAGCCGACAATTTCTGCGAGGACCGGCGCGCCCCGCTTTCGAGCAAGCTCAAGATTTTCCAGCGCGAGAATGGCGGCACCTTCTCCCAGCACCATGCCGGCACGATGTCGATCAAACGGGCGGCATTTTTCTGACGTCGAGGCTTGGAGTGAATCGAAGCCCGTGAAGACCAGTTCCGAAAGAGCATCATAGCCTCCGGTCAATACGCGCTGGTAGCGACCCGACCGGACGCATTCAAACGCATGACCAATTGCATTTGTGCCCGAGGCACAGGCATTCGCAATCACCTGACATGGCACAGAAACCCCAAGAACCTCCTCCTGCGCATCGATTACCGGTTTTTGTGCCGGATAATTAGCGATCCACGTCGGCGCGTGTCGGAGATTTCCTGATCGACACAGTGATCGGTAGTATTGTTCTCCATAAGACATGCCGCCACTCGTTGTTCCGATTACCATCAACTCAGGCTCAAACTGAGGCACTTGCATCACGGCTTCTCTTAGCGCGTGAATCATCATGTGGGACGCTCGATGCAAGCGTCTGGCGCGTAGCCTTTTGTTCAAGCCAACAATGAGGCGATCATCGGGTACTTGACCGGCGGTTTTGCAGCGACATTCAGCAACCGAAAATCGGGTTACAGCGGTGACGCCGTCTTTCGCCCTCCGTAACGAATCGAGCGTTTCCGCCAGTCCAAACCCCAACGGGCTCACCACTCCCGCAGCCACGACTGCTACCCGTTCAGGGGGTTCTTCTCCGGTCGTACTACCTAATTGGGCCATGTAGGAGGCAGGAATTGTTACGCTATTTTCTATTGCTTTCCTAAGCGAAGCATTTTACATGTGAGCCGAAAACGGAAACGGAAGCCTGGAAGTTGGTGGATTGTCAGTTGAGTTTATTCAGTGGCGATTTGAAATCCGATAAGCGGGAACAGTGACCTGGCAACCTTTTCCAGAATAAACTCAATGGGAACTAAACTATACGTAGGCAATCTTTCCTTCAACACGACGGAAAACGAACTGCAGGAGCTTTTCTCACAGGCCGGCACTGTGCAGGAAGTTACCCTCATGCAAGACAAATTCACCGGCAAATCGCGTG
The DNA here is from genome assembly GCA_036497825.1 of Candidatus Acidiferrum sp. Classification (GTDB taxonomy): domain Bacteria; phylum Acidobacteriota; class Terriglobia; order Acidiferrales; family UBA7541; genus Acidiferrum. The sequence continues at coordinate 2,927 of DASXIT010000043.1, forward strand.
GCTTTGCGTTTATCACCATGGGTTCCGAAGAGGACGCTCAAAACGCCATCTCGAAACTCAATGGTCAAACCGTTGAAGGCCGGGCGCTAACCGTGAATGAGGCTCGCCCACGGGAACCGCGACCACCCGGCGGTGGTGGCCGAGGCTACGGCGGCGGAGGATATGGCGGACGTCGCGAAGGTGGCCAGCGAAGAGGCGGCTACTAGGAATTCGCACACGGCTATCGGCTATTTTTGTAGCCCCGGTAAAGCTTGCCCGGTCGTGGCAGGTTTCGCCGAGCTCAGGGTGATTGCGCCGAAGACGCCTCGTCGCAACGGGGCGGCTCCATCGCATCAACGTTTTGACGAAAGTTTGGGCAGGGCTGGATTCGAACCAGCGAAGGCGTAAAGCCAGCAGATTTACAGTCTGCCCCGTTTGGCCACTTCGGTACCTACCCGTTAGTACCACGAAAGCTTTCCGCGTTGATATAGCTCGCACTATGCGGCTCGCAAGTAGTTTGGCCAACACTCGCGGCCTCAGCTGAAGAATTTGGCAATCTCGCTGACGACATACCGCTGCGCTTCGCGAGAAATCTCGGGATAAATGGGTAGCGCGAGCGTTTCGCGAGCGGCACGTTCGGTCTCGGGAAAATCACCTTTTTTGTAGCCGAGATAGGCAAAGCATTTCTGCTCATGGAGCCCGAGCGGATAGTAAATTGCCGTCTCGATTTTGCATTTGCCCAGGTGCTCCCGCAAAGCGGGGCGCATGGGTGTGCGAATGACATATTGATGATAAACGTGATGATTCGTTAGGCCACGATCGCGATAGGGTTCGGCGGGCACAACAATACTTTCAGTCAACCCCACGCGGGCGAGTTCGGTCCCGTAAAAATCCGCAGCGGCGCGGCGCGCGGCCGCCCATGTTTCCAGATGTGGAAGCTTAACCGCAAGTATTGCAGCCTGCATTTCGTCCAGACGAAAATTGCCTCCAATGAAATGGTGAAAGTAGCGCGGTTCCATTCCGTGTTCTCTGAACGTGCGCAGCTTTTGCGCCAGCTCCTCATCCCGGCAAATGACCATGCCGGCATCGCCAGAAGCTCCAAGATTCTTTGAAGGATAAAAGCTAAACAGGCCACCTTCGGCCATCGTTCCAGCTTTAGCGATTCTCTCAGGAAGTGGAAATTCTGCGCCAATCGCCTGCGCCGCGTCTTCGATCAAAACAAGACGGTAACGCTCCGCCATCTTCCGGAGCGCTTCCATCTCGCAGCACAGACCAAACAGATGAACCGGAATTATTGCACGGAGTTTTTCTCCGCTCGTTGTTTTCCATGCGCCACCCGCGTCAGGCTGAAAATTTTTCTCGATGCATTCCTGAATCGCGGATGGCCGGATGTTGTATGTCTCTCGATCTATGTCGGCGAAAAGTGGTCGGGCCCCGACGCGGGCAATGCATCCAGCGGTAGCGAAAAATGTGTAAGGCGTTGTGATAACGGCATCGCCCCGTCCAATTCCAAGCGCCATCAAAATAGCCAGCAAGGCATCAGTTCCAGATGAAACACCAATCGCGTGTGGCGTATCACAATATGCGCACATCGCCCTCTCGAACCCGTCGACTTTTGGGCCAAGGATAAAACGGCCGCTCGCCAGAACGTCGTTAATCGCCATGCAAATTGAATCGCCCAGGGCACGATATTGTTCGCTAAGATCGAGCAGCGGCACGCGCATGGCCAAATAGCTTGGCAGTTTCGCCATGCCATTCAAGAGGTTGTCGTTCCATCGGGCGGTATTGATCGCCATGTCCGCACGCGTTAGCCTGTGTGCGTGGTGCTCCTGCGCGGCCTTTTTTGGTTGGTTCTCTTCATCGTTCTAACTTTTTGTTTCGTTGTGCTGTTTGAGTACGGGCCACAAGATTTCGCCAATGGCGTTCAGAAGGAGTATGCCCGCGCGAGATCGTTCGTTGTAAAGCAAACTGAAACGATCGGGAAACCGAAGAAGAACCACTGATCAGCGATCTCGCGCGCGGAGCTGAAGATCGCGCCGCAATGTCTTTATCAAAAATCCGGAGAAGCTGTTTCGAGAACTTCTATCGGCAAGGGAGCAAGAAATTCTTTTGCATTCTCGATCTGCTGAACCGGTTGCGCCAGATGTGCTACAAGAAAACTGGTGTCTGGCGTAGCAGCAATCCCCGCTTGAGCCCAGATCTCACATTCGGCCAATTGCTCGATAATACGCAAGACGTTGTCCTGGGGTTGGCTTCCAGCCAATCGATTATCGGCAGGATGCCGATGCCATGTTGTAAATTGAACTGTGCAAATGCCCGGTGCGGTTGCTTCAACAAATGGGCTGAGCGTAAACGCGTAATGAAGCAAGATTTCCTGGATCGATTTTTCCTGCGTCCGCGCCCGCACTTTGATAACGACCCGTAAAGATCGCGCCAGAGCCTGGCTTGGAGTCATTCCTTTGTAGATCCCCGCCTTTTCCGCGACGTCGTTCAGCTGAATGATCACAGGTTTCTTTTCCTGTTCTTCGATTAAGGCTACCGGTTTTGCGCAAAGTCCGGGCTGATGCCGCATGGCGGCTTGCAAATAAAAGTTCGGCAAATAAATCGTCGCAAACATCGATTTAATTCACCACTGATCATTGCTTGCCGCGCCGTAGCGCAGCGAAGGCGGGACCACTGATTTGAGATGCGATCGTTTTACAACGATCCGCAGTTGAGAAATCGCCTCCTGCTTTTCTAAAGTTTTCAGGCTCCAGGAATTTTCGAGAACAAGCTTCAGTTGCGCGCTGCTGACCATTTCATACCGGGTGAGAACCAGACATGCTGTGGGCACCGATTCGACCAGTCGTTGCAAGCGATACCAAGTGGTTTGCGGAATTTTGCGCAATTCTTCCAGCGAATTAAGAATCAGATCAACAATCACCAGGGGAAAGTTGCCATCTCTTAAGAGCAGATCCGCTGCTTTAACTGCTTCAAGGGCTTTAGTGCAACGCACCCAAAGCAGCTGACGCAGAATGGAATTGGCCAGCGCACAAGGATCGAACGAATCGCGCCCATCGATCAGCGCCACGAAATACTTATCGTGGTATGCGCCATGGATGAAGGCGTGAATCAGCGCTGCGCTCCCCGTGCTTTCTGGCGGGCTGATTAATTCGGTGATCGCTCCTTTGGGCAAACCACCGCCAATAGGTTGATCGAAGGAAGCTAACCCTGTGACTAGACGCGTTCCCACCAGCATGGGCGCCTGCGGGAAACGAATTGCAAGAAGATTGCGCAGATCAATAATCTTCCCGCTCATAGCCATCGCAGAAAATGGCAGCAACTAATTATATGTTCAAGCGAACATTTCTACTGGATCGCTGCCTCCCGGGGGGTTCGGACTTTTGAACTATATCCTGCCGATCGCTACATCTGCCAGCGCACGAATGGCGCTAACTCGCGGCACAGAATATCGGGCCAAGCGCCGGTCGTTTGTGATAAAAAGGTCCACCGCAGCTACCGAGGCGCATCCCAGCTGAATTGCATCCGGCGGAGCGAGTCGCCCGTATTGCGCACGGAGTTGGGCAAACGCATATGCCGCAGATTCGTCGAATGCGACCACTTGCAGTTGCGAAAAGCTTGCCAGATAGCGATCAGCCAGGTCTTCACGGTTTTGCCGCAGGGGATGAACCAATAGCTCGCCGATAGTTAAAGTTGATGTGACCAGTTCGGCTTCATGCTGGTGTTGCCAGTTTATCAGCGCTTCCACCTGGCGGGTACGGACCGATCCTTCCCATAAATACACGAACAGATTCGTGTCCCAAAAAACGCGCATTATTTCCAGTTCTTGCGCAATTCGTGGACGTAACGATCCGCCTTGATGCCACGCCATAGCTCCTTCCCGGCATTTCGAATCTGTTCGATGGGATCACCCACAGTCTTCATCGGTGAAGCGAGCTCCTTCTTTAAGCCAGAAATCATCATGGCTCGCAAGCTAGTGTTATTTTGCAAGGCCTTGTGCTTTGCCTGCCTCAGCAGGGACTCTGGTAGGTC
>DASXIT010000044.1:0-29143 GCA_036497825.1 Candidatus Acidiferrum sp.
ATGCCATCGGCATCTTCGATCCGCTTGGCAATCGGAATCGCACCCCGGAAGAGCTCAATGGTCCGACGTTGCTCTCCGAAATCACCGAACTGACGGGTGGCCGCGTTTTCGCTGTCGAGCATCTAAATGATTTGCCGGATATCGCCTCGAAAATCGGCATGGAGCTTCGCAACCAATATGTTCTCGGATACAAACCAAGCAATCACGCTCATGACGCCCGTTGGCGCAAAATCAAGGTTAAGCTGCGCGCTCCCAAAGGTCTCCCGCCGCTCACCGCGTACTCCAAAACCGGCTATTACGCCCCTGCTCACTAATCTATTTCGCTCTTTGCGCTTTCCAAGTTTTGTAGCAGTTTCCTTGTTGGCGATTGTTCTGTTCAATTCTGCGCCGATGCGTGCGCAAATTCCCGTGAACACTCCTCCGCCTCCCCCACCTCCCAGTCAGGACGCAGGCAAATCTCAGTCCGGCAGCAGAATTTCCGTCGATGTGAATCTCGTCGTTTTGCATACCACTGTGCTTGATGATCGCGGCAAATTTGTAGAAGGCCTCGCACAGGATAATTTTCGTGTCTTCGAGGACAAGGTCGAACAGAAACTCTCTGTCTTCAAACGCGAAGACATTCCCGTCAGCATGGGCCTCGTCATTGATAACAGCGGTTCCATGCGCGACAAACGTCCTCGTGTCAACGAAGCCGCCTTGACTCTCGTGCAGAACAGCAATCCACAGGATGAAGCCTTCGTCGTAAATTTCAATGACGATTTTTACCTCGACCTCGACAAGGATTTCAGCAGTAGCATCCCCGAACTCAAAGAAGCACTGGAGCGCATCGACGCTCGCGGCAGTACGGCCCTTTACGATGCCATCATCGGCTCACTTGATCATCTGAAGAAAGGTGTGAAGGAGAAAAAGGTTCTGCTGATCGTTACCGATGGTGAAGACAACACCAGCCGTAGCTCTCTGGAAAAGACAATTCGCGAAATTCAGAAGACCGATACCGTCATCTACACGATCGGCTTGCTCAGCCAGGAAAGTAAGCGCAGCGCCAAGACCGCCAAGAGGGCCCTGGTTGAGATCGCTAATGCCTCCGGCGGCGTTGCCTATTTCCCGGAAAATATTGAAGACGTCCACTCCATTTGCGAGCAGGTCGCCCACGACATTCGCCATCAATACACGCTGGGCTACTATCCTTCGAATTCCGCACGGGATGGCAGTTTTCGCTCCGTCCACGTTGACGTGATTCCTCCGCGTGGAAAGGGCAAACTCGTTGCCCGCACCCGTAACGGCTACTATGCTCCCACAGCCCGCCCCGCCGCCGTCTCTGGCAAATAACCCCAAAAAGTAGCACAGGCCTTAGCCTGTGTCCCTCTGACGCGCCTAGCCATTTGTAGGGGCAGCCTTCTGAGGCCGTCCGCCACAACTTTGTGGCACAGTCACTCCTGAACTGTGTTCTTGGTTTCCGCTTTCCAAGAGTGCCAACTTTCACCTCATTGTGAGGAACGCTAAGCCTTTTCCTTCCTCCTCTGCGAACCTCAGCGCTCTCTATCTTTTTGCTTTCCTAGAGGCTCGATAATTTCAACCCGTCCTTACCCTTACCCCACCCCCAGAACTTCTCCGCTCCCAAATTCGTATATAATTCAGTGGGTAAATTTCCGACCACTCATACCGAATCGAAATGAGGAAATTCCGTGAAAATTCATAACTTGTTTCGGCAGGCCTTCGCGTCATTGCTTTGTGCTGCGCTGCTGGTTCCTGCAAGCTTCGCTGATGAAGGCATGTGGACCTTCGATAATCCACCGCTAAAGCTTTTGAAAGAACGATATAACTTCACCCCGACGCAGCAATGGCTCGATCATTTGCGTCTCTCGAGCGTGCGTCTAAACGATGGTGGTTCCGGATCGTTCGTCAGCCCGCACGGCCTTTTGCTTACGAACCACCATGTGGCTCTCGGGCAGTTACAAAAGAATTCCACTGCCGAACACGATTACGTAAAGGACGGTTTTTACGCCCCCACTCCGGATCAGGAAATGAAGTCGCAAGACCTGGAAGTCAACGTTCTCACATCCCTTGAGGACGTCACCGCGCGTGTGAACGACTCCACCAAGGGCTCCAAAAACGCCGAAGAGGAATTTGCCAAGCGCAAAGCCACCATCGCCCAAATCGAAAAGGAAAGCACCGACAAGACCGGCTTGCGTTCCGACGTGGTCACGTTATATCAGGGCGGCGAATACTGGCTCTATCGCTACAAGAAATACACCGACGTACGGCTGGTCTTCGCCGTGGAACAGCAGACCGCTTTCTTCGGAGGCGACCCAGACAACTTTACCTATCCACGCTATGACCTTGATATGGCGATCTACCGCGTATATGAAGACGGTAAGCCTATCGACAGTAAAGATTATCTGAAGTGGAATGCCAAGGGAGCGGACGACGGCGAATTGGTGTTCGTTTCCGGCCATCCCGGTTCCACGCAGCGCTCGGATACCTACGCGCAATTGCAATTTGATCGCGATATTACCACTCCCACGATCATCAAGCTTCTGAAACGTCGAATTGCCAACTTGAAGGATTATTCGGCTCGTGGACCAGAGCAAACTCGGCAAGCCACCTCCATGATTTTCGGATTGGAAAACAGCCGCAAAGTTTACGAAGGTCGCTTGTTGGGCCTCCAAGACAAGAACCTGATGGAGAAAAAGCGTAAGGAAGAGGATGACTTCAAAGCCAAAGTTGACGCCAATCCTGAATGGAAAAAGGAATATGGTAATGCCTGGGAGAAGGATTCCAGCGCTGTCGACAAAGCGAAAACACGAATCAAGCAGCAATTCTATCGCGGGCTCGATTCACAACTGGGCACTCTGGCGATCAACGTCGTTACCTATGTTGCCGAAATCAAGAAACCAGACGGTGAGCGTTTGCCTGGCTTCCACGATGCGCAACTTGATTCTTTGAAGTTGCGTTTATTCTCACCTGCGCCGGTCTATCCGGAGATGGAAATTTCACGCATTACCAGCGCCCTCCAGTTCGATTTGGATGGAATCGGTCCGGACGATCCTTTCGTAAAAACCGTGTTAGACGGACGAACGCCACAGCAAGCTGCCACGCAGCTTGTAACCGGTACGAAAGTGGCCGATCCCGCATTCCGCAAGTCGCTCATCGACGGTGGCCAGGCCGCTATAGATGCTTCCACCGATCCCATGATCGTGATGGCTCGCAAGGTCGACCTCATCCGTCGCGAACAAATAAAATGGTTTGAGACCAATGTACAGAGTGAACAGGACCAGGCTGGTGAAGAACTGGGCAAGGCACGTTTTGCGGTCTACGGCAAGTCTACTTATCCTGACGCCACCTTCACTCTTCGCCTTTCCTATGGCCAAGTGAAGGGCTACCCCATGAACGGCACCATTGCTCCACCAAAGACCACCCTGTTTGGCTTATACGATCGTGCGGCAAGCTTTAATTACAAAGTCCCATTCGATTTGCCTCAGCGCTATCTGGATGGCCGAACCAAGCTCGACTTAACTACTCCCATCAATTTCGTTACGACCAATGACATCATCGGCGGAAATTCCGGCTCACCGGTTGTAAATCGCGATGGTGACATTGTGGGTCTCATCTTCGATGGCAACATCGAATCGCTCGTCGGCGATTTCGTTTATGATGGCGAGTCGAATCGCGCCGTTGCGGTACACACTGGTGCAATGACGGAAGCAATGAGCAAGCTCTATGGAGCGCAGAAGCTCGTTGATGAATTGATTGCCAAATAGGGCAGGCAACTTCCCTCCGTCGCGTAGAATCGCAATGGAGGGAGAATCGGCAACGTGAAACCTGTTCAACAAAAATGGGTGGGTATATGTCTCTGCACCGGCGCGCTTCTGCTCGTTGCTGGTGTGGCAGGCGCACAGGACCCACCACCACCTCCTCCTGCGGATGTTCCCGCAAAGCCAGCCGATCAACCTAAGCCCAAACCCAATACTGATTCTGCTGTGCAATCGGCTCCGGATCAGCCAAAGTGGGATCCCTTGCGCGCAGAAAAGGACTTGGAAGTCGGCAAATACTACATGAAAAAGGGCGATATCGAAGCCGCGATCGATCGCTTTGAAGACGCTGCTGTCGCAAAACCCGGATACGCCATTCCGTACTTGTATTTGGGAGAAGCCTACGAAAAGAAGAACAGAAAGAAGCAGGCGGTGAAAGCCTACCAACGCTACCTTGACTTATACCCCCACGCCGAAGACGCGGAAAAAATCCGCAAAAAAATTGACAAGCTCCACTCCGAAATCGACAAAGAGAAAAGCTCTCGCGAGTAACTTCTTCTCTGCGGTCTCTGCGCCTCGGTCTTTCTCCCATTTCTGTGTTAAGTCTTTTCTTCCTCGTTACTTAAAACTAAAAACTGATAACTGAATACCGCCTATCTCGCCAGCCGGTCCAAAAACTTCCGCGCCGGACCAAACTGTTCAAACCGCTTTTCCTCTGCTCGAAACTCCGGCGAATGCGAAATCAAGCTGCAACCAGACCGCCGGGTTGGATGCTTCACATGCAGCATCTCGTGATACAGCACGTATTCCACTACAAATTGCGGAACCCCCGGCACATCCATCCTGCGATTCAAAAGAATCTGATTTGGCCCAGGATCGTAACAGCCAAATTGTCGCTGCCACCCTCGTACACTCCAGCCAATATGCGGACGTTCTAACGAACTCTCAAAATATTTCTGGTTGAGTTGATCGAACAGGGAAGAAAGATCGTAGTGTCTCCCTTGCGCACCCGTGTGCCGCAAGCGCACTCGGCTGCGCCGCATGCTGCTGATTCGCGAGCGGGTCCGGTCCGAACGCGCATACTCCAAGTATGGTTTCACCAGCACTTGTGGAGTGCGCCGGCGGTACACGCGCGCCAACAACAGTGCCGCCGCGCCCTCTAAGACGCTCACTGGTGCTCGCCGCAACAAATCTGAAAATCGCACAAAGAACGATTCCTGGCGTCGTCGAATGGTGATGACCAGGCTGCTGTAGGGATAAAATTCTACGTGGAAATTTGGCGGTCGCTCCTGGCAACCGATTCGCGTAAACATGCGCTGAAAAATAGTTTCCCCATCGGGTACACGGCTGGGGTTGCGGGGTGGGCTGCTCAATTCTTGCGCCTTACGGGTGGTGGAGCGGCCTTCTTGCGCGCTTTGTCCGCTTCGTTCAATGCGTCTTGCGTTCCTTCCACGGCGTCGTCCAGATTCTCTTTATACAGCTCCAGCTCCGGTCCCTGTGCCTGATACTTCTGTAATATCGGTAAAAATCCCTTCGCCTTCTCGGCCATAAGGTCGATCCCTTGGCGAATATTTTCCTGCTTCTCTAATCCTACTTGAATAATATCCGCCGCATCATCTACGCACCCAATATACGAGTTCATCAGATAATTGAGGAGTTCCGTGTGCTTATTGGATGAAGGGTGTTCCAGTTCGTATTGAAATTTCTTTAGTCGATCATCGGCATAGGTAAGGAACAATTTAATCCGCTCGTTAGGAGTTTCCGCATCCCGAATCTGATCCGCCTCAATGCTGGAAAGATAATCTTTCTCCGGTCGCTGCGCATGAACAAAATTTGCGCTCGCAAGTGCTATCGCAAACACCAAGCTGAGCTGGCATAACAAGCGCGAACTGTTCATGGCTTTTCCTCCTTCGGGGGTGTCGCATCCGGCGGAACAGTCCGTCGCGGAAATAGCGCGTGGATCAGTTCGTCATCCATTTTAATCAAGTCTTCCTTAACAAGCTCCAGCGGTGGACGCACTTCCTCTGGAACGATAATCATCAATTCATCCACTTCGCGAATCCCTCGGCGTACCTGTAACTCCAGGTGGCGATAGCCATCCGGATGCTTGTCTGCGTTAGGCTCCTGCTTGCTTAGAACCTCCAAAGCTGTGCGCACGTTGTCCCGATACTTTTCACAGATTAAACCTATTTCGACGAAATCATTGGCCTTTTGAGCTTGTGTAGCCGCTGCAAATTGCGCTTCCCCAAGCTTGTCCAGAATCTTGATTTTGCCGGTTCCGTGCGCTTCTTGATCGAAGCGTGTTTGCAGTTCTTTTACTTTGTCTACAGCAGCTTTTTCCGCCTGCCCGACCAACAGCATACCTGCGGCCAGCATCCACAATTGCAAAACCCTTCTCGCCTTACTTCTTTTTGTCGGCCATCTTTTGCAAGACATGGATGCGTTGGTTTGCCTGCCAGACCTGATCAGGATTCTTGTTCTGATCAAGTTCCAAAAAGTTTCGATACGCGTCAAGGGCGGGCTGAATCTGTACCAGTTTATCGTAACAAAGCGCGCGAATGAACCATGCTCCTGCATTCGGTGTTTCGAATTTTTCTACAGCGTCCAGTCCTGCAATGGCCATCGGATAATTGCCGCCCAAATAATAGGTGGAAGTAAGGTCCTTCAAGTAAACGACGTTGTTTTTGTCGAGCTGCAACGCAATTCTGAGCTCTTTTTCTGCATTAGGAAAATCTCGTTTTCCAAGATACAAACGGCCTAGTTCCCCATGTAACTGTGCATCCTGTGGTTTCAGTGCGACGGCCTGCTTGATCGATTCAATTGCATCGGCGTTGTTCTTCTGCGCTACCTGAATATCAGCGCGCAGTTTCAGTATGTCTTCGCTTGGATGATTGGCGTCAGGCGACTTCGCTAGCTCAGCCAGAGCTGCGTCGTACTGCTTTTGGTCGATCAGCGCGTGGACCAACCGTTTGCGAGTCTGTTCATCACCTGGATTGCTGGAAAGATATTCCTGATAAGCCTCCGCAGCCTCCGGCTTTTGTCGGGCGTCAAGACTTTGCGCCAGGCCTAGCAAAGCTTTCTGATCTTTTGGCTCAACCTGTAATGCTTGCCGGAATTTTGCTTCCGCTTCTGCCGGCTTCTCATGCCGCAGAAAATACCAGCCAAGATATTTCAGTGCGATAGGGTCGTTGGGCTCCAGGCTCAATATCTGCTGAAATTCTTTCGCAGCTCCAGCCTCATCCCCGGAACGATCCAGCGCCACCGCCAGTAAATAGTGCGGATGATTCTGCGCCGGTTGCAGTTCGACGGCCTTGCGCAGTGGTGCAATCGCCTCTTTGGGAGCGCTTTCCAAAAGAAGCGTGCCCAAGTTCAGGTAAGCTTCGAAGAATTTCGTGTCCAGCACAATCGCGCGCTCATATTCCGGCTTCGCCTCTGCCGGGCGTTTCAAATTTGTATACGCATACGCCAGTTGAAAGTGCGCGAATGCCACATCCGGTTTCTCGGCGATGAACTTCTGCAGCGGCTGTATAGCTCCTTCGAAATTATTCTTATCGAGGTCCGCCTGCGCTTCATCCAGCAAATCGTTCAGTGGATTGCGCAATTTCTGGGCTTTGGATTCTGCAGCAGGTTGCTGAGCGTGCGCCTTTAGAGACCCATATGCCTGTCTCGAGCCAAAGCCGCAAAAATGCAAAGTGGCACAAATCGCGATTGTTTGTGCGATGGGGTGGGTTCGCGCGCTGCGTGCCAATTTATTTTCCGTTTCCGCTTTTTTCCTGGATCGCTGCTGGAACCTTGGATGCTCCGTTAGTCGGTTGTTTTGCCTTGCCGTTCCCGTTAGCGGCCAGCGCTTTCGCCAAGTAACGCCCCGTATGTGATTGCGTGTTTCGGGCCACCTGCTCCGGAGTCCCCGTGGCAATAATCTTGCCGCCCTGGTCGCCGCCTTCGGGGCCCATGTCGATCAGCCAATCCGCAGATTTGATTACGTCGAGGTTATGTTCGATCACCAGCAACGACGCGCCGGATTCCAGAAGCTTGCGAAATGCCGCCAGCAACTTGGCTATGTCGTCAAAGTGAAGCCCAGTCGTTGGTTCATCCAGAATATAGAGAATGCCTTTGTTCTCTGTGCGCGTCAGGTGTGACGCTAATTTCAATCGCTGCGCCTCACCGCCGGATAGAGTCGTTGCAGACTGCCCCAATCGTAGATATCCCAGGCCAATTTCATTCAGCACCCGCAGCTTCGACACAACTTTGGGAAGATTGACAAAGAATGCCAAAGCCTCCCGCACCGTCATCTCCAGCACATCGTGAATATTTTTCCCGTGATAACGCACCTCAAGCACGCTGCTCTTAAAGCGTTGCCCCCGGCATTCTTCGCACACCAGTTCAACGTCCGCCAAAAACTGCATCTCCACCGTGACTGTGCCGTCGCCCTGGCACGTCTCACATCGGCCACCCGGCACATTGAATGAAAAGTGCCCCGCCGTATAGCCTTTCCTCTTTGCATCCGGAGTGTCGGCGAAAACCTCACGAATTGCGTCGAACGCTTTTAGATACGTTGCCGGGTTAGACCTCGGCGTCCGTCCAATCGGCGATTGATCGACGATCACCAAATCCGTAATCTCCGAATCGCCTTCCAGCCGCTCACAGAATTCCTTAATGCTCGCCCCAGTTCGTTTGGCCTGCAGCGCACGGTACAAAACATTGTGCACCAAGGTAGATTTACCGGAGCCGCTCACACCAGTCACTACGGTGAGCGTGCTGAGCGGCAGCATCAGATCCACATTCTGCAAATTGTGCAGAGTGGCACCGCTAAGCCGCAGGAATTTTCCGTTGGGCTTGTGCCGTGCGGCCGGAATCGGGATTTTCAGTTCGCCGCTCAAGTAGCGGCCCGTGATGGATTTGGGATCCTTCAGAATTTCCGCATAACTTCCGGAGAAGAGCAGCTTCCCACCTAACTCCCCAGCCCCTGGCCCCAAATCGATGATGGAATCGGCAGATTCGATGGTGTCGGGGTCGTGTTCGACAACCAATACGGTATTCCCTAGATCGCGAAGCGATTTCAGAATGTCGATCAATCGTTGCGTGTCTCGAGGATGCAAACCAATCGACGGCTCATCCAGCACATAAAGCGCACCAACCAAGTGCGATCCAAGCGAAGTAGCGAGCTGAATCCGCTGCGATTCTCCGCCAGACAATGTCGATGTCAATCGGTCAAGCGTCAAATAATCCAGCCCCACTTCATCCAGAAACTGCAGCCGGCTGCGAACTTCCTCCAGAATTTTCTCTGCAACTTTCGTTTGCGCCGCCGTGAGCTGCAAATCGTCAAAATATTTGCGAGCCGCCTTGACGGTCAGCTTGCAAAGATCAGTAATGTTTTGCCCATTGATGCGCACCGCACGCGCTTCCGGCCGCAATCTCGTCCCGCCGCAGTCGGGACAGGTGGCGTATCCGCGATATCGGCTGAGAAAAACACGTATGTGCAGCTTGTACTTCTTGCGTTCGAGGTAGTTGAAGAACCCTTTCACGCCTTCAAAATCGTGTTCGGGATCGCCTTCCAAAACCAGCCGCCGCTGTTCAGCCGTCAACTGCCGCCACGGGACATTGGTGGGAATCCCCTGGCTTTTGGCCCATTTCCGCGCATCTTGCGACAGCACCCGATACCGTGGCTTGGTCCACGGCTCTATTGCGCCATCATCCAGCGATTTGCTGTGATCCGGCACAACCAGGTTCAAATCGAAATCAATTGTATTGCCAAATCCCTGGCAACGCGGACATGCGCCATAGGGATTGTTGAAGGAGAATAGTCGCGGCTCAGGTTCTTGATAAAGCGTTCCATCATTCTTGCATTCGAATCGTTCGTTGAAGTTCAGTCGCTCGGCAAGATTGCCCGCGTCGTCGGCCACAAATTCCAGAATCGCTTCGCCGCCGCCTTCGCGATAACAAATTTCGATGGAATCGACCAGCCGCGAACGCGACTCAGGATTTACGGCCAGCCGGTCAACCAGCACATAAACAGGCTTTGCGAAATCCACATCCAACAAAGATTCCGGCGAAGAAAACTCATGTACCCGCCCATCCTGATACAGACGGTTGAACCCTCGCTTTTGCAAAGCAATCAGCGTTTGCCGCACCGTATCAGCGCTCGGCCCTGTTGCTGCCTTCTTCTTGGCCCCGCGCTTTCCCGTCGCTGGCGCTTCCGGAACCGCCACATGCAGCGAATAAAGCACGTAGAATCGTCGCCCCGGCGTAAGGGTAAGAATCTTATTCGCGATTTCGTCGGGTGAATCTCGTTTTACTTCCTCGCCACATTTGATGCAATAGGTTTGCCCGCACCGCGCGAACAGCAACCGCAGATAATCGTAAATTTCGGTAGATGTGGCGACGGTCGATCGCGGGTTACGCGTAGAGTTTTTTTGCCGAATCGCCACCGCCGGAGCAATCCCGGATATTTCGTCGACGTCGGGCTTTTCCATCCGCTCAAGGAATTGCCGCGCATACGCCGAGAGCGATTCAACGTAGCGCCGCTGTCCCTCGGCATATACCGTATCAAACGCCAGCGAAGATTTGCCCGATCCGCTGACTCCGGTAACCACCGTTATTGCATTGTGTGGAATATCGACTGAAACGTTCTTTAGGTTATGAACCCGCGCGCGAACTACACGCAGAACTTCCTGCTGTTCGATGATCGGAGGTATCGTTTCGCTCGTGGCCAAAGGCAAGCCCAGACAGCGTGTTTCGTACACACTGCCTAAACCTCAAATTATACGTGGACAACGAAGGGTGAGCAAATGGGAACGCGGCGAGCGATTTTTGAGAAAATGTTCTCTAGCGTACCCAGAGCCTCAAGGCGTTTTCTGTTGCGGCGCTGGCGGTTGTTTCTGTGCCGCAGCCGCAGCCTTCTCGGCCTCTGTAATTACCTTCCGGAACTCCTGCACGGCTTTCACATCCGGTGCCCGCAACCCGTTCTTGGCGTTATACGACCAGAGCGGAGCACTATACGGCGTGTAGCTATCTCCACCCTGATACACCAGGAAACTGTCATCCGATGAGCCTGCCTCCACGCCTGGATGCGCCCTGCCTTCGGGTGCTGTCTGATCCGGAGCTTGCGATCCATTGATTGGACGACCCTGCTGTGCGCCGATTCGTATTTGATTGTCCGTGGTCTCCATGGTAACTGGCCGCTGATCCACCGGCCCGCCATTTACCGTGGGAGTTGTTGCTTTCTCCGATCCCTTTTTCACGGTCACCACGATGTCGGCGCTTTGTGCTTCTTGCACCAAACGATAGCGTCCCCAGCTCATGAACGCTTTCTCTACGTCTTCACGCGCTTTGCGATTCGCCGTGGGCTCATTCATCGGCTCGCCTGCGTCAGGTTGAATTAAGACAACCATTGTCTGCGCCCTCAGCAGCAGTTCCGGCACAACCGGTTTTTCCTTCTTCTTGGAAAGGGCCACAGACGAAGTAAGGCAGAGAGCAAGCGCCACCAGGAACCAAGATTTGCGCGACATACAGGCTCCTATCTGCTGGAGAGCTTCATTATATGCCAAGTGTGATGACGGTGTGACCGGAATGGTAGCCCGAGGAATACGATGCAATCGATTGTCGAATGTAGAGAGGCCTTCTGAGGCCGTCCGCCAACTCGTAATCCCACGAACCAAACCAAAATTTTGCCCCTACTCTTCTTCCAACTTGATCTGCCCGATTCCGCCTTCAACCGTCAAATGAATCGTATTGGGAGACTTTCCGTACGCAGCGTTCACGTATTTTCCATCTTCTTCTTTTAGTCCATGCACATCAATGGAGCCAAGTCCTCCGTGCACTGTCGCAACCACTCCGATGTTACGCGGTAGCCGGATCACTGCTTGTCCCACTCCACCTTGAATTTCGGCGCGCAAATCTTTCGCCCGTTCCCCAGTCAAATCCACGTTGGCCTGTCCAGCACCGATGTTCAATTCCAGGCTCGTCAAATCAACCTTGGCCAGATGAAATTCACCGCGCCCCGCACCCACATCCACTTTCAAATCCAGCGGTGTCGACCCATCCACTTTCAGGTTCCAGGTATTATTCGAACTCGTGACGAATTGCGTGTTTCCTTCCTGATGAATTTTCAATTCGCCGCGATCGTCTCTCACCGAATAATCGATAACTGGCGTTTGCCACGCCCCATCCTGATAGAAGTCCGCCGAAAGCAAATGATCCCCACCACTCTGGAAAATCAGCTCACCCGAGGGCATCTCCACGGTCATGTGCACAGCCTTGGCTGTGCCACGTTCGATCGTCTTACTTTCGTGATTGGAAGCAGCGGAAACATTGCGAAAAGCCCGCGGATAAAAGGTATGCTCGCGAAACATCAGCAGCCCCATAATCGCGATGAAGGCGATTGTTCCCAGCGCGGAACCCAGCGGAAACGGCCTTGGCTCTGTGGCATTCGCGGGTATCCGCATACGATCCCATACCATTCCCGCACCAATACAGATGAACAGTAATGGCCAATATTTTCCTAGTACTCCCCAAGGATAAAAATTAGGCAACCATCGCCACAGCAGCATCAACGCCCCAAAGCCAATCAGCAGCAATGGGAACACCACGGACCCACTGCCAACTCGTTGCTGCCGTTCAGACATAGTAGACCCCTCTAATCTATATCTACGCAAATAGCGCGAAAATGTTCCACTTGGCCTAGGGATATGCATCATCGTAGGCCGCGTGGTCCACCGCGTCAATCGTGCGAATCACCATTCTCTCTGTGCTAAAGTCCGTTCTAGGAATCGTCTAGGTGAGGCTTAGCAACTCGAGGAATAAAGAACCTTCTCTCTTATACTTTGAATCGCTAGAGGAGCGTAATGCATGTTGCGATTTGAGCGGATCATCTGGATAGTCCTGGACAGTGTAGGAATTGGCGCCTTACCCGACGCTGCCGATTACGGCGACACAGGACGCAACACACTTGGCCACATCGCAGAGTCGCGCCCATTGCAAATCCCCACTCTGCTGAAGCTGGGCATTGCGAATATCGCGCCGCTCGCACATCTGCCGCCTGCAGATTCTCCCAAGTCTTCCTTTGGCAAAGGTACAACCATTTCTCCCGGAAAAGACACCACCACCGGACATTGGGAAATGGCTGGAATTTGGCTGCAACAAGCGTTTCCGGTGTACCCGCACGGTTTTCCGCCAGAAGTCATTGAGCCATTTGAAAAGCAGATCGGTCGCAAGATCTTGGGAAATAGACCTGCCTCAGGCACGGAAATCCTGAAGGAGTTAGGCGAAGAGCACGTACGCACCGGCAAGCCGATCGTCTACACATCTGGTGATAGCGTCTTTCAAATCGCCGCACACGAGGAAGTCATGCGGGTTCCCGAGCTATATCGAATATGTGAAATCGCTCGCAAAATCTTGGATGGTAAACATCGTGTTGGGCGCGTGATAGCGCGACCTTTCACGGGGACATCAGGAAATTTCACCAGAACCTCGCGGCGCCACGACTATGCCGTAGAACCGCCCAAGCCTATGCTGCTCGATGTTTTGCAGGAACGTCGCGTGCCCGTTTTTGGTATCGGAAAAATTCACGACATTTACAATGCTCGTGGTGTCGACCAGTACGTTACGACCAAATCGAATGCGGATGGCATGGATAAGCTAACCGGCGCGACGCGTGAACGCCAGAACGGCCTGATTTTCTGCAATCTCGTGGATTTCGATATGCTCTTCGGGCATCGCAAGGATGTGGAAGGATTTGCAAAATGTCTGGAAGAGTTTGACGACAGGCTTCGCGAATACTTGAAGTTACTCCGCGATAGCGATTTGCTCCTCATCACCGCCGATCATGGTTGCGACCCTGACCCTCGCTGGGCAACGACCGATCATTCGCGCGAATACGTGCCGATCGTTGCGTACTCTCCAAGATCGGCCACTGGCAAGGATTTAGGAGTGAGAAAAACCCTAGCCGACATGGGCCAAACTATTGCCGAAAACTTTGGCGCCAAGATACTGCGCGGCGATAGTTTCCTGCACTCAATTTAGCCGCTTCTCTGTGGCACAGTCACTCTTGACTGTGCTCTTGGGGTTCTGTTTTTTCGCTCGTCATTTGGATACCAACTCCGTTTCCGAAATTGCGCGCAGCGCCGGAGGCGCGAAAGAAGTTAGCCCAGCGCGTAAGCGCTGGGTATGCGATCCAAAAATTCCAAGCGCCGTAGGTGCGACAGAACCTTACAGCAACACATCATTCTGGCAATGTCTCAATTTCGCTTTGCACCGCTACCCGCCGTAAAATAACCTGTCGCCATTCTCTGTACCCCCGGCGCATCTAATCGATATGGAACCGCGTGAAAAGGCCGCCACTCTTCCCGAGAAGCCCGGCGTCTATCTCTTTAAAGATGCCGGCGGTAAGGTGCTTTACGTCGGCAAAGCCGCCTCACTCCGCAACCGCGTTCGTTCCTATTTTCTCGAATCCAGTTGGATCAACGCCAAAACCGGTTCCCTGGCTCGCGAAATTGCCGACCTCGAAACCATTCTCGTTGGCAATGAACGCGAAGCCCTCGCTCTCGAAAACAATTTAATAAAAAAATATCGCCCCAAGTTCAACGTCCTTCTGCGCGACGACAAGACTTATCCCTACATCAAGCTGACCATGGCGGAAAAATATCCACGCGTTTATTTCACTCGCAAAGTCAAAAAGGATGGCGCCCTTTATTTTGGTCCGTACTTTCCTCCCAGCCTGGCTCGCCGCATCTTGCATTTCATTCACAAACGCTTTCAGGTTCCTTCGTGTTTCGTTGATCTAACCAAGAATCACCTGCGCCCCTGTCTGCAATTCCACATCAAACGCTGCCAAGGCCCCTGTGTTGCCGAACTGACCACCGATGACCGCTATGCAGAAGCCGTGCGCGACACTCGGCTCTTCCTTGAAGGCCGCCGCAGTGATCTCATCAAGAGTATCGAAGAGCGGATGTCGGCCGCGGCAGAAAGTGAACTCTACGAACAGGCCGCATCGTATCGCGATCTGCTTCGCACCCTTGAAGATATCGAAGAACGCCAGCGCATCGCCTCGGCCCAGGGTGACGATACCGACGTCCTCGGCTACTACGCTGAAACTCCACTTGTCGCTGCCAATCTTTTTCACCTGCGTGGCGGCCGCGTTGTTGATCGCCGAGAATTTTATTGGGAAGACATGGAAACATTCGATCCTCACGAATTCGTTCCGTCGCTTCTCAAACAGTTCTATCTGGAAGCCGAATTTCTGCCCAGGCGAATCCACGTCCCCATTGATTTTGAGGACAGCGAACTCCTCGAAGAAACGCTTTCCGAAAAAGCTGGGCACAAAGTGGAAATTTTCACACCGCAGCGTGGCAGCAAGAGCTCTTTCCTCGATTTGGTCGAAAGCAACGCCAAGCATTCCTTCGATCAGCGCTTCCGCATCATGAAGCCCTCCTCCAAAGCCGTCGCCGAAGCTCTGCAAAATACCTTGAATCTTCCGGAAATTCCCACGCGCATTGAAAGTTTCGATATCTCTCACATTCAAGGCACGGACACGGTTGCTTCCATGGTCGTATGGGAAAACGGCAAGATGAAGAAATCTGACTATCGCAAATTCATCATTCGTGGAGACGAAACAGGCGGCTTGGCTCAGGGCACCCGGCAGAACGATGACTTTGCCAGCATGTTTGAAGTGATCACGCGACGCTATCGCCGTTTGCAAGAGGATCAGAAACTCCTACCCAGTCTGATCCTGATCGACGGCGGTATCGGCCAACTCCACGCCGCCGCTAAGGCCCTCGACGCTTTGCAGATCATCAATCAGCCCATGGCTAGCATCGCCAAAAAAGAAGAAATCCTCTATATCCTCGGCCAGGAAGATGAGCCTTGTATCCTCGATGGCCATTCGCCGGTTCTTCATCTGATCCAGCAAATCCGCGACGAAACTCACCGCTTCGCTATAGCCTTCCATCGCCAACGCCGTGGTGCCAAGCAAACTAGAACCGCTCTTTTGGAGATCCACGGCATCGGGCAGCGTACCTCGCAAAAGCTTCTCCAACGCTATGGCAGTATCGCTAATCTCCAGCGAGCCTCTGTGGAAGAGCTCAATCGCATGGTGCCCCGGAAGAGCGCCGAAAAAATTGTGGAATATTTCGCAAATGCCCACCAGAGCACATAACTGTTATATATACTTATAATGGTTAGGTCTCGTTGCAACTCCATCATTCCTATGTTACTTTCCACTCGGAGGTCGCCATGGCTGACAACGTTGGTTCCAAAGTCTCTTATTTCCTCGTAGGTTTGGGTGTGGGCGCCCTGATGGGTGTGTTGTTCGCTCCGAAATCCGGTGAAGATACCCGGGAATACCTTGCCAAGCGTGCCGATGATGGCCGCGATTTTGCCCAGAAGAAAGCCCGCGAATTGCGCGATCGCGCCGACGACCTTCTTGAGCGCAGCAAAGAAGTTGCTTCTCGCAAGCGTGAATCTCTAAGCGCCGCGGTGGAAGCGGGCCGGGATGCATTTCTTCGCGAATCGAAATCCTAGTTCTGGTAGCAGCATGTTTCATTGTCCTTCTTCGCGGATAGGGCGGGGTGTGAATGCAAATGCAATTCTGGATGGAGTTCTTTAGTATCGTTGCCGCGATTGCTCTGGTCGTGCAGGTCGGCATATTGATCGCTCTCTTCTTGCAGCTCAAAAAGACCACCGAGTCGATCAACAGAGTGGTGAACGATCTGCACACGCGTATGGGACCAATTCTTACGCGTACGCAGTTGCTGCTCGACGACACGCAACCGAAGCTCGCCAATCTGGTGGAAGATGCATCGCAGATTGTCTATCTAGCCAGAGGGCAAGCTCAGAAGATGGACAAGATCTTCACAGAAGCAACGGATCGCGTGCGCGGGCAATTGGTTCGTGCCGACCGCATTCTTACGGGAACGCTGGAAGCCGTGGAAGATGCGGGGTTCGCAATTCGCAAAAACTTTATGGGACCAGTGCAGAAAGCTTCAGCGTTAGTGCAGGGAATTAAGATTGGCCTGGATTTTCTGCGGTCCCGCCGCGGAACTAAAGCAAGCGTTCGCGACCCGATCGAGCAAGAAGACGAACTCTTTATCTGAGTTTCCTGACTGATCCTAGTTAGTTTATGGCGCAAACCCTCGGGTTCGCGCCATTTCTTATTTTTCCTATTTTGCGTCCATCCACGTGTCTGACCCCGCCAGCTTGACGGCTACATTGGAAAAGAAAATTCGCGCAGGCTTGCCGTCCGCTGTCCCACGATGGTCTGTTGAGACAAGTAGCGGTCCAGCCAACTTGTAGCCCGCCCAGGTGGTGGTGACGTTGCTCGGCTTCTTGGGCCCGCCGCGATGATAGACGAATTCCACGACGCGCCCATCCTTGCCGACATAAAGATCCCAAGTGTCTCCGGGCGTGTAGCCGCCAACCTCCGCACGATATTTCACCGACACTAGCTTGGCGGTGCCCTTTCCGAGCGGCAATTTTTGATTGTCCTTCACTTCCACATTCGCGCTGGTGTCCCAGTAGACGTGGAAGGGAAAGATGAACCAATAATTGTCGTTGACGAAGCCCGGCTCAATTTCATCTTTCACGTTGGCCGGTGCGCTGTTGACCTGCGACCGGACATACGTAACCTTGACCGGCTTGCCGTCCTTATCTTTCCCCTCGTACGTGACCTGGCCGGTCTTGGGCTCCCAAGTCCATGTCCGCGACATATTCACATTCAAAGCCGAGAGCTGCAGGTTGAAGGTATAGCGAACCGCTTCAATTTGCCCAAACGAATCAATGCCATAGGTCTTGGCAAGCTGTTCGACAATCGGTGGGCGCGTCTGTGCCCGGGAAGTGCCCGCAAAGAGCAGCACCCCAAGAAATAGGCAGCAGATCGTCATGTAACGGCACAACTTTGTCATGGAGGTCCTCCCTCAATGTGGTCTTGGATGACGTACAAGGGCCCCTGGATAGGTAAATCTTAAATGCTGCAATTGCTTTCACTCTACTTGGTCTGCTGAGCATTGCAGTGCGGCCGATCGTGTGGTCCTACGCCAAACAATAATGACAGCAGCTACTGCCACGGACCCGTATTCCACCATCATGATCCAGTCAGGAACTAACCACGGCTGTCCAAGCACGCGCAGACGCCAGACATAATAGGTAGGAATAATGGTCAAAGTCCAGATCATGATTGGCACCGTTGAGGTCGACCTTATGAACGGCAGCAGCCAGAGCATGTACCATGGATATACAACCGGCGCACATAAAAGCGATGCTGCCATTGGCCAAGCAAACGCGTCCGAAGAACCTTCCGCGGGCTTTTTTCTCATCCAGATCGCGGTAAGAAAGCCGATGAGCACTGCCAGCCCAACCACAATCTGTGGAGCCGTCACTCGCTCGAGCGTTGCAAAAACGGGATCATTAAAGCGGAACCTCTGCACGTAGGTGCCGAGCGAGCCGATCGGAATCCGACCGTGGTTGAGAAATGGTACGTACAGAAGTCCGAGGACGATTGCAACTAGCGCGCTGTCGCGCGTCCGAACCCGCTTCCAGTAGAGTGGCAGCAGTACGATCGGGAGTAATTTCACCGCCACAGCAAGCCCAAATGATATGGCTGCAACGGCACGCCAGTGTCTCAAGAGTGAGGCCGCGGAGACCAACAGCAGCAGCGCGCCGACAATGTCGACGTGACCGCTGCCCGCCACCTCAATCGCCAGCAGTGGGTGCCAGGCATAAGCCAGAACCCAGTGCTCTCCCTGCCGGGTCCAACGCAAGACATCGAGCAACACAAACACAATCGCGAAATCGCAAACTACAAATGCTATTTTCAGCGTGAATATAGACTCGTGAATCGATGTCACGGCGCGGAAGAACAGCTGCGCCCCCGCTGGATATGGGCTCGGCACCTCTGGATTATTCAAAGTACGCGTCTCCGGTGTATGCAAGCTGGCAAGTGCAGGATCGTTCGGAACCACGATATATGGGTTATAGCCGAGCCGCTGCATACGGCCGTCCCAAACATATCGATGAATGTCGTCGTCTAAACCCGGTGGCATTCGTAGGAATTGAAAATGCCAAAAAGCAGACAGGGCGAGACCGAAGAAGAGGACGCGCTTCGGAAATTCTGGCCTGGATGAGAGTTCGCGAATGGCTAGGAGGTATGCAACCCCCGCAACAGCCAGAGGAATGAAAAATGACGGTTCACCCGTATGGCTGAAGTTGCGTGAGCAGATCGTCATCGCCACAAGCAAGATGGCACCGAGTCCGTACAGCCTGTGGGAAGGTGTGAGTTTCACAGGTCTTCCTTACGGTGACCAAGTTGCGCGACTGCTTGTTGCCATTCGCCGAACCAGCCTGCAGTCCTTGGGGCCTTCTCAGGAGCGAGACGCAATTCCCGAGCCAGCAGGATCAAGTCGTTTGCGACGTCGATGTCATAGAAGGTTTCCGTGAAGCCGGTTGAGAGTTCAAGGGCCTTCGTGCGCGTCAGCAATCTATCGAGCGCACTCCCTGTTCCCATACCATCGCTTTCGAACAGCACCGGGTGAGCGGCCTTGGCGCCAACCAGATAGTAGCCTCCATCGTGCGTTGGGCCGACAACCACGTCATGCGTGGCGAGTATTTCGAACGCGCTAACCAGAACCGATGGCGCGAGGTGTGGACTGTCGCTATTGAATGCGATGACGTGCTGCTGGCCTGCGGCAGTGAAATGTCTAAAAACAGAGGTGAGTCCTGCTGCGAGGCCTTCACCTTTTTGTGCCACGACCTGAACTGTATTACCTAATAGGTGCGCCAATTCGTTCCGATCCGACTCAGGGCACATCACCGCGACCCCTACGCTCGTCAACGACGTTGCCAACGCGAGGGTGTCCTCTAAAAGGCAGCGATACAGCGCTGCCACCGCGGGAGAAGGTAGGCTCGCAGTGAGACGGGTCTTAACCATGCCAGGCTTTGGGGCTTTCGCCATAATGACTAACGTGCGGTTTGTGTCCGAAAAACGCGCAGTGGGCTGGCTAGCGGATTTCATGAGAGATTGGTCCACCGGAACTTACGCTGGTCGCGGTGTTCCCACCCTTCGGCGTCGAAAAGAATAGAGCACGATGCGGCTCAGGATGAACCACGCCGCTCCTAACGTGCCCTTCACCGTACCGCTAATTTTGGACTTTCCAATGCGCGGGTAGTAGCTCACAGGGACTTCTACGATGCGAAATCCCGCGATGGCCCCCTTCACGATCATTTCCACCGCCCAGCCGTAGGTCGTCTCTTTAAGGGCGAGGGCGCGCAGCACATCTACGCGGCCGGCGCGAAACGGTCCTAGATCACTGACCTTCACGCCGTACAAAAGCCTGATCAGGCTGGCGGCGAGGCGATTGCCGAATGATTGGTGCCACGGTAGCGCACCGGCGTTGCTCTTGCCTCCGAAGCGCGAACCGAGTGTAATGTCAGCGCGCCCCTCGATGATCGGAGCCAAAATAATCGGCAACTCAGAAGGGCGGTCGCTGTAGTCCCCATCGAGGAAGACGACCACATCAGGACTTTGCGTATTCGCAAGCCCTGTCAAACAAGCGCGCCCGTATCCTCGGCGAGCCTCTTGGATGACTTGTGCCCCCATCTTTCGGGCGAGATCGGGCGTTCCGTCAGTCGAATTGCTGTCGACAACGATGACCTCCGTGACGAGAGTGGAAGGCAGATCCCCAAGCACACGGCCAATAGCCTGCGCTTCGTTATGGGTAGGAATGATGACCGATACTCGCACGCAGATTCCCTCATCACCACCACGGGGACGCGGGGCGCCGCTGCGCCAACAACCCGTCGATGCCCCAGGCACGACCTGCGCGTCCCACCGCGAGTCCGAGCGATGCGAGCACCGGAACCAGCAGTTCCCAAATCCATGACGTACCCCATTCCGAGACCCAAAGGCTGCCGAGGAACAGGAATGCGACAAAGGCGGCTGGACGGGCGAGTAGACCAATGACCAGCAGAATTCCCAGAGTGATTTCTGTCAGGCCCTGAAGTGGCGCTGCCATCGCGGCGTGACTCGCCGTTACCGCCATGACGGCCTTCCACGCGGCCGGAGCGTGATCGTGATGGATATAGTAGTTGATCAATCCGGAGTAGCCCGCTGGCCTGTAGAGACCTTTCCCCAGATTTTCGAAGAACACCCACACGAACATCGCACCGATTGTCACGCGAACCAACGCCAAGCCGTTTGCCGCATCGGATTGGCCAGCGAAGCTGACTGTTGCATCTTGTGCTTGAGCTACGTTTGTCGTCATTCTGAACCCCTGGCTAATAGATTCCCCCCGCGATTAAAAGGCGCAATCTTAAACTATTCGACCCATCTGTGCCAATGGAATGCGCACCGGACAACTAAGTTACAGCCAGACTCAGCCGTAGAACGGAATGGGTTTCTCCTTCCTCCTCTCGATACTCTCATTTACATGGCAGAACCCGATGTTCTGGTGGGCTACTAAGCCTTCCAAGAAGCCCTGAGGTTCCTGTCGAAAACGCGTACTAAGCGATATAGCAACGCTCTGTAATGGGTGTCCTGCTGTGGCCGAGTAGCGCGGACACCCTAGCCAAATGAACTCCTGATTGCCGGGTTGCAAGCTATTTTTACGAGGTTAAGATAAATTCGATGGCAATTGTCCAGAGCACAGGGTTTTTGCCCCCGTACAGGCGGCACAAAAAGTCTACAACTCGTTATACGCGCTCTATCAAAAGATATATTTCGCATTTGGACAGCCAGCCGACACAAAATTCGGCGATGTTATGTCCACGCTGATCAATTTGGCTCGAGATGCGAACTCGGGTGGGGTAAAGCAGTCCGTCTTATGACAGATTTCCTGGCGAGCAGATTCGAAAAGCTTGTGGAACTCAGGAGGTTAGCTTCATGCAGCCTTTGAAGAAGGTCGAAGATGCCGTCGCATCGTGGCCTGGAATTTCCATTCATCCACATCGCTTTGGAGGACGTGAGTTCCGTTTCGCCAAAGGAGAAGTCGGGCACGTGCATGACGGCGGGATCGTAGACATTCCATTTCCTCGTTCTGTTCACGATGCACTTCTGGCGGAGGGCCTCGCTGAGGAGCATCAATGGGTCCCTAATTCCGGGTGGATTACATTTCGGGTTCGAAGCGACAAGGACGTTCAACGCGCAGTATGGCTCATGAGGTTCTCCTACTTCCGCTATGCGCTAAAATCTGATTCTGATTCTCGAACGTTGTTTGTCGAAGCCACTCAGGAATTGCAATTGACGCCTCGGTTCAAGTCTCTTCTTGAACAATTCGCAGCTAAGAACCAGGATTTACCTGAGCCACAGGCGTCAGCGAGATCTGTCAGTACTGAATGACTCAGGATTTGCTGTGGGAAGAAACGTTTCGACCGTCTTGTCGAATCAACATCCTCGAAAAAAGACAAAAAAAACAATACCGTCGCGCCTCACTTGGGAGTCTAAACAGGAGAAGTAAAGGGACACGACTATGAAGGACATACCAGGAACACATGAATGGGAAAATCTACCGGCAGCCAAAGCCGGGCAGTTCCGCGTTGGCGGAGACCTTGGCGTTAACCGTCTTGGCTTTGGCGCCATGCGAATCACGGGCAAGGGTATCTGGGGAGAGCCCAAAGACCGGGGCGGGGCGATTCGTGTTTTGCGCCGGGCAGTTGATCTTGGAGTCAATTTCATCGACACAGCCGATTCCTACGGGCCAGGGGTCAGCGAGGAAATCATTGCCGAAGCCTTGCACCCGTATCCCGCGGGTCTGGTCATTGCGACCAAAGCGGGTTTTGATCGTCCCGGACCGGATCAGTGGGTAACCAACGGTCGCCCTGAGCATTTGCGGGCGGCGTGCGAAGGCAGTCTCCGGCGACTGCGCGTGGACCGAATCGATCTTATGCAGCTTCACCGAATTGATTCGAAGGTGCCGGCGGAGGAGCAACTGGGCACGCTCAAAGATTTGCAGACCCAGGGAAAGATCAAACACATCGGCTTATCAGAGGTTAGCGTTGCACAAATCGAACATGCGCGCACAATCGTGCCTATTGTTTCCGTGCAAAACCGCTATAGCGTTCTAGACCGCGCAGCCGATGATATTGTTGAATTTTGCGAGCAATCGAACATCGGATTTATTCCGTGGTTCCCGCTTGCGGCAGGAGGCGTTTCCGCCAGTGGGAGTGACTTGGGACGCGTTGCGGCGAAACTACAAATCACTCCTTCGCAGCTTGCTCTTGCGTGGCTGTTGGGGCGCTCGCGGTTCATTTTGCCCATACCCGGCACATCACGTGTCGAACATTTGGAGGAAAATATTGCGACAGCGGCGCTCAAAATCGATGAGGCCACACTGCGAAACCTTGGGAAACTCGCGCGTAGTGCCTAAGCTCGAATTGCGAGAGCCGGCGCTCCATCGATTTTGAATTTCGAGATTCCGTGAAGGGTCGATCTCACGGAGTGTGATTCACTTTCGAGAGCGCAGCGGTGTAATAAGTAGGGTCGTAATATCTGTCTGCTGCCGGGGGATGACCGCCCCATTGCCCTTCCACTTCCGCACGCAGCTTCAAAACGTTCTCAAATCCTCGAAGATCGAACTGTGCGTCTTTTGCGTAGCCTCCGTGGCCGTTAAAACTGGTTTGATAATATTCGTCGGCAATTTCCGGCGCGAGATGATATTCACTCGTCAGCATCTGGATGACTTGCTGTTTGTTTGCCGGGTCGAGCAGCCAGCGTTGCGCCTCAACGCAGGCCTCAAGAAATGAAACGAGTAGTTCGCGGTGATCTTTTATCCATGCGCATTGGGCGAAAAATCCCGCTGCCTGGTACGGTCCGATGAAATCCTGGACCGAGCCGAGACTTACGAAGCCCTCGTGCTTGGCCGCAAGTGAAACCGGGGGGCCGAGGATGGAACCGGCAAATTTCTTGTGATCCCGCATGGCGACCAATCGTTGCGGCGTGGTGGCCAAAGGTTTGATTTCGTAATCCTTGCCTGCCGTCATGCCATTCATTAGAAAAAGTTTTTTCATTTGCAGTGCGTATGCAGTGTTTGGCGCATCCACAATCAGAATTTTCCCGCGCAGATCGCGAACGGATTTGACGTCGGGCTGGGCAATCAATTCATTCTGAGAGGTATCCCCACCCATCACAATGACAACATCCTGGTGGGCGAGTTCAACCATGGCGACGGCATTGTCGACAGACAAATAAGCAATATCACCTTGACCAGTGGCGAATTCAGCCCGCAATTCGTCGGAAGTTTTCTTGTATTCGCTTTCGAGCTGAATTCCATATTTCGCGAATAGGCCCTGGCTGTCGGCCACGACAAACTGCGGTGGCCGTCCCGATAAGGTGAGGACGTGTATCTTTTGCAGCGCAGGAGTCTGTGCTTGCGGACTGCGGCGGAGAATAAAAGCGCAGGCCGCGATACATAAGCTAGAAAAAATATATTTTTTCATTCGTATGCCCCAAAAGACTCAATCCAGTTTTTCCGGGCCGGTGTATTTCAGGATGTACAGCCCTCCGGTGAGCCGGTCAATCGCATAGATCAATTCATGCTCGTCCACGATGGCATGGTTGATTTCGATAGCATGGGTCGGATTGTTGGGAGGCGCCGGCGGAATAAAGTAGCCGATCTCTTCGATCCGAGGTGGTACGTTGGCAATCCCTGGCGTATCGAACAAGCGAAAGATTCGCACACCACCGTTGAAAAATGTCGCCACGGTTGTGTTTTGCAAGCTGGCGTAAATGGGGCCCGGGAAGTTTGGACTCAAATTGTGAGAGCCATAACGGCCGCCTCTCTTGCAAAGTTCGGCTGCATTGGGGGCGACTGGCGCTGTGGCGAGAACTACCGGATTGGTCTCGGCACGAATGTCCACAAGCCAAACAAGTTTTGGAGCGTCCGCGCAGCTGTCCTTCACTGATTCGTCAGAGACCCACGCAAGACCGCGAGAGAACAGCGGCTGTACGGTGTGAGTCCAGGCAGGGTAGGGAGGTGAGAATTTTAGGCGGCTAATGAGCTTGGGAGTAAACGTTGTTGTCCGTCCGCCGCGGACATCCTCTAGCCCGAAATATCGAAGATTATCTGCCCGCCGTCAATGTAGCCGATGTAAGCACGGTCGGGCCTATCCGGAAAGACCTCAATGCTATGGGCTCGATAACCGTCGTCGATTTTGTGGCGCTCCGGCAGGCAGCCGGGCAAGCACGCATCACCCTGTTATGATTCCGGGCAAGAAGTCGTTTGCGCAATTGCTGGAAGGTTGGCAGGTCAATTCCATTGTGGTTCTTCAGAGCGGAATGCCTTGGTCTGCCTTGGATGCCACCGACGATATCAGCGGAACCGGTGAGTTTAATGATCACTGGGATTTCTATGGAAATCCTTTCGATTTCAGATCCGGACCCAACTCGCTGCCTTATTTTGGTGGCACAAGTAATCCGGCATGTGCGCAGAAGGCCGCAGCTTTAGACGCGGGTAATCCGGCCGCTCCATACACTGCGTCACTAACCTCACTGGGCTGTTACGCCAAGGGCGGGTCGATCCTGATTCCTCCGGCGTTTGGAACCTTTGGCACTCTGGGGCGCAACGTGTTCCGCGACACGGGATTCCGCAACTGGGACTTCTCCGTCGTGAAAAATTGGAAGTTCGGGGAACGGTATACCGCCCAGTTCCGCGCCGAATTCTTCAATATCCTGAACCACCCGCAAATTGCCAACCCTTACGGTGGGCCGAGCCAGTACGGTGCCGGCCTGACTGATGATCCTTCACAAACCACTTTGTTGGGTTGCGGCTGCGCAACGACCGACGTAGCGGCGGCGAATCCGGTCATCGGTTCGGGCAGCAATCGTGCTGTACAGTTGGGCGTGAAGTTCATTTTTTGATTTGCGGGTAGAAGTCGAGGAGCGGAAGGGCTAGTGGTGCCTAGTCCCTTCCGCCTGCAGGCAAGAGCAAAATTCGACAGCGATTCGAATTAAGAAGCCGAAGGAATGAAAAAAAGGGGGAACACAGTATGGTTAAGCTGAACAGAAAGCGCGGTCACGCAGCGGAAACGACTTGCGAGATTCTTAGTCGGCATTTGATGACGGGTGTGCTTGCGCTCGCAATCGTGTGTGGCATCGGGTCGCCGTTGTGCGCTCAAAAGACTTCCACGGGCAGCGATGTAATAGTGATCAATCAAGCCGAACATTCCTTTGCGGAAGCCCTTGCAAAAGGGGACAAGGCAGCAGTGGGCACCCTTCTAGATGCGAAATTCGAATGGACAGACGCCGATGGCAAGATGCGCGAAAAAGCGCAAACTCTACAGGACTTGTCTGCACTGGCGGCCGAAACTACTGATGAAACGGATATAAAGACGCACAACTATGGGCAACTGGGCCGCGTGGCGGGCACTCACCACAATTTGAACTTTGTGCGCCTTTGGGTGAAACGTCCAGAAGGGTGGCGTGCATTTATTATTCTGGAAGCGCCGGTCCCGACCAAGGTGCCGCATCCAACCGCTCCGAAAGAGAGTGACAAGGATTGCGTGAACCCATGCAAAATGCTCCCCTACAAACCTTCCACGCCCGGCGAGCAAGCGGCCGTTGATACCTGGCTGAAGTTGAAAATGGATGAATGGCATGCCATACCAGACGATTGGAAAACTCATGTTGGCGAAAGCATGGTGATTTTCAGTCCCACCATGGCCATGAATAAGGCACAACGCTTGGAACTACTCACAAAGCAGAAAGAGGCTTATGGAGATGGTTCTCCAAGCGCACCAGTGGAGTCCATGCACTTGTATGAATTTTGGAACTCCGTGATTATGACCGCGATACACGGCCCGAACGCTGCCGGAAAGCCCTCCTATGCGGTGCGAATTTTTACCAGCGAAGAGGGCGATTGGAAAATCGTTCTGAGCAGCCAGACGGATATCAATCATCCAAATGGTGCAAGCGACTAGTGGGGAGCAAAAATGCATCGCCGCATCATCTCGAAAAGCGCCGTCCGAGTGTGGGCGGACCGGAACCGTGTGTCGCAAATCGCGTTAAGCCAGCAGACTGACGTGAAGCAGGGCAATTAGGGATTGCTGGCTGGGGCGAATCTCGTCGCATGAGACAGACGCATCAAGACTCCGTATAGAAAAGGAGAGCAGGATGAAACGCTTGATCACAAATTTACTTGTTATTGGTGCGCTGGGAATGGGAGTAACTACTTTCCTGTCGAGCAAACCTGTCGCAGCCGCAGACGAACAGCAGACAGTGCTGCAAGCCGACCATGCCCTGATCGAAGCCCTCGGGAAAGCGGATCAGAAGGCAGTGAGTGCTCTGCTGGATGAAGGCTTCGAATGGACGGACGTCGAGGGCAAAACACAAAACAAGAAGGAGGCCCTGCAGAGCTTGGCTGCACTTGCGAAGGACAGCGAAGGCGACACCGATGTGAAGATTCACTCCTACGGCCAGTTGGATATCGTGTTCGGTTTTCACCACGGCGCTCGTTTTTCACGCATCTGGGTAAAGCGTTCGCCAGGCTGGCGCGCGTTTATCTATTTGAACACTCCTGTTCCGAAGATAGCCGCGGCAGCGGCCCCTGGAATGGGCACACCTGGCTCGACTGCGGACTGCGACAATCCCTGCAGAACTTTGCCGTTTACTCCAAAGACGGCAGCGGACAAGGCAGTCCTGGCTGAGTGGCAGAAAACTAAAGTGGACGAGTGGCACCCGAACGCAGCAGATTGGCCAACCCACGTCGCAGATGATTTTCTGATGATTAACGACCGATCGGAGCGCACCAAGGCAGAGCGTGTTGCGGTGGCCAAAAAGCAACAGGAAGCCGGAGCCAGCGCGCCGGGTGACCCAGTGCTTTCGATGAGCATGTCAGACTTCGGTAGCGCCGTCGTAATGATTTCCCGGCACGCGCCTTATCGCGGCGGAAAGCCTTATTACAATGCTCGTGTATTTATTAACGTCGATGGTCATTGGCCGATTGCGTGGAGCCAGCAGACCACAATTCAGAATGCGCCCCCTATTCCCGCTGTAACAGACCCAAAATAAGAGTCACGGTGGCCGTCCCAGGGGGAAATTATGAGCGAGCCAGAGAAGAAGCAAACAAACAAAACACTCGTAGAGAGGCGCGAATTTCTCGGCGGTGCGGCCACCCTGGCAGGCGTATCAATCATCGGCGGAAGATCCAATGGCCCAGAGTGGCTGGGCTTCTGCTGCAAGAGCGGCGCCGCCAGTAATGTCATCTGCGGTGGAGCATCGAACCAAACGTTGGCAGGAGCAGCGCTGGCTTCTCGACGCGGTGATTCAGGTCATTGGCCCCGAATGGGATGAGGGCCGCTTGAATGGCCAGGTGGTTGAACTCTGTGGACCGGACGTTTTAAACGATGTTGCCGGCGTTCGGTCCCGCGTAAGGAGATTCAACGACTTGACGCGCGAACTCGCACGCGTCGCTGTACGTCGAGAGAAGATGGCGCAGCAGTATGAGGAACGAGGGTACACGGTTGCCGCTCGCGAAAACTACTTCATGGCCGCGATTTTTTACATGTACGCGTTGTGGCCTATTTTTGAGAACACGCGAGAACTGATCACGCTGAACGAAAGAAAAAATAAGTGCTACGGGAAATATATTCAATTTGCGGATCATGAGATCCGCCGCGTGGAAATTCCATTCGGCAACAGCGGGAAATCGTTTCCGGGTTATCTTCATCTCCCGCCAAATCGCTCGGGACCTGTGCCTTGCGTGTGGGACATTATTGGAGTAGGTGGGACGCGCGAGCGCTCCAGCACACTCTACGGAGATAAACTGCGCGAACGGGGCATTGCAACCTTGGGTTTGGATGGGCCGGGTCACGGAGAGAGCATCATCCGGGAAACCTTCGTCACTCCGACAGTTTGGATGGATGCGGGTCAAGCAGTGCTGGGCTGGCTCCGCGCTCAGAAAGAAATCGATCCTGATCGAATTGCCCTGAGCGGCACCAGCATGGGCACGTGCTATGCCACGCAAGTTGCTTCCGTCGACAGTCGTCTGAAGGGAGTTGCTACCCGGGCCATGACGCATGAGCCTGGACTTCATTCACTCCTCGAAATGGACTCTCCTCGTGGAAGCTGCGATTCATGTTCATGGCAGGAGTGGAGACGGAAGAACAGATGGATAAAGAGTGGGAGATATTTTCAGTCCTCAACTTGGCCGAAAAAATAAAATGCCCGTATCTTACCGTTGCAGGTGAAGACAACCAGCTCCGTCGCATCGAATACACCTATCAAATGCTGGGCTCGATTGCGGCGCCAAAACAGATGCTGTTGTATGAAGGAGCTAACCCGGAAATCTCACAAGGGATGAGAACAAAACGTTAAATAGAACTGGAAAAAGGCCACTTTCTCGGGCATAACTGCGTTGTCTAAGCGTAGTTAAAATCCCAGGAAAAGAGGCCTTTTCAATGACAGAGTGTAGCGA
>DASXIT010000045.1:0-7461 GCA_036497825.1 Candidatus Acidiferrum sp.
GCGCCGTTTACCCGCACTGGGTTTGGCGAAGGCATGCGGGACAATTTTAAGTATTTCTTTTCCGGGCCTAAGGCTTCGAATCGTCCTATCGACACGCGCTATGAAGTGAACTGGGGCGGAAATTTTGGAAGTTTCCGCGAACGGCTAAAGGAATTTATTTCGCCGAGCAAGCCTGCGCCCCTGCCACCGGGAATTCAGGCGGTGAAGGTGAAAGATATCTGGTCGAAGGATGAAAACTTCGGCTGGACACAGATTATTTCGTTTACGCTGCATGGCAGTTTGATCGCGCTGCTGATTATTCCCTTCCTGAACATTTTTTCGACGCCGACAAAAGCGGTGAACAAAGCGACATTGAATACGCCGATCGATATTTCGCCTTACATTGCGAAATTGCCTGCAGGCAAAGATAAAGCTGGCGGCGGTGGCGGCGGTGGAGACCATTCGCTTACACCCGCGGGAAAGGGTAAAGCGCCTAAGTTTGCGATGACGCAATATGCGCCGCCGACTGAGGTTTATAAGAATCCGAAGCCGGTCCTGCCGGTTGCGCCCACTTTGCTGGGGCCTCCTGACCTGAAGATAGCGAATCCCAACATGGATAATTTTGGCGATCCCCTGTCGAAGTCGGCGGAGTTGTCGAATGGAACGGGCGGCGGTGGAGGGATTGGAAGCGGTTATGGAGGCGGTATCGGCAGTGGCGATGGTGGTGGCCTTGGACCTGGCTCGGGCGGAGGCACCGGAGGCGGTGCGTTTCGAGCGGGAGTAAATGGAGTTGGGTCACCGAGTTGTTTCTATATGCCGAATCCTCCTTACTCTGAGGAAGCCCGCAAGGCGAAATATTCTGGCGTGGTGTTGGTAAGGGCGGTTGTCACGGTAGACGGCAAAGTAGTCGAACCGCACGTGATCAAGAGCCCCGGGTTGGGCTTGGATGAGACCACCGTGCAGACGATGCGGACGTGGCGCTGCAAGGCGGCGCTTGGCCCCAGTGGACGGCCAGTGCCGACGCAAGTGGATTTTGAAGTGAACTTCCGGTTGTACTAATTTTTCTCGCAAGATTCCGCAAAAAATCAAATGCAAATGAAGAATTGGTGCGCTTCGGCGTTGTAGGCGCGATGGAGGTGTGGTTGCATTTGCGGACCGCCTCGGAAGGCGATCCCTACAAGGTGCGGGAGGGAAATTCATCTGGAAGTGAAGAAAATAGTGGACGATCTAAAGATCGTCCACTACAGTTTGCGGATTAGGAGGATGGACTGATCATCGAACTGAGGGCCATGGCGGGACACAGCATTTTTTAGCGAGTGATAAACGGCTTCCAGTGGTTGATTCGCGTGTTGCAAGAATTCGGATTTCAGGCGGTTCATTCCGAATTCCTCGCCAGATTTGTTCGCGACCTCGAGAAATCCATCCGTGTAAAGAGCAAAAAGGGTGCCGCTTTCTGCTGTCACTTCTGAAGTGACGAATTCTCCCTCAGGCAGGATCCCCAGCGGCATGTTGGGACACGGAATTTCGATCACTTGATTCGTGTTTGGGGAGTATTGCAGGATCGATGGGTGCCCCGCTAATCCGACACGCAAACGATTTTCGTTCGCCGCCAGAAAACAAAAGGTGATGAACATATCCGGCTTCTTGAGTGGATATAAGACTTCATTCAAACGCGGCATTAGCTGCTCCGTGGCTTCACCGGAGCGCAACAGCATTCGAGAGGCGCTCTTCGCCATACTCATGACGACGCCGGGGGCCACACCGTGGCCAGATACATCCGCGAGATAGGCGACCCACTTTTCATTTGTGCCCGCCAGATCAATCAAATCTCCGCCTACTTCGCCACTGGGCAGCGAGCGGCCATAAAATTCGAATCCGCCGAACTTGGTTTCAATCGCCGGGACGAGCACCTGATGGATTTCATGCGCCAGTGCTATTTCCGCGTGAACGCGAAAATAGCGACGGGCTTCGATGATCGAGGCATAGAGAAGACATGCGTAACCGAGACTCATGGAGAGAATGATTCCTAGCGAATCCAACCCCAGCCGGGATCGCAGCCAAGACACTTGCCCAGCGTCCATGGTTGTCAGGGGAGGCAAGGACGGAAGCCAGCTGTTAATTGCATTAAGCACGAAAAAGTGAACGATAAAAACCGGGACGATGACTTTCCAGGATTGGCCGCGGAGAGCGAACCCTGCGGTTGCGTAGAGGACGGCAAAGACGCTGGTGACCAGCAGGCTTAAGATCAATCGCGGCACTGGCTGGCGGCCCATTTCCGAGATGTCACCTGCGAGAGCAATCGTGGCGAAAAGGAAGAAGACGCCTAAAAGGAAAATCAAAAGAGAATTGCGAGGCATGGTAGCAAGAAAAGATTTATGCAGAGTCATAGGAAGTCCGTAGATTGGGAAAGTGGGAAAGATACTACACCAAAGATGGGTGGGCTGACTTGCATATGGGAGAGACACAGGCTTGAAGCCTGTGCTACTGGTTGGACAACTGCGGATGGATTCGAGAGTTGCGGTGGCGGGGTTCTGCTAGGATTTGTGACATGAGAAACTTTTTTGCGTTCGTTGTAGTTGCGGCTGCGTGTGTGTTTGTAAGGCCGACGATGGCACAGAACGGAGCGGGCTCTTTGGATGTGACCGCACAGATTACGCCAACGGGCGGCCGGCCGGAGCCGGTAAGGCAATTCACGTTCTGCCTGCTGACAAAAAGCTATGCGGATATCGTGAAGGAAGTGGAAGGCACCGATCCGATGCCGACAAGAGAAGAGTTCATAGACAAGCTGAAAGTGTCAGATGAACTAAAGGGCTGGATGAAGAAGCACGATGTGATCGACTTGACGCAAATCGACTTCGATAAGTTGGTAACACCGGATGAGATGATGAACGTTCCGGAGTTTTTGGCCGCTTACCAAAGATCGAACAGTGGAGGCGTTACCCCGGGAATGCCGCAGCCAAAGTTCAAACAGGTGGATAAAGACAAAGATCCGGACAAGTATGAAAAACTGAAAGAGGAGTATTTGACGAGCTTGAAGAAATTCATGCAGGCTCATCCATCAACGATCAATGGTGTGGAACTGGAGTTGGGAGCGGTGAGTCCGAAGCTAAAGTGGGACAGGTTGCAGGTGGATCACAATCGGAAAGTTGCGCAGCTTGCTCCGGATACCGCGCAATCCAAATATCTGGCAGGAAGGGTGGATACCGACCTGGAGGGCCGGGCAATGTTATCGGGGCTAAGACCCGGAGCATATTGGTTGAGCTCGCTAGGAGTGGACGCGGCATCTGGCGACCGGCACATGCATTGGGACGTGCCGACAAAAATTCAAGCGGGGCAGACGACGCGGCTGACGTTGAGCAATCTAAACGGGACCGATGCAAATAGTTCGCAACCTTAAATTCTTCCAAGAGCAGAGTTAGGTTATTGTTAATCGATGGGCACACCGTACCTGTGGGTCGGGTTCAATCTATTCGTACTTCTCGCCATTGCCCTGGACCTGGGCGTATTTCACCGCAAAGCACATAAAGTAGAAGTTCGGGAAGCGTTGATGTGGAGCGCGATCTGGATCGGCCTGGCCCTGGCATTCGGATATTTTGTGTGGCGCTGGTACGGTCCGCAGCGAGGCTTGGAATACTACACGGGATACCTGATCGAAAAAGCACTGAGCATCGACAATCTATTCGTGTTTCTGGTGATCTTCCGGTCGTTCAAGGTAGACGAACGCGTGCAACACCGCGTGTTGGAGTGGGGGATCATCGGCGCGTTGATCATGCGCGGAATCATGATCGCGGCCGGAGCGGCGTTGCTGGCGCGATTCACGTGGATCCTGATGGTATTTGGCGTGTTTCTGATCTACACAGGAATACACATGATCTGGAAACGCGACAAGGAAGTGCATTACGAGCGGAACCCGATTTTTCAATTTGCGAACAAACACCTGCGGGTGACGAAGGAATACGAAGGAGGGAAATTCTTCGTTCGACGGGCAGGAGAGTTATTCGCCACGCCTCTGTTTCTGGTGCTGCTGATCGTGGAGATTACAGATGTGACATTCGCTGTCGATTCGATACCGGCTATTTTCGGGATCACGCGGGACGCTTTCGTGGTGTACAGCTCAAATGTGTTTGCAATTCTCGGCTTGCGAGCGCTTTATTTTTTGCTAGCGGGAATTCTGGATTATTTTCGATTTTTGGGGATTGGGTTGGCGCTGGTGTTGATGTTTATTGGCGGTAAAATGGTGGCGGAGCCGTGGGTGCACGTTTCGGTGGGATTGTCATTGGGGATTGTGGCGGGGATATTGGTGGGAGCAATAGGGGCTTCGTTGTTGGCGGGAAGGAAGAAGGAACGGAAAACCCAAGAGCACAGCCCCTTCGGGGCTCAGGGCAAGCAAGAGTGACTGTGCCACGTCGGCGGTGGATGTGAGCGGATAGAGTTGAGGTGAAGAGTGGGTTGAGATCCTTCACTACGAACCGCTAAAAGCGCGGCTCTTCGTTCAGGATGACAGAGTAGTTTATTCGGCGGCGCCGAGGAGTTGCCATGCGCGGAAGAGTTCGGCAACGCTCCAGGCTTGGGCGATAGCGCCGGAAGGATTATAGGGAGAATCGCCATCGAAGATTTCGTTGATGGTACCCAGACCGGTGTTGTAGATCGTTCGACCCAGCGGATCGAGAAAGGATTGGGCCGCGCTGCGATCTTTGTAAACGCGAAAATGAGCGAGCGCGAAGGGGCCGAGCAACCAGGCCCAGACTGTGCCCTGATGATAGGCAGCGTCGCGTTCCCTGGCGCCGCCGGCGCAATGTCCTTTGTATCCGTATTCGGACGGAGCGAGGCTGCGCAGGCCGTGGGAAGTGAGCAACTGCTGCGCGCAGATGTCGACGACAGCCTTTTGCTGGCGATCGGAAAGCGGGCTGACTGGCAGAGATACCGCAAAAATTTGATTGGGGCGCAAGGCGGGATCGTTCGGGGCGTTGGGCACGTCAATTACGTCGAAGCAGCAATTGCGTTCCACATTCCAGAATTTTTCGAAATTTTTTGAGGCTTTAGCGGAAAGTTTTTCGTAGCCCTCAAAAGGCCGAACCAGAAGTTTCGCGAATCCCGCCATCGTTTGCAGAGCGTTGATCCACAGCGCATTAATTTCGACGGGCTTGCCAACCCGTGGTGTGACGACCCAATCACCAATTTTTGAATCCATCCAGGTAAGCTGCACCAGCGGAGAGCCTGCAAATAATAAACCATCGAAGGGATCAACCTTGATGTTGTATCGAGTGCCACGAACGTGGGCATCAATAATGCCGGCCAGAACCGGGAAGAGTTCATTGAGCAACTTTAAATCCTGTTTAACGCTGAAATATTGGCGAATGGCTTCGAAATACCAGAGAGTGGCGTCAACGGTGTTGTATTCCAACCCGCCGCCAGCATCGGGAAAGCGATTCGGGAGCATTCCCGCGTCCACGACTGCGGCATACGCTTTCAAGATTTGGCGCGCGATCTCTGGGCGGCCAGTGGAAAGAGTAAGGCCGGGAAGCGAAATCATGGTGTCGCGGCCCCAATCGCCGAACCAGTGGTAGCCAGCGATGATGCTGCAACCATCAGGATTGCCAGGCAACGAACGTTTGACGATGAATTGATCCGCAGCCAGAACCAATTGCCAAAGCCATCCGGGCTCATCGTTGGGGGAAGATGGATTGGTAGTGGCATAGTGTTTTTGCCAGGATTGGAAAATATTCCATTCGTGATTCGATTGAGAAGTGCGGGCCTGCTCGCCATCGAGCGAGGAATTCAAATCGGTCGATAAAACCAGCGTGATGGATTGGCCAACTTCCAGGTGAGAGTGGAATTGGCCAGCAAAGAGGCGGTCTTCCGTGTCGTCGAGACCGCGAATGCGTTCGGCGGGCAGAAGATAGTCGCGATACCACTCTTGCCGAGGTTGAAAGAAGGCACTGGAGCTTTTCATAACGAAGGGAACGGAGCCGGCGAAAGCGTCAATCCGCAAACCATTTTCAATCGGCCTCACTTTCATCTGCCAGCCAGGACCGCCATGAGTGGCGGAATGAAAATCGCGATAGGTGACGAGAACCTTTCCGTCGAGTTCGATTGGCCCACTTGCGCGCACCAGAGTGTATTGAACGTAGGTGGTGTTCTCTCCTTGTTCCATCCAGACGCGTTTTTCGAGAATGGCATCGGCGAAAGCGAAGCGCCATACGGGCTTGGTGCCTTCGATGTGGAAACTTTCGATCTGGAGGAACCCGCTGGGAGAATTAAATCCGCTGGCCCAGCGATTGGTCGACAAGGAATAAGAGGAATCGAGATAGTGGACAGTTTCATCGAGGCCAGAAACGAGCAAGGTGCGGGTGGCAGGTGGCTGCAATGCGGCCATAAGTAGGCCGTGATAGCGCCGTGTAGCAGTGCCTGCGATAGTGCCGGAGGCGAAGCCGCCAATTCCGTTGGTGACCAGCCACTCTCTTTTTTCCGCGGCATCCAGATCGCCGCAGATTTCTCTACCGAATTGAATTTCCGCCAGGATAGACACGGGACTACTCTCCGCTTTGTTCCAGAAGTTTGGCGACCAAGCCGGTCCAGCCAGTTTGATGATTGGCGCCGATGCCAGCGCCGTTGTCGCCATGGAAATACTCATAGAACAGAATGAGATCTCTCCAGTAAGGATCAACGTTAAATATATCCTCGCCACCGGCGAAGGGGCGTTTGCCGTCTTTATCGCGAAGGAAAATGCGCGTGAGGCGTTTGGAAATTTCCGCTGCAACCTCCCACAAATCCATCTGCTGATTGGAATGCGTGGGACAGTCGACTTTAAAATCTTCCCCGTAATAGTGGTGATACTTCTGGAGCGATTCGATTAGAAGATAGTTGACGGGGAACCAGATTGGCCCGCGCCAATTCGAGTTGCCACCAAAAACTCCGCTGGTCGATTCGGCGGGTTCATAGTCTACCCGGCTGACGTGGCCGTTGACGTTCACTTCGTAGGGATGCTCGAGATGATAACGAGAGAGCGCACGTATACCGTGAGGAGATAGGAATTCAGTTTCGTCCAGCATGCGCGTGAGGATGCGTTTGAGTTGACGACGATTGGCCAGGGAGAGCAACCGGCGCACACCGCGAGCAGAGCGTTGGGTCATTTCAATGTGCTCTGGGACATCGGGATGATTGTCCATGAACCATTGCATGCGGCGCTGAAAACCGGGTAACCGTTCGATGATTTCGGGCTCTAGTGTTTCAACGGCGAATAGAGGAATAAGGCCAACGATGGAACGAATCTTGACGAAGTGCTCTTCCCCATTGGGAAGATGAAGTGAATCGTAATAGAACCCATCTTCGGGATCCCAGAGAGATTGCGCTTTGGTGCCGATGTCGTTCATAGCGTGAGCAATGTTTACAAAGTGTTCGAAAAACTTGCTGGCAACGTCTTCGTAGGCTTGATCTTCTTTGGCAAGTTCGAGGGCCATGGCGAGCATATTCAAGCAGTAC
>DASXIT010000046.1:0-7324 GCA_036497825.1 Candidatus Acidiferrum sp.
GGACCGCCAGGTGCTGGGCGTCCTGAAGACGACCTTACAGCACGACCTGGGATGGAGTGAGAGCGACTTCGGACATCTGGTGGTAGCGTTCCAGGCTGCGTATGCGGTGGGAATGCTGGCGGTGGGACGATTCATCGATCGCGCGGGAACGCGCCTGGGATATGGACTGGCGATGGTGTTCTGGAGCATCGCGTCGATGGCGCACGCACTGTGCACATCGCTATTGAGCTTTGGAATGGCGCGCGCGGCGTTGGGATTGGGCGAGTCAGGCGCGTTTCCCGCCAGTATCAAGACGGTCACAGAATGGTTTCCACAGAAAGAACGCGCACTGGCGACAGGGATTTTCAACGCAGGGAGCAACGTCGGCGCGATCATTACGCCATTTATGGTGGGCTGGATAACTCAGCATTTTGGCTGGCGATGGGCGTTCGTGATCACTGGAGGCATCGGACTTTTGTGGTTTCTATTGTGGATGGCAGTGTACCGGAA
Source organism: Candidatus Acidiferrum sp. (assembly GCA_036497825.1). Taxonomy (GTDB): domain Bacteria; phylum Acidobacteriota; class Terriglobia; order Acidiferrales; family UBA7541; genus Acidiferrum. Next base: position 490 of record DASXIT010000046.1, read on the forward strand.
ACCGGAAGAGCATCCGCGGTGTCTGGCAAATGAACTCGCGTACATTCAAAGCGATCGCCAAACACCATCGGCGCGAGTGCCGTGGATCCGGTTGTTGAGTTACCGACAGACCTGGGCGTTCATGGCGGCAAAGTTTCTAACGGATCCGATCTGGTGGTTCTACTTATTTTGGGTGCCGAGCTTCTTGCAGAAAGAGCATGGGTTGAATCTGCTGCATTTGGGGCTGCCGCTGGCCGCAATCTATTTGATTTCAGATGTGGGAAGCGTCGCGGGCGGATGGATTTCGTCGCGGCTGATTCAGCGCGGTTGTTCCGTCAATGCGGGGCGAAAAACGGCGATGTTGATTTGCGCGGTGTGCGTTGTTCCGATTGTTTATGCGTACCGTGCGAGCGGATTGTGGGAAACAGTGTTGTTGATTGGATTGGCGGCTGCCGCTCATCAGGGATTTTCGGCAAATTTGTTTACTACCGCATCTGATATGTTTCCGAGCTATGCGGTCGCGTCGGTGGTTGGAATGGGGGGAATGGCCGGCGCGGTGGGCGGGATGCTGATCGCAGAGATTGTTGGTTACGTATTACAGACGACGGGGAGTTACCTAATTCCGTTTTTTATTGCAGGGACGGCATATCTGATCGCTTTGGGGGCGCTTCAACTGATTGTGCCGCGACTGCAGATGGTAGATTCCGTGTAAAAAAGTGTGGGAAGGGATTGACATGGCGACCGAGAGAGATAGGCGGAGATTTCTGAAGTTGAGCGGAGCAGCGGTGCTGGGATTCACTACGCCCAGGCCTGCGACAGGCGCTTCGCTGGAAAGGGCCAATGTGGCCAAGGAGCGCGTGCAATTTGACGTGCGCGAATTTGGAGCCACTGGCGACGGCAAGACTTTGGACACTGCCGCGATCAACAAAACAATCAATGCAGCCGCCGCGTCCGGAGGCGGTACCGTGTATTTTCCCTCGGGAAATTATTTGAGTTATTCGATCCGGCTGAAGAGCAAGGTGGCACTGCTGCTGGGCAGCGGAAGCACGATCGTGGCAGCGGATTCTCCGGAAAAAGGGAAGCCGGGATACGACCTAGCGGAGAGCAACAAACCGTGGGAGGACTACCAGGACTTTGGCCACAACCACTGGCATAACAGCCTAATCTGGGGCGAGGGACTTGAGAATATTTCCGTTTGCGGTCCCGGCCTGATCTGGGGGAAAGGACTTAGCCGGGGAGAAGGAACAGGCCCGGTTGCCGAAGAGCCGGGCGTAGGAAACAAGGCCATCGCACTGAGAAATTGCCGCGACGTGTTGTTGCGTGACTTTTCGATTCTGCATGGCGGACACTTCGGAATTCTGGCGACCGGCGTGGACAACATGACCATCGATAATCTGAAAATCGATACCAACCGCGATGGTATCGACGTGGACTGCTGCCGTAATGTGCGAATTTCCAATTGCAGCGTCAATTCACCATGGGACGACGCCATTTGCTTGAAAAGTTCCTTCGCTCTCGGATTCGCGCGGGCGACAGAGATGGTCACCATCAGTGACTGTATGGTCAGCGGGAGTTTTGTCGAGGGAGCGCTGTTGGACGCCACCTTCCGTCGCTATCCAGCAAACTCGGATGTGGACCGCAACGGACGAATTAAATTTGGGACGGAATCGAACGGTGGTTACAAGAACATTACCATCACCAATTGTGTATTTGACGGCTGTTTCGGGCTGGCTATTCTGAGCGTGGACGGGGCGGTGATCGAAGACGTAACGATTTCAAATCTTACGATGCGGGATACCGTAGCTGCGCCGATTTTTCTACGATTGGGATCGCGAATGCGCGGTCCCGCCGGAGTGCCGGTAGGGGCGATTCGGCGCGTGAACATTTCTAACATCGTGTCGTCGAGCGCGTCGTCACAGATTTGCTCAATGATCGCCGGAATTCCCAATCACAAGATTGAGGACGTAAAAATCAGCAATATATTGGTGCAACATCCCGGCGGCGGAACGAAGAAAGACGCGGCAATCAAACTGGAAGAAAAGGAAAAGGAATACCCGGAACCGACCATGTTCGGAATCACGCCGGCCCACGGGATGATTCTCCGGCACGCTGCGGGAATTGAAATCAGCGATTTCAAGGTGATGGTTGGCACAAGCGATGCGCGCCCGTGCTTCCTGCTGGAGGATGTGGAGCACGCGGACTTCTTTAACATCAAGCCTTCACAGGCTCCCGACAGTGCAACGTTTGTGTTGCACGACGTTAGAGACTTCAGTGTTGCGAAGAGCAAGGGCGTAGCGGACACGCAGGTTGTGGAGACGAAACAAAAAGAGATTTAGGGAGCCGTCCGTGGGCATCCTGAACCCAATTAAATTAGATTATCTCTACCAAGCTTGAAAACCCTGAGGCGATCCTTTCGGACGCCTAGGGATGACCATCGCGCGATCAAACAATCCATAGCGCTAGTGGGCTGCGGGTGCTGGAAGCGGACCAGCCTTGCCGCCGGAAGTGACTTTAACCGGAGAAGCAAGAACCGCCAGCCTATCGATGTCAAAATACTTATAGAGATCGAGGCAGAAGAGATCGGGCGCGTTTCGGTAGGGAACTGGCGTGTCCAGAAGATAGGCGAGGCTGGTCATCGCGTCGTTGGAATAGATTTCCGAAAAAAGATCCGGTTCAATGGCCGCTGCAGCGAGCGCGACTACTTGGCTCCGGATACCTTCGGTTTCCAGGCGTACTTTATTTGCTCCGGTGTGTGCGCGGAAGAATTTTGCGACAGCGACGAGCTGGCTGACTTCGATGCCCAAAGGCCGATCGCCGCTGCCGGCTAACAACATTTCCCAATAAGCGGGGTCGCCTTCGTCGGGAGTGGTTGAGCCAAAGAATAGCGGCTCCAGCGCCAAGACTTGCTCGCCGCGATTCACGCGTTGTGCGACGTTGATTGCGGCCGCTTTGAATCCTTTGTCGTGAAGCACGATGGTGAGCGTGGCGTCTTCACTAACCTCACGAGCAGCGACCCAAATTCCAGTGGCGCTCAGTGAATTCGAAAATTCAAAGCGATACGTAAACGCTTGCAAGCCGGGACGCTTGGTGGAGATCAGTTTCCACGCGCCATCTACGGTAAGCGGAGAATAGCGGATGACGGATTTGAGCTGTTCGCGCTGGGATTTGGTCCAGCTATCGCGTGCGCTTCCGTCGGCAGGAATTTCGCCGCGGTTAATCCGGCTGGCTAGTTTTCTGGCCAATCCCGCGGTAGTGAGATTGTCCTTCGGCAAACTGCCGGTCAATTGTTGCATGGTGAAAATTTCGGAGGAGCTGGGAATTTCGCTGGTAACCGGCGGCATATGAAACTGCTCGGCGAAGAAGGCATAGGCCTGCTGGCGGTTGTCGAGTTGATAGTTGTGAGTGCCGGGATCAATGTTTTGATGCCAACGCAGGGAATTTTCCGCGTTGTAGAGCTTAAAAAAAGGAAGATTCTGGTAGTAATTGTAAGGTTTCACGAGCGGCGCAAGGAAGCAGCAATCATCCTGTTCGTTGTGAATCAAGAGAGTAGGCCGCGGCGCGCGCATGGCAATGAAAAATGGATAGTCAAAATTATGCATCAGATCGGTGGCGTCTTCCTCCACTTCCTGAGTGTCGGTGGGCCGCGTCAGATTTGTTTCCAGCGATCCGATTCCTGCCACCTCGACCATCACGCTGACGCGTTCATCGAGCGAACTAAGAATGGTGGTCTGCCAGCCGCCGCCAGAAAGGCCGGTGACGCCAAGGCGCTTCGGATCTGCTTGCGGGTGAGCGGCAAGAAAATCCAGGCCACGGCGCATCATGAGATAGAAGTAACCGAGCGAGCCGGAACCGGCCAATTCCAGATGACCTGTAAAATCGTGGCTGTTTTCCGGCTGATCTAATTCGCCGAAGCCGGGCCAGCCGAGACTAAGCGCCAGCATTCCTTGCTTGGCAAAATTGATACAACGCTTTTGTTCGTATTCGACCAGGTTGCCAAGCGGATCGTGACCGACGAGATTGAGAATTGCTGGAACGCGGCCGTTGATTTTTTCCGGCTCGTAGAGAATCGCGGTGTTCCAGAAGCCCGGCACAACTTCGTAGCGGAACTTGCGCAAGCGATAGCCGTGGGCGGTTTCGATGACTTCCGTTTGCTCGAAGCGCGGCGCGGAAGAGACCCATTCCTGAGGCCAGCCATGGAAAACGACGTCTTCCAGAATGTGCTTGCGAAGCTTATGTGCCTCGGCGGTCCATTGTTCGGCGGTTGCCGGCGCCACGGGTTTTGTGATGTGCTTCATCATGTATTTCTGTAGCTGGTAAGCAGTCACAGCGACGGGCTGCACCGGCTTTTCCAGAAACGGAGCCACGGTATCGCCGATAGCTTGCGCGGAAGCTACGCCCGAAGTAATTGCCAGCACGAACAGCAAACAGGCGAACCGTGCGAGGCAGCGAAATGATTTCATGTGTTCTCCTAGGATTTTTGAATCACAAATTTTGTGGCGCCAGTAAAACTGCAAGTAATTCTTTTTCTGATGCTCAATCATTGTTCACGCCCACCTGGCCATTTGAAGGGCCTTCCTTTGCCCACCGAAGCAAATTCTGGGTTAGTTCCCGAAGGTAGAGTGGCGCGCCAACCAGTTCACCGGACGGCTGGCTGGGTTTCGGGAGAATATTGCAGGTGCCTAACTCCGAGAGCATAATTTCGCCCGCGCCAATTTGTTTGATCAAGAGCAACGGATGACGGGCGGAAGTGAAATCGGTGGCCGGTGTTTACGCTCGGAGAAACCGTAAAAGCGAGCTCCTGCCAGTCGGAAGAAGTGTGAACGATGTCGATCCACCATGCCTTTCAGAAGAGTTGGCGCATAGTCGAAAGAAAGCCTATAGCTTTCGCCGACGTGATCGCCAGCATGGACCTCAACGAGAATGAGATCGATAAAAGAAAGAACGTGCGAGGAGTCTGCAATCGGCTGCGATAGCGGAATACGCAGCCAATCCGTTTTCACATCGTGGATTTTTCTATTTACCATCAGGGCTGACGCTGCGCCGGGTAGCCTCTGGAAGCGTACATCTTAACCATCTCGTCCACTGATTCCCGCCATTTGCGCCCATCGGACTCCGGAATCGTGCCTGGCCAAATGCTGACGTAAATGTAGCGGAGTGGAACCGTGCCGATATTCTTGACGTAGTGGTTGGTGTCTTGGGGAATAAAGGCCACTGCGGGCCCGGCGGTGTCTTTGCATTCCTCGCCAATCCAGACACGCGCGTCGCCAGAAACGATAAAGTACATCTGTGCGAAATTCCTATGGGCGTTCGGCGGTGTGGTGACGCCCGGCTCAATATTTTCCAGCACCGCTTCAAAGCAGTTGGTCGCGTCACGCGGAATAAGCATGGTGTAAAGATTGCCCGCGCACCAGAATTGCTCGCCTTCCTCGATTTTCTGGCAAATCATTTTTCCTCCGTTCGGGCATCCAGCTGAATTAGCGGGCGGCAGGTTTCACGCTTGACTAACGCGGTCGGGAGAACCACTTCGGGTAAGCGCTCTCCCTTGGATTTGATCTTGGCAATGGCCATTTTCGCCAACTGGCGGCCAATCTCGGTAGCTTCCACTCGCACACTAGTGAGCGATTGCAGCTTTCCCATGCCATGCTGATCGTCAAAGCCAATTAGGCTCACGTCTTTCGGCACATCCAGTCCGGCTTTCAGCAGTCCTTCCCAAACGCCACTCGCAATTTCATCGTTGCCAGCCAGGACAGCGGTGACGCGGAGTCCCTGCTCCAGAATCATACGAATACTATTAACGCCGTTTGTAAAGCGGTCGTCGGAAAGACCGAGGGTCTGAGCGAGTGGTTCCAGGCTAGCTTCCTGCATGGCCTGGCAATAGCCTTGGTGACGATTGCGATACCAGGGGAGCGCAGTTTCGCCGATGAACCAGATCTCGCGATGGCCCATGGCCAGCAGGTAGCGAGTGGCTTCCAGCGCGCCGGAGAAATCATCGAAACGCACCTGATCGAAGGGTTCGCGTTTTTCATTGCCAACGAAATTGTTGGCCATCAACACGTAATGCAGCTTCCGCTTGTCCAGGCTGCGTGTGAAATTATCGAAGTTAGCGCCAGCTAAAATCACGCAATCGGCAAGGCCGTGGCTTTGCAGAACATTGGGCAACTCGAGGGCGCTCGGCGAGATAGCAGGGGAGTAGCGAAACCGTGTGTAAATGACAAAGTAGCCGAATTCCTCGCAATATTCCTGCACGCCTTGCAGCACACGCGAATGGATGGGATGGAGGAAATCGCGGTTGCTGAGAATGAAAGACACCACCGGGGAGGATTTGCGGGCCAAGCTCTGCGCGCGGGCATTGGGGCGATAGTTCAGATCCTTCAATGCGCGGAGAACGCGTTTGCGCAGTTCGGGGTTGACATCCGGGTGGTCATTGACCACCCGAGAGACGGTACCGACGGCGACCCCGGCCCTGCGAGCCACAGCGCGAATGGTTACCGCCATCGGCACACCCAGTGCGGTCGCGATTGAGCGTTCATGAAACGATTCACAACTGCACTATACTACAAAAAAAGTTTCACGCAAGTCCGCGAAATAACGGGCGGCTCAGAGAGGCTACAATCCGGCAGACTAAGCGCATATACCAGGACTTTTTTAGGTAATCCTAAAAAATCAGCTTGACAAACAATCTAAGCGCATATACATGTATGAACCAGTTCATGAAAGGGAATCGGCCGACCACGTTTTGGTGATGCGTTCATGGAAAGATTTCGGGGCCATGAATAGCATAAGTGGGGATTTTTACGGGGTCCGATTCTTCAAAAGCGTGGCGCAACGCTGCGGTAGTTCGAGGAAAGATACGATA
>DASXIT010000047.1:0-5082 GCA_036497825.1 Candidatus Acidiferrum sp.
CTAAGCGTCTCTGCGTTATCTTCTATCTTTCTCCGAACTCATTCTCAGAACTTACGCCACCAACGTCCGACTGCTCAGGTCCACCGTCACCACATCAGCCGGAGACTTCGAACTCAGCCCAGCCGTCACGTCATGGTACTCGATCCGAAGCTGTTTCACTGTCACCACCACACGCAGGTACCCGTAATTCGCCGAATAATTGTCGCAACGAAATCCGCCGATCGTGAATGGTGGACGTGGTGGCGAGATCATTTTCCCAAATGGCGGTTCAGAGTTGTGTCCTCCCATGCCTGCTACGACGTATGGCGTCTGCCGCCCGGCCTCCAGTCGTGTGTACCGCTGATAATTGTGCGCATGACCGGAGAAAACTGCGTGCGGATAAACTCCCGTGCCACTGAAAGACGCATCCATCTGTTTCAGCATCTTCGGACTGGAGCCGTGGCGCCCAACTACCTGCGGAGGATGGTGCATTGCCACAATCAGAGCCCCCTGATAATCGGCGCTCTTGACGATATTCAGCTGGTTCGTCAGAAAAGTAAGCTGCTCATCGCTCACTCGCGGGTAAGTCCCGTTTTCGCTGGAAATCACTCCCGGATCTTCTAGTACGTTGCTATACAGCCCGATGATGCGGACAAACGGTGCATCGAAAGTGAAATATACTCCCGGTTGAATCATTGAGGTGCGGTTTAACCCTCGCGCCTCCGGCAGCCGCTGAAATCCGCTGGCACAGAATACTTTCTGAAACGCTTGCAGGCTCCCGCTCGGGTCGCCTGGATAGACTTCGCCATCGTGATTGCCGGGGATGGCTACGATGGGCGCATTGTAGTCGCGAAACGGATCGAAGAATTGGTCGTAGTAATACTCGTCTTCCCCGAAATTATAGACGACGTCACCCAAGTGGAAGAAAAACGACGGAATATTTGCCGCGTCGATTTCCTGCATGTCGGCGCACATCTTGTCCGCAACTTCCTGAACCGTCGCCGGTCCTTTCGTCGGCCCCGTATCGCCTATGGCATGAAACACGATTTGTTTCGCGTTCATTATCTCTGTTACCTTTGCGCTTCCTTGCGATCCGTAAACATCTGCAAGCGAGAGCAGCAAATTCTTTGGATTTGCTGGCGGCGGTATGCTCTGAATCAACTCGTTCGCGGTTTCCTTATCCACTTTCTTGTAATATTGCGCATCGGTGACCGCGGTTAAAAACTGCGTAGGGTCCGGAGTGTGCTTGGCCTCGCCAAACTGTGGATTACTCGCACTGACACCCGGCTGTGCCAGTCGCCTTGGGGGAAGCGCTTGCTTAATTTTTCTTTGCGATCCGGAAGGTGTGCGCTTCTGCTTTGACTTTGCTTTCGGCATTGCCGTCTGATCCTTTCTCCGCAAGCTTTGTAGCTATACGCTCCAACTCCACTACACTAGCACCGCAATTGTTATTCCCTCGTTGCTCCGATTCAGGTCTCGATCACCCTTCAACTCCGGGCAATGCTCGATCGCGTATCGCGCATCATCCTCGAATACGCTCCACTTTTCTCCGAATATCACTCGCGTCACCAGCCCTTCCTTCTTCCTTCGCAGCAACGAACTCCTCAGCGCTCCACGCAAAGCCCCGCCTTTGCCGGTCGATCCATATCCATGAATTACTTTCAGCGCTTTTGCTCCACTCTGTTTCGCTTGCTTCACTTCGGTCAGCAGCATCTGGCGCGCCTCTTCCACCGTGGGCATTCCTGCTTCAATGTTCACGATTTTCAAGCTCCCCAAGCAGCCTCCAGCAGCTTCGGCCGACGGCATTCATAACGCATCACGCGTGAGTAGTATGACGCAGTTTCCTTAGAATCACTTAGTTCCCACATCGTCGTGACCACGACACTTGCTACCTTTGTTGAATCGGTGGAAGATAGCGGTGAGAAGAAGGTGCCGTCATGGTCCTCTACCTGCTCCAATCATTCTGGACCGGTACCGGCGTGGGGTTCGTGCTCACGTTCCATCTGGTCTCAGCCCAACTTCCATCTCTTTTTTCTCCACGCCTTTCACCTGTACAGTCGTATCTCTCTCGGTACCGATCTTTAGGACATTCCATGCGGGAGTCCTTATGAAAATTCTCATCGCCTTGGACGGCTCCACTGCCTCCGATATGTCCATCCAGGAAGCTGTCTCTCGCCCTTGGCCCAAGAACTCTGAATTTACTCTCATCTCTGCCATTGACCCTTTTTTCTTTGTTCGCTCTCCGCTATTGCTTGCCGAAGCCAAAAGATCCACGGAAGATTTGCTCGCGGAAAGCGCGCGAAAGCTGAAGGCTGCCGGCTGGCAGGCCACTACTGCGGTAATCGTTGAAAGCCCGCGTCACGTTATTTACAAATTTGCAGAAGACTGGAAAGCCGATCTCATTCTTCTCGGTTCGCGCGGCCGCAGTACCGTCAAACGCCTGCTTCTGGGCAGTACCGCTCAAGCCGTCTTGCGGCACGCTCATTGTTCCGTAGAAATCGTTCGTGCTCCACGCAGTAAGCCCGCCGCGGACTCCACCGCCATGAAAATCCTCATTCCCACCGACGGCTCGGACTGCGCGCAGCACGCTTTACAATCCATCGTGGCCCGCCCCTGGCCATCTGGTTCACAATTCAAAGTCATTTCTTGTCCTGAATACCCCGTCATGATCGGGGATTATCCTTTCTTCATTCAGGAACATCTCACCGAAATCATCAAAACTAGCGAAGACCACGCTCTTGAATCCATTGAAAAATCCATTTCCTTTTTGCAAGCCAGCGGCCTCGCGGTCCAGACCGAAGTTACCGAACCGAGAGACACACCCGCGAATGCCATTCTCTCTACTTCGGAAAATTGGCAAGCCGACCTCATTGTCATCGGCTCTCACGGCCGCCGCGGTTTTGATCGCATGATCCTGGGCAGTGTCTCGGAATCCGTTGCCATGCATGCCCATTGCTCTGTCGAACTTGTTCGCCTATGTCATGCCAAGTAGCACAAGTTTCATATTTACCCTGAGCTATGACCGTAGACCATATTTAGTTTTTTGGGGGAAGGAGAATTTCCATGAAAGTAAAAGATGTAATGATGAGAACGCCTTACGCTTGTCACCTGGATACAAATCTTGGGGCAGCCACGGAACTGATGTGGAAAGGGAACTGCGGTTTTCTTCCGGTTCTGGATTCCACCGGTAAAATTCGCGCCGTGCTCACCGATCGCGATATTTGCATCGCTCTCGGTACACGCAATGTCTTACCCGGCGCCGTCACCGTCGCGCAAGTCATCCACGACAAACTTTTCACTTGCTCTCCGGAAGACAACCTTCACGACGCCCTTCGCATTATGCGCGATGGTCATGTCCGCAGGCTTCCCGTCATCAATCACGATTCCAAAGTCATCGGCATCATTTCCATGCACGATATTCTTCTCCATGCCGAGCCGGTTCGTTTCGGCAAGGAACCCGAGCTTTCCTCCGACGAGGTTGTCAGCACCTATCGCCTCATCCTCCAAAGAGATCTCCCGGTAGCCCCAAAAATGGCTACCGTTTAACCAAAGTTTTGATTTTTTGAGTGTGTAAATTCGCCAGGAATTCGACTCCACACTTACGTGTATCGGGGCGGCCTTACGCCGCCCTCGTGAATTTGTCTTTCTCTCTTGGGTCTGATGCAGCCGCTTTTTGTCTGAGCAAATGAAGGGCTAGGCGTGCGCCTTTGTTATTCAAATTTCTTGCTTCGAAATTAACAGAAGACTACATCCGCAGCTTTAGGTGGGCGATCAGTTCGTGGCAACCTTCGCCATCTCCCCGCCACCTTGTGGCACGTAAGAGATGTCTACAATTTGATTCATGGCGTAGACGGATTCCTTCTGGCAGGCATGGCACCGCAATACGAACACCTTCGATACCAGGTGATATTCCATATCATTATCATCATGGTGCTGGTGCGAGGCGTATTCCTTCTTCGCCACCAACGCTGGCACGCGTACGGGCTTGCCGCAACGGCGGCAGTGCACTCCCCGTTGATGTTCAACAATTGTATCGACTGACATTAGGTAAAGCTCCTTGGATGACTCAGCAGAACTGGGGCCCGGTGAGAATACCGAAGGGCCTATGAACTTGTCCAGTCGAACATAACTGCTGGGGACAGGGAAAGCTAGTGATGGTGGTCACGTTTTTTGAATTAGATAAGCACTTAATAATGAGCACCTTGCGAGCCATCATTACCGGAAAACACGAGGCGTTTCCCTCCGTTTTCCACAGGAATTCCGCCTCTCTCCACTCACTTTTTTGTTGCTCAACAGAAAAATTTGTATAGCAACTTACGTATTATCGTTCCGAAACGTTACATCCTTACCAGCTAAACGTCCCACTCTTTCAGATGAAACGCGTCTCTCCGTTGTTACGCACTAACAAAAATTTTCGCTTCCATGATCATTCCCCGGCGCAACCATCCTCCGCCGTACCCCAAAAATTTCTTCCTCTTGTGGTAACATTCTGAAGTCGTTGGTGTGGGGCCGTGGCGCAGTTGGGAGCGCGCCTCGATGGCATCGAGGAGGTCGTGGGTTCGAATCCCATCGGCTCCACCAATAATTCTTCAAATTTTCCTGTAAACTTTAATCGCTATTTCAAGAATTTACCTATTCGTCCAGCTTTCCCCTTTTTCGTAGCCTTCTCATTCTCTTCGGGTAGAATGCTCGCCTATGGCCAAACTCACTTTTCTTGGTGCTGCAGGATGTGTCACTGGTTCCAAATATCTTGTTGAAGCCGCCGGCAAACGGCTTCTCGTTGATTGCGGTCTATTCCAGGGCACCAGCGATTTAACCGATCGCAACTGGAATTCTCTTCCCATCGATCCCAAAACTTTCGATTACGCCATCCTCACTCACGCTCATCTTGACCACACTGGCTGGCTCCCCGTCCTGGTTCGCAGCGGCTTCAACAAAACCATCTTCGCCAATCCCGCCACCATCGAGCTCACCAATCTTTTGCTTAAGGATTCTGGCCATCTCCAGGAAGAAGACAGCGCCAACGCCATCCGCAATAAATGGAGCAAGCACCCCAATCCTGTTCCGCTCTACACCGGCGACGATGTCGATCCCGTTCTTCGC
>DASXIT010000048.1:0-18760 GCA_036497825.1 Candidatus Acidiferrum sp.
GCTGGCAGTCGCTGCTTGTCCATTGCTTAGAACCAGCGTGTAGGTGGCGCGCCGCTGGCTTCCGGGCGTTACCCAATAAAAAATTGTTGCGGGGCCATTTAGGACGATGGGTTGTGGGCCGCCCTGCGTCAGGGCGTGGACAAATCCACCCACGTATTCCCCCGACTCGATTGTCCAGCGCTCTTCGCGAATAGCGAGACTCGGATGCTCGGGAACATTTAAGGCGATTTGTTGTCCCACAGTCACGAGAGAATTTGTATCTGTGACGTCGCGCCCGGCAAAGAAAATGCGCGGCGAGGGGAGCGGCGCTAGTACATCGAAAAATGATATGGCTAGGGGAGTGAGTTCACCGCCAGACCAAGCCGTAAGTGTGAGGTCCCCCGCCAGATCGCTGGCGATCAGTCCTCGCACTTCCACCTCGTCACTTTCTTTCAGCGACAGTTGCTGCGAACCATTCGCAAACGCAGCGGCACCTGTTCCCGCGAGGTGCTGTATACGCAGAGTTATGGAAATTTCCTTTCCACGAGAATCGATTTGTATTTTGAACCAGCCGCTTCCACCCTGCTCTACTGGATGCAATTGTTGAATTCCCACGTGGGGCGCGGAGGATTCTCTGATATTGCTTGTGAATTGCGCTGCGGGGGAAGAAATACCGAGCGCAATCATTGTTGCGGCGCAACTACTCATTAGGCTTATTACACGGCGCATGCCTGGCGGCCCCGGCTTCAGCTTTACTGTAACTGATTGTTTTGGTTTTGTGCGTGATGCCTATCGACTACTTTTCCGCGAGCTCGCTGACTGCTTCAGCAAAAATCTTAGTGTGCTGATCGATGTCCGCCGCCGTCGTCTCTGGGCACATGAGGGCCATGTTATGGAAGGGTGTAAGCAGCACACCCCGATTCAGTGCAAATAAATGTAGAAAGCGCTCAAGTTCAAAATCGCTCGCAGCCGCGGATTCGCCGCCATTGCGCGGAGGTTTCTCGCAGAACGTATATTCCGCGCGGCAGCCGAGCCGCTGCACATTCCAGGGCAAGCCATGCTTTTTGATTTCTGCAGAAACCCCATCATTAAACTGAATTGCCAACGGAATCATTTTCTCGAAGGCCTTCGCGGTTAAGATATGTTCAAGCGTTGCACGCATCGCGGCAAGTGAGAGTGCATTCCCGGCAAGCGTGCCACCGATTCCACCAACGTCGCAATCTTCCAGATGAATTCGTGCAGAGATTCGCTGCGCCACCTCTTCCGAACATCCATAGGTTGCACCGGGAATGCCGCTGCCAATCGCTTTGCCAAACACCAGCATATCGGGATCGAGTTTCCATTCGGCAGTGCATCCGCCCGGTCCGGCACAAATTGTATGCGTTTCGTCAGAAATAAAAAGCACGCCATAGCGTTTTGCCAGTTCACGGGCCTTCTTCCAATAGCCATTCTCGGGAAGAATGATGCCGACGTTGGTCATCGCCGGTTCGGCCAGCAAACACGCCACATCATGATGCTTCAAGGCATCTTCCAATGCGTTTAGATCGTTGAACTCGATCACTCGCGTAGTTTCTGCCGGATTTACTGGAGGACCAATGTTGCCGCGGCGCGGCCCGACGACTCCGTGGAGCACGCCGGCAAATGTTTCGTCGACGGTTCCGTGATAACAGTAATGAAAAACAAGAATCTTCGAACGCTGCGTAATTTCGCGAGCGATGCGAATCGCGAAACGATTGGCATCCGTTGCCGTCAGCGTAAATTGCCAGTAAGGGAGGCTAAAACGCTTCTTCAGATCCTCGCCCACAAAGATGGAATCCTCCGTGGGTAGCATGAAGGTGATGCCTTCGCGCACGCGCCGGGCCACCGCTTCGGCAATGATGTCCGGGGAATGGCCGGTCATCGCACCGGTATCGCCGAGACAAAGATCGACGTAATCGTGTCCATCGGCGCATTGAAAGTGCGCGCCCTTTGCGCTAGTGACGAAGACTGGAAAATCTCCTGCCCATTTCTTCATCCAATTCATCGGGACGCCGCCGAGCAGCGAACCTTGCGCTCGCTGGTAAAGCGCGGCAGAACCGGGGCGCTCCACGACAAATCGTTTCGCTTCGCGCTCTTGTAGTTTTTTCAATTTTTCGCGATTAACGATAGCCATGAATGATTGACGCTTTCGGGAATTCATAAAACAACCTAGAGCAAAGAAATTGGGCCAGATGGCCAGGATGGACAGCGAAGCTTTCGCTTTGCCCGCAAATCCTCAGCGCAATTCGTGAATGATTTCCTTGGCAGCGTTGGCACCCGACGCGCCGGTCAAACCATTGCCAGGATGGGTGCCATTGCCGCAGAGAAACAATCCGGACACTGGCGTTTTGTAACGCGCCCAATCAAGAACAGGCCGCATCGTAAAAATTTGGTCGAGGGCCAATTCACCATGAAAAATGTGCCCGCCGGTGAATCCGTAGGTCGTTTCCAGATCGAGCGGCGTAATTACGTGCGCCGCTTCCACCACATTCGCCAAATTCGGCGCATAGGCACCCATTGTCTTGATGACGATGTTCGCGAGCTCGCCGCGCCGCTCTTTCCAACTGCCGGTCCTCAGTTGGTATGGCGCAAATTGGAAGTAGGCCGACAGCACGTGCTTCCCTTGCGGCGCCAGAGATGGGTCGAGCAGCGTGGGAATAGTGACATCGAGATACGGAGCAGACGAAATCTCGCCATATTTCGACGCATCGAACGCTTTCTCCAGGTAGTCAATCTCGTGGCCGATGTGAATTCGACCGGAGAGTGCTCCCCGCAAGCCATCCGGGCCCACAGCGTTCGCGAGCGACGGAAAGTTTGGCAAATCGCCAAGTGCGAGATGAACTTTGGCAACATTGCCCTTCAAGCGGAAATTCTTCATGCGCACGGCAAAAACCGGATCGAGATTTGCCGGATCGAGCAAGCCAAAGAAAGTGCGCTTCGGATCAACGCCAGAAACGACAGCTTCGCATGCGATTTCTTCGCCATCGGCCAGCACAACTCCGGAGACTGCTCCGCTCTTGGTGCGAATCTGGTGAACTTCCGCGTTGGTGCGAATTTCCGCGCCAGCCGCTTTGGCTGCTTCGCTTAAGGCACGTGTGAATTCGCCAAGCCCGCCGAGCGGAAAGGTCGCTGACCCAACTGGATTCGCATCCGCAGCGGCGCGCAAAAGCAAAACTGCCGTAGAACCCGCCGACCAGGGGCCAAGTGTACAACCAAAAATACCGCGAGCGGCAGTTACGGCGCGAATTAATTCCGTCTCGAAAAATTCCGAAGCGAAGTCCGCCACGGCCATGGGACCCCACCGCAACAAATCGAAAATTCCGGTTTTTCCCAAACTGCGCACACCGCGGCCAACCATCAATAAATTCCAAAGATCTTCCACGGATGGGTGATCGATACTGGGCGGCGTGACGGAAGCAATTTGGTTGAATACGCCAGACATCTCCTCCAACGCTTCCGCAAATTCTGTATAACGCGTACCGTCTTTGGCTGAAAGGCGTGAAATCGCACCGGCCGTTTTCGCTGCGTCATTGTAAAAAAGCAACGCGCGCCCATCGGGAGCGGGTGCAAAAACGCGCGGATCGGGTTGCAACATTTGCAGTCCAAAACGCTCGAGCCGCAAATCTTTCGCGACATCTGCGCGAAGCGGCCCGAGAGTGTGCGAAAGCGTGGACGCGCGGAAGCCCGGATGAAATTCTTCGGTGACCGCGCCACCGCCCACCATCTCCCGGCGCTCCAACACAAGCGGCTTGAAACCACCTTTTGCCAGATAAAATGCGCTAATCAGCGCGTTGTGACCACCACCAATGAGCACTACTTTCTGTCCGATGGGCATGGTCAGTTCGCCGCCTTCTTCCACTCTTTCAGGATTACCTGGCTGGCGATGCGGCCGTTGGCACCCATAATTCCGCCGCCGGGATGCGTTGCCGAACCACACATGAACAAGTTGTCGATGGGTGTGCGATAGTACGCCCAGCCTGGAACCGGCCGCAGGAAGAAGAGTTGCTCCAAGGAAAGCTCGCCCTGAAAAATGTTGCCTTGCGTCAAGCCGAATTCGCGTTCCAGATCCAGCGGCGTAAGTACCTGCTTCTCGATGATCAGGTCCTTAATGTTGGGAGCATGCTCGGCAATCGTGTCGATCACGTTGTTGCCGAACGCTTCGCGGTGATCGTCCCAGGTTCCTTCCGCCAATTTGTACGGGGCATATTGCACAAAGCAGGACAAAACATGTTTGCCCGGAGGCGCCACCGACGGGTCGGTCAGGCTCGGAATGACCATGTCGATGTATGGCCGCTTGGAATAGTGGCCGTATTTCGCATCATCGTACGCTCGCTCCATATATTCCATTCCTGGCGAAATGGACATCGCGCCGCGAAGGTGCGCACCAACTCCGGGAAGCGATTTGAAGTTCGGCAGACCGCTCAGCGCGATATTTACTTTGCCGGAGGAGCCGCGGAATTTGTAGCGTCTCACGCTTTCCAGGAAATCCGAGGGCAGTTCTTTTGGCTCGATAAATTTTTCAAATGTCAGGTGCGGATCAACGCTTGAGGAAACTACATTGGTGTGAATTTCTTCGCCAGATTTCAGCACCACCCCGTTGACGCGATTATCTTTGATCAGAATTTTGCTTACCGGGGCATTCGTGCGAATTTCGACGCCCAATTCACGCGCGGCCGAACCGATAGAGTTGGAAATTTGTCCAGTGCCACCGCGGCTGAATCCCCACGAACGGAACGCGCCGTCAATTTCACCCATGTAGTGGTGCAGCAAAACGTAGGCCGTGCCTGGCGAACGAATGCCGAGGAACGTTCCAATGATTCCTGAAGCCGACATGGTCGCTTTGAGCACGTCGGTCTCAAACCACTGATCGAGGAAATCTGCAGAACTCATGGTCATCAACTGGACTAGGGTGTAGCGTTCATCAGAAGAAAGTTCCCGGAAGCGCTGCAGCATGAAATGCAGTTGCTTCAGATCCTTCGGATTCAGCGTGGTGGGATCCGGCGGAATCATCGAAAGCATCGGCTTCACGAACCGGCACATCGGCGTCATCATCTTTGAAAATTCGTCGTAAGCCTCCGCATCGAGAATGGAATGGCGGCGAATTTCGCGTTGTGTTTTTGCGTGATCGTTCACGCGCCACAAATAATCGCCGTTCAGCATGGGCGAAAAAGTGCCGTCGAGCGGGAGAATCTCCAGCCCATGCCGCGGAAGATCGAGTTCGCGAATAATTTCCGGGCGAAGCAGAGAAACCACGTAAGAGCATTCGGAAAAAAGAAAGCCGGGGACGATTTCTTCGGTAACCGCGGCGCCGCCTAAAACTTCACGGCGCTCCAGAACTACAACTTTCTTCCCTGCTTTCGCCAAGTAGGCTGCGTTCACCAGACCGTTGTGACCGCCGCCGATGACAACAACATCGTAGGACTGAGGCATTCGTTTATGACTCCGATGAAGAAGAGAGCGACCGACACGTGCAAGAATTAAATCATTCTACTGACAGCGCATCCGGTTCACAAGGTCACCGACTACCTTGGCAATTTGGTTTTGACCGTCTCAAGGATGATGGGCCGAAATTCGAGTGGACCTGGTCGTGGCAAATTTGACATGCGCGCTACAGGCAAGGGAATAACAGATCGTTGAAAGCAGACGATTCCTTTCCGAACATGGGGTATACTTGTACTTGTCTTACTTCTGTCTTACCGAGAGAGAGGGTTTATGATTACCACGCGGATTTCCTCAAAGGGACAGGTGGTCCTGCCGAAAGCACTGCGGGAGTTGCAAAAATGGGATCCAGGAACAGAATTGGCATTGGTGCCAATGGATGGAGGTATTTTCATGCACCCGCTGAATCCATTTCCCCCCTCTCGGGTGGAGGACGTATTAGGGAGCGTTAAATACAAGGGCAAACCAAAAAGTCTGGCAGAGATAAAAAATGCATGGAAAAAGATGGTAAGGAAGCGCCATGCTAGCGGTCGATACTAATATCCTGGTGCGTTTCTTGACGGGGGAGGATTCGGAGCAAGCCACCAGGGCCGCCACGCTCTTTTCCAGCCGTCTAGTATGGATATCCAAGACAGTGCTTCTCGAAACAAGCTGGGTTCTAGAAAGCGATTACGGACTAAACTCCGGTGATGCGCTTGCCAAACTTAAACAACTCGCGGCGCTCCCAAATGTTCGTATGGAAGATGCACTAAATGCTGCCAAGGCATTCGAATGGGCCGCTTCCGGAATTCAGTTTGCCGATGCTCTCCATCTGGCCAGCAGGGGGAACGCAGACAGTTTCTTGACGTTCGATCGCAAATTTGCGAAGCGAGCAAAGAAATTGACGGGAGTAAATGTGGCGACTTTGTAAGAAATCGTGTTCCACTTCCTTTACGGCGTTCAGCATTTCCCTCTATAATTTCGCGCAGCGAGTCAGGAGGCCCTGTGCCTGTAGGAACTGCCTTTCATGAGAGAACGCTCGAGCTTTGCGAGAGTCTGAACTTCAAAGAGTGGTCGGGCTACTACACCGTCAGCATCTATGAAATGACGCACGAGCACGAATACAATGCTATTCGCAATTCGTCCGCGCTGATCGACATTTCTCCGCTGTTCAAATATCGGGTCACGGGCCGTGACGCCACCAAACTCGTCAATCGTGTCATCACCCGCGACATTAATAAGGTTGCAATCGATCAGGTCATTTATTGTTGCTGGTGCGATCCAGAAGGCCATGTCATCGACGACGGCACCATTACTCGACTTGGCGAAAATGAGTATCGTTGGACGGCCGCGGACCCGAGTCTCCGCTGGTTCCGCCAAAATGCATTGGGCCTGGAAGTCCAGATCGAAGATATTTCCGAAAAGTTAGCCGCACTGGCATTGCAAGGCCCCACATCGACAAAGTTGTTGCGCGCCGTGACCGATGCGGACATCGCTAAGCTGAAATATTTCCGCGTTACGCGCGGGAAAATCGCAGGCATTCCTGTCGATATTTCTCGCACCGGATATACCGGCGATCTGGGTTATGAGATATGGGTGAACTGGGCCGATGGGGTAAAGGTTTACGATGAATTGATGGTTAAGGGCAAAGCGTTCGACATTCATCCCGCCGGTATGGTCGCGCTGGATATTGCGCGAATCGAAGCTGGATTGATCTTAATCGAGGTGGATTACATTTCCAGCAAGAAATCCTTGATTGGCGAGCAGAAATACACGCCGGGGGAAATTGGTTTAGGCAAACTAGTGGATTTGAAGAAAGAAAATTTCGTTGGACGTGAAGCGCTGGCACAAGAAGAAAAGAAGGGCGGTCCAGCGCGCCACTTGGTTGGACTGGAAATTAATTGGAGCGAAGTGGAAGCTTTGTACGAAAAAATTGGCATGGCGCCACAAGTTCCGGGCACCGCGTCGCGCGTAGCTGTGCCTGTCTATCGAGGCGGCCGCCAAGTTGGCAAAGCTACGTCAACGACATGGTCGCCAACATTGAAGCGCATGATCGCGCTGGCCTCGATAAGCCGCGAAAGCGCTACGCTTGGCGCAACTCTCAGTATGGAATTAACCGTCGAAGCCTCTCGCAAAACGGTCTCGGCAAAAATCGTGCCGCTTCCCTTCTTCAACCCGGCGCGCAAAACCGCTTTGCCCACACTCTAAAAGAGATTTTTTAGGAACATTGAGGACCGCCCCCTCCGCTGCTCAGGATAAACCGGAGAGGGTTCCTACATGTGCAAACACAAGGGAGTGACATACTTCGCTGCCTGATCCAGATTACGGATTGAGGCGGTTGTATTTTTTTAGGACGGCTTTCAGCTGATCGTGCGGCAGCGCGATCACGTGGTGATTGTCGATCCCAGTCATGGATTCGGCGGCAATCATGGCATTGACGATAGCTTCTTCCGTGGCTTGCACTGTGGCCGCAAAAACGGGATCGAGCGAATCGTTCGGCATCATCTTCACATCGGCAATTTTATTTTGAGCAGCCGCGCCGGAATTGGCGGTGGAAAATGCAATGAAGATGTCGCCAGAACCATTGCCGGAAATACTGCCATTGCGTCCCAACCCCAAAGTTGCTCGATGAGCCAAGCGTTTCAATTGGTGGGAAACCAGAGGCGCATCTGTGGCAATCACAATAATGATGGAGCCGCGCTCCGAAATTTCGGATGGTTGATACGCGTAAGGGTCTTCCGAGGAAATTTCCCGCCCAACCGGAATTCCCGCGATACGCAAATTCTGCCGCGAGCCGTAATTGCATTGCACCAGCACTCCAACGGTGTACCCGCCATCCTTTTCCGAAAGTTTGCGTGAAGACGTGCCGATGCCACCTTTGAATCCGTTGCAAATCATTCCGGTGCCGCCGCCTACATTGCCTTCGTCGACCGCGCCTCCTTGCGCTGTGTCGATCGCATTGAAGGCGTGCTCTGGTTTCACGTGGAAGCCGTTGATGTCGTTCAGCCAACCGTCCCACGTTTCCGCAACAACCGGCAGCGACCACCAATATCCGGTTGCGTCATGCTGTCCATGTGTCACGCGCCACTGAATCACCGCATCGCGCACCACACCAACGCTGTGCGTGTTGGTGATCATCACCGGGCCTTCGAGAAATCCCGATTCTTCCACCCAAGTTGTGCCGGTCATCTCTCCGTTGCCGTTCTGCGCGAACCATCCCGCAAAAACCGGATTCATCATGGAATCTTTCCCGCGCGGAAGTACCGCAGTGACACCAGTGCGCACGGGTCCTTTGCCAACTTGCAATTTGCCCTCGCCAGAAATCAGCGTAGTGTGGCCGACGGTTACTCCGCTGACATCGGTAATTGCGTTCAACAGGCCGGGTGTGCCATCGAAGGGAATGCCAAGATCACGCGCACGTGGTTTCTTCACGGCTCTCTCCTGACTCAAAATGGGCGTCGCAGTCGCAAGAAAAGTGGTTGCGAAAATAAATGCAAATAAAGTTGCTAGTGGGCGCAGCAAGAGGCTCTCCTGAAATAAAAGAATGACCGAACGGTTGTAGAACAGCTAAGTGGCGCAATCAAGCGGAAAAGACTTTGTCGAGCGCATATTTTATGGCATTGGCAATCAGTTGCGACTCCTGCGCAGTCAATATAAATGGCGGCGCAAGAAGAATGTGATCGCCGTGCATTCCATCGACGCAACCTTGTGTAGGATACGTCAGCACATTTTTCTCCAGCGCGGCCTGGCGGATTTTTTCGGCTATGCCTGCTTCCTTCGGAAATGGTTCGCGTGTCGACTTATCCTTCACGAATTCCACGGCTTGCAAAAGGCCCAAGCCGCGCACTTGTCCAACATTTGGATGGCCCTCAACTGCAGAGAGCGCCTTCCGTAGAATTTCCCCCGCCGGTGTGACCCGCTCGAAAAGCTTGTGCGCTTCCAGGTAATCGAAAACCGCGTTTCCCGCGGCAGTGGAAACCGGATGGGATTGATAGGTGAATCCATGCATGAAAGCAGCGCTTCCCTTTTCGTAGGCTTCGGCAACGTGAGGCGCGACGAGCACTGCGCCGAGTGGCGCATAACCGCTCGCAATTCCCTTCCCAGTAAGAATAATGTCCGGCTCAAGCCCCCAATGCTGGCCGGCAAACGGCTTGCCCGTGCGGCCCATTCCACTCATCACTTCATCGGCGATTAAAAGTATCCCGTGCTTGCGGCAAATTTCGGCGATGCGCGCCGTGTACCCGTCGACCGCAGCAGCCGCCCCGAGCGTTGCGCCGACCACCGGCTCAAAAATAAACGCCGCGACGGAAGAGGCATCGTTCTTACGCAAAAAGACGTCGAGATCATCCGCGCAAGCCAGGCTACATTCCGGATACGTTTTGCCAAACGGACAGTGATAGCAGAAGCACGGCGACACATGGCCCCACTCTGGAATCATCGGCGCATACGGCGCGCGGCGCGCAATATTTCCGCTGACCGACATCGCTCCCAGGGTGCTACCGTGATAGCTCTGTTTGCGCGAGACCACCCGGTAACGCCCCGGCTGCTTCGTTTCCAAAAAATATTGCCTCACCAACTTGATCGCTGTTTCCGTGGCTTCCGAACCACCGGAAGTGAAGTAGACGCGGCCGCCATTGTGAAAATTGCTAGGCGCAATCGCCAGAACCCGTGCAGCAAGTTTTTCGGCAGGCGCAGAATGAAACTGCGAGGTATGCGCAAAAGCGATCTGGTTGGATTGCTCCGCCATGGCTCGGCCGATTTCGGCAACACCGTGGCCTATGCTGACGACAGCAGCCTGTCCCGAAGCATCGAGATATCGCCGCCCGTCAGCAGCAATGATCCAACTTCCTTCGCCGCGAACGGCGATGGGATAATTTTTGCGAAGATTACGTGAAAAAAGAGAAGAGAACTCAGCCGCAGTGCTCATAAAGAGATTGTAACAAAAGGCTTCGAAAAACTTCCCTTACAGACCAACTTGGCATTCAAACCGGCGACCACGAGAATAGACAGCATGGAAGACTGTGTAATACTCTTTCGCGGGCCCCGGAGGATTTTGCTGATGATTCGTTCTTTTATGCGCTTGGGAATTCTACTTCTGTTCACGTTGCTTTCTGTATTGATAAATCATGCGAGCCTCGCGCAGAACCCACCAACAATTGCAAATAGTGTGCGGGTTGAGCCCGGAACAATTATTTCCGTCGATTTGCGGGATGCTCCCAAACATATCTTCCACGCGAAGCTGACAATTCCTGTGAAGAGTGGCCCGTTGACGTTGGTGTACCCAAAATGGATTCAGGGAGAACATTCCCCGGTAGGCCCAATCGCTGATTTAACTGGATTGAAAATGTCTTGCGCGGGAAAAGAAATTGCCTGGCGGCGGGATTCTGTCGACATGTACGCCTTTCACTTGGATATTCCGGAAGGGGCCGCTGCCCTGGACATCTCTCTTGATTATTTGTCACCGGCGGAGGCAAACGATACGCGAGAACGGCCTGCGAGTACGTCGAAACTCTTAGTGCTGAACTGGTACGTCGCGACTCTCTATCCACAAGGCGCAAAAGCGGATGATCTGACATACGTAGCGAGTGTGCAGTTGCCTGCGGGCTGGAAATATGCAACCGCTCTTAGAACAGGAAGAGAAGATGCAGCTATGATTTCTTTTTCTCCCGTTTCGCTTGCCACCCTGATCGATTCACCGCTTATCGCTGGCGCGTACATGCGCGATATCGATCTGTCTCCTGGTCAACAACCTCCTCACGAGATTCACGTAGTCGCAGATGGACGCGTAGCGCTTTCGCCAACTGCGGAAGAAGTGCAGCATATGCGCCAATTGGTTGCCGAGACTGGGGCGCTTTTCGGCGCTCGTCATTATAGCCACTATGATTTTCTGCTCACGCTGAGTGATCACTTGCCGCCAGACGGAGTGGAGCACCACGAATCAAGCGACAATCGCACGCCCGAAGGTTTGTTCCTCGACCCCGACATCCGCGAAACGCAAATGGATTTGCTGGCGCACGAATTCACACATTCGTGGAACGGAAAATATCGCCGTCCACGAGGACTGGTGGCCACCGATTACCAAACTCCACTGAAGGGCGATTTGTTGTGGGTGTACGAAGGCCTCACGCAATATTACGGTGTCATACTGACGGCACGGTCTGGTTTTTGGACACCAGAAAAGTTGCGCGAAAATTTGGCGGCCACAGCAGGCTATTTAAATAACAGTCGCCCCGGCCGTACCTGGCGCAATTTGGAAGACACCGCCATTTCCGCGCAACTTCTCTACAGTCTCGGTGAAGAAGGCTCGTCCTGGCGCCGTGGAGTGGAGTATTACGACGAAAGCACATTGATCTGGCTGGAAGCCGACACCATCATCCGGCACGAAACAACAAATAAAAAATCGCTCGATGATTTTTGCCGTGCATTTCATGGAGGAGAGAATTCACCTTCGAAAGTCGTGCCCTATACATTTGAAGATGTAGTCGCCGCGATGAATGAAGTAGCGCCTTACGATTGGCGGAACTTTTTTACCGAGCGTTTAATGACTCACGGGCCGGGAGCTCCACTTGGCGGCCTTGAAAACAGCGGGTGGAAATTGGTATTCACTGAAGCGATGAACGACCACCAGCGTTCTGAAGAACTCACCGACCAAGAAGTCGATGTGCAGTACTCACTCGGCTTCTTCGTGCATCTCCCTGGCGGCGAACAGAGCGACCGATTTCTGGACGTGGTCCATGGCTCTCCCGCAGACCTCGCTGGCCTGGCCCCTGGCATGCAGTTGATCGCCGTAAACGGCCGCAAGTGGACGCCAGAAGTTTTGCTCGATGCAATCAGACGCGCAAAAACGGGCAAAGACCCTATCGAGTTGCTGGTGGCAAGCGGCGACTATTTTCAGACCTACCGCATCGACTATCACGGTGGTGAGCGTTATCCGCATCTGGAATCCATCAGTGGGAAGACGGATGTGTTATCCGAAATTTCGCGGCGGAAAGCGCCGGCTGTGCCCTTGCCTGCAACATACTAGGGATCTTAGGTACACGAATTCAGTTCTGATATGAGGAAGGTTTCCGTTTGACGGAGAGTTCGCCTGGACTGGTGCGCACCATCGGCCGTTGGAGCCTGACGGCTCTGATGATAAATTCCATCCTCGGCGTCAGCATTTTTCGTTTGCCATCCGATCTTGCGGCAAAGCTTGGTGGATTGAGCCCGTTGAGTTGCATCGGGGCCGGTGCTGGAATTCTGATTATCGCTGGATGCATCGCGGAAGTTTCTTCCTATTTCCAGGAAACTGGCGGGTTATATTTATACGCGCGCGATGCGCTGGGCCGCTTTGCCGGATTGTTGGTGGCGTGGCTCACATGGCTAACCAGAATCGCCGCTCCTGCCGCGGCCGCCAATCTTTTCTGCACATATCTCGCACAATTTTTCCCAATTCTGTCTGGCCGTAAAGGCGAACTCCTGATTCTCATGCTGCTGATCGGGCATCTGGCCGTGTTGAATTATCTTGGCGTAAAGAGGGGAACAAACGTCAGTACTTTTTTCACGACCATCAAAGTGAGCTTCCTACTTCTGTTCGTTTTCGCGGGAATGCTTGCGCTGATACTAAGGCGGGAAATTCGCGTGCCTCTCCTAATTCCGGTCACCAGCGCAAGAAACTGGTTTAGCGCCATGCTGTTGCTGGTCTACGCTTACGGCGGTTTCGAGGGCGCTTTGTTTGTGGGTGGCGAATCAAAAAACCCGAAGCGCGATACTCCTTTTGCCCTGCTCTCTGCGCTGGTCATGGTCGGCCTGATTTACACCGCGATTCAGTTTGTAGTTGTCGCCACATTACCCAAAGCTGGCGCGACCAGCAGCCCTCTTTATGATTCGGCTTTTCGATTCCTGGGACCGGCCAGCGCAACCGCCATCGGCATGGCCGCGCTGATTTCCGCCTATGGCTATCTCAGCGCAAATCTTCTGCACGCGCCTCGCATCACGTATGCCTTGGCGGAACAGGGTGATTTCCCTTCCATCCTTGCAGCGGTTCATCCCAGATATCGCACTCCCCACATTTCTATCCTGGTCTATGTGATTCTGGTTTTTGTGTTTGCCGCTCTCGGGAATTTTCAATGGAATGCGGTTTTATCCGCCGTTTCCCGGCTGGCTGTCTACGGAGCAATGGCATTCGCAGTGCCAGTCTTGCGACATAAAAGGCCGGGTGAAGCTCAGTTCACGTTGCCGTGGCCATATTTGTTCGCAGGCCTGAGCATCTTGTTTTCTATTATCTTGCTGACACAAATGGGGCGCGCCGAATTTTTTGTTGTCGGCGCAACCTGTCTGATCGCTCTTATAAATTGGCTGGCAGTGCGGAGATAATCTATGTCAAAAACAAGAACCGGTGATCCATTTATGGCCGCGGGAGATTACGGACGAGCCATGCCCCAGTTCTCCGTGAATCTACTGGTGAAAAATGTGGAAGCCTCTGTAAAGTTCTATCGTGACATTGTGGGAGTGAATGTCCGCTATGCCGACGGCGACTTCGCCGCGTTGGAGCTAAACGGTTGGACGTTCATGCTCCACGCCGATCATACCTACGATCACCATCCGTCTTACGTACGATTGCAAGATCCTGGATTGCGCGGCACCGGAGCCGAAATGCGCTTTCTGGGCGTCGATCCTGACGCAATTGAGCAACGCGCCAGAATCGCCGGTGCGACCATCTTGCAACCAGCTAAGGATTATCACCACGGTTGGCGCGAGATTATATTGGCTGACCCTGACGGATACATCTGGGCCTTGGGTAAACCAATCCGCCATTTTGAGTAGTCGCAACTGGTATTGCGGCGCTGGTCGTGACATCATCTTCTGTTTTGATAACGACGTTGCAATCGAGAGATGTCAGAGGAGAATCGCATGACCGCAAAGTGGATGGTGAAAGCATTTCTAATCTTCGCGTTGGCCGTTTTTGCAAACATCACAGCCCACGCACAGATCGCGGCGAAACATCCACTTACCTTTGACGATCTGATCAAGCTGCACCGCGTTTCATCTCCGGAAGTTTCTCCCGACGGCAAGTGGGTGGCGTACGCCGTTTCCACGCCAGATATGGAAGCGAATCGCGGCGTCAGCAACATCTGGCTGATCGCTGCAAACGGTGGTGATCCTATACAGATTACGCAAAGCGGACGCGACAATTCGCCTTCGTGGTCTCCGGATGGAAAAACACTCGCATTTCTTTCCTCGCGCGACGGCAATTCGCAGGTTTACCTGCTTCCGATGGATGGTGGCGAAGCAAAAAGGTTGACCACACTTTCCACCGGCGCGGATCTATTTAAATGGTCTCCCGACGGGAAAAGCATCGCGTTTACTTCGGCCGTTTACCTCGATTGTAAAGACGACGCCTGCAACGCCAAACGCGATGAGGAAAAAGAAAAGAGCAAGGTGAAGGCGCGCATCTACGATCATCTTTTGTATCGCCATTGGGATCACTGGTCGGAAGGCAAACGCAGCCATTTATTCATCGAACCGGTAGACGCCAACGCAGCGGCTCGCGATCTTACTCCCACGGCGGACTACGACATTCCTCCCGACCAGCGCGGCGGCTCGGGCGACATCAACTTTTCGCCAGACGGCAAGGAAATTTGCTTCACTGCTGTTACCGACAAGGTGGAAGCAACCAGCACCAATGGTGATCTGTTTATTCTTCCGGTCAGCGGCGGCGAACCGAAACGCATCACCAAAAATCCCGGTTTCGATGGCAATCCCGTATATTCGCCCGACGGAAATACCATTGCTTACCACGCTCAATCCACCGCGGGTTACGAAGCGGACCGTTGGCAGTTGATGCTGTACGATCGCAAAACGGAAAAGCTGGATAATATTTCCGCAAATTTCGATCGAAGTGTCACGGATTTGACCTGGTCGCCAGATAGCAAGACGATCTACTTCACCGCCGAAAATGAAACACTACAGCCCATCTATACGATAGAACCGCGGACAGGTGCGACACCCAAGAAAGTGCTCGATGGCTTCAACAGCGCTTATTCCGTCAGCGGTGACGGAAAGATTCTTGTCACGGAACGCACCAGCCTCACTCTGCCCGGTGAACTCTTTGTCGCTAGCTCTGATGGCAGCGGACTGAAGCAACTCACGCACACCAATGATTCCATTCTCGCGAACGTCGAGATGAACGCGCCGGAGACTTTTTGGTTTGAAGGGGCGGAAGGCACACGCGTACAAGCCATGATCATCAAGCCGCCGGATTTTGTCGCAACAAAGAAATATCCGACGCTGGTGCTCCTGCACGGCGGCCCGCAAACCATGTGGTCCAACGCGTGGGGTTATCGCTGGAACGCCCAGGTTTTCTCTGGCGCGGGCTATGTCACGTTGATGATTAACCGCCGTGGCTCGACCGGTTACGGGCAGAAGTTTACCGATGAAATTACCAATGACTGGGGCGGCAAGGCGTACGTCGACGTCATGAAAGGTATCGACGCCTCGATCGCGAAATTCCCTTTCATCGATAAGACTAAGCTGGCGGCGGCTGGCGGCTCTTATGGCGGGTACATGGCCGATTGGATCGACACGCACACTGACCGCTTTAAAGCTATCATCAGCCACGCCGGCGTTTACGACAAAGTCTCGATGTATGCGACGGAAGAGTTGTGGTTTGAGGAGCACGACTTGCAAGGGACGCCGTGGTCGGCGCCAGAGAATTACAAGAAATGGTCAGCATCAACTTATGCAGGCGACCTCGCAAAGTACAAAACTCCGACTTTGGTCATCGCAGGGGAAAAAGATTATCGCGTTCCCTACACGCAATCGCTGGAATTCTTCAATACTCTGCAGCGTCAAGGCGTGCCGTCAAAATTGTTGATTTTTCCGGACGAGGGGCACTGGGTGTTGAAACCGCAAAACAGCCAGTTGTGGTACAAGACGTTTCTGGATTGGTTGGCAACTTACGTAAAATAAGAATCACAGATTAAAGGCGCCCGCCTCAGAAGGTGGCCGCTTCAAGAACAAGCCCCAACGGCAAACCCTGGACGGGCAGTGCCATGCCCCTACAAAGGATTGGATTGATAGAGAGGGCGCCAGCAGGCTCAGACTTCCGCTAATTTGTTTAGCGTGCGGCGCAAGAAATGGAACAGGTGATAGAGCAAATACAGCGAAATCGCCACCAGAACTACGACGACAATGATTGCAATTGTGGGATGGGCCGTCGCAAACCACGTCAGCCATACGGCTAATATATCTTCGCCAAAACTCAATGCCCAATTGCTGAAAGGCTCAGGCGTCATGTTAGCCGCCGCGCGGGCGCTGGCTTTGGTGCCGTGTGACGTCAAGGCAATACTCCCTGCCAGCAGCGCCGCTCCCCAGCGCAATGCGGGAGGCGCTGCCGCGGTGGCGCTGAAGGCCAGGAAACCGGCCGCCGGGGGCCCTATAAATGTGTGCACAGCCTGCCAAATCGAATCAACATAAGGAAACTTGTCGGCAAGGAATTCCACAACATAGAGCACAGCGGCAATTCCCAGCACGAACGGGTTCGCCAGCACGTGCAGATGCTCCGGCAAATTGATCAGCCCAAAGCGCTGTAGCAGCCCCAGCGTGGCCACCGTAGCATACAGGTTCAGCCCGGAGGAAAATCCGGCTCCAAGAACGAGGCTGAGTGTTTCCAAGGGGTTCATGGCCTTCCAACCAGGAAGTGAAATTAGGGCGGTAATAGGAAAGATATCACGAAAGGTATAGTTGGGAGCCTCTCAGCCTCCCAGCCACCATACAAAAAAGCAAACGTCCCAGCGATGAACTGGGACGCTCGCGGAAAATGTTGCTGGACCTAGCTATTAACTAAGCCTATTGATATTGGCCAGGCAGCATCAGTCGTGTCCAACCGGTGGTGTTGATATCGCGGAACAGCGGCGTCCGCGGTGGCAACTGGGTTGGGTTCAAGAATGTGATGTCAAAGTTGTAGCCTCGAGTTGGCGGGCTATAGACCGTGTTGCAGCACTTGAAGGTGCTGTTGGCCTGACGGCTGAAGAACAAGTCCACGATGGAGCCCTGGTATTCCAACGTGCCTTGCCAGTTTTCGATGTACCTCAGGAAGTTATGCACACCGCCGTCGGTTCCGTAGTCTTGCCCTTGTCCTGTAGGCTGTGGGAAGGAAGGCGTATTCCCGCCAATGATCGCAGTCCGATACCATGTGGTTACACCATTACGCTTGGTAGTGTTGTAGGGAGTGAAGAAAGAGTTCAGGTCATTCCATTGCACGGAAAGTAGCGTGACCGCGTCTCCGGCGACGGAGGTCGGAATGAAATTGGTGCCAATGGCGCCACCAAATCCATTTCCGCCAATATTGGCGTTGAAATCTCCTTGAATGTAGACGGGGTTTTCCGAAGTGATGGAAAGCCCGCAGGTAATGCCGCTGGGGCAGAGACCTACACCCAACAGGTTACTGGCGTTTACGATTTTCACCGCGCGTCGGAAAAACATCGGTGGGTTTTCGCGAGCGGCGTTCGGAGACGTTGCAACCATCATCGGCCATATGCCATCTCCGGATGAATACGTTGGAACGGTTGGACACAAGGATGCTGGTGTAATGGCTGCTGCTGCGCCGCCAGCGGTCAAGCCGTTGAATACACCAAGTTGGCCGTTCAAAAGAGGTGTCAGAAGCCCTGAACCACGCGCATGAATCCATGCGGCGTTTGCCCCATATGTAAAGAGTGGTCCGCCATTGTCGGCATCTTCTCCGGTATCCAGACCATTATTGGGGCAACCGGAAGTTGGGTCGTTCGAGTTGACGATATCGTTCCAGCCATACTCTCCGGTTTCGTTCTGCGTATAGGAAAGTGGTGGCCAGCCCGAAATTGTCTGGGTCTTGTCGTTGTTTCCGCGACGGTCAGAGATGTAAACAAGGAAGTCATTAGGTGCGACTGCCGGATCTCTTGCGCTTTGACCACTGGTGACAATCGTTCCCAACTTGCCGCCAAACCAATTGGCCAGATTATTTCCGTCCACCTCAATGTATTGCATCACGCCATTCAATGTGGGTAGCGGTTGAATGGCTGTGGACATTGCTGTGTCGCGAAGAGTTCCTTCGCGCGTATCGAACAGGGTGTTGGGCCAGAAATCGTTTGGCTGCGGATACCACTGTCCACCTGTCTGCCAATTCACAGCAAGTTGGCCGGTCGTTGTGTCTACACCACAAGCTTGCGCAACCGTAGCTGTCTTCGGCTGATTTGCGGCTGGGGTACCCTTTGCTCCGGTCGCGTACGGAATCGAAGATGGATTGTCGCGGAAGCGCTCCAGTCGTATCACTGCCAAGGGATGTGGATCTACACAACTGGTCTGAGTACCAGATGCAGTGGTCGAC
>DASXIT010000049.1:0-3215 GCA_036497825.1 Candidatus Acidiferrum sp.
GATTTTGCGATTTGCTCCGATTATTGCAGGCAAAGCGGCAAGGTTTTCACACCTCGGTCACATTTTTTGCTTTGGCTGAAACCCGCAGAAACACAAGCCGAAGCACGAGGACCAAAACTGCCAGCAGCCCGGCCGGAATCCAGATGCAAATAAGTTCACTTCGCAACACCGCCGCGCCACGCCCGCTGAAAAATCGCGTAAGCGATATCGGCGAAACCAAGATGGGGTGCCAAGGAAGAAAGAAACGTGTGTTATCGAAAGGCGAGAAGAACGCCACGCCGAGGCCGCCATTCGTCATGGCATCCAAAAATCCGTGGCTGGTCGCCGCAACAAAGAAATATAGCCACAACCAAGCGCGCTTTACACCCGCCAACGCGTGAGGGAATCCCCCCACCAGGGCCAGGGTCGCGAGGAGGCTCGCGAAGAGCAACGAGTGCGTGAACCCGCGATGCCCCCAAAAATCACCGTAGCCAATTCCAAGCCGAAACCCGACCACGTCAATGTCGGGCAATGTCGAGCACACCGCGCCAATGGCCCACACCCGCTTTGCAATTCCTGGCCGCGCGAAAATGGTTCCAATTCCAAGTGCCGCAATCGCATGTGAAATCAGAGATGCCAAAAAAGATTCCTTCCCGAGCTTCTGATTGCTGGTCCACGAATCTTATTTCTTTTGCTTCTTGACGCGGATCGTCCCGTCACTGGCCACTTCGTAGACGAAGCGCTGCGTCGTAATCACTTCCGGCGCCGCCGGGTCCCGCTGCAGCACGTGCAGCACATCCGTATCCTCGGGAATGTCGCTCAGCACGTGCGTGTGGTACCCCGCGACCATTTTCTTTCCTTGCGTGGGCGCAACATCAAGCACGGTCTTGTGCATTTGCCGCTTATTCAGAATTTTCAGGCCATCGGCAGAGACCAGATACCGCAAATCGCAGCCCAGCGGATAGATTCCCGCCTTAGTCTGCGTCGGATAGAGATAAACATAGAGCAGCCCCGGCCGATCTTTGCCATCAAGCCCGGCCACTGGCAGAACTGCTGAATTGTAGGGACGGTTCGCGCGCCCAAAATCCGCTAACGCCGTCTCCAGCGCCCGCGCCGCGAATAAATAAAATGTTTTCTCTTCTCTTGCCGGCTCATCTTTCGTCACTTTAAATTCTTTTGGCTTCGCAAGCTGCTCGGCTTCATATCCAATCATAAATCTGCTCTTATCCCCGCTCAGCGCCCCGAAGACCACCGTCCATCTTTCATTTTCCTTCTTGGCAATGTAGTGCTGCCCTTCCACCGTCCTGGGGTTTGCAGTCTGCACCGCATCCGTTGCGTGCCACGCCGCCTGGTCATATTCCGCCAAAGCGCGTCCGCGCTCGGTAATTTCCGCTAATTCTGCGGTGCTCGGCGCCGTAACAGTCTGCGCCTCGATGCCAACTATCGCCAATCCAAGTATCGCCAACAGACTCGCGGCCTGCGCAGACTTCCGTCGCAAAATTGTTCCTCCCACTCCTTCTCAATTTGTTCACTAGGTTGTGGGGTGAACCCCTTGGGTGGCACAATTTCTTTAGGCACAGTTTCCGTTTTCTAAAAGCGTTCTTGCATCTCCTAGCAGGAGAAGGGGTCTTGGGATGGGGACGGCATTTGAGTCCCTTTCCCCAGTAGCCCTTTAGAAATCTTTCTGCTGTTCTCTTTGTTCTCAAAAAACACCATCGTTGCGCTTCGCGATTCGGCCGGACCTGACGCCTCGATCTGTTGCTCGAACTCTTCGGGAGGTCGATAGCCCAGCGCCGAGTGCAAGCGCAGCCGATTGTAATACTGCTCGATGAACTCTTCGATATTTGCTCGCAAATGTTCCAGGTCGTTGTAGTTGTTGGCGTAGATTTCTTCCCGCTTCAGTGTCTTCATGAAACTTTCGCAGCTCGCGTTGTCGTACGGGTTTGCTGGCCGGCTCATGCTCGGAATCACGCGGTTGTTCTCGAGGACTTTTATGTATTCTTCGGAAGCGTATTGCAATCCTCGATCGGAGTGATGTACCAGGCCAGGTTCTGGTTGTCGACTCTCGATGGCTTGCTGCAGCGCCCCGATCGTCAGTCGAATTGCCAAAGTCCGATCCAGTGCCCAGCCCACCACTTTGCGAGAGAAGCCATCGAGGATCACCGCTAAATAGACAAACTCGGCTTTCAGCCGGATGTAGGTGATGTCGGCCACCCAGAGCTGATTGATGCCCGTCAGTTTCATACGGCCGGCTAAGTTGAGATATATCTCCAGCTTGTGATTCGAATTGGTTGTGACCACGAATTGCTTCGGCTGCATCCCCAGCAGGTTATCTTCTCGCATGATCCGCGCCACCCTCTTGTGGTTCACTGGCATGCCCCGGCGGTGCAGCTCCGCCGTGATCCGTCGATAGCCGTAACGGCGGCGATGCTGCAAAGCAATTTGTTGGATCGCAGATCGCACTTCCATCTCTTCCTCAGCAGGTTGCTGTTCCTTCAGCGACCGGTAAAAGCCCCGGCGGCTGACTGGCACCATCTGACACATGCGCTCGATACTTAGGCCGCCTTGCAATGACATCACTTCTCGGATCTGGTCGTAGATGCCATCTCGCCAGAGCCGCTGCTGCGCTGGCGTCGAGCCTCGATTTTTTGCAAGGCACCTCTGAAAAAATCCACCTCCAGGGTCTTGTCTGCCAAAAGCTGCTTCAAGCGATGGATTTCCTTGCGGTGAGCAGATGCGTGCGTGCTGGGCCGCAACGCTTCTTCTCCTGGTTCAATGATTTCCAGCTTCCTGCGCCACTTGTAGAGGCATCTTCGGGTCACCCCCAGCTCTCGCGCCAACTCAACGACATCTTCGCTGGTCCTCATGCGCTCTACAGCCATCCTCTGAAATTTCCGGGAGTATCGCTTTCTCTTCACTGTGCTCCTTTCCCGGAAACTGTGCCCTATTTTTGTGTGTCACTTCAAGGGTTCACTCCAGTCCAGCGCGATCGCAACTATGTGTCAAGCCACAACTATGAAGTTGTTGCACGGAGTGGGCAGGTTGTAACCTCGGGGGTTATCAGCGACGAAGTTCTGCATGATCTGCGCTCAGGGAAGCTCGGCATTCGGCAAAAGCCGGGGCCCAAGAATGCTCTTGGCCTAGTCAAGTTGATGTTCCCCAACGAATACCACGTCTATCTCCACAGTACTCCTGCACAGCAACTTTTTGGGCAATCTCGGCGGGACTTCAGTCAT
>DASXIT010000050.1:0-2718 GCA_036497825.1 Candidatus Acidiferrum sp.
CTCTTTTCCGGCGTCATACAGCGGGTCACCGGGCTTCGGCAACTGCCATGGCGTCGTGGTCGCCGGTGGTTCGCTCGTAAGCTCGATGCTGGCAGGCGGCAACTTGTCTGAAAAGAAGACGCGCCGTTGTGCGAAGACGGACTGCAACGGTGTAGCCATCGCTGCCGCGACTACGAGCAACAAGAGTAAGCGCGTCATGAGACCTAGCTATAATTAGACGGCATTTTGCAATCTATTTCTTGCCGCATAGAGGGAGTTTGAGCTAAAACACTGCACGATGGCAAGCTGTCTTTCGGGCCGATTCGAAACCGCCCGCTGGAAATCTAAATGCAGATGAACTATTCTTTGTCAGGATAAATCAGACAACGGATTCCTTGGGAGGCATCATTTATGAAAGCGTTGTTTACCGCCATCTTCTGCATTTTCTTTGGTGCTAATGTAATTCCGGCGGAACCGGACAAGGATGCATTAAAGAAGCTTGCCGCTCATATTGGAAAAACCTTCTGGTCACCGCCTGAAAAACGATTGGTCCGTGCCACAACCTATCAAAAGGGAAAGGATGGTTCTGGTTCTCGGAAAAACATAAGCAATGCAACAATCAGTCTGCTGCGTTATGCGACAGCCAAAGAAGCAGGCACAATTGCAGTTCCTCAATGGCTTCCTCGTGGCAGCATGGTCCGTGCAAGGCTACCTCGTTTCAGCTTTCCCCTTACCAAAGCCACGAGAACCTTAAAGCTCTTGAAGGCTGCAATCGCGGCATCATGCGCTTCCCGCGCCTCCGGGGACAAACCATCGCGGATTAGCTGCTCGATTTTACGCAATCCTTCCCGTAGGTGCTCCGGTGGTGGCTCATAAGTAGTAGCCGCGGGCAAGCACGGCGCGTCCAACTTCAACAGCTTTTCCAGCGTAAGGGGGTAGCCAAAGAGTGTGTAGTATTGCTCTTCAGGAACCGGAATTTTAGACGGCTCTTTTTTCATGCGCTCACCGGGAATGTGATTACGTCTGCCTGCTTCGTGGGCGCTGGCGCGAAGCTCACGCGCTGCGCTTGAGCAATGCTGTGCTCCCGCCGTAAATGGCCGTAGGTTTTCATTGCCAGCGCGCCACCGTCCTTGTGTCCAAGCCATCGCGAGACCGTTGGAATGTCCACGCCCGATTCGATGCAGCGCGTTGCAAACAAATGCCGCAAATCGTGATGCGTGATGCGATCTGTGCCGACTTTCTTCGCTGCCCGATCAAGACTCTTTTGGCATTCGCCGACCAGGAATACTTTCGCGTCCAATGACTCGCCGGGACGTTCGCTCCGCATTCGTTGAAACAGCGCGCGAGCATCAGGAATCAGTGGAACACGGCGCACCGCCCAATTCTTTGTGCCCGTTTCGGGATCGCCACGGATGATAATTTCACCCGCCTCGAAATCCATATCCCGCCATTCGATCTGGCCAGCTTCCCCTTTCCGGCAGCCGGTGAATGCCAATCCGCGCAGGAAATCAGCACAATCTCGCGAAGCCCCACCTCCCGCGTGTTCTACCGCATCGACAAGTTGCAGGAACTGGTCACCACTCGGCAGCGTGAGTTGCTTTGCACGCACTGGCACGCGGTCCAACTTTGCTGCCGGATTGCCGTAGATGATTCCCGCTTCAATCGCCACGTCGAACACGTGCCGCAACCCTGCGAGCGTGTTGTTATACCGTGTCGAGGACGCAATCTTGCGAAAACTGCGCGCCCATTCGTTACAGTCCGTTTTCGTGATGCGCCGGATTTCGCGATCCGCCAGCCCCGGCCAACTCTTCAGTAACGCCACGAAAATCTGCTTCCAATAGTGCCGCGTTGTCGGCTTGATCGTCACATCGTCGGCTTGATTCTGCTGGTGGATTTTGAGCGCCTCGCCAAAAGTCATCTTCGCCGATGCCTCGCTTACTCCCACAGCCTGTTTCTCCCGATGTTCGCGCAGAAATTCAGCCAGCCGCGCTTTTGCGACTGAGAAATGCGCCGTGCGCAGACTCTTCCAAATTTCTTTGCCGTTGCCGAATGTCCGCGCATAATAGCGACCGGACTTATGACGTACCAAGTTTTGTTCTCTAGTCTTTTCCCAAGTTTTCATGGTTTTGTGATGGTTTGCACCTTGACCGTAGAAAACGACCGTAGAAAAGTCAAGAGTGGATTTTGGTCTTTGTCCTAATTGCCTCAAAAACAGATAGATGGGCCTGTAGCTCAGCGGTTAGAGCAGGGGACTCATAATCCCTTGGTCCCAGGTTCGAATCCTGGCGGGCCCAGTTTCATTTTCGGAGTTCAGTTTTCAAGGGTCAGTGTTCAGAATCGAACCCTGAAATGACAATTTTCTTCCGACGCATCGGACGCGGAGCGTTGATCGCGATTGAAATTACCGTTTTTAGTATGCTCGTTCTGGCAACGCGATGCGCGAATTATCAGGACGTTTTTGTCGCCGGGAGCGTTTATTTCACCGACGCGGATTGTTACGCGCGGATGACTCGGGTGCAGATATGCGCGAAAAGCCCGGGATCAGTTGTTCGCCATCACAACTTTGAAAATTTTCCGCGAGGGACAACTCCGCACACGACTGCACCGCTCGATTATCTGATCCTCGCGTTGGCAATCACACTACAGCCTTTTACGGCGCATGGGATCGATTTAGCGGGCGCCCTGATTTCACCAATGTTCGCGCTGTTGGGCGGTTGGTTTCTCTGGTGGTGGGCATGG
>DASXIT010000051.1:0-24724 GCA_036497825.1 Candidatus Acidiferrum sp.
AAGTTCGTTGCGATCGCTCTGTTTACCGCGGTTGGTTCCTCCACTCTGCTTGCTCAAAGCAATCCCCTCGTGGGGAATTGGAAGCTCAACACAGCAATATCCAAATTCGATCCCGGACCAGCGCCAAAAAGTCTGACGCGCACGGTCGTGGCTCAAGGCGATGGTGTGAAGTATACGTTTGAGGGAGTCAGCGCGGATGGCAAGCCCATAACCTATGGTTTCTCCGTGAACTTTGATGGCAAAGACAATCCCATCATGGGCTCAATTCCAAGTGGCGCGGACACCATTTCCGCCAAGCGCATCGACCCCAGCACTTTCGAAGCGACTTTGAAAAAGGGTGGCAAAGTAATCGGGGCATCGAAAGTGACCGTTTCAAAAGACGGAAAGGTCACGACCGTCGACTCGACCGGCACCACTGCAAGTGGCGCCAAAGCGCACGACGTGCAGGTCTACGACAAGCAATAGCGCATTAGCCCATTCAGTTACTAACCTATACAAGCAATTCCGGGGCGGCTCTTCATCGAGCCGCCCTCTCCATTCACGCGATCTCTACTCTCGTCGAGATGTCATGGCCCGCTACTCTTTTATTACCTAACTTCACCCTTAACCATTTATCTCCGTGCTCTCTACCTTTCGTTGGACCTTTCCCCCTTCCGTCTTCATTCTGTCACTATAAATCATCCATGTTCGGTCTAAGCCACCTCTTCTATCCTTGGGGACTCATCGTCCAGATTATCGCCATCGTTCATTTCTTTCGGCGCCGCCCTGAAAACTATTGGTTTTTCATCATCATCTTTGGGGGAATCCTCGGCGCTTCCGCCTATGTTCTCATTGAGATCATTCCCGATGCTGGCCTCCTTCGTGGAGTCTGGAAAGGCTTCGGTCGCCGTTCCCGCATTCAATCGCTGGAAACTCAAATCATCGATAATCCTTCTGCGGGAAATTACGAGGAACTCGGGGAGCTCTACCTCGAAGAAAAGAAGTTTGCCAAGGCGCGCGACGCCTTCAACCACGCCATCAGCGCCAGAGATGATTCGCCCCATGCTGTCTATCATCGAGCGCAGACCGCGCTCGGCCTCGAAGACTTCCCTGCTGCTATTCCTGATCTAGAGCGCGTGGTAGCTGGTGACCGCAAGTTCGACTTCTGGCGCGCCGCCGGACTCCTCGCCGACGCCTATGCGCAAACCGGCGAAATGAATAAAGCTGCCGCGCTCTTTGCCGACGTCACCCAATTTTCCACCACCTGCGAAACTTTCTATAACTATTCCTCGTTCCTTAAAAAACAAGGTCGCTTGGACGAAGCGCGCGAGTGGACTCAAAAGCTCTTGGCCAAAAAACGCACTCTTCCCGACTACATGCGCCGCCGCGAACGCCCCTGGTTCCGCAAAGGCAAATTCCTCCAGCGCTCCCTCAACACTTCCGTCTAGTCACCTGACCCTAGCGCTGGCTTTATGCCAGCAGCTTTTGGTCTCATCTCGATGCAGGTCCAGGGTTTTCATGCTTTGAATCTGAAGATGTTCGCCCCAGACTCTGCCCATGCGAAAACTCCACGTTGTGCCCATCGGGGTCGCTGATGATGCACAGGTATCCGGCGTATGGATTCAGAAACGTTGGACCGAATCGCAGCAGCCCCTCGTTCCTTGCAATCGCAGCTGTTGCATCCACTTCTTCCCGGGATGCCAACGCGAAACCTAAATGGCTTAGTGAACCTAGAGGCTGTGGCCTTGCATCGGGAATCGCCCGCGGTGTACCTTCCTGCAGCACCATCACAAAAGCTCCCAGTTGGTCGGCGGAGTCATCACTTAACCAAACAACTTCCATCCCAGTGCTCGAAGCATCGGAGTGCTGATCAATTGGCCGCAGACTCGTGTAGCGCCCGTAGAATTTTATGCTTTCCTCCAGACTCCGAACATGCAGTGCCAAGTGCGTCCATTTCCCATCCATGCAAATATTCCTTCAGGCCTCCCCCGAAGATATCGGGTGCCAGCATATGATTGTCAATCAATGCTTCCGTGTACGCAGGAAAAGCCAGTTGAGTCAACCGCTCAAACTTACAGAGTAGCTGTTATTTGTAATTCGGGTCTCAACTTCACGTCGTAACTTCATACTCGCTCTTAACCAGACCGCTGGCATAGTGCTGCGTTGTAACGTGACGCAACCGCACATCGTGCGGCAAGCTGCCAAACAGCGGAATTCCCTCTCCAATGAGCACCGGAACTCGAGTGATGATCAAACGTTGCACCAAGCCCGCTCGCATAAATCTTTGGATTGTGATTCCGCCGTCGATGTACAGATGATGGGCGCCGCTCGCCGCCAGTTTCGCAACAATCTCAGCCGGACTTCCGCCTAGCTGTTCCACCACGCCTCCGCGAGTCTGCGCCAAAGCCAAGTTGACAGGCTTACTGCTCAGCACTACGACGCGCTTGCCACCGTACGGCCATTCTGCAAAACCTAGCACCGTTTCGAACGTGTTCCGGCCAATCACCAGCGCATCCACACTGGCCATGAATTCCGTGTATCCATGCGGTTCACCGCCACCGGCTGGCAGAAAGTCCAGCGCCCCGTTCACTCGCGCAATAAACCCGTCGACGCTGGCCCCGACGAAAACAGATACACTCATCGTAGACTCCTCCCCAAAACGCTTCGGCGATAACGACGCAAGGCTCCCCGGAGCGCTGGCTTTTACGCCAGCAACTTTCTTAAAGAAAGACCTTGCGAACCCATTCGCGCACAATTAATTTTCATCCGGAAAATTTGTGCATGCCTAATTAACACGCCAACGCCGATTGCCGATTCTGCAAGAACCGGCGCACCGCAGGATCGCGCTCAAGCCCGATTGCCATCTCATAAGCTTGCCGAGCCTCCTCGTGCGCACCCGTTTTGGCCAACAACTCGGCGCGTGCCGCCCAATAAGGTTGATATTCCGTGAGCCGCGCATCTGCAGCCACATCTGGCATAGCATCGAGAGCGGCACTAGCTCCCTGCAACTCCGCGATTGCCAACGCGCGATTGATTGCCACAACCGGCGACCCAGTCAGCGCGAAAAGCAAATCGTACAATTGCAAAATATCTGCCCAGTTGCCGCTCCCTGTGCGGCACCGATACACAAGCGCGGACTGGAGCGCAGCTTCAATTTGATATCGCCCGACGCGGCCAAACGCACTGGCACGCCGAAGCAACGTCTCCGCCTCCCCAATCTTTTCCCAATCCCACAACGCCGAATTCTGCTCCGCAAGCGGAACGTATTCACCATTCTCACCGCGTCGCGCGCCGCGCCGCGCCTCTGCATGCAGCATCAGTGCCAACAGGCCCAGCGTTTCCGGCTCCTCAGGCAAAAGCTCGGTAACCAGTCGAGCGAGAAAAAATGTCTCTGCGGTAAGGTCGCGGCTAACTTCATCGGTCCCTCCAGGATCGGACCAACCTTCCGTGAACGCCGCGTAAATTGCATCCAACACAGTGTCAAGTCGATCGGAAAGTTCCTCGCGCTCTGGAATACCGAACGGAATCCCGGCCTGCCGAATTTTATCTTTAGCTCTCACCAGACGCTTTCCCATTGCCGCAGGAGACATCAGGAACGCTCCCGCGATCCTCTTCGCATCCAATCCAACCACGACCTGCAGCATCAATGGCGCACGAGCGCTGGCCTCGATTGCCGGATGCGCGCAGGCGAACATCAGTGAAAGCCGGCGATCCGGAACTTCTGCTGCCTCTTCCGCTGCGGCCTGCAACCCCTCCGCAAGAATCTTCAACTGCCCGGTCGCAGCCTCCCCAGTAATACGCCGTCGTGCAAAATCAATTGTCCGTCGCCGCGCAACGGTCAGCAGCCACGCTTCCGGATTCGATGGGCAGCCATTTCGTGGCCAGTCCACAAGCGCTGCCGCAAACGCTTCTGACAGCGCATCTTCCGCAGCGGCCACATCGCGCGTGCGTGCCGCCAGAAAAGCTACCAGTTTTCCGTAACTCCGCCGTGCAACCATATCTGCGGTGTTACGCGCTTCAGCGCTCGCTTGCATTCCCACTCCGCCGCCATTCAAGTTGATATCTTTATCCAAGAGCTACGAACCTCGCTCCCGTCACAATTCCCATCAGCCCACATAATACAAATATCCGGCAACAAGAAGGGCAATTGCTTCTGGCTTGCCCTTCCTGGCTTCGGATTGTGTAACCGTTTTCATGACCGTACTGCCTTTCAAACCTACGTCACGAACACACCTCGCCTGACCGACGGGCATTTCGACCGCACCTGCTTCATGCCCTCATCGTTCCACTCACAAATTTTCAGGTTGGAGTTTCAGACGACCGGCTGGTACCACAACATGACCGTTCCGTTGCCGAAGGCACGAGATTTCGTAAGCCTCAGCGTCAGCCTCTGCTTTATGCCGTCGAACATGGTTCGTCCTTTGCCAAGCGTGATAGGATTCAAAGCCAGCTGGTACTCGTCGATCAAATTTTCTTCTGCCAACTGCGACACAATACTGCCGCTTCCCAAAATCACGAAACTTTTTCCGGGCTCCTCTTTCAACTTCTTTGCTTCTGCGATCAAGTCGCCCTTGATAAGCGTCGTATTGCTCCACGCAGCATTGTCCATCGTTCTGGAAAACACCACTTTCGGCAGCTTATTCATTCCTTCCGCCACCACGCGGTCATTCTGCATCGCCATTGGTGTGGGCCAGTAGCTGGCCATCAGATCGTAAGTCTTCCTGCCGAACACCAGCGTGCCTTCGCCGCTGGCATTCTCTCCCACGAATGTTTTCCACTCAGGATCATCCTTAGCCCGGTGGGCCCAACTCATATCACCGTTCCCGTCTACAAAGTAACCATCAAGCGTGAAGTGGTTGAAAACGACTATCTTCCCCATAACTTTTCTCCTTTTTATTTTTGGATTTCCTGCTCACATCGTTCACATCCCGGGAAAGTCCCTCAACGGACGCACCTCAACAACACCGTGCAGCGCGCTCGGATTACGTGCCGCCCAGGCAATTGCCGCATCGAGATCCGGCACGTCAATGATTCGAAAGCCGCCGAGCTGCTCTTTCGTATCTGCATAAGGTCCGTCGAGCACTTGGGGTTTCCCGTTCGCCACGCGCACCGTAGTCGCTGCCGTCGCTGGCTGCAATCCGCGACTCCCCTTCAACACGCCCGCCTTCTTCATCGCATCCAAGTACGCTCGGTACGCTCCCATCCAATGTTCTTGCTCCTCTTTGCTCAGCTTGTACCAGCCCTCTACCTGCACATACTCCATCAACATGTACTCCATCTGACTTCTCCTTTATGCGAAGTTGAGCCGGCATCATGCGCCGTCACTACAATGACGCGCGCCCCCAGCCCATTTGGACAACCGTATTGCAATTTAGACAGCCAGTCATTGTAATTAGTAAATGGCTAAATTTTCTTGAACTTGCACCCGCCGGGTGTGGGTGCCCCATCCTCGGGTTTTGAGTGCGGGGATTTATCTTGGGTCACTCTTTCTCTGTGCCCTCTGTGTCTCGGTCTCGTTCCTACCTCTGTGTTAAATCCTTTGCCGTTTGCTTTGTCCTTACTTCCCACTTTTAACTTTTTGTCC
Organism: Candidatus Acidiferrum sp.; assembly: GCA_036497825.1. Lineage (GTDB taxonomy): Bacteria > Acidobacteriota > Terriglobia > Acidiferrales > UBA7541 > Acidiferrum. The sequence continues at coordinate 5,564 of DASXIT010000051.1, forward strand.
GCAGCCGAACCTGGTCACGCAAGGAGAATAGTTAGCATTCCCGACGATTGGGTGTATACTCCGCCTACCCGGACCCTGAACTGGAAGTTCCGATGAGCAGTCTCTCCCGCGGGAATTCGCATTTTCAATTCAGCTTAGCTGCCACTCTGAGTCGAGGTGTGCCTCGCTCTCTACTAAGCTGTTAAGGAGGTGTATGAAGCAAACCTTCGCGATCGCCATTGGGGGAGCGGCTGGACAAGGCGTGGCTACTCCCGGCGACATCTTCGCAAAAATTTTCAGCAGGCGCGGCCTTAATCTAAATGCCTACAACGCCTATCAATCCATAATTCGAGGCGGTCATACCTTCCTGACGATTCGCACCGGCCCGGATAAAGTCACCAATATGGGTGACCGGATCGATCTGCTCATTCCGCTCAATCAGGACACCATGGATCGGCATCTGAAACTCCTAAATCCCGGCGCCGCCTGTCTCTACAATTCGGACACCATCAAGCCTGGCCCGGCCGCTGACGGAGTGCAACTCTGCCCTTTACCCATTTCCGAGCTGGCCGACATTACGCGAAATAAGGTTGCTCAGAACACCATCGCGATTGGTGCTGGTCTTCACATGATGGGCATCGGATTCAAAGCGCTTAACGATGTCCTCCAGGAACAGTTCCAAAAAAAAGGCGAGAGCGTTATAGCCGAAAACGTGAATGTGGCCCGCGCCGGCTACGACTATGCAGCCGCGCACTTCAAACCCTTTCCCAATCCACTGCCGCAGACCGAGAATCGCTACGCCATTCTGAGTGGAAATATCGCCTTGGCCATGGGCGGCGCGGCCGCTGGCGTCAAATTTTATTGTGCGTATCCCATGAGCCCTTCGACCGGCGTTCTTCACTGGATGGCTGCACATGCGCGCAAAGCCGGCATCATGGTGCGGCAAGTTGAGGACGAAATCGGTGTCGTTAATATGGCGATTGGTGCGTCTCATGCCGGAGTGCGCTCCATGTGTGCGACCTCTGGCGGCGGCTTCGCGCTGATGAGCGAGGGCCTCGGTATGTCCGCCATGATGGAAACCCCTGTTGTAGTGATCAACTGTCAGCGAGCAGGTCCGTCGACGGGCGTTCCCACAAAGACCGAGCAGGGTGACCTGTGGCAAATGCTAGGCGCTGCTTTCGGCGATTATCCTCGAGTGATTGCGGCGCCACTGGACATCGGCGACTGTTTCAAGCTCATCCCCGAGATATTCAACATTGCTGACCGTTTTCAGTGCCCAGGCCTGGTCCTCTGCGATCTTCTTTTATCCGAAGGCAGGTTGAGCGTTCATCCAAGAGATCTGGATTTCAACCCACCCATCGACCGCGGCGAGCTCATCACCAACGACAACGGATCTGCTCCCTCGGTTCCCACGAACGATTCTTACAAACGGTACAAGATCACGGCGAGCGGCGTTTCTCCTAGAGCGCTTCCCGGTGTTCCAGGACACATCCATACAGTGGCCACCGACGAACACATGGAAGACGGCGTACTGATCAGCGACGAGTTCACGAATCCGATCAAACGCCGCGAGATGATGGAAAAGCGCATGCGCAAAGTGAATGGTATCGAGGCTGCCGTTCCGCCGCCCGTGCCTTCCGGCCCGCGCAATGCCGATGTAACTTTGATTGGATGGGGCTCAACGAAGGGCGTGATCGAAGAAGCTTGCGAGATTCTCAACGAGGATGGCATTTCTGCCAATCAACTCCAGATTCGCTGGCTTGTGCCGCTACATGGCGATGCAATTCTCGAAATTCTGAAGGCTTCACGTCACACCATCATCGTAGAGAACAACTACTCTGGTCAGTTTGCTCGCTACCTTCGCAGCGAAACCAGCTTTATGGCCGACGGCCACATCCGCAAGTATGATGGCGAGCCATTTATGCCACATCACATCGTGGAAGCAGTGAAAGAACAACTTTCCGGTAAGACCAAACTCTCTGTTCCCATGCACGAGATTATGGTTTAAAGAGGCACTCCTATGGCGACGACAGCGCAGCGTAGCAGTCAACTCACTCTCGCCGATCTAAAAGGAAGAGTCGATCCTGATTGGTGCCCCGGATGTGGCGATTTTGGAGTACTCTCCGCCATTCAAAAGGCACTCGTCGACCTGCAAATTCCCAATCACGATGTTGTCGCCATCAGCGGCATCGGCTGTTCCTCCAATCTTCCTGGCTTCATAAACACCTATGGCATGCACACCCTTCATGGCCGGGCCCTAGCGGTTGCGGCTGGAGTGAAGCTTGCCAATCACGCGCTGACAGTGCTGGTGACCGGCGGAGATGGTGATGGCTTCGGAATCGGCGGAAACCATTTCGTCCACATGATGCGCCGAAATGTCGATCTGCTTTATATCGTCATGGATAATCAAATCTACGGCCTGACCACGGGGCAAACCTCGCCTACCAGCCGCATCGGTATGAAGACCAAGAGCATGCCGTTCGGCAATATCGAAGCTCCCGTCAATCCAATTTCACTAGCTCTCGCCGCCGGAGCCACTTTTGTCGCTCGCGGCTACAGCGGCGATCAGAAGCATCTCACCGACCTGATTAAGCGAGGCATTGAACACAAAGGCTTCTCGTTCCTGGACGTTTTTAGTCCCTGCGTCACCTATAACCACGACAATACCTATCAGTGGTTTCGTCCACGACTAAAAAAACTGGAAGATGATTCCACATACGACTCTTCCGTTTGGACAGCCGCCATGGAAAAATCTTTGCTTTGGGGTGAGGAGATTCCCGTCGGAAGGTTTTTCGAACGCACCGATGTTCCCTCACTGCACGCGGCCGAACCGGTCTTGAATGCTGGACCGCTGGTCCATCAGAATCCGAGAGTCCCACTCGACGTGGCTCGCACGTTCATCGAAGAACTAATGTAACGCCCCATTCGGCAGCCGGGTACCGCACCCTTCGGTTTTAAGGGTGCAGGTTTTCTCTTTTCTCCGCGATTGTCTGCGAACTCTGTAAATCCTTCCTTACCAATTTCACTTTTCCAAATTCGCCGTAACCTGCACTTCCGACCTCGACTGCACTGTTACCTCCCTCGACCATTCCTTGTATCCCGTAATTTTCATTGTCAGCGTGTGCTTGTCTGGTGTCAGCCTGAGAACCGCAGGTGTATTTCCCACGAGCTCTCCATCTACCCTCACATCTGCTCCCGGTGGATTTGATGCCACGTTCACCGTTCCCTTTACTGGTTCGGGAGTAGCGCCGCCAGCTTTAGGGTCCACGGCATTGCCTTGCGGTTCCGTGACCACACCCGTCGACCCCTTCAGCTTGGCCATCGACTCTTCCACGCGCACCTTGAAATCGCCCGCGTCATCGTGTGCAAGTCCACGGTACGCCGACTGGACCTGCATCTCACAGCCATTGCCTGGCGAGTTTAACGCCACAGAATTGGTTCGCTGCCGGAGCGAATTGCCGACCGTGTACGACGCCGTCATCGCAACTTAGTCAGCCGCTATCATGGTGTAGTTCCCGGAATTCTTGAGCGTGTTCTTGACCGCGGCCCACTGCTCGTTGCAAGGAACCGGATACGTATTTTTGTGAGTGTTACAGAGCGCTGGAGTAGCAAGTGTAAGTGACAGCGTAGCCAAGATCGTTAGTCTCATGATGCATCTCTCCTGGCACCCATGTGCTTAGCGGAATTCAAAGGTGTATTGGTGTTGAGATTTCCAAACACACCACACTATCTCTTGGAGACGACTTGTCAGTGCGCCGAGACACCTACACGTGTGACCCGTATAGTCACAACCTACGATTCCGCCAAGCTCATTAATTCAGTTCGCAGGCAAATCGGACTTCGCTAACAGAATGAACGAAGGGCTATTTCGGAGCGTAGAACAGGTAGTCAGCGGAGTACGGCACGCGGACTTCCTGAGCGCTGTGCGAAGCATCGCACCCGGACGCTGGTGCTCTGCCCCCCTTTGTGTTAAGGCGCTGAATACTGGTGGCACGAGAGAGCACGCCGCTGCCCTCGTGGCTGACGATTTTGACGAGCAGCCACGGAATGGAATCGGCGTCGGGCGAAGGCGCGTTGGCAACGGCCTTTCCGCTAACACGGCTGCCGTCGTTCGCTTCCCAGGAAGGTCCCGCGAAATGCTTCCCAAAGGGTTTACCATTGTTGTCAAAGAGCTGAGCGTCAGGCTCCTTAAGCGTCCAAGTGAATTGCGTGCCGTCACCCTTGCAGGTGTAGACCTGATCGCCCTTCGCATGGACCTGGAGAAGCAGCTGTTCATTGGCGGGCGGCTGGAGTTGCTGCGGGATTTGTTGCGCGGCAACAGAGAACGAAAAACCAGTACTCGCTACGGCGAGCAGCGCGACAGATGCGAATGCCCAAATGAACTTGTTCATGGGACGCCTCCTCCTGTGAAGGAACACCTTGAGCCCAATCGCAATATATCTCAACTCAGTTCGTCCAATAAACCAGAACAGCGCAGAGTTTTCCCGTTGGCCGAGACCACCACGACGAATGGGATGGGAGTGGCAGGTGCCCCATACGCCGTTCTTGCGTATGGGTCTTGGGGTGCGCGCCCCACCCGCTTGCCCTGAAGAATCGAAGGGTCGGTTCTAAGGGTGCGGGTTTTGCCTCCCCTCTTCTTTCTGCGTGACCTCTGCGAACTCTGCGTTACACCCTTCGCTTGCATCTTTCGAATTCACCTTCCGCAACGTCCCCAAATTTGCCTCTTACTTCAGGGTGTATAATGCGCGGCGGTTACAGATTCACCGGAGAGCGAGACAAAATACATGCCGACAGACCAAACTTCGCGCGGATGGCTCGTCAGCATATTTACTGATATCCATTTTTGGGTTCCCGCAGCGGTTTTGCTCGCCGGGTTGTTGCTGTTGCGCTTCATTCACTAATTGCTGCGACGGAGGACCATGACGGATCAATCCGCGACGGTGCTGCAAGAGCGCGGGCGGCGACAGAGTTTACAACTGCTGGGCGTTCTGTGCGGCTTCACCGCAGGCGCCTGGCTGGGCGCGGCAGAAGCTCCTACCAAGCTGGTATCCATCGGCGTTTCCCCAATTGTGATTTCGCTGATCATGGTCGTGGGCGTTTTTCTGGCGCGATGGAGCTTGCCCGCACTGGTGCTCGGCACCTCTTCGGTCCGCGCGGATGTACACCGTGCTCCTCATTTGATCATTTGGGCGCTGCTGGCGGGTTGTTTATGGGCAGTGGCGAACACGTTGACGATTTTTGCCATTCGCGACATCGGCCTGAGCATCGCCTTCCCTCTCTGGAACTCCAATAGCCTGCTGGGAATTTTCTGGGGATTCCTCTTCTTCAACGAGTTGCGGCAAGCCGGTTGGCGTCGTTGGGCCGGCGTGCTTGGTGGAGCGATGGTGATGTGCGTGGGCGCTACAATTCTAGCCATCGCTTCTGCTGGGCAAAGTTCTTCTGGCCATTCGATGAATGGCATGTGGGCGGCGCTAGGTGCAGGCGTGCTTTGGGGCACCATGTACATTCCGTATCGCAAGGCGTATTTGACAGGGATGAATCCCCTATCCTTCGTCACCTTTTTCACCTTTGGCGAATTGGGAATGATGAGCGCGCTCGCCTTCAGCTACATCGGAGCGGCACCGCTGTGGCACGAACTAACGCAGACGCGCAACGTGGTGTTCTGGCTGATGCTGGGCGGATTTATCTGGGTCATTGGCGATCTGTTTCAACAATACGCGGCCAAATATGTGGGCATCAGTCGTGGAATTCCGCTATCGAACACCAATCAATTTTGGGGATTACTGTGGGGCATTCTGGTTTTTGGCGAATTGCACGGAAAAACCCAGGCCACTTATTTGCAAGTGATTGGCGGTTCCCTGCTGATGATGTTGGGTGTGGCGGCGATTTCACTTTCCTCGGCGACCGGCGAAGAGCAGCAATACTGGAAAGAAGCAGCGCAGCGGGAAAGCGCTCGCTATGGCGTCGCAGAAGAATTTGTAGCCGCACGGTTTGAAGGCCGGCAAGCGGCTGGCGAAATTGTGCCACGACGCACTGCTGTAGATTGGCTATTGGTGGCGATTGCGACCTCTATACTCGCTGGATTCGCACTGATCGCAAGAGTGCCACAATTTTCGTTTCGCTGGGGACCAGCACTGGCATTGACGATTGTATCCCTGCTTCTACTTTTTGTTTGCGGCCGCAAGCTTTGGCGAACAACCGGCTTTCACTGATACAGTGTCTACAACAATGACAATCATTCCTCAAGTGGACGTAGTCGGCGTTGGCTTGAATGCCACCGACACGCTGATTCCAGTTCCTCATTTTCCCGAGCCCGGCTCGAAAGTGGAAATTCGCTCGGCCAATGCGCTCCTCGGCGGCCAAGTGGCCAGCGCGATGGCAGCGTGCCAGCAATGGGGATTGCGCACGCGCTACGCGGGAAAGATTGGCGACGACGCATTTGGCGAGATGCATCGCGCGGAGTTTGCGCGACTGGGAGTGGAAGCTCATCTATTTACCGCGCCGGAATGCGGCAGTCAGCAAGCATTTATTCTGGTGGATCCCAGCGGAGAGCGCACCGTATTGTGGAAGCGCGACGCACGGTTGACTTTATTGCCAAGCGAATTGCAGCGCGCATGGATTCTGAATGCGCGCATGCTGCACCTCGACGGCCATGATACGGCAGCAGCCACGCAGGCGGCGCAATGGGCGCACGCCTCGAAAGTTCCAGTGGTCGCCGATCTCGACGATCTCTACGAAGGGTATGAAAAGCTGCTCCCGAACATCGATTTCCTGATTACCAGCAGAGATATTCCAGGGCGACTCACCAACGAAGATGATTTGCGCAAATCGCTCCCAGAAGTTACGCGCCGCTACCGGTGCCGTTTGGCAGCGGCGACATTGGGAGAAGATGGCGTACTGGCTTGGGACGGGGAGCGATTTATTTATTCGCCGGCATATCGCGTCCAAACTGTGGACACAACGGGCGCGGGCGACACGTTTCATGCAGGATTTATTTACGCATCTTTAAAGGGCTGGGAATTGCAGCGCCAGTTGGAATTTGCCTGCGCAGCAGCAGCGCTAAATTGCGCGGCGGTTGGCGCGCGCGGCGGAATCCAATCCGTCGAGAACATTGAAAGGCTAATCGCCGAAGGCGAGCGGCATGCCCCCGCATTTTGAGTTTGTGTAGAATCTAGACCCGCACCCCGTAAGACCAGGGTGCGGCAGCCAAGGCCCCCTGTAGCGCTGGCTTTTATGCCAGCGCTTTCCGACGCGGAAAATGGTAGTTTCGAGAGGCTGGCAAAAAACAGCTGAAAACCAGTATCATCGGAAATGCCGGTGCGGGAGTGGCGGAACTGGCAGACGCGCAAGACTTAGGATTCAAACTACCGCATTTCCTTCATTACCCGCAAAGCACTCAAAACACAATTAAACCGCTATTTTTCTAGGAAATAGACGCGAGCGCAACTTAGCCTTACGTTCCCGTATGTTCCCTATCTTTCCCTACGAACGTGCACACTTTGTGCACAATTTCCGATGTGACGCGCAACCACATTTGTTCGGTCAACCGTACTTTCTGGGGCTAAATCACGCATCAATGTTTGTTCGTGTTTTCCTCGGGCGAACGATGTTTTAAGTGCGTGCTCGTAGTTTAGAGTAGTGAAGGGAGAATTTCAGAATGAAAGTAGAAAAGCAGTTGAAAGAATTTGGAGTGATTTTTAACTGGTTACCCTCGGGAGAGAAAGAACCGCATGACGAGTGCCAAGACGGAGATATTGTTTTCCGGGAGGGCGAGCCAAGATTTCTCCCTTTACCGGGTGACTCGATAGACCTGACGTGGGGTGGAAAGCAGAAATATTTTAAGGTTGTCAGGCGGCACTTTCAGTGGAGTCCGAATTATCGCGGCGTGGTGATTGTCGTTGAGGAAGCCGAGCCAGACGAAATAGCGAAGAAATTTGTCAATCTTTGAAATGACAGAGTGAACGACGATAGATTTTTGTTTGGGAGGCAGTAATAGATGACGCCGCGTCCTTGGTGTTTAGTTGACAAGCCTGAATGTCCCGGCCAATCGTGCGGCCTCGCGAGAATCTGCGACATGCTCGAAGACGTTGGGAAGTTTCTCGTCGCGCATGAGTTTTCGGAAATTGAACTAAAGCGGAATGGTTCAGTAATTCAGGTGGCAAGGACGATTAAGGAACGGGTGATGTTTCGATGAAAACCGAATCGGACAAATTGACCGAGAAATTACAGGCGGAAGTTGACGCGGAGTTTCTGACATTGAACTGCAAGCGGTGTGGCAAATCGTTCGAAATTGCAATCGCCGCCGCTAAGCGGAGAAATTACAGCAAGCGTTGCGAGACGTGCCGCGTGAGCACGACAGGGCGATGCGATAAGCCGGGGCGATTGAAAAAAGAAGTCTGCTCCGCTCCGGGAAGGGTTACCTCTGACGATAAGAAGAATTGCCCGCCGCCGAAAGAAATATCCTACGAGGCAATCGAAATCTTCGAGGGAATCCGGGTCGGGCTTCCTGCGGGTCTCCCCGCTCCAGCCGTGGACCTTGTAAGGTCCGAAGCGAAAGCGCTTGTCTCCCGCATTAAGCCGCACCTCGATTTAGCGGAGGAACAAATCAAGGAAGCCGTTGCGCGTATCATGGAACGGAAAAGCGTCCGGGAACTCCAATACCTATTTTCTGGGCGAAAGACTAAATGGGTCGTTGGCATAATTGATACCAGAAAAGCGGGAGCGAGCGAACAGGCTCAGGAGCAACAGACCAGACAACAGGGTTTGTCAGATTTACTTGACTCCCTGCAAGAAGCTGGTCGCGTGTCTAGAGATGAAGTGGGATACTTCGTCGAGAACCGCGTCAACAAGGTGTCTCTCAGAGATATTTCCCCTCAAGCAGGAGTAAGCAAGTCGCAATTGGGGCGCATGGTGAATGACGTGCTGGTCGCGCTGCACGAATTAGGGCCGTCCGCCGAAATTGCGTCGTTACTCGACAACCTCGATGTAACTCCGGTCTTAGTAGATGTTGGTCTAGATGAAGGCTACCCCGTGACGGAAGGCCCTCATCCAAAGTGGCTGGCCGAGGTCCGCGAAACCAAAGATAAGTTTTCCAAGAGAATTGTGAAGGGTCCGGCCCACTTCTTCGATAGAGCGAGCCGGGGAGATGCTTCGGATGCTCCGCTCCACGAGGACTTCGGGGATGAATCTCTGCCATAGCTCTCAAAAGTCACAAACTGTCCCAAACTATTTTGTCTATTTGTTTGAGAGACTTACGCATGTTTTCGCTTATAGGTTTTGATTTATCGTCCCTATATATAGAGAATTACACCACCAAGACTCCAGCGGTCATTGTTTTTCTGGGCAAAAATCCCTTACCAATTACATGAAGAACATTTTGGATACCCCATCCAGACGTGTTGTTTCTCCCCATTTTTTGACCGCAGAAATTAATAGAACATTTAGAACAGAGGACGATATGAATTACGAGCAGGCCGGTGCGATAATTCGCGAACTTCGCGCTCCGCAAATCATCCTTTCAAATTTCACGGGAATCAATACCTGCACCTTATCTCAATACTTACGCGGACTGGTGAACCTGTCCGACGACCAACGCGACGAGCTTTCCTTCGTTGTCCAAGCTTTGCGCGAAATCGACGATGAATCTTCCGTGCCAATTAACTGGAAGCTCGGGATGGAGCTTCGTCCGCAGGTCGAGGCCAAGGTTCACTCGTACCGCCGCGCCCGAACCGCCGAGCTACGATGCTGCTACGAGTCGTCGTTACCGGCATCGACGCTACGAAAACTGGCCAGCATGTAAAGAAAAAATTTACGGGAATTCAGAAATCCTGAAAGACGCAATATGAATCTAGCAGGCTGGCTTAAATTTCGCAGGGGTTTCGATGAACATCTAGACCAACTTGACGGCGACGCGGTGAAGCTTTACCTGCGATTACTCTGCCGTGCGGATTGGCGCAAAGGAAAGAATCACGGGTTGGCAATTGGTAATCTATCGGAAATGGTCAAAGGTTTCGAGTGGAGTGCGGACAAGCTCACTAGGAAACTCTCGCAGTTGAACCGTAAATATATCGCCGTCGAGCACCGAGGAAATCGATTCACGCCCTCGGCGATTCGTATTCTGAAATACGACGCGAATGCAGTCCGCAAAAATGCGGAGTCTACACCGGAGCACTCCGCAAATATACGGAGTGAAGTCCGCATGGATGCGGAGTCTACACCGCAAGAATGCGGAGGGCACTCCGATGACGGGCTACAAAACAAAGAAGTTGAGGCTCCCGAAGAAGACTTAAGAAGTAGAAGAAGTAAGTCGGTAAGAAGCGCGAAGGAGAAAAAAGTGTTTGACCCTACCGACCGACTTATAACTCTTCCCAAGGGATGGGCAAAAATCGGCCTTCGGACAATCTCGGCTCGCTTTGCTCCATTTCTTGAAATTGCGAGAGTAAACAAACCGAGGCCGGATGAAAGCAAGGCTCAATGGTGTGGGCGAATTCTCGATGCTTGTACGAGCAGTGATGTCGAGTACCCACCCGAGTTCTATGCCATCACGAAGCGCTATCGAAAAACGGACGAACCATTCTACGACTACAAGGAACGCCTAGCCGAAACGCGGCGCTTACGTGGCTTGCCTTACTGAAAATTAAGGAGAATCCTTGTGGCCGAATCGGAAGTGTATTTCGCACGCGCCGATACGCCATCGGTCAACTCTCCGGTTGGAAGTCTCATGGTCAAAGTGCTGGGCAAATTTCCCAACATCACGTTCGATGAAGCGAGAGTTAAAGCCAATTCGTTGCTCAACGAAGCGGCTGGCAAGAGAATCTACAGAATCCCACCACCGTTGACGGATGCCGAGATTGAAGCACGGCGCAAGGCGATGAAAGCGCGGTTTGCCAGCAAAGCACTGCCGAAAGCCGCTTACGACGCGTAGGACGCCGATTCCCGCTATTCCTAGTGTATGGGTCAACGACAAACGGGGCGGCACGAGTCTTTAGTCCAACTTGGCAAATTCGGTCGTTACGGTAGCGGTGGAATCGCAAATTTCGCCGTAGCTGCGTTTTTTAATATTTTCGAGATTTTGGCGTTCTAGCGCCAGTAAGACAGGAATTGAAAATGGATATTGTTGAGATACATCCGAATCGATGGCTCGATCTCCCGAAAGCCGCCGTTTACTGCTCCCTCGCTGTAAAGACGTTGAGACGCGCCATCGCAACGGGAGACTTGGCCTTTTCAAAACCGGGGCGCAAGCAGATCGTTGATCGAAAAGACCTAGACGCGTGGCTTTTAGGGCTGAAAACGCGTTTTCAGCCATGAGCACAGTTTATGCACAGCATACGGTTAGCAATAGAAAACACGAGGTTTAGTGATGAGTAACAAAACAAGTAATCTTGCGCTTTCTGAGCGCAAACGGAAGATAAGCACTGTCGCACGTAAGGCGATGGCACAGTCGGGCCTTGCGAACCTCAAAAGCTGGCGAGATCGCACGGATGCACGCGCGAACAAACTTGAATCAGACGTAGAGGCGTTTCGAGCGAACTTACTCGTAGAGTGTGGCGCGGATCCCTCAACAAGCCGTCTCGGACTCGTGGAGGCAGCAACGACGACCTATGCCGCGATTGTACGCGTCCGTCGCGCTGTAATCCGTGCGCCCAAGGCAGAGCTAGCTCCGCTGGTGGAGCGAGTTAGTTGGCTGACGGGAAACTTAACTAGGTTACTCAAATCATTGAGTTTAGATGCGCGCCCACGACCCCAGACGCTTAGCGATCTATTGATGCAGCGAACGATGCAAAACGGACAGAATTCAGCATTTAAACCTACGAAATCCGAGGAAACGCATAATGATTGAGAATATTGGCGTTGAAAAGTTTCTAGATCGATGGATGGAGCCGGAAGGCGGGATGTCGGTCTACCAGCGCACTTTCGTACTTTCAGGAATAGGCGCGCCGTTAAGCCGTGCGCAATCGAAAATCTGGCGTGTTGGAACCGACCGTATGGGCTTGAACGCGTGGCTTCGTAGCTATCGCGCAGAGTCAACCTCTCGGAGAACGATTGCGGTCGGCAGACGCGGGGGGAAAACTGTGCTTTGCGCGGGATTGATGACCTACGAGGCTATACGCAGACCTCAGCCTACCGGCCAAGTATGGACGATAATTCTCACCGCTCCGACTCTCCGGCAAGGGCAAAAGGCAGCGCTCGATATCGTTCGCGCTCGCGTTCGCTCAATGAACTTGAATGAACTCGTAACTTCAGACGCCGCCGACGCGATTACGTTTACTACGGGCATCACGATTCGCACGATTCCCTCGTGGCCCGCATTTTTGCAAGGGTACACGTGTCCTGCCATTTGGATTGACGAAGGCTCGAACTTTAAAAACGACTCTTCGACGGCAAATTATCAGGATTGCGTGGATGCTCTTACGCCCAGTTTGGCGACTGTTGAGAATTCGTATCTTCTTACAAGTACGCTACCCGGCCCCAAGAGTGGGCCAATCTATTCGCAGTGGAAGAATCGATTCGACGATGGAGTGTTGTTCTTTCGAGGTTCCTCCGAGCAGTGGAACCCCACCTTGACGGACTCTGAAGAACTGGCAAAGGCCCGAAAAAATCGGCCCGAATACTATAAGTTATATTTCAGTGGGGAGTTTGTTGAGGCACGGTCAGCTCTGTTACCGGCAGAGTTTGTTGATGCAGCGATGGCCTTGGGCAAGTCTGCGTTCTCACCAAGAGAAGTTAAGGGCAACGCCGCAGGCGGGTGCGACTTCGCCAGCAGCTCGGATGATTGCGCGGCCGCTATCGCAGTCCGAACCGAAGATGACCGTCTCGTCGTTCCTTGGCTTCGAGTTTGGAGCGTCCAAGACGGCGAACTCCATCGCGTCTACGATTACCTGAAGGAAATCGAGAGCGCGTACGAAGCTTATGGGGTACAGAACGCCGTCGGCGATCAGCAGAGCCTCCCCATAGCAGCCCAATTCATGAATGAGCGGGGCGTACGGTACGAAAGATTGGTAACTAACGGAGCTGCATCGGAACCGGTCTTTGACTTCCTTCGAGAGCAACTACGGGCAGGACGAGTTACTCTCCCAGATTCGGATATCCTGCGAAGCCAACTGAAACGCCTTGAAGAAAGACGCGATGGGAATTACGAAGTCGCGGCCAGTCGCGGGAAAGACGATTGTGCCGTGGCGGTTGCTGCGGCGATATATCGCGCAGGGCAGTTACCTCGCTCACGTGAGCCTCAGTGCGAGGTGCTCTGGGTCGCAGACGGAGCAGCGAACACGGGAAATTTTGACGAAGACCGATTCTTTACAAAGCGCGAATGGATCCCCTCTTTCGGAAGGACCCGCCCCGGCATACAGCATTCCTAAATTTGATGTTGCATTCCATCCTTGGGATTTCCACGTGCAACTCCCTCAACAAAATGCTACCCGCTCAAGAAGATGACGTGCCAATTTCCGTTCCTCGATTGAGCATGAGCGATTTCAGCGCGCCCTTTCCCAGGACCCGACTGAATTCTCTGGCGGCAAAAAATGGAATTAAGACGACAAACATGATGATCGCCAAGGAGAAGATTTCGTTGAGATTTGCTCTGTTTACATTGGAAAAGTCCTGGGCCATGGACCTTGTGTGCCACATTCTTACCAAGACCTCTTCCAAGATGTGACAAGCCAGCAAAATCGTGGAAAATACTGCGGACTTGAATAGGATCCAATACAAAAGGGTTTTGCTATGCCACCGTTCCCCAGCGTGGAGGGCCTCTGCAATCAGCATGAATTTGCCTAGTACCAATGCGTTGATAAAAGCAAAACCGAAACTCCGCGTATAGCTGAAGCTGATCTGATACTGGGTCAAAATCATCGCTCGATAAAGTGCAAAGACGCTTAAAAGGATCCAAAAATAGATGACGACTATGCAGAGTTTCTTCAACTCTTCAAGAAGTCTGTCTCGCCAGGTTCTCTTTTCTTCACTTTGCATCTCTGGGTCTCTCTGCTCTAAGGGTGACACCTCGTTAGAGGGCTAAGGAAGGAAGCCACAAGGGTAATTTCTTCCATAAGGCTTTTCACATAGAAAGCTCCGCAGTGTCGTTGCGTCTCAATCATTCACGCCATTCCTGATGTCCTCAAGCCTTCGCTGCGATTAACAATCCCAAAATACTTATAGGCATTTGAGTTGGTCCGACGGATTCCGAGCCTCTCTCACAAGATCGAATCCCTGAATTTCAAGAACCGTAAAGAACTTAAGTACGGGGGCAGTCGCGCCCAATTCCATCAACAAGAGGAACTTCTTGTAAGTGTCCGACTGAAGGTAACGCATCAAATCATCCATACTTGCCCAGTGTGCTTCGACCCGCAACATATCCTCCTCCGGTAATCCTAGAAAGAGGCGGCAACTCAAACATCCAATCAGCAGCCGAGTAGGGTCTGTCAGGTATTCCAGCGCACCGGCTATTCGCTTCATTTCTGTGTGAGGTACAGCGATGTCCATCTGCTCAATGATCATCATATTCCCCCCGTTCTAGTAGAGGTACTGATCCTTTGCGCCAGTTGAAGCGATAGTTTTCCAATTCAAGTGCAAGCGGGATGCCGAAGAGATCCGCGGCGGGATAAACGACTAAAGCACGATTCTAGAATGGGTTGCCCTGAGTTGAGTATGCCTTGAGAGTGGGGAAAAGATTATGTAAAACTTGGATTTCGGATTAACACGAAGTATTCGAGACGCTACACTGGTCGTCTGATTCCTAACTTCTTGATCCTTGACTCCAAGGTTGTTGGTTTCATACGAAGAACCGCCGCGGCGCCGCCTTGGCCTCGTATGCGCCAGTGGGTCGACTGCAAAACTTGACGAATATGGTCGCTTTCCACCACATTCAATGGGCTGGTTTCGCGACCAGCGGCGAAGTTCAGATCCAGCGGATCGGCTTGAAAAAGAGGGCCGGGATGAAGGATAAGGTTGCGCTCGATCACGTTGCGAAGTTCGCGCACGTTTCCAGGCCATGAATAACCCTGAAAGGACTTGAGCGTACTAGCTTTAATCCCCTCCACGCTCCTACCCATTCGTTTGCCCAGATCCTTCAAAGTATGCGAAACAAGAAGCGGCATGTCTTCTGGGCGGTCCCGCAAAGGGGGGATAAGGATCGGAAAAACATTTAAGCGGTAAAACAGATCCTCACGAAACTTGCCTTCCTTAACCATAGCTTGCAGGTCTCGACTGGTTGCGGCGATTACTCGCACCTCTACGCGTATCGTTTTGGAGCTTCCCAGACGTTCGAATTCACCTTCCTGCAGCACTCTCAGCAGTTTTGCTTGTAATTCCACAGGGAGTTCGCCAATTTCGTCCAGGAATATTGTCGAGCGGTCCGCAAGCTCAAACCGGCCAATTTCCTTGGAGAGCGCACCAGTGTAAGCGCCCTTTTCGCGGCCAAAAAGTTCACTTTCGATCAAGGAAGCAGGGAGGGCCGCACAATTGATTTTGACCATCGGCCTGTCTTTGCAGGTGCTTAAATCGTGGATGGTTCGGGCGATGAGCTCTTTGCCGGTACCCGTTTCGCCGAGGATTAAGACTGCCGAAGGAGTCGAGGCGACCTGTTCAACCTTTTTCAGTACGGCTCGAATTGCCGCACCATTTCCAACCACGCCAGAATGGGAATGTTCGAGCTTGATTTCTTCCCGCAAATAAACATTTTCCCGTTCAAGTTGCTCTTTTAAGAGACGAATTTCCGAGTAAGCCAGGTGAAGATTTTCGTCTGCCTGTTTGCGTGATAGGGCGTTTGCAAAAATTTCTGCAGCAAGTTGAAATCTTGCGATCACAACCGAATCCCACTTTTGATACTTGCGGAAACTGCCACTCGACATAGCGCCCGCAGGCTTGCCGCCAATCCGAAGCGGCGCCACCAAAGAGGACTTCTGTCCTTGGGCCTCCATAAATTTACGCTCGCGGATTGCTTCTGGTGGCAGATCGTCTGGGCGTTCCGTATATGAGATCTCACCCCTAAGTATGCGGCTTTCCAGCCAAGGCAAGGTGTTTGCAATGATTCGTTCGGGGAATTGAGGAAATCCCGGCCGCGTCCAGAAATGGGTAACGATAAATCCCCCCGTCTGTGGATCTACTTGGCCCAGCGCACCTCGATCGGCGTCGAGTGCCTCCCCAAGAAGCCTCAATCCATTCACAATCTCCTGGTCCACTCGATCCGCAGGAAGGTTGATGAAAGCCGCAGACAGCTCTGAAAGTGTCGTCTCGAAAGCTAGCCGCTGACGCATCTCTTCGGCATTTTTCCGTTCGCTGACATCGCGAATAGTGCTAATAACTACGATCCCGATTTCCGTTTCCAACGGGCTCAGGCTAATCTCAATTGGAAACTCTGTTCCATCTTTCCGTAAGCCGAACAGCACCAAGCCCTCTCCCATCGGGAGTCGACGGGCTGCTGCCATGAAGTGAGCTCGGTGGTCACTATGACCAAGCCTGTACCTCTCTGGCATTAGCCTCTCGACGCTCTGTCCGATCAGCTGGTCTTCCTGGTGACCAAACATTGTATGCGTCTGACTATTCATTCGAAGGATGCGGCCCTGACTGTCAGCAATCACCATTGCGTCGGCCCCAGCTTCAAATAAATGGCGGAAAGTCTCCTGCGTCAGTTTCGAGCTGCTCGGAGTGAGTGGTAATTCTAATTCTTGCGAGATTAGCAACCTGTCGTTTGAAGCCAAAACCTTCGATCCCGAAGAGTCACGGTTTGGGCCAGGCATGTAGGTAAACCTCACATGTGCTTGCCGTTTGGACGGGAACGGTAGAAGATCAAGAGGATAGGAACTTTACTAGAGATTAGCCCCACGATGAAACAGATGTCAATGGTCGGCTGGGAAACAAAACAACGAAGTTTGGTATTCGCTGATCCGTCCAAAACCTCCCCGTGTTCGTAGATTCCCGAAATATAGTACTTTTTCAACTGTTAGCATTCACGATGAAAACCACCCTCGGCCTAATTACTTTCGAAATCACTGTTTAGCCTACGCTTCTGTTTAAGTTCGCTTTGGCCAGTATCCTGCAATGGGATTAGCGCGAGGTGCAGATCTCGAATCAGTCAACTCAAACTCACAAGATTTCAAAAATGGAGGAATTATGCCAGTTAGAACTCCGAAAGAAACGTTTGTACTACTTCTCAGTAATGTGCTCCAGGGCAGTGAGAAGGCCACCAACGTCTACCAAGAAATCGGTCAGTTGGCGCAAGACCCAGAAATCAAGGAAGCTCTGGAGGCGAGGGCATTCATTTCCCAGGGTGTTGTGGCGAAACTGAATCAATGCTTCAAAATTATTGGTGAACAACCTGTAAAGCTCAATGGGCGGTTGCAGGAAATTTTCATGGAAGATTTCCGCAAGGAACTCACTGAGATTCAGTCCCCCGTCGCCAAGAAGATTTTCGTCTTGGCTAAGGTGGTCCATCTCACGCACCTTCGCATTGGAGAGTACATGGCCCTGATTGCGGCAGCTGACGCAGCGGGACACCACGGAGTCGGTGTGCTGTTGGAGAGTTGCTTGGCAGACAAGCTTGCTTTCGTCGAACGGACCCGTCGCCTGATTCGTCATGTCGTCGAGACGAGGGTAGCAGAGCGCGTAGCGGCAGGAGCCGACTGAGAACCTGGTTGAAACAGAAAACCGTCGGTGAGTATCAACCACGCCGGCCCGTCGTTGTGCAAGCGGGCCGGTGTGGGTTGCTAGTGCACTTTCGTATGAGTTTTTTGTACACTACACCTCGCCGGTTTTAACCGGCGCACAAGGAGAATGAAATGGCAACAACGGTAGTGCCCGGCAGTGATTCGACTAAAACTCAAGCAAGCGCAGGTTACAAGGAAAAAGATTGGACGAAACCCGCAGCAATGGCAATCCCCAAGGAGGGGTACTTTAAGCTGGAACAGGGAAGATACGGCCCGGTGTTTCCGAGGACTCCCGCGTGCTATGGCTTCACAATTATCGCGAAGACCAAACCCGGGACCGAAGACGCGATCCGCCAGTACGGAAAGAATCTCGAGGCAGCAGTGAGGCAGACGCCCAATGCTGTTGCCGTGCTCAAGCTCCACTATTTGAGATGGGTCCTCTTCGACATCGGGAAGGACAAGTATTTCATGTATCAGGGAATATTCGACACCGATTTCGACAAGTACACCGAAGATGCAATCGCCCTGTTCAATGCGACCGGCATTAACACGGTCTTTGAGAACCTCGAAGGGTTTCCGGCGGACTGGAAGACGAATGCTCCCGCGGTCGTCAAGTTCGTTCGAGAGCACCAGTGCCCAAGCTTTTTGGAATACGGCGAGTATCCGTACGTAACAGCCGACGAGATTAAGAAGGCCCTCAAGCTTAAGGCAGCCTTTTCTGAAATGCTCGACCAGATGCAATAGGAGCGGTCTCATCGAGGGTTTGTGGGAGGCCGTCCGTCTACGATTCACAACCTCCGCTCCAAGAACGATCACACAGAGCGGCGTAAAAGGAGCCTACGGTGCTAGTGTTTGACGATATCCAGCATCTTCTGATTTCCCGCCCACCTGCTTTCACAGGGCGATACGAGTTCCTAACTTTTCGACAGCCAGTGGGTGGGCAGGCTTGGCTGGCGGGCCTTATCGACAAGGTGGGCACCGCAAAGACCGCCCCACCGGGCAACGTGGACTCCAGATGGGTTTCCATAGCATTCACTTGGAACGGACTTCAAGCTCTCGGCGTGAGTCAGGCATCCTTGGCTACCTTTCCTGAAGAGTTCCGCCAGGGCATGGCAGCCCGCGCGGAGATTCTGGGCATGACTGGAGCGAATCACTCCAACCATTGGATGGGAGGAATGGCAAGCCCCGATCTCCATGCCATCGCGATCCTGTACGCCCGCAATGTTTCCGAACGCGAGCGATGCAAAGAAGAGCACCAAAAATATCTTTCACAATGCGCCGGTGTGGAGGTTCTCTCTTCATTGGACTTGGAGGCCATACCACCATACGACTCTGTTCGCGAACACTTCGGTTACCGCGATCGACTTTCGCAGCCAGTAATCGAGGGAACGGGCGTCGAGCCGATGCCCGGCTCTGGTCCAGCGATCAAAGCAGGTGAATTCATTCTTGGCTATCCAGACGAGGAAGGACCAGGGGCTGCATTGCCACAACCCGAGATCCTTTCCCACAACGGCAGCTATTTGGGCTATTTCAGGATGCAAGAACA
>DASXIT010000052.1:0-3097 GCA_036497825.1 Candidatus Acidiferrum sp.
GGCATGTACGACAACTCCGTCAGGCCGCCTTCCACTCCCCCGTTGTGCCCGTGGTACACGAACCCATCTTCAACGCTCCAGTAGTTGCTCAATCCGTATCCGCTCTTTAATCCTTCTTTTGCCGCCCATCCACTCTTTGGATTCTCCATGCGATCGATATCGGCCGCCGGCACGATTTGCACTCCATTGGCCACCCCGCGATTAAGATAAAACTGTACGTACGCAGCCATATCTTGCGCCGACGCATTGATGGAGCCTGCCGGCCGAAAGATAATGTTCCAGTATTCATAGGGCGTTTTTCCATCGCCGTGATACAGCGTGGTCTCTTTTCCGGATTGCGGTTTGAAATACGTGGCCGTTTTCATGCCGATTGGCGTGAAAAAGTTTTGTTGCACGAAATCCTCGAACTTCTGGCCGCTTATTTTTTCGACGATATACGCTGCAACCGCGGGTCCGGAGTTGCAATATGACGTGCGGGTTCCCGGCGGCCATCGCGAAATCCTCGAGTGATGGTCGTAGTCCAGCGCATCTCGCAAGCTCATCTGCGGCGCGTTTTTGGCATATTCCCGCAAATGGATGTCGTCCAAGCCCGTGGTGTGTTCCAGGAGGTTGACCACTCTCACGGGATCGGTGGACTCCCAGCGATTCTGAAACCATACTTCCGGCGCCAGCTTCCTTACTGGATCATCCAGCGACAACTTGCCTTGATCCGCTAACAATAGGATCGACATTGAAGCGAATGCCTTGGAGGTTGAACCGATGCGAAATAGGGTCTCGTCTGTGGCGTCGCGCCCGCTGGCTACGTCGGCCTTGCCGATGCCGGCCACCCATTCCGGCCCGTCGCGATGCACAATCGCAACCGAAACTCCCGGTGTGTGCGTGTCCTTCAGGATGGCTTCGATTTGTTGCCGCAGCTCCGCAATCGACTGCGCAGGCCTTGTCTCGTTTTTCTTATCATCGGCAAAACCGTGCGGAGCGAGCATTGCGACGACTATCATCGAAAGGAGCCACTTCATAATTTGCCTTTCCTCCAGAGCATCAGACAATCCTGGGGCAGGGAACTGGCGTTGCCGGCTGTCGCAGATACCATGCTGTTCGGTGAGCGGTATGAAATCCGAAGGCGGGTACGATCCAAGTAAAAATTGTCCGGTACGCAGACAATGCGGCTGTCGTCATCGGGGTCCCTGGAACTAACTCTACTTTATACCCCGAGTTGCGCCGCCACTCCTAGTGCGCAAAATATCCTGTCTTCGTGCGTATCTTTACTTCTTCATCCTTTGGTTTGATCACGATCTTGCGAAAGGTGTCGTCCTTTGTCTTGTTTGTGGGGTAATACGCCAACTCGTACGAGGTTCTCAATTCCTCTGCAATTTGCCGGAAATATGTATGCGGATCGGTTTTTTCCGCATCGATATGTTCTCCGCCCGTTTCTTTCGCGGTTCTGTCCATCACGCTGATTCCGTATTTGTTCCGAGCATTCAGGCGGCCGTGTTTCGTTTCGGTGTAACGAATGGCATAGAAAACCACGTTTTCCGCCTGCGCTGCTTCGATCGCGGTCATCATATTGTGCGAACTCGAATTGTCTTCCCCGTCGCTGAACATCAGGATTGCCTTACGCCCCTCTCCTTGCGCCAGCTTTTCCGCCACGCTGTAATAGATCGAATCGTAGAATGCCGTTCCCAAATCCCGTTCTTCCTCTGGCCCAATTTCCGGAAAGTGCTTCTTTCCTTTGTCAAACTCCCGGTACTTTTCCAGAATGTCGTCTGCGGAATTCGTGTAGTCGCTGACCAGTCTCAGGTGGTTTCCAAAACAGACGAGAAACACCCGGTCTTTCGGCCCCACGACTTCATTCAAGAACACTTGCAGATCCTTCTCATGCTGCTTACCGAAGTGATCCTGGCTTCCGCTGACATCCACGATCAGTGCCAGCGTCAATGGCAGGTCTGTGCTCTTGGAGAAAAACTCGATCTTCTGCTGCATCGCATCTTCATACAGCTCCACATCATTCTTTGTCAGATTATCGACCAGCGCCCCTTGCGCATTTCTCGCCGTGAATGCCACGTTCACCAGGTTGACGTCCACCCGTATGGGCTTCTGCGCCCATCCCGCTTGCACAATCGCCAGATTCACCGCCGCACACGCCACCGATTTCCACATACACCCCTCCCCGCGCGTCTGCTTTCGTAGACGCATTTCCCCGCAATTTTGTTCCGTCATTTTAGGTTGTTCGGATTTTCAGCAGGTCAATTCGCTATGGTCAATTCGACTTCGGAGGCCCCTGGAATCTTGGTGCCGCCCAACGGGCTCTGGTCGATCACGGCACCGTGGGGCCATTGCGGCGCGTTCACATAGTTGGCTTTCCGCCGCAATCCCGCCACTTCCAGGCGCCGGTCCACTTCCAATTGACTCAGTCCAATCAGGTACGGCATGACGTACGTCTCGTCCTTGGGCACGCCCGCGACAAGCACGTCCACGCGCGGCGTTGCGCCGCCCTTGCCCGGCTTTGGATTTTGAATCACGACTGTATCCGCAGGTTCATCGGGAAGCACCACCGTGGAAACCTCTCCTACCTGCAATCCACCGCGCAGCAGTTCAATTCGCGAGACGCGAAGCGTGTTTCCCTCCAGCGGCGGAATCTCCAATTCTCGCTGACCCAGGCTGAGCACCACGTGCGCCTGTTGTGACACTTTCATCAGCATTCCTGGCGACGGCGTCTGCCTGACCACCTGGTTGATTGGCAAATCGCTGTAGACGCGGTCCGCTACCCTGAGGATCAGGCCCTTTGAGCGCAGCGCCTGGTTGGCTTCACTTACATTTTTTCCAACCAGATTGGGCATGGACACTTCTCGACCGTGAATCGCGATTCTCATCGCGGTTATCGCACTCAGAAAAGCCGCCGACGCCAGGATAAACACCAAAAACACAATCCTGCTCAGCCACTCGACCCTCTCCAGCAGCGTCATCTCGTCAATTCTCGCTTTTTCGTTACTGCGTCACTTTTTTGCATCTGGCGCCGGATATTCCGGCAACTTTTCCTTGCTGGTATCCGCTCGCTTCACTTCGAGTTCGTCAAACAACAGTGTCGGCGCGATAATCG
>DASXIT010000053.1:0-12690 GCA_036497825.1 Candidatus Acidiferrum sp.
GACAAAGAAAAACCCGCACCCTTAAACACGAAGGGTGCGGCACCCAATTTTCGGCCGCGTCCAGCCTTACTTACTTAATACTGAGAACTGATTACTGAAAACTATTTGGATCCCCAGACACCAACGTTTAAGAGTTGGTAGAAAGTACCCTGGCCATTTGGCTGGATGGCTACGATGTGTTGTCTTTCTTTTGTTCCGGATTTGAAAAGAACGCCGCCCTTGTCGGGTTTGTCGTCGCCACAGGTTAGAGTTTTGGAATCGTCTTTCGACACGCCGGCAGAATTTGGCGGAGGATTGGAACAGTCGAGAACCGGGCCGTATTTAGAGAGGGCTTTCTTGTAGAAGACAGCGATTTTTTCCGGGGAGTCGTTCGACTCCATTTTTAGAACGACAAGTTTGAAGCCGGAGCCACCACCCCACAAACCGAGATTCGCTGCGGGTGAATTGTCATCCTTGTCTTTACGAGGTTTGGAGCCGGGATAGATGGGTAGACCGACATCTTTGGCGGTGGCTTTGTCGCTGGCGATGACGCCCGCGCTATCCTTATCTTGATCTTGCGCGCAGATCGGGAGCGAAAGGGACGAAAGCGCGATTGAAGCAATCAAGAATGCAAACGAATAACGTAAATTCGGTGGCGCGAAGTGGTTGAACATGAGTTTTCCTCCATCCTAAAAAACGTATTTGCCAAGTGAAATGTTCCCAAAGAGCTGTTTGAATGATAAGGCGCCGGTTCCTAGGGGAGAGCGCCATCGTAAGCTGCGGCAGCAATTTCGCCGAGAGCTTGGCCAGCGACTTTCTGGGCAATTTGGGAATCGTCGTTGGGAAGAGAAGTGTGATTGACGTAAGCGGCGAAGGCCAGAGTTTTTCCGGCTTTCGTCATGACGTAGCCGCCTAATCCCTTGCCATTTAACATCAAGCGGGAGTTGAGCTTGTCACCCGAACCGAAGGTGCCGGTCTTGGCGAAGACGTGACCAGCGGCGGGATTATCGACTTGAATTTTGGCGAGAGTGCCATCTTTGCCGAGGATCGGAAGACCCTTGAAGAAGATTTGGAAATCTGGACGCGTCTTCCAATAGGCAAGATAGCGGCAAATAAAATCCGGAGTGAAGAGGTCGGCCCAGTCGCCGCCTTCCCCGTCTCCTTGGGAGGCACCAGAGAGATCGAGTTTGGCTTCAGAGAGAAAGGCGTTCTCGATCTTGAAGCCACCACGCAAAGGATCTTTGGTGTCTTTAGCTACCAGAAGGCCAAGGTAGTACGGCCCCATTCCGGCGTGAAGATTCTGGCTGACCTTTAGAGTGATTTTGACATCCTCGGAGATGGGCGGGGAAACGTGCTGCGCGACTTGATTTTCGGGTTTGTAGAATTTTGTGTATGGCGTGAAATTTCTGATTGGGTCCGCTGATTTTTTGGAATTGATGGTGATGCCGGAAGCACGGAGTGCGTCGCGAAGCGCCGCGGTAGCAAATAGAGTGGGAGAAGGGACGGGGAAGGAAGTGGTTTGAGGGCCGCTTCCGACGGCAATGGAGCCAGTGAGGAGGACATTGATGGAACCATCGGGATTGGTGGTTGGGTCGGCGGCGTCGAAATTCAGTTTGGAATTTGCGGGGCCAGTGGTCATTTTATTTGCGAAATGAATGTAGGAAGTCTCCGGAGTAACGGATAGATCGATGGGATCGCCTGGTTTGGCGCCGGGCTTTCCAACGAAGTCGATCAGATTGTCGTTGACGATGATGGAAGACATGACGACATCGGTGCCACCTTCATGACTGCCATCAGCCATGAGGCTGGTGTCGACGAAAACGTTGCCATCGATTTTGTGGATGCCTTTGGCAGAAATTTGCTTGGCGAGATCTTTAATTACGGCGAGAGGATCGCCGGGAAGAGCAGGGCCTTCGTAGGAGTGATCTTCATCCACGAAGGCGAGGGTGCCGTCTGGCTGGATGCGATTGGAGAGGTTCGGATCGCCGCTGGCGACCAGGATCAAGTCACCTTTCAGCGTGCCGTGTTTGTCGATGGGGCCAGTGCGATAGATGTTGGTGTGGAAACGGTAGTCTGGGCCGAGTCTGGCGAGGACGGTGCCTTCGGTAAGGAGTTTTGTGGTGGAGGCAGGCACGAAAAGTTTGTCGGAGTTGAGCGAGTAGACGACCTTGCCGGTTTCAAGGTCGAGAAATTCAATGCCGAAATTGGCGTGGGCAAACTCCGGGCGGGAGATTACGTTTTGAATGCGGGCTTCGAGGTTATTGGGAGTTTGGGCGTGAATGGCATTTGATGAGGCGATGATGAGGAATAGAGCGGCGAGCTGGAAACTGCGAAAAAGTTGCAAGAGAGAGCTCCTTGTGTGAAAAGCCGAATAATCATATATCTTTCGCTGCGACAACCTTAGAGGCCAAGGCAAAAGCAGATCCCTCGGTCCGCTCGGGATGACAACGAATTACTCGATTGCCGCAATCCGCGAAACGACGCCGTGACGATTCAACGCTGACGCTTGACCTAGTTTCTCAAATGGGAGATTCAAAATCGGGTAGTGTTTCCATTCTTTGTAATCGAAATGCCACCACTCCTCTTCGTTGACGGTGAAGCCTTCTGATTCCATGGCACGGCGAAGAAGATCGCGATGCCAGCGCTGGAGAGAAGTGCCGCCGAGAAATGTTGGGAAGGAGCGCGGGGACATTTCGTCGTACAAGCCGGGCATTTCAATGGGCTGGCCGGTGGAGAGATCGTAGAGAGTGAGGTCCACGGCGCAACCGCGGTTGTGCTTGGAACCTTTTTGGGGATTGGCGACGAAGATGTGGTCAGCAGAAGGAGTGGCATCCCAGAAGATCTTGGTGACGTACCAAGGACGGTAGGCGTCGTGGATCAAGAGGCCGTAGCCGAGGGGGCGCAGTTTGTTGAGCACTCGGATGAGGGCTTCCGCGGCGGGGCGCTGCAGGAAGGCGCGGGCTTGCGTATAGATGGGAGTGCTGAGGAAATTGTTTGATTGGGCGTAGCGGATATCGAGGTGAATGGAAGAATTGATAGTGGTGAGTTCAACCAGGTCGGGCTTGCGGAAGGGACCTAACTCGGCAGGAGGCTTCGCCGCGAGGGCTGCGGCGCGCAGTTGGTTGAGGGACTTCGTGGGAGTGATATGGTAGAAGTGGGCGGGATCGGAACTGGCGTCGGCGCGAGTGAAGTTTTCTACCAGGTAAGAAAAGGACGTCACGCTTCCGCCGGCGTCCCGTTGTTCGGTATAGCCGAAAGACCGTCCGTCTGGGTCAGCGATCAAGACCATTCCTTGTAATTCGTGAATTTCTTCGCTCTTTTCGCGTGCGCGTTTCGATTGCAAGAACAAATGTTGATTGCGCTCAAGCACGATCACGGTTTCGTCTTGTTGGTCGTAACCACGGTACTCGTAAATGCCCACCAGTTGCTTCCATTCGACGGGAACATCAGGTGGCTTTGGCCCTGGCTCAAGCGATTGAGCATGTGTTGCGGCAGTTTGCGGATGTATTGGACCGCGCGCGGCCAGTAGGCAAAGAGCGAAAATCAAAAGAAATTTATTGAGGTAGAGCGACCGACTGATATGCACGGCGATATGTTAGCCGAAACTGGGAAGGGATTAGGGCGGAAAATGAAAAGGAAGGTGTGGGCACACAGTGAAAAAACCCAAGAGCACAGTCCCTTCGCGGCTCAGGACAAGCAAGCGTGACTGTGCCATCAACTCAGAGGCGGGAATCAGGTGGTGGACCAGCGGGGACCGGTGCGTTGCTCTTCGTCCATTTGACGGACGATTTGCATGGTGCGGGAGCGGCGGAAATTGCCGACGGACGTGAGAATCGCATTGATCAGCGCCATAGGGGCGGTGTAGGAGGCGCCAAAAGAAAGGGAATCGACGGAGGCGAGGAAGAGTTCGTCACAAATGCGAGCTAGAGGGGAAACGTAGGTGTCCGTAATGCCGATACAATAGGCGCCGCGAGAGCGGGCCTGTTCCACGCCTTCCACCGTTGTGCGAAGGCCCCGACGAAAGGTAATAGCGATCAAAAGATCCTGGTTGGTTAGCGGTCGAACCGTGTGTTGAATCGCGCCGGGAGTAGTGGCGGCGAAGACCGGCAGGCCGAGAATATTGAGCTGGTAAGAAAAATAATCAGCAATGACCTCAGCGAGGTCGCTGGCAACTACGACGATACGACGAGCAGAGTAAATACGTTTGGCAAGTTGAGTGAAGCGTTCCGGGTCGAGGGAGTTCTTTAATCCTTGAAGATTCTTCAGATCACGAAGGATCGCGTCAGTGGCAGGATGACCGGATCCGCCATCCTGTTGACTCTGCTGCATGGTATCGAGGGAAGTGGCAAAAGCGAGCGAAAGTTCGTGAATGTGACGCTGAAACTGTTTGTAATTGTCGAAACCGAGGCCCTGAACAATGCGGACAACGGTGGCCGGATCGGTCTTCAAACGTTTTGCGAGGGCACGAATACTGAGGAGAACATATTCGCGGGGATGTTCCAAGATGGGGCGGATGATTTCCTGACGTTTGCTGCTGAGTTGCTCGATGCGCTCAGTAAGATTAATTGCGGGGAGGTTAACCGATTTCGCCATAGCGCCTCTACTTTACGGAAAGGATATTTTCTGTCAAGCCAATTGAATTGAATAAGAAAATGATGCAGCAACCGTCAAGGTACGAACGGGTAGGCGTGAGATTACCGAGAGCGGAAAGGCCCGGAAAAGCCCCACCCGCAAAAGGCAAAGTGGGGAATCCAGAGAGAAGAGTCACCCAAGAGCACAGTCAAGAGTGACTGTGCCACCGCTGCTGGTTCGGTTACTTCTTTGCGGTGGCGGCAGCTTCTGCTACGCCTGGCGCGACGATGGGATTCAAGAAGGGCATCATGGCGCGGAGCTTGGGGCCGAGTTGTTCGATGATGTGCCGCTGTTCCGCTTTGCGCTCGGCAAGGAAGTTGGGGCAGCCCTTTTCGTTTTCTTCAATCCAAGCCTTGGCAAAGCTGCCATCACGAATTTCCGCAAGGAGCTTTTTCATGGCTTCGCGAGTTTCCTTAGTGACGATACGAGGGCCGGCATGGTAGTCGCCATGTTCCGCGGTATCGCTGATGGAATAGCGCATGTAACTAAGGCCACCGCGATAGATGAGGTCGACGATGAGTTTAAGTTCGTGGAGGCATTCGAAATAGGCAACTTCAGGTTGATAACCAGCGTTCACCAGAGTTTCGAATCCTGCCTTGATGAGTTCGCTGACACCGCCACAGAGAACCGCCTGCTCGCCGAAGAGATCGGTTTCCGTTTCTTCCGTGAACGTGGTTTCCAAAACGCCGGCGCGCGTGGTGCCCAGACCCTTAGCGTAAGAAAGAGCAAGCGCTTTGGCCTTGCCAGAAGCGTCTTGATGCACGGCCAGAAGGGCAGGAGTCCCTGCGCCTTCGGTGAATACCTCGCGGACGCGATGGCCTGGAGCCTTTGGAGCGATCATGCTGACGTCGATATTTTTAGGCGGCTGAATGGCGCCGAAGCGGATGTTGAAACCGTGGGCGAACATGAGAGTTTTTCCAGCGATGAGATGCGGCTCGATAGATTCTTTATAAAGTTTTTGCTGACGGGTGTCGGGAGCAAGAATCATGATGACGTCGGCCCAGGCGGCGGCTTCCGCGGGAGTCTTCACGGTGACACCGTCATTTTGCGCTTTGGTGCGTGAGGCGCTGGATTCGGGTAGACCTACGCAAACGGAGACGCCGGAGTCGCGAAGATTCAGGGCGTGAGCATGGCCCTGCGAGCCATAGCCGATGATCGCGACCTTTTTGCCCTGGATGAGGGAGAGGTCAGCGTCCTTGTCATAGTAAAGATTTGCCATTGTGTTGGTATTTCCTTTCGTAAGCCGCGCGGCGGCGATTGAATTTCTTGCAATTGCAAAGTTGCGAAGTCCGAAAGCGGGACTAAAACTGTTGTCGCAAAGTCAGGCGGCAGAGATTTTGCCATTCTTGGTTGAGGTCTGGACTGGTGGCCGAAGGATGTCATTGCCGCGGGTCATCGCGATGCGGCCGGTGCGAGTCATTTCCAGAACGCCGAAGGGGCGAAGAACTTCGAGCAGGCCGTCGATTTTATCTACAGTGCCGGAGACTTCTACGATGAGGGATTCCGGGGCGACGTCCACGACGCGGCCGCGAAACACTTTGATGAGTTCCATCAAGTGGGGACGATTCTGCTGGCCGGCGGAAACTTTGATGAGCGCGAGGTCACGCTCAAGGACAGAGCGGTCAGTAATATTTTCTGCTAGCAAGACGTCGACAAGTTTTTCGAGTGAAGATTCCAGGCGGTGGGCGCCTTTTTCGTCGGTGTGGGCGCAAAGGGTCATGCGTGCGATTTCTTCGTTTTCGGTGGGGCCAACAGTGAGGGAATCGATGTTGATGGCCAGACGACGAGCGAGGGAAGCGACGCGATTGAGTACACCCGGTTTGTTTTCAACGTAGGCAACGATGGTTTGCATGAAAGTCTCCAGAAAGCTTGGCACTCACTCTATTAAGAACAAAGCAGATTCCTCGGACAAATACCGCCCGAGGAATGACAAATTTGTCTCACGGTGGGGAAAACAAACCCAAGAGCACAGTCAAGAGTGACTGTGCCACCAGAGACAATTTAACACTACGGTTCCGTGGCTGTCTCTACTAACGGACTGTTGGGGCGGCGAATCATTTCGTGCAGAGAGGCGCCGGCCGGAACCATCGGGTAAACCGAATCTTCCTGTTCTACACGGAAATCGAGCAAAACGGCTTGATCGTGCTCGCGAGCCGCTACGATGGTGGGAACACATTCCTTGCGCGTGGTGACCCGTTCGCCACGAATTCCGAAAGCGTTGGCGAGCGCCACGAAATCAGGAGCGACCATGGGAGTGGCGACGTAGCGCTTGTCGTAGAAGAATTCTTGCCACTGGCGAACCATGCCGAGGAAGCCGTTGTTGATGATGGCGATCTTGATGTTGATTTTTTCCTGAACGATGGTGGCGAGTTCGCAGGAAGTCATCTGGAAGCCGCCATCGCCGACTACGACCCAGACTTCTTTGTCCGGATTGGCGAATTTCGCGCCGATAGCAGCAGGCAGAGCAAAACCCATGGTGCCGAGACCGCCGGAAGTGATCAGGGTGCGCGGTTGATTGTGGTGGTAATACTGCGCTTCCCACATTTGGTGCTGACCGACGTCTGTTACCACAATGGCATTGCCGCCAGTAACTTTCCAAAGATCGTTGATGACGTGAGCGGCATACAGGTGTCCGCTGTCGGGAAGCGATTGGATGTCGCGAACGGCCGAATCGCCTTTTAGTTCGCGGATGTGGGCGAGCCAGGGAGCGTGATCGCGAGTCTTGACGTGTGGAAGAAGATTGCGCAAAGTTTCACCGGCATCGCCGATGATCGCGGCATCGACTTTAACGTTCTTGTTGATTTCGGAGCGGTCTACTTCAATGTGAATTTTGCGGGCGTTGCGCGCGTAGGTGCGTAGATCGCCAGTGACGCGATCATCGAAACGCATGCCAACGGCAATGAGCAAGTCGGCTTCCTGGATAGCAGTGTTGACCCAGGCTTCCCCGTGCATACCCATCATGCCCAAATTGAGGGGATCGGAAGCAGGGAAGCAGCCGATGCCAAGAAGAGTCATGGCAACGGGAATGTTGCTGGAACGAACGAACTCATCGAATTGCTGCATGGCGCCGGAAAGGATGATGCCGCGGCCAGCCAGGATGACAGGACGCTTTGATTCGTTCAGAAGCTCGACAGCGCGATCGAATTCCGCCTGATCGTGATTCTTGCGGATGCGTTTAGTGGGAAGCTTGGGAGCGCAGGCGTCCCAGTCAAATTCAGCCGTGGCTTGCTGAGCGTCTTTGGTGATGTCAACGAGGACAGGGCCGGGGCGGTCAGAGTTTGCGATGACGAAAGCTTCACGAACCGCGCGTGCGATGTCTTCCGCTTTGCTAACGACAACGTTGTACTTGGTAATTGGCATCGTGATGCCAGTGATGTCGATTTCCTGGAATGCGTCAGAACCAAGGAGTTTGCTGCTGACCTGGCCGGTGATGCAGACAACGGGTGAAGAATCGAGCATGGCGGTGGCGATGCCGGTGACCATGTTGGTGGCGCCAGGCCCGGAAGTAGCCATGGCGACACCGATTCCGCCAGTGGAACGAGCGTAACCATCAGCCATGTGAGTAGCGCCCTGTTCGTGACGAACCAGGACGTGATGCAATTTCGATTTTCCGAGAGCGTCATACACGGGAAGAATCGCGCCGCCTGGATAACCGAAGATGTGCTTCACGCCCAGGCGAGTGAGCGTTTCGCAAAGGATTTCCGCGCCGGTCATCTTCATAGAGTTCTCCCCGAGGACTCCGGCGTTACGCCGGAAGAAACATTTGTTGGCACGGAAGTGATGGCCCCGAGTGAAGCGGAAGAAACGAGAAACGCGTATTTGGCCATAACGCCCTGGGCAAAGCGCGGCTTGGGAGCCTTCCAGGTTGCGAGGCGCTTTTGTATTTCGGCATCGGTGATGTCGACGGCAAGAGTGCGCTTGGGCAAATCGAAGACGACGGTGTCTCCGTTCTGCACGGCAGCAATCGGACCGCCATTGAAGGCTTCAGGCGCGACGTGACCTGCCATGAAACCGCGAGTGGCTCCCGAAAAGCGACCATCGGTGAGAAGAGCAACGGATTCACCGAGGCCGGCCCCCACCAATGCGGCTGTAACCTGGAGCATCTCTCGCATGCCCGGACCACCGCGCGGCCCTTCATAGCGAATGACAACTACGTCGCCCGCTTTGATCTGTTTCTGTTCTACGGCAGCAAAGGCAGTTTCTTCGCTATCGAAAACACGGGCGGGTCCGCGAAAGGTTTGCGTATTATGGCCGACAACTTTCATCACGCAACCTTCTGGCGCGAGATTGCCTTTCAGAATGAGCAAGCCGCCGGTCGGCTTCACGGGACTATCTTTGGTGCGGACCACCTGTTGGCCTGGAGTTTCCTTGGCCTGCGCGGCTTCTTCGGCGATCGTGCGGCCCGTGACGGTGATGCAGTCGCGCTTCAAAAAGCCTGCTTCGAGCATCCGTTTGGCGACAAGAGCGGTACCGCCCGCTTCATATAGTTCCGTGGCGACGTACTTTCCCGCAGGCTTCAGGTCGGCGAGGATAGAAGTGCGCGAAGTGATGGGATCGAAATCGTCGATGGAAAGGTGAACGCCAGCCTCGCGAGCGATGGCGAGGAGATGAAGCACAGCGTTTGTGGAGCCACCGGTGGCAGCAACACCCGCAATCGCGTTCTCGATAGAGGACTTGGTGAGGATTTGCAGCGGCTTGAGATCCTTGCGCAAAAGATCGAGAACTAATTTGCCAGCGAGTTCGCCGGAATGGGCTTTGCCCGCGTCGGTTGCAGGAACGCTGGAAATGCCCATCGGGGCAAGGCCGAGAAATTCGCAAACGAGGGCCATGGTGTTGGCCGTGAACTGGCCGCCGCAAGCCCCAGGGCCGGGGCAGGCGGAACATTCAAGATCCTTCAATTGTTGGTCGGTGATTTTGCCGCTTGAGTGTGCACCGATTGCTTCGTAAACATCCTGGATTGTCACGGGGTGGCCATCGTATTGACCGGCAGCGATGGAACCGCCGTACAGCATTAAGCCGGGGATATTGAGGCGAGCAAGCGCCATGGCGCCGCCGGGGATGGTTTTGTCGCAACCGACCAGAACGACAAGAGCATCAAACATGTTGCCGCGAGTGACAAGTTCAATTGAGTCGGCAATGACTTCGCGACTGATCAAAGAGGCACGCATGCCTTCGGTGCCCATAGTGATCCCATCGGAAATGGAAACCGTGTTGAACTCGAGTGGAGTGCCGCCGGCAGCTTTGATGCCGTTGCGGACATGAACGGCGAGTTCGCGAAGATGATAGTTGCAGGGGCCAATTTCGATCCAGGTGTTGGCGATGCCGATCAGCGGCTTGGAGAAATCTTCATCTTTGAGACCTGAAGCGCGCAGCATGGCGCGAGCTCCAGCCCGGTTGAATCCTTCGGTTAGAGCTCTGCTGCGCTGTTTGAGTGACTTATCCGACACGGTCGATCCTCCACAAAAAAACAAATGCGCCATAAAAAAGAAGGCCATCACTTCACTGAGTGATGGCCCCGAACTGAATAAGATTGCATTTTCGGCCCGCCATCGCCCGCTTGTATGCACCCCAATAATCATGACGGGGCGAAGTCACACGACCAGAGGAATCGCCAGGTTATCCAGCGATACTGATGCGACGAGACGAGTGGCACGTGAGGCGATGGAAAACATGAGTATCACCCTTAAAATACAAGAGTGAGGGTGAAGAGCCCAATCAGTCAAATTAATAGAATTGTTGATTCCCATAAGGAGATATTATACTAAGCATGGGCATTGGATAGCTTAGCTAAACGTGGAATAAGGACATTCGGTTACCCTAAAGATTGTCGGCGTTAAAACCAAAAATCAGGGCATCCGAAAGTGGATGAGAGGCATCCATAGAGCAATATGGCGACCAAGACTGCAACAATTGTTTCAACTGCTTCAGCCTCGGCAAGAGTTTCCGCATACGCAGAGCATGTAAATCCACAATGGGTGACGCTGCTTAACCTCCTAGACATGAACGTGGAATATATCCGGTGCACCGGTTGCGAATTATTTACGAAAGACGGCCGTCGAATTCTGGATTATTTGTCAGGCTACTGCGTGCACAACGCCGGACACAATCACCCCTACATCATTCATGCGCTAAAGGAAGAGCTCGATAAGCAGGGACCCGCGATGTTGCAGAGCCATGTGCCGGAAATCGCGGGTGAGTTGGCGGAACGGTTGTGCCGATTGGCCGGCGGAGAATTAAAGAAAGTTTATTTCGGGAGCAGTGGAAGCGAAGGAGTTGAGGCAACGATCAAATTTGCGCGCGCGACAACGAGCCGGGCGGGAATCCTATACGCGAAGAGCAGTTTCCACGGGCTGACGACTGGCGCACTCTCTTTGATGAATGATGAATTCTGGAAGGAGGGATTTGGACCAGTACTGCGAGACACCGTAGGAGTAGGCTACGGAGATATTCAGGCACTTGAAAAGGCGCTGTCTAGTAAGCGATACGCGGCCTACGTGGTGGAGCCACTGCAGTCGGAGGCCGGAATAAAAGTGCCGTCTCGCGCTTATCTGCAATCGGCGCAGGAATTGTGCCGGAAAAATGGAAGTTTGTTCGTCTTGGATGAAGTGCAGACGGGGATGTATCGCACTGGGACTTTCCTCGCGGCGCATCAATTCGATGTGCAGGCAGACATGGTGATTCTGGCGAAGGCGTTGAGCGGCGGATTGATGCCGGTGAGCGCGGTACTGATGACTGACAGAGTGTACGAGTCGGTCTACTCTTCGTTGCGAAGAGCGATCGTGCACACTTCGACGTTCAGTGAGAACAGTTTGTCGATGCGCGCGGGAATCGGCACGCTGGACGTGCTTGAAAGAGAAAAACTGGGAGATCGGGCGTTGAAGTTGGGCGATCGATTCCGCGCAAAGTTGCGAGAAGCGCTGGGGCCATTCGAAATCGTGAAGGAAGTACGAGGGATGGGATTGCTCAGCGGAATCGAATTTACGGCCCCGAAGAAGATGGTGTTGCGGACGATGTATGAAGCGTTTCGGAAAGTGCATCCGGCAATGTTCGGGCAGATTATCGTGATGAAAATGTTCCGTGAGAAAAATATTTTGACACAGATATGTGGAAATAATTTTATGGTCTTGAAGGCCGCTCCGCCGTTAGTGGTAAGTGAAGAGCAGTTAGATCAGTTCGTGTCGGCAATTCGAGAAGTAGTGGAAGTTGCCGATTCATCTCTTTCGTTCTGGACGCAGGCGCTGGGATTGGCCCGGCGCGCCGCGAACATCTAAGAAAGCCCCGTTGAGGGAGAGAGTCAGGCAAGAAGAAACTAGGCCGGTGGTCAGAATGAAAAAGGGCGCAGATGTATTTGTAGTGGGTGGAGGGCCTGCGGGGTTGGTAGCAGCAATAGCCGCAAGGCAGCAGGGCCTTTCGGTGATGGTCGCGGATGGTGCGGAGTATCCGATCGATAAGCCGTGCGGCGAAGGGTTGGTTCCAGAGACGCAAGAGGCGCTGACACAATTAAATATCAAAATTCCGGAGTCCGTGGGGCATTTCTTTCGGGGAGTTCGATTTCTCCAACGGGAAAATCAGGTGTGCGCAGAATATGTGCACGGCGGGTGCGGTATAGGAATACGACGGACCGTGTTGCATGAGTTGCTGGTGGCCAAAGCAAAGGAATGCGGCGTGAAGATGATGTGGAAAACCCCAGTTGTGGGGATCGAAAACAACAGTGTGAAACTAAGAACGGAAGTCATAGAGGCGCAGTGGATCGTCGGTGCGGACGGAAGCGGATCACGAGTGAGGAGATGGAGCGGTCTAGAGAAAACGGTTAGCAAGCATAAGCGGTTTGCAAGCCGCAGGCATTACCGAGTGAAGCCGTGGGCGGATTACATGGAGATTTATTGGGGCGAGCGTGCGCAGGGATACGTGACACCGATATCGGATGACGAGGTTTGTATCGTGGTGACGGCAGAGCAGGTGGAAGATGCAAATTTTAAAGAAGCTCTTGAAAATTGGCCGGAACTGAAAGAGCGGTTGGAAAAGGCAGAATTGAGTAGCAGGGAACGAGGGGCAATTACCTCGATGCATACCATGGAG